>JAZKFQ010000042.1:0-62332 GCA_040386375.1 Pseudomonadota bacterium
CCTTCCGCAACAACAAGAACAACGAGGCCTTCCTCGACCGCATCTACATCGTCAAGGTGCCTTACTGCCTGCGTGTGAGCGAAGAGATCAAGATCTACGAGAAGCTGATCAACTCCAGCAGCCTGGGCCAGGCCAAGTGCGCCCCGGGCACGCTGAAGATGATGAGCCAGTTCGCCATCTTGACGCGCCTCAAGGAGCCGGAGAACTCGAGCCTGTTTTCCAAGATGCAGGTGTACGACGGCGAGAACCTCAAGGACACCGACCCACGCGCCAAGAGCTACCAGGAGTACCGCGACTACGCCGGTGTCGACGAGGGCATGAGTGGCATCAGCACCCGCTTCGCCTACAAGATTCTGTCCAAGGTCTTCAACTTCGACAGCGCCGAAGTGGCGGCCAACCCGGTGCACCTGATGTATGTGCTGGAGCAGCAGATCGAGCGTGAGCAGTTCGCCGCCGAGCTGGAGCAGAAGTACACCGGCTTCATCAAGGAGCAGCTGGCGCCGCGTTATGCCGAGTTCATCGGCAAGGAGATCCAGACCGCCTACCTGGAGAGTTACTCCGAGTACGGCCAGAACATCTTCGACCGCTACGTCACCTATGCCGACTACTGGATCCAGGACCAGGAGTACCGGGACACCGACACCGGCGAGGTGTTCGACCGCGCCAGCCTGAACGGCGAGCTGGAGAAGATCGAGAAGCCCGCAGGCATCGCCAACCCGAAAGACTTCCGCAACGAGATCGTCAACTTCGTGCTGCGGGCGCGGGCCAACAACCCGGGCAACAACCCGGCCTGGACCAGCTACGAGAAGCTGCGCACGGTGATCGAGAAGAAGATGTTCTCCAACACCGAGGAGCTGCTGCCGGTGATCAGCTTCAACGCCAAGGCCAGCGCCGACGAAGCCAAGAAGCACGAGGACTTCGTCGCCCGCATGGTGGCCAAGGGCTACACCAGCAAGCAGGTGCGGCTGTTGTGCGAGTGGTATCTGCGGGTGCGCAAGAGCAGCTGAACGTTTCCGCCTAACGCAAGAAGTGAGGATGTCTGGATGCTGCAGCAGATCATCGACCGACGGCTCGCGGGCAAGAACAAGTCCATCGGCAACCGCGAGCGCTTCATGCGCCGCTACAAGGACAAGATCAAGGAAGCGGTGCGCCGCGCGGTGGACGGCCGCGGCATCCGTGACCTGGAGCGCGGCGAAGAGGTGCGCATCCCCAAGAAGGACTTGTCCGAGCCGGTGTTCCACCATGCCAACGGCGGTGTGCGCGACATGGTGCACCCCGGCAATCAAGACTATGTGCGTGGCGACCGCATCAAGCGTCCGCAGGGTGGTGCTGGCGGTGGCAGCGGCAAGGGCCAGGCATCCGACCAGGGCGAGGGCGAGGACGACTTCAGCTTCGCCCTGAGCAAGGAAGAGTTCATGCAGGTCTTCTTCGAGGACCTGGCCTTGCCCCACCTGGTGCGCACCCAGCTGGCCGAGGTGCCGGAGTGGAAGAGCCACCGCGCCGGCTACAGCAGCGACGGCACGCCCAACAACCTGCATGTGGTGCGCAGCCTGCGTGGTGCCATCGGCCGGCGACTGGCCATCGGCTCGGGTTCACGCCGCGAGCTGGCCGAGCTGGAGGCCGAGCTGGCCATCATGGCGGCCGCTGCCGCTGCGGGGGACGCCACGGCCAAGGCCGACCTGCCGGCACTGGAGGAGAAGGTGCAGGCCCTGCGCGCCCGCCTGCTGCGCATCCCCTACCTGGACCCGATCGACCTGCGCTACCGCAACCGGGTGAAGACGCCGGTGCCCACCAGCAAGGCGGTGATGTTCTGCCTGATGGACGTGTCGGGCTCGATGGACGAGGGCCGCAAGGAGCTGAGCAAGCGCTTCTTCATCCTGCTGTACCTCTTCCTCACCCGCCACTACGAGAAGATCGACATCGTCTTCATCCGCCACCACACCCAGGCGCAGGAGGTGGACGAGGAGAACTTCTTCCACGCCCGCGAGACCGGCGGCACGGTGGTGAGCAGCGCCCTGGTGCTGATGGAGGAGATCATCCGCGCGCGCTACAGCCCCACGGAATGGAACATCTACGGCGCCCAGGCCAGCGACGGCGACAACTGGCACCACGACAGCGGCCGCTGCCGCGAGCTGCTGGCCGAGAAGATCCTGCCGCTGTGCCGCTACTTTGCCTACGTGCAGGTGGCCGAGGAGGAGCAGAACCTCTGGGAGGAATACACCCAGCTGGCCGGCGCCAGCCGCCACTTCGCCATGCGCAAGGCCACCTCGCCCGACCAGATCTACCCCGTGTTCCGCGACCTGTTCAAGAAGGAGGGCGCCGCGCAGGCGGCGTGAACCATGGAGCCCGTGCCCGCCACTGCCCCTGCAGTCTTCACCACGCCCAACCCGACCGTGGAGCGGCCATTGCGTGGCCCGCTGCCACTGAACAGGACCGTGCAGCGCCTGCCCGCGCCCAGCGACTGGAGCTTCGAGCTGGTCGACCAGTACCACGAGGTGATCCGCCACACGGCGCAGCGCTATGGCCTGGACACCTACCCCAACCAGCTGGAGATCATCACCGCCGAGCAGATGATGGACGCCTACGCCAGCGTGGGCATGCCGGTGAACTACCGCCACTGGAGCTATGGCAAGGAGTTCATCAGCACCGAGAAGAACTACAAGCGTGGCGCCATGGGCCTGGCCTACGAGATCGTGATCAACAGCAATCCCTGCATCAGCTACCTGATGGAGGAGAACACCATGCCCATGCAGGCGCTGGTGATTGCCCATGCGGCCTACGGCCACAACAGCTTCTTCAAGGGCAACTACCTGTTCCGCATGTGGACCGATGCCTCGTCCATCATCGACTACCTGGTCTATGCCAAGAACTACGTGGCCGAATGCGAGGAGCGCCATGGCCTGGACGTGGTGGAAGAGTTCCTGGACAGCTGCCACGCGCTGCAGAACCATGGCGTGGACCGCTACCGCCGCCCCGCGCGCAAGACCCTGGCCCAGGAACTGGCCGAGCGCAAGGACCGCGAGGCCCATGCCCAGCAGCAGGTGAACGACCTGTGGCGCACCCTGCCCAAGGCCGCCGAGAAGGCCGGTGTTGCCGCCGAGGCCAAGCGCTTCCCGGACGAGCCGCAGGAGAACCTGCTGTACTTCATCGAGAAGAACGCGCCCCTGCTCGAGCCCTGGCAGCGCGAGATCGTGCGCATCGTGCGCAAGGTGGCCCAGTATTTCTACCCGCAGCGGCAAACCCAGGTGATGAACGAAGGCTGGGCCACCTTCTGGCACCACCGCCTGCTCAACCAGATGTACGACGACGGTTATCTCGCCGACGGCGTGATGATCGAATGGCTCAAGAGCCACACCAACGTGGTCTACCAGCCCAAGGTGACCGATAAGGGCTACAGCGGCTTCAACCCCTATGCGCTGGGCTTTGCGATGTACACCGACATCAAGCGCATCTGCGAGGCGCCCACCGACGAAGACCGCCAGTGGTTCCCCGACATCGCCGGCAGCGACTGGGTGCCCACGCTTGATGCCGCGATGCGCAATTTCAAGGACGAGAGCTTCATCGGCCAGTACCTGTCACCGAAGCTGATGCGCGATTTCCGCCTGTTCGCCATCCACGACGACGAGAAGCAGCCCGAGCTGGAAGTGGCCGCCATCCACGACGATGCCGGCTACAAGCGGGTGCGCGAGGCGCTGAGCCGCCAGTACGACCTGGGCTCGCGCGAGCCCAACATCCAGGTTTGGAACGTCAACCTGCGTGGTGACCGCAGCCTCACGCTGCGCCACTTCCAGCACAACGACCGGCCGCTGGACGACAGCGGACAGGAAGTGCTCAAGCATGTGGCCCGGCTGTGGGGCTTTGGCGTGCAGCTGGAGAGCGCCAATGCCAAGGGCGACATCACCAAGCGGTGGTCGGTGCCGGCGCCCAGCCACTGAGCGCCCGCAGCCGGCCCTGGCGGCCGCGGGCGGGTGTTCTCAAGCCTTCAGCGCGGTGAGCACCTCGTCCAGCATCTTCTTGGCGTCGCCGAACAGCATGCGGTTGTTGTCCTTGTAGAACAGCGGGTTGTCCACGCCGGCATAGCCGCTGGCCATGCTGCGCTTCATGACGATGGACGTTTTTGCTTTCCACACCTCCAGCACCGGCATGCCGGCGATGGGGCTGGTGGGGTCGTCCTGGGCGGCGGGGTTCACGATGTCGTTGGCGCCGATCACCATGGTCACGTCGGTGGCCGGGAAGTCGTCGTTGATCTCGTCCATCTCCAGCACGATGTCGTAGGGCACCTTGGCCTCGGCCAGCAGCACGTTCATGTGGCCGGGCATGCGGCCGGCCACCGGGTGGATGCCGAAGCGCACGTTCACGCCCTTCTCGCGCAGCAGCTTGGTGATCTCGTACACCGTGTGCTGGGCCTGGGCCACGGCCATGCCGTAGCCGGGCACGATGACCACGTTCTTGGCCTCGCGCAGCAGCTCGGCGGTCTCGGTGGCGTTGACCGGCACCACCTCGCCCTGCGGCTCGGCCGCACCGCCCGCGGCCTTGGGCGCGGGCGCACCGCCGCCAAAACCACCGGCGATGACGCTGATGAAGTTGCGGTTCATCGCCCGGCACATGATGTAGCTGAGGATGGCGCCCGACGAGCCCACCAGCGCGCCCACCACGATCAGCAGGTCGTTGCTGAGCATGAAGCCGGTGGCGGCGGCCGCCCAGCCCGAGTAGCTGTTGAGCATGGACACCACCACCGGCATGTCGGCGCCGCCGATGGCCATCACCATGTGGATGCCGAACAGCAGGGCGATCACCGTCATCACGATCAGGGGCAGCATGCCGGACTGGATGTCGTGGGCGTTGAGGAATTCGCGCCCGAACCAGATGACCACCAGCAGGCCTGCCAGGTTCAGCAGATGCCGCCCGGGCAGCAGCAGCGGCTTGCCGCCGATCTTGCCCGAGAGCTTGCCGAAGGCCACCAGCGAACCCGAGAACGTGACTGCGCCGATCAGGATGCCGATGTAGATCTCCACCTCGTGGATGGCCTTCTCGGCCGGGGTGGGGAACACGGTGGATGTGTCCACATAGCTGGCAAAGCCCACCAGGCAGGCCGCCAGGCCCACCAAGCTGTGCATCAGTGCCACCAGCTCGGGCATCTGGGTCATCTGCACCTTCTTGGCGGCGTAGAGGCCGATGCCCCCACCCACCACCAGGGCGCCGATGATCCAGGGGATGCCGGCCGGCGTGACACGCGGGCCCAGCACGGTGGCCAGCACGGCGATCGCCATGCCCACCATGCCGAACAGGTTGCCGCGGCGTGCGGTCTCGGGGTTGGCCAGCCCACCCAGGCTGAGGATGAAGAGGATGGTGGCGCCGATGTAGGCCATGGTGGCCAGGCTGGAAGTCATGTCCGCGTCCTTGTTCTTGTAGTCGCTGCTTACTTGCGGAACATCGCCAGCATGCGCCGCGTGACCGCGAAGCCGCCGAACATGTTGACGGCGGTGAGTGCCAGCGCAAACACCGCCAGCCCCAGGATCAGCGCATTCGGCCGGTCAGTCACCCCACCCGTCAGCGGTGGCGCCACCTGGACCAGCGCGCCGATGGCGATGATGGACGAGATGGCATTGGTCACGCTCATCAGCGGCGTGTGCAGCGAGGGCGTGACGTTCCACACCACCATGTAGCCGATGAAGCAGGCCAGCACGAACACGGTGAAGTGCGACAGGAAGCTGGCCGGCGCGTACAGGCCCACCAGCGCAAACAACACCGCGCCAATGCCGAACACCGTGGCCAGCGCCTGGCCCGACATGGGTTCACTGGGGGCACCGTGGCCATGGCCCTTCTTCGCGGCCGGTGCGGCGGCGGCCGCTGCAGCCGGCTTGGGCGGCGGGGCCGGCAGCTTCAGCGGCGGCGCGGGCCAGGTGATGTTGCCGTCCTTCACCACGGTCAGCCCGCGGATGGCGTCGTCGTCCATGTTGACGTTGATGACGCCGTCCTTGGTCTTGCACAGCTCTTCGGTCAGGCGCAGCAGGTTGTTGGAGTACAGCGTCGAGCTCTGCTTGGCCAGGCGGCTCACCAGGTCGGTGTAGCCGACGATGGTCACGCCGTGGCGCACCACCGCCTCGCCCGGCACCGTCAGCTCGCAGTTGCCACCCTGCTCGGCCGCCATGTCCACGATCACGCTGCCGGGCTTCATGCTCATCACCATCTCGGCGGTGATCAGCTTGGGCGCCGGCTTGCCCGGGATCAGGGCGGTGGTGATGATGATGTCGGCGTCTTTGGCCTGCTGGGCATACATCGCGCGCTGAGCGGCCTGGAAGCCCTCGCTCATCACCTTGGCATAACCACCGCCGCCCGAGCCTTCTTCCTCGTAGTCGACCTTGACGAACTCACCACCCAGCGACACCACCTGGTCGGCCACCTCGGCCCGGGTGTCGTTGGCGCGCACGATGGCACCCAGGTTGGCGGCTGTGCCGATGGCGGCCAGCCCGGCCACACCCGCACCGGCGATGAACACCTTGGCCGGCGGGATCTTGCCGGCGGCGGTGATCTGGCCGTTGAAGAAGCGGCCGAAGGCATTGGCCGCCTCGATCACCGCGCGGTAGCCGCTGATGCCGGCCATGGAGGTCAGCGCGTCCATCTTCTGCGCCCGGCTCAGCTGGCGCGGCAGCGCATCGATGGCCAGCACGGTGGCGCCCTTGGCCGCCAGCTGCTGCATCAGCTCGGGGTTCTGCGCCGGCCAGATGAAGCCGATCAGGGTGCCGCCCTGGCGCATCAGGCCCACCTCTTCGGCGCTGGGCACACGGGCCTTGAAGACGATGTCCGATGTCGCCCAGATCTCGGCCGCCGTGGGCAGCACCTGGGCGCCGGCAGCGCGGTAGGTGTCGTCGGCGAAGTTGGCGGCATCACCGGCGCCGCTCTCCACCGCCACCGAGAAGCCCAGCTTGATGAGCTTCTCCACCACCTCGGGCACGGTGGCAACACGCTTCTCGCCGGCCGCCGTCTCTCTCGGCACACCAATCAGCAAACCCATGGATGAACTCCTCAGTTGTTGTCAGGCGCCGGGCCCGGCGCCTTCTGGCCGTCGGGTGGGCCGCGGCCACTGCAAGAAGCTTACCTGACGCGAGCCTGTCAGCCGTCGCCGCCGTGACCCATTGCACGGCCATGCCGGGGCTAGCATGCGGCGCATGTCGGACCCTGCCCGTTGGAAGCCCAGTGTCACCGTCGCCGCCGTGGTGGAGCGCGGTGGCCGCTACCTGCTGGTGGAGGAGCGCACCCCCGAGGGTCTGCGCCTGAACAACCCGGCCGGCCACCTGGACCCTGGCGAGACGCCGGAACAGGCCGCCGCCCGCGAGTGCCTGGAAGAGACAGCCTGTGCCTTTGTGCCACAGGCCCTGGTGGGCGTGTACCTGGCGCGCTTCGACCGCCCGGCCCGGCCAGGCCAGCCGGCCGAGGACATCACCTACCTGCGGTTCGCCTATGCCGGCACGGTGGGCGAGCCCGTGCCCGGCCGCGCCCTGGATGCCCCGGTGGAACGCACGCTGTGGCTGACGCTGGACGAGGTGCGCGCCAGCGCCGCGCGCCACCGCAGCCCGCTGGTGCTGCGCTGCATCCAGGACCACGCCGCCGGCGTGCGCCACCCGCTGGGGCTGGTGCAGGCCGACCCGTCCCTGATCCACCCCGTTCGCCCCCCATGAGCCCGCCGCGCCGCCCGAAGGGCGGATCGCGCAGGGCGCCACCCGAAGGTAGCCCCCCATGACCGCTGCAACCTCGACCACCGATGCCCCGGTGCTGCGCTTCGGCCCGGTGGCCGTGCACCTGGGTGAAAAATCCGGCAAGTACCCCGATGGCAACCAGGTGCTGGTGCAGGGCGCCGACCTGCGCGTGGCCTTCGACACCCCGCTGGTGGCCAACCGCATCGGGCCGGATTTCGACGGCGTGGACATGGTCATCCTGGGCCATGTGCATGAAGACCACATGACCGGCCTGCACCGCGTGCCCCATGCCCGGGTGCAGGTGCATGCCGCCGACCTGGCCGCCGCCCAGAGCTGGGACGGCCTGGGCCGCCACTTCGGCTACCCGCCCGAGGTGCTGGCGCCCATGCACGACAAGCTGCGCGCCGAGTTCTTCTACCAGCCGCGGCCCGACGCCACCGCCTATGAAGACGGCGCGGTCTGGCGGCTGGGTGGCGGCGTCAGCGTGCGTGCCCAGCACCTGCCCGGCCACACGGCCGGCCACTGCGCGCTGATCGAGGAGAGCGAGGGCGTGGCCTTCATCGGCGACATCGATCTCTCCGGCTTCGGCCCGTATTACGGTGACGCCACCTCCAACCTGGCGGACTTTCGCCGCAGCCTGGCTGCGGTGGCCACACTGGACGCGCGGGTGTGGGTCACCTCGCACCACCGCGCCGTGGTCACGGATCGGGCCGATTTCCTGGCCCAGCTGGCGGCCTTCACCGCCAAGCTCGACGAACGCGAGGCGCGCTTGCTGGCCATGCTGGCGCCCGGCCCGCAGACCATGGACGACCTGGTGCGCCAGCGCCTGCTCTACCCACCCGAGCACGACGCGCTGTGGGTGGGCTTCGTCGAGCGCCGCAGCATCGGCATGCATCTGGACGAGTTGCTGGCGCAGGGCCGGGTGCGCCAGCACGACGACGGCCGCTGGGCCGCCGCCTAGACAACCCCCACCAAGCCTCAGGCCTTGCGGCGGCGCGCCAGGGCGCCCAGGCCCACCAGGCCGGCCAGCATCAGCGCGTAGGTGCCGGGTTCGGGCACCGGGTTGGCCAGGCTGATGCGCAGGAACTCGGTGTTGTCCGACAGCAGGTTGCGCCCGCCGCCACCGGGGAAGTTGTTGTCGTTGACGACCAGCAGGGTGTTGCTGTCCAGGATCAGCACGTCTTCGATGGTGACGTAGGGGAAGCTGAAGCTGGTGCTGCCGTCGCCGTTCAGGTCATCGGGGTCGGCGATGTGCATCAGGTCCACCAGCTCGGTCTTGCTGGCAAAGCCGTCGGCATCTTTCAAGCTGCTGTCGACCAGGAAGATCTTCTTGAACGGCGTGCCGCTGGTGGCGGTGCCGCCGTTGCGCTCGATCACCAGGAAGCGGCTGTCGTCGATGGCCGTCATGTCGCCGATGGCGGTGCCCGCGGCATCCAGCTTGTAGCCGAACCAGTTGCCGGTGAAGGCCTCGCTGGCCAGGTCGAATTCCTGCACCAGCAGGCGCGACTGGTTGCTGTCGGTGGTCAGCGGGCGCTCCAGCAGGGTGTGCAGCTTGGTGCCGCTGGCGTTCAGGGCCATGCCCTCGAAGCCACCCGAGCCGGGCAGGTTGGTGGCGCCCGTGGGGATGGTGTTGGACGGCGACTGCACAAACGGGTTGGCGCCCAGGCCCAGCACATTGGGCGTGCGGAACACGCGCTGCACCGTGCCGCTGGCGTCGGCCTTCACCAGGAAGGGGCCGAACTCCTCGCCGAACCACAGGTTGCCCTGGCCGTCACGGCGCACCGATTCGAGGTCCAGGTCACCACCGGTCAGCAACTTGCCGGCGGTGATGGCGCTGTCCACGGCGATGGCGCTGCCGGGGTAGGTGGCGCCGCTGTAGACGGGGGTGATGCCCATGGCGGTGAGCACACCATGGCTGTCGTTCAGCGTGATGCGGCTGGCGGCGCTGAATCCGGGCAGACTGGCGCCGGTGGCCCAGTTGGCGGCGCTGACCGACTTGGCAGCCCAGTCCACGTTCACCGCATACATGCGCAGCAGCGCGTCGGCCGAGTTGGCCTTGCTGCCGAAGCCGTTGTCCACCAGCATCTGGTAGCTGCCGTTGGCTCCCGGCAGCACGCCGGAGAAGCCTTGCACCGGCTGCAGGTTCAGGTAGGGCGGGTTGTTGGCCGGGCTGTTGTTGTTGCTGAAGGCGAACTGGCCCGAGCTGGGGCCGTCGCTGAAGGTGGCCGCAGGCAACATGGCCCAGCCGCTCAGGGTGTTGGGGCCGGCAGCCTGGGCCACGGGCGTGGCCAGCAAGGCAGCCAGGGCGACGGCCAGCAGGGTTGGGTGGCGTGGGTGGTGGTGGGTGTTCCGGGCCATGGCGTGTCCTCGTCCGTGTGAAGCACCCCATTCTTGGAACCGGGCATGGCCAGGTTGTGACAGGCGCCACGCCGGTCCCTGGCCCGGGTGGTGTGTCAGCCTCCCAGGTGCAGTTCCAGGATCTGGTCGCCGTGGCCGTCCAGCTGGCCGGTGGGCCGCCAGCCCAGCCGGCGGTAGAAGCCGTGCGACCGGCTGCTGCGGTCGGGGCTGCAGCCCAGGAACAGCCGGGTCCAGCCCAGGCCGGCCAGCTGCTGCACGGTGCGCGCCAGCAGGTCGCGGCCCAGGCCCTGGCCCTCGTAGGCCGGCAGCAGCGCCAGCACCAGCACCTCACCCGTGTCACGGTCGCCGAAGCAGTAGCCCACCAGGGCGTCACCGTGCAGGCACACATGGCCCGGCGTGGCGCCGCTGCGGATGCCCTCGGCCCAGCTGGCTGCGGTGATGCCCAGCGCGGCCAGCCGGTCTGCAGGGATGGCGTTCTGGCGCGTGCGGCCGCGCAGCGTGATGCAGGCGGCTGCGTCCTGGGGCAAGGCGGGGCGGTGGGTCAGCTGCATGGGCGCATTCTGCGGACAATCGGCAGCATGAAACCTGCACGTGTGGTCGTGGGCCTGTCTGGCGGCGTCGATTCAGCCGTCACCGCCTGGCTGCTCAAGCAGCAAGGGCATGAGGTGGTCGGCATCTTCATGAAGAACTGGGAAGACGACGACGACAGCGAATACTGCTCCTCGAACATCGACTTCGTCGATGCGGCTGCGGTGGCCGACGTGATCGGCATCGAGATCGAGCATGTCAACTTCGCCGCCGACTACAAGGACCGGGTGTTTGCCGAGTTCCTGCGTGAATACCAGGCCGGCCGCACGCCCAACCCCGACGTGCTGTGCAACGCCGAGATCAAGTTCAAGGCCTTTCTCGACCATGCCATGCGCCTGGGCGCCCAGAAGATCGCCACCGGGCACTACGCACGGGTGCGGGAACGCGCCGGGCAGTTCGAGTTGCTGAAGGGCCTGGACCCGCTGAAGGACCAGAGCTACTTCCTGCACCGCCTCAGCCAGGCCCAGCTGGCCAAGACCCTGTTCCCGGTGGGGGAGCTTCCCAAGACCGAAGTGCGCCGCATCGCCGCCGAGGCCGGCCTGCCGAACGCGAAGAAGAAGGATTCCACCGGCATCTGCTTCATCGGCGAGCGGCCGTTCCGCGAATTCCTCAACCGCTACCTCAGCCACCAGCCCGGGCCCATCGTCGACGAGCGGGGCCGCAGCATCGGCCAGCATGTGGGCCTGAGCTTCTACACCCTGGGCCAGCGCCAGGGCCTGGGCATCGGTGGCGTCAAGGAGAAGGGTGCGGCGCGTGGTGCCGGTGACCATGCACCCTGGTTCGTGGCGCGCAAGGATCTGGCGCGCAACGCCCTGGTGGTGGTGCAAGGCCATGGCCACCCCTGGCTGCAATCCCCCGCGCTGCAGTTCGACGACGCCAGCTGGGTGGCCGGTGCGCCGCCTGCCGATGGCCTGCTGGCCGCCAAGACCCGCTACCGCCAGGCCGACGCCAGCTGCCGGCTGGCCACCCTGGGCGGTGGCCGCTTCTCGCTGCAGTTCGACAGCCCGCAATGGGCCGTCACACCCGGGCAATCGGCCGTGCTGTACGACGGCGAGGTGTGCCTGGGGGGCGGCGTGATCGCGGCGGCCAGCACGCTGGACTGATTGACGCGGCTCAAGTCGGCCCGCGGCGCGGCCGATAGACCAGCAGCGACGGCCTCGATCCAGGCGGTCGTCTGACCCTGGACGATCCGACCGATGCCACGCCTTCTGTCCCATTTCTGTCTCGCTGCCGCCCTGGCCGCCACTGCCGCTGCAAGCCGGGCCGCCGCGGTGGACGTGCAGGTGACCGACCCGGCCGGCAAACCCCTGCCCGGCGCCGCGGTGTTCCTGGAGTCCAGGGAGGCGCGTGCCGCCGCCAGGCCCGGCGCCGTGGTGGACGTGGTGCAGATCAACCGGCAGTTCCAGCCCCAGGTGTCGGTGGTGACGGTGGGCACGCCGGTGAACTTTCCCAACCGCGACACGGTGCGCCACCACGTCTACTCGTTCTCGCCGGTCAAGAAGTTCGAGATCAAGCTCTATGTGGGCACACCCACCGCGCCGGTGGTGTTCGATGCCCCCGGCATCGCCGCGCTGGGCTGCAACATCCACGACACCATGGCCGCCTGGGTGGTGGTGGTGGAGACACCGCACCACGGGCTGTCGGGCGTCGATGGCAAGCTGAGCCTGGGCGCCGTGCCCGGTGGGGCCTACCGCCTGCGGGTCTGGCATCCCGGCCTGCCACCCGGTGCCCCGGCGCTGGACCAGGCCCTGCAAGTGCCGGCCAGCGGCCAACTGCCGGTGGCGGTGAAGCTGGCCGGGGTGCTGCCTTGATGCCGCCCGCCTGGGCCGCGCGCCTGCCGCGTTGGCCGGCCTGGCGCCTGCCGGTGATGCGCCTGTCCAGCCGCATCGTGCTGGTGTCGCTGGGCCTGCTGCTGCTGGTGCAGGCCGCGGTCTTCGTCGTGATCGGCCAGAGCATCGACCGCAATGCCCATGCCCAGCTGGGTGAGCACATGGCGCTGGCCGAGCGGGTGTGGCGGCGTCTGCTCGACCAGCGCGCCACCAAGCTGACCCAGGGTGCCGCCGTGCTGGCGGCCGACTACGGCATGCGCGAGGCGGTGGGCACCGGTGACCTGGAGACCGTGCGCTCGGCGCTGGACAACCACGGCGCACGCATCGGCGCCAGCCTGGCCGCGCTGCTGGGCACCGATCTGGCCATCCAGGCCGTGGGCGAGGGGGCCGACCAGCAGCTCACGCCGGCACTCACCAGACTGGCGCCGCAGCTGGCGCAGCACCCTGGCAGCGGCGTGGTGGCCCTGGTGGACAGCCGGCCCTACCAGTTCGTGATGGTGCCGATGCGGGCACCGGCGCTGATCGGCTGGGTGGTGATGGGCTTTCCGCTGGACCAGGCCCTGCTGGACGACATGCATGCCGTCTCGGGCGTGCACGCCGCCCTGGTGGTGCAGCCCATGCGTGGTGTGCCGCGGGTGCTGGTGCACAGCTTCAGCGCCGGCACCGACATCATGTCGCTCACCCAGCAGCTGGCCGATGGCGACCTGGTGCTGGCCGAGCGCCTGCACCTGGTGGCCACCGCACCGGTGGCCAGTGGCAGCGAGGGCCGCATCATCCTGCGCCTGGCCGCCTCCATCGATGAAGCGGTGGCGCCGTTCCGCCACCTGCAGTGGATGCTGGCCGTCATCACCCTGCTGGGCGTGGCCTTGTTCGGCGCCGGCAGCCTGTGGATGGCACGCCGTGTGACCCGCCCGCTGCGCCGCCTGCTGCGCGCCAGCGAGCGCCTGGGCCGCGGCGACTACGATGAACCGGTGGTGCAGGACGGCCGCGGCGACGAGATCGGCGACCTGGCACGCGCCTTCGACCACATGCGCATCAACGTGGGTGCGCAGCGTGAGCAGATCCGCCAGCTGGCCTACCGCGACCGCCTCACCGGCCTGCCCAACCGCCTGCAGTTCCGCGACGAGGTGCACCAGGCCATCGCCCGGGCCGACCCCGCGCAGCAGCACATCGCCGTGCTGATGCTGGACCTGGACCGCTTCAAGCATGTCAACGACGTGCTGGGCTACGCCTCGGGCGACAAGTTGCTGGAGCGTGTGGCCGAGCGCCTGCAGCAGGTGGTGCGCGGCGGCGACGTGGTGGCGCGCCTGGGCGGCAACGAGTTCGCGCTGCTGATGCACGACGCCGATGTCGACCTGGCGGTGGGCGTGGCGCAGCGCATCACCACCGCCTTCGAGCAGCCGCTGCTGCTGGACGACCACATGGTGGACCTGAGCGCCGGCCTGGGCATTGCCGTGTGGCCCACCCATGCCAGCGACGTGGACGCCCTGCTCAGCCGTGCCGAGGTGGCGATGTACGCCGCCAAGCGCCGCACCGCCGGCGCCCAGGTCTACGACCCGGCGGTGGACACCGCCAGCGCGCTGAACCTGTCGCTGCTGAGCGAGCTGCGCCGCGCGGTGGAGAACAACGAGCTGCGCCTGTACCTGCAGCCCAAGATCGCCATCCAGGATGGCAGCGTGTGCGGCGCCGAGGCGCTGGTGCGCTGGCAGCACCCCACGCGCGGCCTGGTGCCGCCGATGCAGTTCATCCCCTTTGCCGAGCAGACCGGCTTCATCCGCCAGCTCACGCTGTGGATGTTCGAGCAGGCGGCGGCCGAGCAGGTGGCGCTGGCCCTGCTGGGCGTGCGGCGGGTGTCGGTGAACCTGTCCACGCGTGACCTGCTGGACCTGGAGCTGCCCGAGAAGCTGGATGCCATCCTGCGCCGCCACCGGGCGCTGGCCGACGGCTTCTGCCTGGAGATCACCGAGAGCGCGATCATGGACGATCCCCAGCGCGCCGAATCCACCCTCAACCGCCTGGCCGAGCGTGGCTACAAGCTGTCCATCGACGACTTCGGCACCGGCTATTCAAGCCTGGCCTACCTCAAGCGGCTGCCTGTCAACGAGCTGAAGATCGACAAGAGCTTCGTGATGGCGATGGAGAAGGACGCGGGCGACGCCAAGATCGTGCGCAGCACCATCGACCTGGCCCACAACCTGGGCCTGACCGTGGTGGCCGAGGGTGTGGAGAACGAGGCGGTGCTGAGCCTGCTGCACGAGCTGAATTGCGACGAGGGCCAGGGCTACCACATGAGCAAGCCCATGCCCGCCGCTGAGTTCTGCGACTGGGTGGCGCGCTGGCAGGCGCGTGCGCCGGCCAGGCCCGGGCTGGCGGCCGAACTGCGTGTCGGCGCGCCGCTGTTGCATTGACCCTGATCAGCTGGTTTGCCGCGTCACCGGCACAAACGGCTTGGCCGCCGGCAAGGCTTCGCCGCAGAAGCCGAAGCTCAGCGCCGGGCGCTTGCCGCTGATCAGCTCGGCCAGGGCCTGGCCCGAGCCGGCGCCATGGGTCCAGCCCAGCGTGCCGTGGCCGGCGTTCAGCCACAGGTTGGGCAGGCTGCTGCGGCCGATGTAGGGGATGTTGGTCGGCGTGCTGGGCCGCAGGCCGGCCCAGTAGTTGGGGGTGCTGGTGTCGGCCACGCCGGGGAACAGCTCGTCATAGCGCCGCACCAGGGCCGCGCAGCGCTTCTGCGCGGTGGCGCCGTCCAGCGAGGTGTCGTAGCCCGCCAGCTCGGCCGTGCCGGCGATGCGGATCTGGTCGCCCAGGCGGCTGATGGCGATCTTGCGGGTGTCGTCGAGCAGGCTCACCACGCTGGCGTCCTGCGTGCGCTTGAGGTTCAGCGTGGCCGAATAGCCCTTGGCCGGGTAGATGTTCAGCCAGATGCCCAGCTGCCGCAGCATGGGTGCGGTGTAGGACCCCATGGCCGCCACGTACTGGTCGGCCACCAGGGTGCGCGCCCTGGCCTTGGGGTCCTGGAGATCACGCACCCGCACGCCGCTGATCTGGCCGCCCAGCGTGCTGATGCGCTCGACCGCCGTCTGGTGCAGGAAGGTGGCGCCGCGTGCGCGGCAGCGTGCCGCCAGCTGCTGGGTGAAGGCCGCTGCATCCCCCGATTCATCGCTGGGTGTGAAGGTGCCGCCGTGGATGTTGGGGCCGAAGGCGGCCAGTGCGGGCTCCACCTTCAGCACCGCGTCGCGGTCCATCACCCGGCGGTCCACGCCGTACTTGCGCATCAGCTCGGCGCCGGCGGCACCGGCCTCGAAATCGGCCTGCGACGAGAAGAAGTGCAGGATGCCGCGCTCCAGCCGGTTGTACTGGATGCCGGTGGCCGCCACCACGCCCTTTAGCGACTCATGGCTGTAGCGGCCCAGGGCCACCAGCTGGCGCACATTGCGTTCAAACGCAGCATCGTTGCACTGGGTCAGGAAGGACAGGCCCCAGCGCCACTGGTGCGGGTCGAGCTTGGGGCGGAACAACAGCGGGGAGTCATCCCGCAGCAGCCACTTCGCCACCTTGAACGGCGCACCGGCGTTGGCCCAGGGCTCGCAGAAGCTCACCGAGATCTGCGCGCCGTTGGCGAAGCTGGTCTCCAGCGCCGCATCCGGTTGGCGGTCGACCACCGTGACCTCGTGGCCCTCGTTCAGCAGATGCCAGGCGGTGGACACGCCGATGATGCCGGCACCAAGAACAATGACCTTCATGCGACGCTCCTGCGGGCAGGTTGCCCATGCTTCGATTGTCGGCAGGCCCGCCAAATTAATGAAGTTTCATTCATTAAATTCTTGATTCATCAGTCAAACTGATTGATGTGCGCCAGGCCTTCGGGGCCAGTGGTCCAGCAGCGGCGGCGCGGCACCCTGGCCGGCCAGCCGGGTCTGCACCAGGCGGCTGCGTACAAAGCCCATGCGCTGGGCCAGCAGGGCCATGGCCTCCTCGCGGCGCAGCGCACGCCGCGCCACCAGGCGCAGCAGCGCGCGCAGCTCGGGTGGCAGACCGGCCAGCGAGGCCTCGGGCAGGCTGCCTTCCTGGTGCAGTGCGGCCTGCAGTGCGGCGGCATACAGCCACACGCCGAACTCGGCCGGGCCGCGCAGGCGCTGGATGGCCACCGCCATCTCGGCGATCGCGCGCCGGCCCTCGGCGCTGGTGGCCATGGCCATGGTCCAGCGGAACAAGGCATCCCGGCTGGGTTGCAGCCAGTCGCGCAGCAGTGGCTCGGCTGCCCGCGTGGGGTGGAACGAGGCCAGCCGCCGGGGCGTCCAGGGGGGTTGTGGTGGGGCGTCGGATGGGCTCGGGCTCATCCGGCCACGATAGGCAGGGGTGCGGTCTGCGGGCTGTGCCCGGGTGGCGCCAACGCTTGTGACTTTGTTCACAACCCGGCGCGGGCGTGGTGGGTGCGGCTGCCCATGCTCCCCCAGCCTCGGGATGCGCGTTTGGTGTGCAGATGTGAATATTGCCCGCACAGCCCGGGGTGACAACAGCTCCAATCGGTTGCATCGCCCCAGCCCCGGGGCCCAGCGTCAACTGCAGTGAGACGTCCATGCCAGCCTCTGCCACGCCCAGCCTGATCGCCCGCCTCACCCGGCGCCGCCCGCGCACGCTGCGCCAGCCTGAGCCGGCCGACATGGGCACGGCCTTCGGCATGGAGCAGTGGCTGGACGAGCGTGACCACGGCATCCTGCCCTCGGGCACCACGCCGGCCCGCCGCTCCTGGCTGCCCCGCTGGCTGCAGGGCGCCAGCCCACGCTGAACCGCCCGGCGCGCATTGCGCACGCCACCGCCAAGTCACCACTTGACCTGAGCAGTCTGTTTTTGCACTTGGCGTCTAGAATCGGGCGATGCTGCCCAGTCGCTCAACGTGCACGCTGTTCTCCCAGGCAGCATCCCAGGCCTTTGGTGCGGCCTGGCGGGCCTGAGATGGCCCGCCTCAGCTTCCGCCAGAAAGTGCACCTCGCCCGCGAGGACGCCATCGTGGCCGCGGTCAAGCGCCTGCTGGCCGAGAAGGGCTTCGACCAGATGACGGTCGACGAGGTGGCCGCCGAGGTCGGCATCGCCAAGGCCAGTCTGTACAAGCACTTTCCGTCCAAGGAGGCACTGGCTGCCGCGGCCATGGTGCAGATGATGGGCCTGGCGCTGCAGCAGGTGCAGGCCCAGCAGGAGCGCCCGGGTGCCAGTGCCATCGACAAGCTGCGCGCCATCACCCGCTGGACGCTGGAAACCCAGCTCGCCGGCCAGATGCCCACGCTGCCGGCTGAAAACTCATCGCTGCGCCATGCGCTGATCGCCAACAAGGCCTACATGGACGGGCTGATGCAGCTCAGCGACGAACTGGGCGCCTGGATCGTGCAGGCCCAGGCCGATGGCAGCATCAACCGGGCGCTGCCGCCCGAGGCGGTGCTGTACACCATCTTTGCCCGCGCCTGTGATCCGGTGCTGGGCTTTCTGAAGGCCGGCGGCAGCCACGCCGACGCGCAAATCGTCGACTGGGTGATGCTCACCTGCTTCGACGGCCTGGCCGGCCGGCCGGCGCCGGCCGCGGCCACTACCTGACGATCAGCACCGGCACGCCGCAGTTGGCCATCACCTTGGTGGTGACCGAACCCAGCACCAGGTTGCCCAGCAGCCCGTGGCCGTGCGAGCCCATCATCAGCAGGTCGAACTTGCCCTTGGTGGCCACGGTGGCGATGGTGTCGGCGGCATGCCCCACCTTGGCCACGAACTCCGCGCTGATCTTCTGCTTGGTGAAGAAGCTGCGGATGGACTTGAACACCTTCTCGCTCTCTTCGGCGTAGTGCTCCTGCAGCACGCTCTTGTCCAGCGCCGCGGCGGCACGCGGCGGCACCGGCGCCGCCACGTGCAGCAGGGTGTACTGGTGGGCAGCGCCCAGCCACTCGTCGTGGGCGGCCAGGTAGGCCAGCATGCGCTTGGTGAACGGGCTGCCGTCGACCGGGACGAGGATCTTCATGGTGTGGCTCCTGGCTGGAATGGTTCTGGGTGGTTCAGTGTCGCACCGCGGCCGTGCACGGCCTTGCTCTTGGTCAAGCCGCGGGCAGCAGCTCGATCAGCTTGAGCGGGTCGAACCCCTCGGCCTCGCCCTTGTGTGCCAGGCCCATGGCCTGGCTGAGCACGCGCGTGGGCCGTTGCCCGGGGCGCGGCACGGCGTAGTCGTGCCGGCAGTGCAGATGGCCGTGCAGCCACAGGTCGGCCAGCGGGATCAGGTCGTCGTCGGCATTGCAGAAGCTGGCCGTGCCGGGTTGCTGGCCGAAGCGGGGGTCGGCGCTGCGCAGGCTGGGCGCGAAGTGGGTGATGGCCACGGTGGCATCCCAGCCGCCGGCGGCAGCGCCGGGGTTGGGGCGGCGCAGTTCGGCGGCCAGCCAGTCGCGGCAGGCCAGCGATTCGTCGCGCAGCAGGTCGGCGGTCAATGGCGCGCCGTCGATGCTGGCGTCCATCAGCTTCAGGAAATAGGCGGTGGCCCGCATCGCGCGCTCGCGCCCGGCAGGGCCGAACAGCTCGAAGTCCGACCAGCGCACCGTGCCGACGAAGCGCACCCGCAGGCCGGCCGCGCTGGTCAGCACCAGGCTCTCGCGTTCCAGCAGCCGGATGCCGTGGCCGGCCGCAAAGCTGCGCAGGTCGGCCCAGCTGTGGCGCAGGTCGCGGCCATCGAATTCGTGGTTGCCCGCCACCATCAGCACCGGATGCGGCCAGCCGGCAAAACGCGCCAGCGCGTCCCAGCCGCTGTCGATGTCGCCGGCCAGCACCAGCAACTCGGCGCCCGGCGCGGGCTGGGGGTCGAAGTCCTCGGATTCGAGGTGGAGGTCTGAAAACAGTTGCAGCCGCATGAGCGGCTGCATGTTAGCGGGCGCGGGGCCGCGGCCCCGCCACATCAGGCTGCCAGCTTGGCCTCGAACTGGCCCTTGATCGCCAGCAGTTGCGCCGGCAGCCGGCTGGCCAGCTGCTGGAACAGCTCGCCGTGCAGGCCGAGTTCGGTGGTCCAGGCGGCATGGTCGATGGAGATCACCGACTGGTACTGCGCGCGGCTGAAGTCCAGGCCGGTCCAGTTCAGGTCGTCGTAGCGCGGGCTGGTGCCGAAGAAGCTTTCGTCGCCGCCGGCCGTGCCATCCACCCGCCCCAGCATCCAGGCCAGCACGCGCATGTTGTCGCCGTAGCCGGGCCAGACGAACTTGCCATCGTCGCCCTTGCGGAACCAGTTGACGCAGAAGATCTTGGGCAGCGGCGCGCCGGCGGTGGCCAGCTTGTCGCCCAGCTTCAGCCAGTGGCCGAAGTAGTCGCCCATGTGGTAGCCCATGAACGGCAGCATGGCGAACGGGTCACGCCGCACCACACCCTGCTGGCCGGCGGCGGCGGCGGTGGTCTCGCTGCCCATGGTGGCGGCCATGTACACGCCCTCGGCCCAGCTGCGGGCCTCGGTCACCAGGGGCACGGTGGTGCTGCGGCGGCCGCCGAAGATGAAGGCGTCGATGGCGTAGCCGGTGGGCGAATCCCACTGCGGATCCAGCACCGGGTTGTTGGTGGCGGCCACGGTGAAGCGGGAATTCGGGTGCGCCGCCTTGGCACCGGTCTCCTTGGCGATGGCGGGTGTCCAGTCATTGCCCTGCCAGTCGATCAGGTGGGCGGGGGTGTCGCCATCCATGCCTTCCCACCACACGTCGCCGTCGTCGGTGAGGGCCACGTTGGTGAAGATCACGTCGCGGTTCAGCGAATCCATGCAGTTGGGATTCGTCTTGTAGTTGGTGCCCGGGGCCACGCCGAAGTAACCCGCCTCGGGGTTGATGGCGTGCAGCCGGCCATCGGCACCGGGCTTGATCCAGGCGATGTCGTCACCGACGGTGGTCACCTGCCAGCCACCCAGGCCGGCGGGCGGCACCAGCATCGCGAAATTGGTCTTGCCGCAGGCGCTGGGGAAGGCCGCGGCCACGTGGTACTTCTTGCCGGCGGGGCTTGTGACGCCCAGGATCAGCATGTGCTCGGCCAGCCAGCCCTGGTCCCGGCCCATGGTGCTGGCGATGCGCAGGGCGAAGCACTTCTTGCCCAGCAGCGCATTGCCGCCGTAGCCCGAGCCATAGCTCCAGATCTCCTGGGTCTCGGGGTAGTGCACGATGTACTTGGTCTTGTTGCAGGGCCAGGCCGCACTGGTCTCGCCGGGCTGCAGCGGGGCGCCCACGGTGTGCATGCAGGGCACGAAGTGGCCGTCGTCGCCCAGCACGTCGAACACCGCGCGGCCCATGCGGGTCATGATGCGCATGTTCACCGCCACGTAGGCGCTGTCGCTCAGCTCCACGCCGATGTGGGCGATGGGCGAGCCCAGCGGGCCCATGGAGAACGGCACCACGTACAGCGTGCGGCCCTTCATGCAGCCCTTGAACAGCGCCGGCGTGCCGTCGGCCTGGCCGGTCTGCAGCAGGGCGCGCATCTGGGCCGGCGCCATCCAGTTGTTGGTGGGACCGGCGTCTTCCTGCTGCGCGCTGCAGATGAAGGTGCGGTCTTCCACCCGGGCCACATCGCTGGGGTCGCTCAGCGCCAGGAAGCTGTTGGGCCGCTTGGCCGGGTTGAGCTTGCGGAAGGTGCCGCTGTCGACCAGCAGCTGGCACAGGCGGTCGTACTCGGCCTGGCTGCCATCACACCAGTACACGTCGCTGGCTTCGGTGAGGGCGGCCATCTCGGCCACCCAGGCCACCAGGCGGGCATGCTTGACATAGGCGGGGACGTTCAGGCGCAGGCCTTCCATCGCGGGCTGGTTCATCGGGGCTCCAATCAGGCTGAGGTTTGAAAGCGATATTGCAGGAGACCCGCCGTGGGCGCTGCCACCGAGGCTCTTGCAATGCCGCGTGAGGGGGAGGAAGAGGGGTGTTCCTGGGGGGCGGTCGGGGCCAAGACTGGTGCCGGGGGCCGCCAATGACGGTCACGAAGCGGTGACTTCGGTGCCAGACCACCACGCCGCGTGGTGGGCAGCTGGCGCATTGTCAAATGAGTGTAATGGGGCCGTAACCACCGGGTCCATGGGGGTCATGCAGATTCCGTATGGATTGATGCACAGACCTTGGCCTGCGTCAGGGACGCCTGGCGTGGCAGTGAAAGAATGCAGGCCATGCCACGTCGCCTGCTGCTTGTGTTGTTGATCGGTCTCGTGGCGCTGGCTGGCGCCGCCGCCTGGTGGTTTGGGCGTGCGCCCCTGGTGCCGGCCCGGGTGCTGCAGCCGGCGCCGCTGGTGCGCAGCCTGCTGTTTGCCGCCCGGGTGGCCGCGCCGCAGCGGGTGGAGCTGGGCGCCACCGTCACCGGCCGGGTGCAGGCGGTGGTGGTGGCCGAAGGCGCCATGGTGCGTGCCGGCCAGCCGCTGGTGCAGCTGGAGGACGCCGAACTGCGCGCCACCCTGGACCAGGCCCGCGCCAGCGCGCAGCAGGCCGCAGCCCGCCTGGCCGGCCTGCGCAGCACCGGCCGCAGTGCCGCCCAGGCCACGGTGGCCCAGACCGATTCCACCCTGCTGGCGGCCCAGGCCGAGCTGCGCCGCACCCGCGATCTGGTGGCCCAGGGCTTTGTCAGCCAGGCCCGGCTGGACGAGGCCCAGCGTGCCGTGGCGGTGGCGCAGGCCCAGCTGGCAGGTGCCAGCGCCCAGCGCGCTGCGGTGGCCGACCAGGGCAGCGAGGTGGCCCAGGCCCAGGCCCAGCTGGCGCTGGCACGGGCGGCGGTGGACGCCGCCGCGGCCCGCCTGGCGCAGGCCAGCCTGCTGGCCCCGGCAGACGCCCGGGTGTTGCAGCGCCTGGTGGAGCCGGGGCAGATCGTGCAGCCCGGCCGCGCCTTGCTGGTGCTGGCGCTGCAGGGCCCGGTGCAGCTGCTGGGGCAGGTGGACGAGCGCTACCTGGCCCAGCTGCAGCCGGGCCAGGTTGCCAGCGTGGTGGCCGATGCCTACCCCGACCAGCGCTTCACCGCCCAGGTGCTGAGCCTGGCCCCGCTGGTGGATGCCCAGCGTGGCGCGGTGGAGGTGAAGCTGTCGCTGCCGCAGGCGCCACCGGCCTTTCTGCGCGAGGACATGACGCTGTCGGTCGAGGTGGAGACGGGCCGCCGCGCGCAGGCCCTGGTCGTGCCCGGCGCCGCCCTGGTGGGCCCCGCGGCGGCCGACGGCAGCCTGCAGGTGCATGTGCTGCAGGACGGTCGGGTGGTGGCCCGCCGCGTGCGCCTGGGCCTGCAGACCCTGGACGGCGCCGAGGTGCTGGACGGCCTGGCCGCCAGCGATGTGGTGCTGCTGGCGCCCACGCCGGCACCGGGTCGGCGCGCGCGGGCGGACACCAGTGCCGCCACCGCCGGGGCAGCCCGCCCCGGCGGTGAAACCGGCGCCGCGCTCAGCGGCGCCATGGGCCGCTGAGGCCATGGTCGCCTGGCTGGGCTTCGAGCGCCGGGTGGCGCTGCGCTTTCTGCGTGAAGGCCGCATGCAGAGCCTGCTGATCATCGTGGGCGTGGCGGCGGGTGTGGCGGTGGTGGCCTACATCTCGGCCCTGGTGTCGGGCCTGCAGGCCAATACGCTGGAGAAGACCCTGGGGGCACAGCCGCACATCACGCTGAGCCCGCCCGACGAGGTGGTGGCGGCGCTGCCGCCCCAGCCCGGCAGCACGGCGCTGCAGCAGCTGCAGCCGCGGGCCCAGCGGCCACGCTCGGTGGCCAACTGGGCGGCCCTGGTGCCGTCGCTGGAAGCGCTGCCGGGCGTGGTCGCCGTGTCGCCGATGGTGGCGGGCGCCGGCCTGGCCCAGCGCGGCGAGGCCTCGAAATCCATCGCCCTGGTGGGCGTGGAGCTGCCGCGCTACGACCGCATCGTGGGCCTGCGCAGCAAGCTGGTGGCAGGCAGCATGCGCCTGGGCCCGGGCGAGGCCATCCTGGGCCGCGACCTGGCTGCCGACCTGGGTGTGCGCGTGGGCGACCGGGTGCTGGTGGTCACCGGCACCAGCGCCGGCAGCGTGACGGAAGCGGTGCGCATCACCGCCCTGGTCGACCTGGGTGTGCGCGAGCTGAACCGCCGCACCGTCATCGTGCCGCTGCGTGCCGCGCAAAGCCTGGTGGGCCTGCCGGGAGGCGCCACCAACCTCGACCTGGCCCTGGCCGACGTGTGGGCCGCGCCGGCCATCGCCGCCAGCCTGGCACAGCGCTGGCCCTACAAGGTGGAGAGCTGGCAGGACACCAATGCGCCCCTGGTGTCGGCGCTGAACGCCCAGTCCATCAGCACCGGCCTGATCCGCGCCGTGGTGATGGTGGTGGTGGTGCTGGGCATCGCCAGCGTGCTGGTGGTCAGCGTGGTGCAGAAGCGGCGCGAGATCGGCATCCTGCGCGCCATGGGCACCACGCGTGGCCAGGTGCTGCGCATCTTCCTGCTGCAGGGCGCCATCGTCGGTGCGCTGGGCTCGGCCCTGGGCGTGGTGCTGGCGGTGGGGCTGATCTGGGCCTTCACCACCTTCGTCAAGGGCAGCGACGGGCTGGCGTTGTTCAACATCACGCTGGCGCCGGGGCAGGCGCTGCGCATCGCCGCCATCGCCACGGTGTGCGGCGTGGTGGCCGCGGTGGCGCCGGCGCGGCGGGCGGCGGCGCTCGACCCGGCTCAGGCGATCCGCATCTGAGCATGGACGACACCCCGCTGCTGCAGCTGGCCGATGTGCACAAGCGCTACAACATCGGCCTGCCCAACGAGGCCGAGGTGCTGCGGGGGGTGTCGTTCACGCTGCAGCCGGGTGAGTTCGTGGCCCTGATCGGGCCCTCGGGTTCGGGCAAGAGCACGCTGCTGAACATCATCGGCCTGCTGGAGCCGCTGACCAGCGGCAGCCACCGCCTGCAGGGCACCGAGGTGGCCGGCCTGGACGATGCGGCGCTGACCCTGCGCCGCCGCTCTGCGCTGGGCTTCGTGTTCCAGTTCCACCACCTGCTGCCGGCCTTCACCGCGCTGGAGAACGTCACCCTGCCGGCGCTGATGCGCGACGGCTTCGTCAGCGCCGAACGCCGCGCCCAGGCCCTGGACATGCTGCAGGCCGTGGGCCTGGAGAAGGCGGCGGCCAAGCGGCCGGGCGAGCTGTCGGGCGGCATGCAGCAGCGGGTGGCCATCGCCCGCGCCCTGGTGCTGCAGCCGCCCCTGGTGCTGGCCGACGAGCCCACCGGCAACCTGGACCGGGCATCGTCGGACGAGGTGTTCAAGCTGATGCGGCGCATGCATGCCGAGCTGAACACCGCCTTCCTGATCGTCACCCACGACCCGCGCCTGGCCGCGCGCTGCGACCGGGTGATCGAGCTGGTGGATGGTCTGGTGCAGCAGGACCAGGCGCAGCTGGCGGCCGTCGCCGAAAATCCGGGCTCCACCACCGCCACGTCCGCGCCATGAAGATCCTCAGCGTCAACACCGCCCGCGCCACGCCGCGGCTGATCCAGGGCCGCACGGTGGTCAGCGCCATCGGCAAGCAGCCAGTCGCCGGGCCGGTGGCCGTGGGCCCGCTGGGCCTTGCGGGCGACGAGCAGGCCGACCAGAGCGTGCACGGCGGCCAGAGCAAGGCGGTCTACCTCTACAGCGTGCAGCACCATGCCTTCTGGCAGACGGTGCGGGCCCAGGCCGGCGTGGCCGAACCCGGCGCGCCGCTGGCGCCGGGGCTGTTCGGCGAGAACCTCACGGTCGAGGGCATCGACGAAGCCGGGTTGTGGATCGGCGACCAGCTGCAGCTGCCCGGCTGCACCCTGGTGGTGAGCGAGCCGCGCAACCCCTGCTACAAGTTCAACGCGGTGATGGGCTTTCCCCAAGCCAGCAGCCTGATGAACCAGAGCGGCTACTGCGGCGCCTACCTGGCGGTGCTGCACCCGGGCCAGCTGCAGGCCGGCGAAACGGCCGCGCTCGTCCCCGGCCCGCGCGAGGTGAACCTGCGCGAGCTGTTCCTGTCGCGCCACCAGCGTGGCGGGCGCCGCAGCTTCACCTGACGGGCGCCGCGCGCCGCGCCAGCCTGGCCGCCTCCAGCCGCCACAGCGGCCCGGTCAGCACCAGCACCGCCGCGTAGCGCACCACGTGGAAGGCGGTGACCACCGGCACGCCCAGGCCCAGCACGCTGGCGGTGATGGCCATCTCGGCCATGCCACCGGGTGAGGTGGCCAGCAGGGCGGTGGCCGGATGCAGGCCCCAGCCCCAGGCCAGCAGCGCGGCAAAACCGGCCGAGACCACGATCATCACCAGCGTGCCCAGGGCCACCGCACCCAGCCAGCGTGGCGCGGCGCGCACCGACGCCGGCGTGAAGCGCACGCCCAGCGTCACCGCGATGGCCAGCTGCGCCGCGCTGGCCAGCGGGCCGGGCAGGGCCGACCAGCTGATGCCGCTGCCGGTGAGCCCCATGCACACCGCCAGCGCGCCCAACACCCAGGGGTTGGGCACCCGCAGCGCCTGCATCAGCGCACCACCGGCGGCGGTGGCGGCCAGCAGCAGGGCCAGGCCGGCGGGCTGCACCGCACCGGTGGCCTTCAGCGCCTGGTCGGCGCCATGCACCCCCAGCGCCTGGTAGGCAAACGGGATCAGCACCACCACGATCAGCACCCGCAGCGAATGGGCAGACGCCACCCGGTCGACCTGGGCCTGCTGGCGTTCGGCCATCAAGGCCATCTCCGAGGCCCCGCCGATGGCGGCGGCAAAGTAGGCCGAGGCGGGTTGCAGCGTGCCGCCGGGCTCCAGCCGCAGCAGGAAGCGGTAGAAGCCATGGCCCAGCAGCAGCGCCCAGCCCACGCCCAGGGCGATGGCCGGCGCCAGCATGGCCACCACCGCCACCACGCTGGGCGTGAAGTACAGGCCCAGCGCGCTGCCGATGATCCACTGGCCGGCATTGCGCAGCCGGTGGGAGGCCGCCAGCGGCAGCCCGGCCGCACTGCCCAGCGCGGTGGCCAGCAGCGGGCCGATCATCCACGGCAGGGGCCAGTGCAGGGCTTGCGCCAGCGCGCCGGCCGCTGCGGCCAGCAGCAGGGTGCCGGCCACACGCTGCACGGCCGGCCCGGGGCCGGCCGACCAGGCGGCCACGCTCAGGCGGTGGTGGCGGTGGTGCTGGCGGCCGTGGCCAGCGTGGGGTAGTCGGTGTAGCCCGCCGCACCACCGCCGTACAGCGTGGCCTGCAGCAGCGGCTGCCACGGTGCATCGCTGCGCAGGCGTGCGCCCAGGTCGGGGTTGCTGATGAAGGGCTTGCCGAAGGCCACCAGGTCGGCCGCGCCGCTGGCCACCGCCTCCAGCGCCATCGCCCGGCTGTAGCCGTTGTTGACCATCCACGGGCCGCTGTAGAGCGCACGCAGGGCGGCGTAGTCGAAGGGCTTCACACCCTTGGCGGTGAGATCGCGCGCACCCCCGGTCTGGCCCTCGATCAGGTGGATGAAGGCCAGGCCCAGCGGCGCCAGCTGGCGCACCACGTGTTCGTACAAGGCCTGGGCGTCGCTGTCCTGGCCGGCGTCGTTCACCGGCGTGATGGGTGACAGGCGGATGCCGGTGCGGCCACCGCCGATCTCGGCCGTGATGGCCTGCATCACCTCCACCAGCAGCCGCGCGCGGTTGGCGATGCTGCCGCCGTAGGCGTCGGCACGGTCGTTGATGCTGTCGCGCAGGAACTGCTCCAGCAGATAGCCGTTGGCGGCATGCACCTCCACGCCGTCGAAGCCGGCGGCGATGGCGTTGCGGGCGGCCTGGCGGTAGTCAGCGACCAGCGCCGGGATCTCGTCCAGCCGCAGCATGCGTGGCGTGGAGCAGTCGACGAAGCCGTCGCTGGTGAAGGTCTTGCCCTGGGCCGCGCGGGCCGTGGACGACACCGGCGCCACGCCGCCCGGCAGCAGGCTGCTGTGCGAGATGCGGCCCACGTGCCACAGCTGCACCACGATCTTGCCGCCTTCGGCATGCACCGCGTCGGTGATGGGGCGCCAGGCCGCCACCTGCTCGGCGCTGTGGATGCCCGGGGTGTCCAGGTAGCCCTGGCCCATGGGGCTGATCTGGGTGGCCTCGGTGATGATCAGCCCGGCGCCGGTGGCCGGGTTGCCGCGCTGCTGGTAGTAGGCGCGCATCAGCGCATTGGGCAGTTGCTTTGGCGCGCGGTTGCGTGTCAGTGGCGCCATCACGATGCGGTTGGCGAGGGCGATGTTGCCGATTTGGATGGGATCGAAGAGTGTGCGCATGGGCGGAAGAGTAACTTTGACCGGCAAAGCCCGGCTGTCAGCCCCGATGGCGGGGACGTGCTACCCGACAATCTGGCCCCATGAGCGACGCCTGCGACACCCCAACCACCGCCGCCGGTCCGCTGGCCGGGCTGAAGGTGCTGGAACTGGGCCAGCTGATCGCAGGCCCGTTTGCCGGCAAGACCCTGGGCGACTTCGGTGCCGAGGTGGTCAAGATCGAGCCGCCGGGCGACGGCGACCCGCTGCGCCAGTGGCGGCTGCTGCACCAGGGCACCAGCGTGTGGTGGCAGGTGCAGAGCCGCAACAAGCGCAGCGTGGTGCTGGACCTGCGCACGCCCGAAGGCCGCGCCGACGTGGCCGCCCTGGCGGCCGAGGCCGATGTGCTGATCGAGAACTTCAAGCCCGGCACGCTGGAGAAATGGGGCCTGGGCTACGAGACCCTGGCCGCCGCCAATCCGGGCTTGATCATGTTGCGCATCAGCGGCTATGGCCAGACGGGGCCCTACCGCGACCTGCCAGGGTTCGCCGTGGTGGCCGAGGCCATGGGCGGCCTGCGCCATCTGATGGGCGAGCCCGGCCGTGCCCCGGTGCGGGCCGGTGTGAGCCTGGGCGACACGCTGGCCGCGCTGCATGGCGTCATCGGCGTGCTGCTGGCGCTGCAGGCGCGGGCGCACAGCATCAGCGCCAGTGCCCCCAAGGGCCGCGGCCAGGTGGTGGACGTGGCGCTGTACGAATCGGTCTTCAACTGCATGGAGAGCCTGCTGCCCGAGTACAGCGCCTTCGGCGTGGTGCGCCAGCCGGCGGGCTCGGCCCTGCCCGGCATCGCGCCCAGCAATGCCTACCGCTGCGCCGACGGCCAGGTGGTGATCGGCGGCAACGGCGACAGCATCTTCAAGCGCCTGATGGCCGCCATCGGGCGCGACGACCTGGGCGCCGACCCCGGCCTGGCCGACAACGCCGGGCGTGCGGCCCGGGTCGACGAACTGGACGCCGCCATCACGGCCTGGACGGTGCAGCGCCCGGTGTCCGAGGTGGTGGCCGTGCTGCAGGCCGCCAGCGTGCCGGCCGGGCGCATCTACACCGTGGCCGACATCGCCAGCGACCCGCATTTCCTGGCCCGCGGCATGATCAGCCAGGCCTGCACGCCCGACGGCCTGGCCCTGGCCGTGCCCGGCATCGTGCCCAAGCTCAGCGCCACGCCCGGCGCGGTGCGCAGCGCGGCGCCCACGCTGGGGCAGCACACCGCGGAGGTCTTGGCGGGCTTGCGGCGCCCGCCGCGGCCGGCCGGCGAGGGACCACGATGAGCCTGGTGGACTACTTGATCGGCCTGCAGGCCGGCTTCGACACCCAGGCATTGCGCCCGCCGGCGGCGGTGCCGAACGAGCAGGCCCGGCTCAAGGCACAGACCCTGGCGGTGCGCGCGCTCAGCGCCTGGTGCCTGACCGGCGCCGTGCCCAAGCTGCGCACCCGCCTGGCCGTGGGCGCGCTGCGTGGTGCCATGGGCGCCGAGGCCGTGGCGCTGATGGGCTGGGCCGATGCATTTGCACGCCAGATGGACGGTGGCATCCGGCTGGATGCCCTGCCCACGCGTGCCGCCGGCCTGGCCTGGCGCATCCAGGCCAAGCTCAACGACGCCAGGCCATGGCGGCAGCGCCAGGCCGACGACCCCTGGGACGCCGGCTGGGCGCTGAGCACACCACCGTCACTGCGACGGCTGCAGAACGACTGGATGCCACGGCGCGCCACCCTGGTGCTGGCCGATGCAGCCGACCACGTCGCCCTGCGCCTGGCCTTGGCCGCGCTGTGGCAGCGCCACGAGACCTTCCGGCATCCGGTGCGCTGGCTGTGGGTGGGCGGTGGTGCCGATCTGCCGGCCGTGCCGGGGCAGGCGGTGGCGCGCTTCAACCTGGCGACGGTGGCCGGCCCGGGCTGAGCGCTGCGGGCGCCGCTGCTGCCCACGCCAGGTCCGGCCCGCCGCCTGTCTGCCCCGGGGCCGTGCTCCCCCGAACAAACCCGCTCCCGGGTTCGGGCGGATGACGGCGTCGCCTGTGGCGGCGTAGGCTGGTTCCGCCGCCGGCAGTACCGCGGACCGATCCCGCACCGCGGCGCCCAGCCGCGCTGGGGTTCACCAGCCACCAGGGCCTGCAGGCCCGAGAGGGGAACGACATGGAACGCTCCGTCCGCCAGCACGCTGCCCGGCGCTCGACAGGTCCCACCGCACTGGTGGCTGCCGCTGCGCTGTTCCTCGCGTCCTGCGGCGGTGGCGGCGATGATGCAGGTGATGCGCAGCTGGCGGCGCTCGGCGACGCACGTGCGCTGGCGGCCGACGACGCGGCCTGCGCCACACGTGTCAACAACACCCATGCGAAGCTGCTGCAGTGCGTCACGCTTGCCGGTGTGCGCAGCCACCAGGCGGCGCTGCAGGCGATCGCCGACGCCAACGGCGGCACACGCGCCGCCGGCACGCCGGGCTACGACCAGAGCGTGCAGTACATCGTCGGCAAGCTGACGGCCGCCGGCTACGCGGTGAGCCTGAATGCATTCCCGTTCACCTATGTGGCGCTGCCGCTGCTGCGCCAGACCGCGCCGCTGGCCGCGACCTATGAATCGGGCACCTTCACCGGAACCGGCACCGGCGACGTGACTGCCGCCGTCACCGCGGTCGACATCAACCTGGTGGCGCCGCGCGGCAACACCAGCGGCTGCGAGGCGGCTGATTTCGCCGGCTTCCCGGCCGGCAACATCGCGCTGGTCCAGCGCGGCACCTGCAGCTTCGCGGCCAAGGTGCTGAACGCGCAGGCTGCGGGTGCATCGGCGGTGATCATCTTCAACCAGGGCAACACGCCCGACCGCGAGCCGCTGATCGTCGGCACGCTGGTGCCCACGACGGCGTCGATCCCGGTGGTGGGCGCGTCCTTCGCCGACGGCAGTGCGCTCGCCCAGCCAGGGTCGGCGGCGCGGGTGCAGGTGCAGGCCCCGCAGCTGGTCACCCAGTACAACGTGATCGCCGAGTCACCCGGCGGCGATCCGAACAACGTGGTGATGGCGGGTGCGCACCTGGACTCGGTGCAGCGCGGCCCCGGCATCAACGACAACGGCTCGGGCAGCGCGGCGATCCTGGAGACGGCGTTGCAGATGGCCAAGGTCAAGCCGCGCAACAAGCTGCGCTTCGCCTGGTGGGGTGCCGAGGAATCCGGGCTGCTGGGCTCGAATGCCTACGTGGCCGGCCTGAGCGCCGACGACAAGGCCAAGATCGCGCTGTACCTGAACTTCGACATGGTCGGCTCGCCCAACCACGTGTTCTTCATCTACGACGGTGACGACTCCGACCAGGTGGGCGCCGGCGCGGGCCCGGGCGGATCGGCCCAGATCGAGAAGGTGTTCGAAGACTTCTTCACCGCGCGCGGCGTGCCGTTCAAGGGCAGCGATTTCACCGGCCGCTCGGACTACGGTGCCTTCATCGCCAATGGCATCCCGGCCGGCGGCCTGTTCACCGGTGCCGAGGGCGTGAAGACGGCGGCCGAGGCGGCGCTGTGGGGTGGCACGGCGGGCCAGCAGTACGACCCCTGCTACCACCTGCGCTGCGACACCTATGCCAACAACAACGACGTGGCGCTCGACGTGAACAGCGACGCCATCGCCTACACGGTGCTGCAGTTCGCGATGAACACCGCGGTGGTCAATGGCCAGCGTGGCAAGGGCAACTTCAAGCTGCCGCCGGCCGAGGAAGACGACCACCACGGCAACGCGACACGCTGAGCGGCGCAGCTGCCAACACAGGCGCCGGCGCGGCCGCCGCCACAGGCCCCGGCCCCACCGGGGCCTGGGCTTGCCAGCTCAGCCCGCGCCCACCACCCGCCACACCACATCGCCCACGTCGTCGGCCAGCAGCAGCCCACCACCCGGGGCCAGCACCACGCCCACGGGCCGGCCGTAGGAGACCGATTCGTCGGGCGCCAGAAAGCCCCCCAGGATGTCGCGCGGCGGCCCGGCCGGCCGGCCGTCGGCAAATGGCACGAACACCAGCTTGTAGCCACTGAGGGTGCTGCGGTTCCAGGAGCCATGCTGGCCGATGGCCATGCCCTCGGGCCAGCCGGGGAAGGTGCCTGCCGGCATCCAGCACAGGCCCAGCGAGGCGGTGTGGCCGCCCAGCGCGTAGTCGGGCGTGATGGCGCGCGCCACCGCCGCGGGGTCCTGCGGCACGCGGTCGTCCACGGTGCCGCCCCAGTAGCTGTAGGGCCAGCCGTAGAAGCCGCCGTCCTGCACGCTGCTGAGGTAGTCGGGAGGGGTCTCGTCGCCCAGGCCGTCACGCTCGTTCACCACCGTCCACAGCGCGCCGGTGCGCGGCTCCCAGGCCAGGCCCACCGGGTTGCGCAGGCCGCTGGCGAAGCTGCGGGTGGTGCCGGTCTGCAGGTCCAGTTCGACGATGCAGGCGCGGCCCTGCTCCACCTCCAGGCCCAGGTCGCCGATGTTGCTCAGCGAGCCCACGCCGGCATACAGCTTGTTGCCGTCGGGGCTGGCCAGCAGGCTGCGGGTCCAGTGCCCACCCGGCTTGAAGCTGCACAGCGGGCGCCCTGGCGCCGTGATGCGGGTGGTGCCCGGGGTGTAGGGATAGACCACCACACCGTCGGTGTTGCCGACGTAGAACTGGTCACCGATCAAGGCCATGCCGAAGGGCTGGCGCAGGCCTTCCAGCAGCGCCGTGCGCTGCTCGGCCACGCCGTCGCCATCGGCGTCGCGCAGCAGGGTGATGCGGTTGGGGCTGGGGCCCACCGCGGCGGCGCGCCGCATGGTGCTCACCATCGCGTGGCCGAACAGTGTCTTCACCGGGCCGGGCTCGAACAGCGCCTCGGCCACGGCCACGTCGCCGTTGGGCAGCACATGCAGCCAGCGTGGGTGCTTCAGGCCGGTGGCGAAGGCGTTGACCCGCAGCCCGGGGGCGGCACTGGGCAGCTGGCCACCGACCCAGCCCTGGGCGGTGGGCATCTTCAGCGTGGGCATGCTGCCCTGCGGCCGCGCGGCGGGGATGGTCGGCGTGCCGCCCAGGGCCTGCGCCGGCGCCGGGCCTTGCAGCCGCCGCCACAGGATCACCGCCTGGCCCACCTTGGCCACCACCTCCGCCAACAGGCTGGAATTGCTCATCGTGCACCGCTCCTTGTCTGGGCAGCGGCCCGCGGCCACCACGCGGCGGCATTGTCAGGGGCGTGGCGCCGCCGCGCTGCCGGCCACCACCGGCCCCTCGGGTTCACGCCGGAAATCACGCAGCGCCGAGAACAGCCAGCTGCGCAGGCCGATCAGCACGGTGAACGGCCGCTTCTGGTCCGCCGGCAGGCGCTGGTCGGCCAGATGCTGCTGGGCAAAGTCTTGCGCCACACGCTGCAGCCGCTGGTTGAACACCCGCGCCATCGGCCGGCTCACCTGGCCGTGCACCAGCATCAGCAGTTCGTCCTCGCCGTCGAAGCCGCCGCTGAAATAGTCGCCCACCACCCGCTGGCGCACGTACTGCATCAGCGGCCCGTCGGGCTGCCAGCGCAGGGTCTTGGACACACGCAGCCGGTAGCGGTTGCCCGCGCGCAGCTCGATCAGGCCCAGCGCATCCAGCCGCGCCAGGCCGGCCACACACTCGGCCTCGCTGAGGCGGTAGGTGGCCACGATCTGCGCCGCCGTCCACTGGCTCAGCACACACAGCGCCAGCAGCAGCAGGCGCGGGTCGGCCACCACCGCCGCCTCCTGTTCCGGGGTCAGCATGTGGCGCTGGGCCTGGGCCTCGGCCACCTGGCGCGCCAGCTCGGCGAAATCGGTCTTCAGCACACGGCAGATCGCGTCCACCCGGGCCAGCGGCATGTCGCCCTTGGCCAGCATGCGCTTGACGCTGGATTCGGCCAGGCCCAGTTCGCGCGACAGGGTGGCATAGGTGATGCCGGCGCGCTTGAGCTCGGCCTTCAGCACCTGGACCAGGGACAAGGTGGTGGACATGGGTGCATGGTATCGGCAGGCGATACCGGGCGGCCGTATCCGATGCACTTCGAATCGAGAGATTGAACTCCTGGGCCTGGCCCGGCACCATGCGGCCACGTTCAACCCCGGCAGACCTCCATGACCGCACACCCGTTCTCCTCCCTGCGTCGCACCCTCTGCACCGCCCTGGCCTGCGCCCCCCTGCTGGCGTCCCCGCTGGCCAGCCGGGCGGCCGATGCCTCGGCCGCGGCCAGCGCGCTGTCGGCCCTGCCGGTGGCGGTGGTGGTGGCGGCACCGGTGGCCCTGCTGTCGGGCGGTGCCCAGCTCAGCGTGGTGGCGGTGGAGGCCTCGGCCGACGGCACGGTGTGGGTGCTGCAGCGGGCCTCCGACGGCGCCCGCGCCTCGCTGCGCCTGGCCGGCCGCGCCGCCGGCGGGCTGTCGCTGGCGGCGGGCGCGGTGGTCAGCGTCACGGCTCTGGGCACCGGCCTGCTGCTGTCGGCCGCCGGCCAGGCCCTGGCCTTCATCCCCAACGCCGCCGGCGCTGCGCTGCTGCACAACGAGCGGGTGTCGCAGTGAATACCCTGTTGCGCCGCCTGCTGCTGGCGATGGCGGTGGCCACCGCTGCCACCGCCCAGGCCGGCCGCCCCTGCGAGGACACGCCGATGACGGCCCAGGCCGTCGAGCGTGGCCTGGCCCTGGCCGAGCGCACACGCGCCGCACTGGAGGCCAGCGGTGCCCAGGTGGTGCTGCTGGCACGCGCCGGGCAGGACCTGTCGGCCTACGGCCTGCGCTGGTCCCACCTGGGCTTCGCCTACCGGGATGGCGACGCCGCCGACGCACCCTGGCGGGTGCTGCACAAGCTCAACCACTGCGGCACGGCCGAGGCAGCGGTCTACCGCCAGGGCCTGGGCCAGTTCTTCCTGGACAGCCCGGCCCGCTACGAGGCGGCCTTCGTGCCCCTGGCGCCCGAGCTGGCCGCCCGCCTGCGCCCGCTGCTGCAGGACAACGCCGCCGCCAGCCGTCTGCATGAACCCCGCTACAGCATGCTGGCCTACCCCTGGGCCACCCGTTACCAGCAGAGCAACCAGTGGGCGATCGAGACCCTGGTGATGGCGGCCGATGCGGCCGGCAGCCGCCGCCAGGCCCAGGGCTGGCTGCAGGCCCGCGGCTACCAGCCCACGGTGCTGCGCCTGGGCCCGCTGACCCGCCTGGGCGCCCGCGCCACCCGGGCCAACCTGGCCTTCGACGACCACCCCAGCGACCAGCGCTTTGCCGACCGCATCGCCACCGTCACCGTCGACTCGGTGTTCGCCTGGCTGCCACGCGCCGGCCTGGCCGGGGCGGTGGTCGAGCTGCGCTGAGCACGCGCCTGCACCCGTCACCGCCGGGCACTACAGTGCCCCCACCAGCCCCGCCGGAGCCTGCCTTGCGCGACGACACCCCCCACCCCAACCAGTTCGCCCTGCTGCGCCAGCGGCGCTTCGGCCCCTTCTTCTGGGTGCAGTTCCTGGGGGCGGGCAACGACAACCTGTTCAAGTTCGCCTTCACCGTGCTGGTCACCTACCAACTGCAGGTGCCCTGGCTGCCCGATGGCCTGGCCGGCCTGGTGATCGGCGCCCTGTTCATCCTGCCCTTCGTGCTGTTCTCGGCCACCAGCGGCCAGCTGGCCGACAAGCTGGAGAAGTCGCGCCTGATGCGCCTGGTCAAGACCCTGGAGATCGCCATCATGGCCGCCGCCGGCCTGGGCTTCATGACGGCCAACGCCGGCCTGCTGCTGGCCTGCGTGTTCCTGATGGGCCTGCACTCCACGCTGTTCGGCCCGGTGAAGTTCGCCTACCTGCCGCAGCACCTGAACGAGCGTGAGCTCACTGGCGGCAACGGCATGGTGGAGATGGGCACCTTCGTCGCCATCCTGCTGGGCAGCCTGGCCGGCGGCCTGCTGATCGCCATCCCGCAGATCGGCCCCACGGCGGTGGCCGTGGCCTGCTTCGCCGTGGCCCTGGCCGGGCGCTGGGCGGCCCAGGCCGTGCCGCACTCCCCGCCCACCGACCCCGGCCTGCGCATCAACTGGAACCCGTTCACCGAGACCTGGCGCAACCTGGTGCTGGCGCGGCAGGACATCGTGGTCTTCCGCTCGCTGCTGGGCATCAGCTGGATGTGGTTCTTCGGCGCGGTGTTCCTGGCCAACTTCCCGGCCTTCGCCAAGAACGTGCTGCATGGCGACCCCCAGGTGGCGTCGCTGCTGCTGGTGGTGTTCTCGGTGGGCGTGGGGGTGGGCTCGCTGCTGTGCGAACTGGTGTCGCGCCGGCATGTGGAGATCGGCCTGGTGCCGGCCGGCGCCATCGGCATGAGCGTGTTTGCCATCGATCTGTACTTCGCGTCCCGCGGGCTGCCCGCGGTGGCCGAACAAGGCCTGGGTGCCTTCCTGGCTCAGCCGGCGCACTGGCGCGTGGTGGCCGACCTGTTCCTGCTGGCGCTGAGCGCAGGCCTGTACAGCGTGCCCATGTACGCGCTGATCCAGCTGCGCAGCCAGCCCAGCCACCGCGCCCGCATCATCGCCGCCAACAACATCCTCAACGCGCTGTTCATGATCGTCAGCTCGCTGGGCGCGGGCGTCATGCTGGGCGCCGGCTTCAGCGTGCCCGAGGTGTTCCTGGCCACCGCCCTGCTCAATGTGCTGGTGGGGGCCTACATCTTCCTGCTGGTGCCCGAGTACCTGCTGCGCTTCATCGCCTTCCTGCTGTCGCGCCTGGTCTACCGCTTCGAGGTCCGCGGCGACAGCCACCTGCCCACCAGCGGCGCGGCGGTGGTGGTGTGCAACCACGTCAGCTATGTCGACGCCCTGCTGCTGATGGCCGCCAGCCCACGCCCGCTGCGCTTCATCATGGACCACCGCATCTTTGCCGTGCCGGTGCTGGGCTGGCTGTTCCGCCTGGCCAAGGCCATCCCCATCGCGCCCGAGCGTGAAGATCCGCAGGCCTATGCCGCCGCCTTCGAGGCCGCCGACAAGGTGCTGGCCGACGGTGACCTGCTGTGCATCTTCCCCGAGGGCGGCATCACCCGCGACGGCCGGCTGCAGCCCTTCCAGGGCGGGGTGATGAAGATCCTGAAGCGCCGTGCCGTGCCGGTGGTGCCGGTGGCGCTGCACAACCTCTGGGGCTCGTTCTTCTCGCGGGTGGAAGGCGGTGCGGCCATGGTGCGGCCGCTGCGGCGCGGGCTGTTCAGCCGGGTGGGCCTGGTGGCCGGCCCGGCCCTGGCGCCCGATGGTGTGTCGCCCGAGGGTCTGCACCAGCAGGTGGCCCGGCTGCTGCACGCCCCACCGGCCTGACGCTGCCACCCACGCCGCGGCAGAGCGTGCGCAAAGGCACGCCCGGCGCGGCGGATCACCCATCGGAGGGGGCCGGCCAGCGTGGGTTCAACCGTACAGTTTGAAACGTTTTAGCAGTTTTGAACTGGCACCCCATGCATCTCTCCCGCGCCGCCTGGCTGCGCCTGCTGCCCTTCGTCGCCTTCATGGCCTTGCTCGCCCTGCGCGGCATGGCGCCGGCCGACAACGGCTGGGGCTTCGATGCCCGCTGGCTGTATGCCGCCAACCTGTTGCTGGTGGGCGGCATGCTGGCGCTGTGGTGGCGCGAGTACGGCGAGCTGGCGCGCCAGAACCGGCCCGATCTGGCCGAGGCCCTGCTGGCCGTGGGTGTGGGCCTGGGTGTGTTCGTGCTGTGGATCCACCTCGACGCGCCCTGGATGCAGATCGGCCAGCCCACCGCGGCCTTCGTGCCCGTGGGCGCCCAGGGTGAACTGCTGTGGCCGCTGATCGTGGTGCGCTGGCTGGGCGCCACCCTGCTGGTGCCGGTGATGGAGGAGCTGTTCTGGCGCTCCTTCCTGATGCGCTGGGTGCAGAGCCCGGTGTTCGAGGGGGTGGATCCACGCCGCACCGGCTTCAAGGCGGTGCTGCTGTCCACCTTCGTCTTCATGCTGGCGCATCCGCTGTGGCTGGCCGCCGTCGTGGCCGGCCTGGCCTATGCGCTGCTGTACCGCGCCACCGGCCGGCTGTGGACGGCGGTGATCGCCCATGCGGTGACCAACGGCGCACTGGGCATCTGGGTGGTGGCCTCGGGGCAGTGGCAGTTCTGGTGAGCCGGCGCCACGGCGCCCTGCATCAGCCCTGTCGCCAGCGCATCCATTGCTGCCGGGCCTGCCGCCGCAGCAGCCGGCCCAGCCTGGCCAGGGCGCGCTGCAGCGGCTCCCAACCCCATTCCTCGAACAGGATCAGCAGGGCCAGCAGTGCGCCCGCGGCGCGGCGCAAGCACAGGGCGATGCGCCGCAGCACTGCGCCGCGCGGCTTCAGGCGGTGGGCGTGGCCGCCAGCGCGGCCTGCAGCAGCTGCAGCCACTGCTGCAGCGCCTCGCCCTGCAGGTAACCACGTGCGCCGCCGTCGGCGGGGCTGCGGGGTGCATCGAGCCGGCTGGCCAGGGTGTCGAACAGGCCGCACTCGATGCTGTCCTGCGCCACCAGGTACAGCCACTGCTGGCCGGCCGGTGCCTCGCCACGCGGGCCGCTCGGTTGGCGACGCGGGCGCCAGGGCACACCCACCTGCAGCACCACGTCCACGCCGGCCGGCAGCGGGTCGCTGGGGGCCAGCAGCAGCGGCGGGTTGCCGGCGCAGACGCGCCCGCCCACCAGGCGCTGGGCAAGCTGGGCCTGGTCGGCCTGGGTCGTGCACAGCAGCGCCACCCGCGGCGCGCCGGTGCCGGCCAGATCGTCCAGCGCACCGGCCAGGGCCTGCAGCGTGGACTCGGCCAGGGCGCTGGCGGGATCGGCCGGGTCGGCGCGGTGGCAGGCCTGCTGCATGCCTTGCAGGGCCTGCGCCAGGCGCCACTGGTCGCTGTCACTGCACCAGCCGCTGGCCTGCCAGCCGGCCAGCAGCCGGCGCGCCAGCGCAGCATGCTGGTCGTGCAGGCTGCGCTGGCCCGGGGCCAGCGGCAGCAGGCGCTCGCTGTGCACCACCGGCGGCAGCTGCTCGGCGACGTCGGCCCGCAGGCGCTGCAGCATCAGTCGCGACAGGCCGGCGGTGAGGCGCTCGATGTCGGCCTCGTCCAGCGGCTGGCCGCCCTGGCTGGCGGCGTGCAGTTCACGCAGCGCGGCGAGCGGGCCCAGGCGGGCCTGGTCCAGCCAGGCCACCAGCGTGTCCATCAGTTCCGGCAGATCGGCCAGCGGCGCGCCGCTGAGCACCAGGGCATGCGGGGCGGTTTGCAGCGTGGCCCAATCGGCGCCGTGCAAGGCCAGCTGCTGGGGCTCGTCGACGATCACCAGATCGGGCGCCCAATGCGCCAGGTGGGCGCCGTCGCTGTGCAGGGCCTCGGGCGCCAGGATGCGCACGGCCGCCGCGGCCGACCACTGCGCCTGGCGCTGGTGGTGGCCGCCGTCGACCATCTGCACATCGGCCGCCGCCAGGCCGGCAAAGCGCTGCCAGGCGCGCTGCCAGGCGGCGCGCTGTGCCGGGGCGCAGAGCACCAGCACCCGTTGCACACCGAAGTGGCGGCGCCACAGCTGGGCGGCGGCGATGGCCTGCACGCTCTTGCCCAGGCCACGCTCGTCGGCGATCAGCGCGCGGCCGGCCACCACGGCGAACAGGGCGCCCTCGGCCTGGAACAGCGGCAGCGGCGCGCGCAGCAACTGCTGCAGCGCTGCGCTGGCCGGGCCGTCGGGGTAGGCGGCCTCCAGCGCCGACAGGCGGTGGCGGGCATCGCGGTGCGCGGCCAGGTGGGCCCACACGGCCTCGTCCACCCGCAACTCGTGGCCGGCTTCCTGGGCCAGGCGCAGCAGCTGCGGCAGGGCGCCGTCGTCCTCGGGCGACAAGTGGCCCTGGGCGTCGCAGCGGCGCTGGGCAGCCTGGCGCAGCGGGGCCGGACAGGCATGTCCGGGTTGCCAGGCGATCTGCACCTGGTCCCCGGGCAGGCAGACCAGCTGGCTGTGGGCGGGGCCGGTGGGAGCCACTGCCGGCGCGGGGGTGGGCGCCGGGGCGGGTGCGGGGGCGGATGTGGCCACCGGCGCTGCGGCCGGGGCGGTGGTGGCATCGCCAGCGTCGTCCGCCGGCGTCTGCACCCTGGCGTGGGCGAGTGCAGGAACGGGTGCAGGCGCGGGTGCATCGGCCGGTGCCGCCAGCACCGCCAGCACGGCCTGGGCCGTGGCTTCAGCTTGCGGGTCTGGACGCGGCGTGGGCTTGCGACGGCTGCGCTTGCCCGCCGCTGCGGTGCTGGTGGCCGGTGTGGGCAGTGGCGCGGGCGTTGCAGCCGGTGCGGCCGGTGGGATCAGTGCGGCCGGCGCGGGCGAAGGTGTGGGTGCAGGTGTGGGTGCAGCCACCGGCACCAGGGCCGTTTCGGGCGCCGGCCCAGGGGCTGGCGCAGGGGCCGGCTTGCGCGCCGCGGCCTTCTTGGCGGGGAGCTTCTTGGCGGCGGCCTGCTTGGCGGCGGCCTGTTTGGCCACCCCCTTCTTGGCCGCCGCCTGCGCGGTCGTGGCTGGCTTGGCCGCCGCCTTCGTCGCCGCTGCCGCGTCCGCGGCGGCCGGCGCTGCAGGCGCGGTGTCGCCCTGGGCCCGCCGCGCTGCCGGCTTGGCGCCGGTCTTGGTGGCCGCCGAAGTGGGGGCTGGGGCCGGTGTGGGTGCCGGTGTGGCCGCCTTCTTCCTGGGTGCGGCCGGGCGGGCCGTCACCTCGGTGGGGGCCGGTGCTGGCGCCGGGGCGTTGGCCACCGTGCTGTCGCTGGGCTGGGCGGGCGTCTTGCGCCTGGTTCTGCTGGAAGTCGCCATGGGGCGGTGTGTGTCCGGTGTGGGGCGGGGCCGCCTGCGGGGCCCGCGCGTGGTGGGTGGGGTGCCGGGCGGCGGCTAGACGCCGCGGGCCCGGTCGGTCTTGAATTGGGCCCGCCAGGCGTCGAAGCGGCCGGCGTCCAGCGCGTCGCGCATCTCGCGCATCAGCTGCAGGTAGAAATGCAGGTTGTGGATGCTGGTCAGCATCGGCCCCAGCATCTCGCCGCAGCGGTCCAGGTGGTGCAGGTAGGCGCGGCTGACAGCGCCTGCACCCGAGGCGCCGCCCGTGCCCTTGCAGGCCTGGCAGCCGCAGGTCTCGTCGATGGGCCGGGGGTCGGTCTTGTGGCGGGCGTTGCGGATCTTCAGGTCGCCGAAGCGGGTGAACAAATGGCCGTTGCGGGCGTTGCGGGTGGGCATCACGCAGTCGAACATGTCGACGCCGCAAGCCACGCCCTCCACCAGGTCTTCGGGCGTGCCCACGCCCATCAGGTAGCGCGGCTTGTGCGCCGGCAGGCGGTGCGGCGTGTGCGCCATGATGCGCAGCATCTGGTCCTTGGGCTCGCCCACGCTGACGCCGCCGATGGCATAGCCGGGGAAGTCCATCGCCACCAGGGCGTCCAGGCTCTCCTGCCGCAGGTGTTCGAACATGCCGCCCTGCACGATGCCGAACAGCGCGTTGCGGTTCTCCAGCCGGGCAAATTCCGTCTTGCAGCGCTGCGCCCAGCGCAGGCTCAGTTCCATCGATTGGCGCGCCTCGGCCTCGGTGGTCAGGTGGCCGGCGGTCTGGTAGGGCGTGCATTCGTCGAACTGCATGACGATGTCGCTGTCCAGCACGGTCTGCACCTGCATGCTGACCTCGGGCGTGAGGAACAGCTTGTCGCCGTTCACTGGCGAGGCGAAGCGCACGCCTTCCTCGCTGATCTTGCGGCCCGTGCCATCGGCGCCGCCCAGGCTCCAGACCTGGAAGCCGCCGGAGTCGGTGAGGATGGGCTTGGTCCAGCCCTCGAAGCCGTGCAGGCCCTTGAATTGCTCGATCACCTCCAGCCCCGGCCGCAGCCACAGGTGGAAGGTGTTGCCCAGGATGATCTGGGCGCCCATGTCGTGCAGCGATTGCGGCAGCACGCCCTTGACGGTGCCGTAGGTGCCCACCGGCATGAAGATCGGCGTCTCGACCACGCCGTGGTTCAGCGTCAGGCGGCCGCGGCGGGCCTGGCCCTCGGTGGCGAGCAGTTGGAAGTTCAGCATCAGTCAGTTCGCGAAGACTTGCACCACCTGAGATTCCAGCCGGGCAAACGATGAGAGGCGGCGCAGTGGGCCAAAGCCTTGGTTCGTCGCTCTCATCAGTTCTGTCACCCGATGGCGCCTTGCTTCCGGCTGGAAGCCCCTCAAGCGCGTAGGAGAGAGTCCCGAGGCGACGCGCAAGGCTTCGAAGAGTGCAAGCTTTGGGCCCCGTTGCTGTTCCAGCCGGCCTGGTTGGGGCAAGTGCAGGGCGGAGGTGCCGTTGGGATTGCCCGCTGCACCACGAATCGCCAGTTCATCCAGCAGTAGCCACGCCTCGGTCATCCGCACGGGTATCACGGTCACCAGGGGGGCTACCACACCGCTGCCTGCCCAGGCCGCTTCAATCTGCTCCTGCCGCAGCGCTGGGTCTTCGCTCTCTGCGTCGCGATGCACAAACAACAGGTGGCAGGGGTAGTAGTCCGCCGCCAGACGAATGCGCTCCTGCAGTGTCGACGCTCCCGCCGGCAGATGGTCCGCAAACTGCAGTTCGATGTCAGCCGTGCAATGCTGCTCCAGCAACCACTCCAGGATGGGCAGCAGGACGCGGTCCGATGAACCATCGGCCACCAGGGTGCAGACCACCGCATCAAGGTCTTGCAGCGAGGTCATCGGCTTCGAAACATGTCGTCGGTGGACGGGTCGCTGTTGCTTTTCCGGCTCGACAGGTGAGCGCCAAGATAACCCGCCAGCAAGCCCTTGCTCACCAGCGCGGTCTCGGGCAAATCGGCTGCGCGCCAAGTTCCTGCCATCGGCTTGAAGGTCACCCAATCCTGTCCGCCCTGGCGCCGGGTGTCGGCCATCAGCAAGGCGTGCTCAGGGAGCGCGGCGAACACAAGCGGCGAGTGGGTGTTGATCATCACTTGCCGAGGTGACGAGACGAAGGGTTCGCTGATTCTGTCCTCAGGATCGTCTGCGACCAAGTCTTCAGCCAGCTTCTGGACAAGCGCCATCATGGCCGGAATGCGCTGGGGGTGAATTCCGTTCTCGGGCTCTTCCAGGCAGGTCAGGCCGGTGGTCAGGGGATCTAGTCCGAGCAGTGCCAAAGCGATGAACCGCAGTGTCCCGTCAGATAGCGCACTGGCATCGTAGGTGCGGCGATCCTGTAGGCGCACCTTGAGAAGCCGCTGCTGTCGCGCGTCGTCACTGTCAACATCGACCGAAATGACGCCGGGAATGAGATTGGCGAGCTGATTGGAGAGTTCGGCCTGGCAGCCGATTCGACGCAGTGCATTGGGCAGGTGCGCGCCGCTGTGGGAAATGCTGTCGTCGTCGCGATAGTCATCGGGCGCCCGCAGCGCGGACGGTTCCAACTGCAACTGACGCCACGACTGCATTTCCCGACGCACGGCCAGAGCTGTCGGATGGGTCGAGGCGCCCACACTGGCCAGCACAGTCTGCGGGGATTTGGCTGCGGGTACCTCAGCCTGACGTCCGCCGCGCCCCTGATCGCCCCAGAGCTTGATGGCACCGCCATCAGTGTGGATGAATGGACTAGTGCGGCTGCCCGGCCCCTTCAAGAACCGCTTGACCCAGGTCTTGTCGGGTCCGAACCGCAATTCCTGCAGTGCGGCCTCCAGGCTTAGGGCCCGCAGGTCTTCGTTCAAGAGAACCAGTGGCTGGCCAGGCTCAGTCGCATCAGCACTGGGTAGTCCCAACTCGACCGAATAGCGCATATATGTGGCCGTGGCCGTGGCGGGTCGGTCAAAGTCATCTTGCACCTGTCGCGGCACGACCATGTCGGCGACCAGTCGCATGTGGGTCTGGCTCGGTGCAAAGAGGGACGGAATCGCAGAGATACGCCCACCGGTCCCCCGCACGCGCGTCCCGGCCGTGACCAGCGGCATCGAAGCCAGATTGCTGAGAAAGCTGATGGCGTCGAACAGGTTTGACTTCCCGACCCCGTTGCGTCCTGCTACGCAGGTCAAGGGCCCGAAGCGAAGGTCCACGCTCCGCAGGTTCTTGAACCCGTCGATCTGCAGGCGTGTCAGCATCCGTCACCCCTGCGCGCAGCCAAGCACAGGCCCGACTCGATCAGCGAGCCGGACGTATGGTTGAGACCAAGGCGGAGCGGGGTGTACACCCCACGATTGTCGCAGGCCCGGCGGCGCGGCTTGACCGCCTTCAGCGTCGTGAGGATTTCAGGACTTCTTGCCCGCTTCCAGGCTCAGGATCCACTTCACCAGTTGCCTGGCCTCGGCCTCCTGGATGGCCACGGCATTGGGCGGCATGGCCAGGCCCGAGACCTTGCCCTTCCAGTGGCTGTCGTAGGGGTTGGAGCCGGCCATCACCGTGTGGGTGAGCTTGGCCGACGCGTCCTTCTGGCCCTTGTACTTGGCCGACACGTCGCGCCAGGCCGGGCCGATGGGCGCCAGGCCGTCCGGGCCCTTGGCGCCGGGCTCGATGTGGTGGCAGGTCATGCAGCCGGCGTTGGTGGCCAGCCTGAGCATGCTGACGTCGTTGCCGGCGGCTTGTGCGCCGCTGCCGGCCAGGGCCGAGATGGTGGAAACGGCCAGGGCGGCCAGGGTGCTGCGGTCGATCATGTGTGGGCTCCTGCGGATGGCGGTGGGTCGATGGCGCCATGTTGCGCGGCCCCGCTGGGCCCGCCGTTTGAGCAAACGCAAGTGGGCCGGCCATTTCGCCAGGATGGAGCAATGCTGTGGCGCGCTGGCACAGCGCGCCGGGCCTTGGTGTCAGCCGCTGGCGCGGTCGAGCAGCATCGCGTCGCCGTAGCTGAAGAAGCGGTAGCCCGATTCCACCGCGTGCCGGTACAGCGCCCGGGCATGGGCATGGCCGGCAAAGGCCGACACCAGCATCAGCAGGGTGCTGCGTGGCAGGTGGAAGTTGGTGATCAGCCGGTCGACCACATGGAACTGGAAACCCGGCGTGATGAACACATCGGTCTCGCGGGCGCCGGCCTGCAGCGTGCCGCCGAGGGCGGCCGATTCCAGCGCCCGCAGCGTGGTGGTGCCGGCAGCCACGATGCGCCCGCCGGCCGCCCGTGTGCGGGCGATGGCCTGCACCGTGGGCTGCGGCACCTCGTACCACTCGCTGTGCATCCGGTGCTCGGCCAGGTTGGCGCTGCGCACCGGCTGGAAGGTGCCGGCGCCCACGTGCAGCGTGACCTGGGCACGCTGCACGCCCCGCGCATCCAGCGCGGCCAGCACCGCGTCGTCGAAGTGCAGCGAGGCCGTGGGCGCGGCCACCGCGCCGGGCTTGTCGGCAAACACCGTCTGGTAGCGCGCCACGTCGTCCACACCATCGGCATGGGTGATGTAGGGCGGCAGCGGCACATGGCCGTGGGCCTCCAGCAGGGCGAAGGGATCGGCCGGAAAGCGCAGGTGGAACAGCCCGCCGTCGGGCCCGCCGCGGCCCAGCACCTCGGCGGCGAAGGCGCCGTCGGCGAACCACACGCTGCTGCCCGGGCGCGGGCTCTTGCTGGCGCGCAGATGGGCCATCACCTCGTGCGTGGCGCCATCGGGGTTGGGAAGCACCCGCTCGACCAGGGCCTCCACCGCGCCGCCGGTGGGCTTTTCGCCGAACAGCCTGGCCTTGATCACGCGGGTGTCGTTGAACACCAGCAGATCCCCCGGCGCCAGCAGGCCGGGCAGATCTCGGAACACCCGGTCCACCGGCAGCGCGCCGGTGCCGTCCAGCAGGCGCGAGGCACTGCGCTGGGCGGCCGGGTGCTGCGCGATCAGCGCGGGTGGCAGCGTGAAGTCGAAGTCGTCGACGGTGTAGGTGGGGAGGTGGTGTTGCATGCTGTTCAGGCTGGACCGACCTGAAGACTCGTGACGAGCCCGAATTGTTCCACGCACCCCCCGATGCTTGCGGCCTACAGGCTGAAGATCTTGCCCGGGTTCAGGATGTTCTTCGGGTCGAGCGCGCGCTTGAGCAGGCGCATCGTGTCCACCGTGGCCGCCCCGGCCTCGTCGAGCAGGAAGCCCTGCTTGTGCAGGCCGATGCCGTGCTCGCCGGTGCAGGTGCCTTCCAGGCTGAGCGCATGCTGCACCAGCTGGTGGTTCAGGCGCTCGGCGGTGTCGCGCTGTGGCGGCTTGCTGGGGTCGATCAGGTAGGCGATGTGGAAGTTGCCGTCGCCCACATGGCCGACGATGTAGTAGGGCAGGCCGGCCTCGTCGGCTTCCACCACCGCCTTGCCGATGCAGCTGGCCAGCTGGCTGATGGGCACGCAGGTGTCGGTGGTCACGGTGCGGCAGCCGGGGTTGGACGACATGCCGGCGAAGTAGGCGCGGTGGCGCGCGGTCCACAGCTTGCTGCGCTCTTCCGGCGTGGTGGCCCACTGGAAGTTCTCGCCGCCGTGTTCACGCGCCACCTCCTGCACCGTCTGCGCCTGCTCAGCCACGCCGGCGGCGCTGCCGTGGAACTCCATCAGCAGCATGGGTTCTTCGCGCAGCGTGAGCTTGTCGTGCTTGTTGACGTAGCGCACCGCGTTGGCGTCCAGCAACTCACAGCGGGCGATGGGCACGCCCATCTGGATGATGTTGATGGTGGTCTGGACCGCGGCGTCGATGCTGGGGAAGTGGCAGATCGCCGCCGACACCGACTCAGGCTGCGGGTAGAGCTTGACCGTGACCTCGGTGAGGATGCCCAGCGTGCCCTCGCTGCCCACCATCAGCCGCGTCAGGTCGTAGCCGGCGCTGCTCTTCTTGGCGCGGGTGCCGGTGCGGATCACCTCGCCGCTGGCGGTCACCACTTCCAGCGCCAGCACGTTCTCGCGCATGGTGCCGTAGCGCACCGCATTCGTGCCGCTGGCGCGGGTGGCGGCCATGCCACCCAGGCTGGCATCGGCACCGGGGTCGATGGGGAAGAACAGGCCGGTGTGGCGGATCTCGTTGTTCAGCTGGTTGCGGGTGACACCGGGCTGCACGGTGACGGTGAGGTCGTCGGCGTTGATGCGCAGCACCTGGTTCATGCGCGACAGGTCGATGCTGATGCCGCCCTGCACCGCCAGCAGATGGCCTTCCAGCGACGAGCCGCTGCCGTAGGCGATCACCGGCACGGCGTGTTCATGCGCCAGGGCCACGGCGGCGGCCACGTCGGCCGTGCTCTCGGCAAACACCACCGCCTCGGGCGGCGGCACCTCGAACGGCGACTCATCCCGGCCATGCTGCTCCCGCACCGCCTGGGCGGTGCTGCAGCGCTCGCCGAAGCGGGCCTTCAGCGCGGCCAGCATGGCGGCCGGCACCGGCCGGGGTTGCAGCATCTTGGCGATGTCGACAGGGGCATTCATGGCGGTGTCTCCGGGGCGGATCTGGCGAGCCGTCGATGGTAGGGCCTTTGCCGGACCGGGCCCACCGTGGCCGGCCTGCAGCCTTGCCGCCGGCACGGGCGGGCTTGGTGCAAGATGCCGGGTTTTGCACGCACCCGGGATCCACACCATGGCCAACCGCCTCACCCAGATCGCCACCCGCACCGGAGACGACGGCAGCACCGGCCTGGGCGACGGCACGCGTGTGCCCAAGGACCACCTGCGGGTGATGGCCATGGGCGACGTGGACGAGCTCAACAGCAGCATCGGCGTGCTGCTGGCCGAGCCATTGCCCGCTGACGTGCGTGAGCTGCTGGTGGTGATCCAGCACGAGCTGTTCAACCTGGGCGGCGAGCTGTCCATCCCCGGCTACAGCCTGCTGAAGGACGACGCCGTGCTGCGCCTGGACGAGGCCCTGGCCGAGCACAACGCCGCCCTGCCGCGGCTGGCCGAGTTCATCCTGCCGGCCGGCACCCGCAGCGCGGCGCTGGCCCATGTCAGCCGCACCATTGCGCGCCGCGCCGAGCGTGCGCTGGTGCACCTGGCGCTGCAGGAGCCGGTGAACGAGGCGCCGCGCCAGTACCTGAACCGGCTCTCCGACCTGCTGTTCGTGCTGGCCCGGGTGCTCAACCGCGCCAACCTCGACGGCCTGGGCGGCGACGACGTGTACTGGCGCAGCGAGCGCCTGGCCCGCCAGCAGGACTGACAGGGCCCACCCGTGTTCGGGTTCTTCGAGCGCCTGGTCGACCCCTACCCCGACGCGCCGCTGGCCACGCCGCCGGCGCGCTTCTGGCCGTTCCTGCGGGCCTGCGCCCAGGGCCTGGGGCCGTGGATCGCGGCGATGACGCTGTTCACCGCCGGCATCGGCGTGTTCGAGGCCCTGCTCTATGCCTGGCTGGGCAACCTGGTCGACTGGCTGGCCCGCGTGCCGCCCGAGCGCCTGTGGGCCGACGAGCGCACGCGCCTGCTGCTGCTGGCCGGCGTGCTGGTGGCCAGCATCGCCCTGGTGGCGCTGCAGTCCATCTTCAAGCAGCAGGTGCTGTCGGGCAACTTCCCGATGCGATTGCGCTGGAACTTCCACCGCCTGATGCTGGCCCAGAGCATGGGCTTCTACGGCGACGAGTTTGCCGGCCGGGTGGCGGCCAAGGTGATGCAGACCGCGCTGGCGGTGCGCGACGTGTGGATGATCGTCTGCGACATCCTGGTCTTCATCGTCATCTACTTCGTCACCCTGGTGGTGGTGGCCGGCGGCTTCAACGCCTGGATGCTGGCGCCCCTGCTGGTGTGGCTGGCGCTGTACCTGGCCACGCTGCGCTTCTTCGTGCCGCGGCTGGCGCGGGTGTCGCAGAGCCAGGCCGATGCCCGCTCGCTGATGACCGGGCGCATCACCGACGCCTACACCAACATCGCCACCGTCAAGCTGTTTGCGCACGACCGGCGCGAGGCCGCCCATGCCCAGGGCGCGATGGCCGAATTCCTGACCACGGTGCATGCGCAGATGCGCCTGGTCACCGGCTTCGAGATCGTGATCCACGCGCTGAGCATGGCGCTCACCCTGGGGGTTTGCGGCACGGCGCTGGCGCTGTGGGTGCAGGGCCAGGTCGGCATCGGCGCGGTGGCCGCCGCCACCGCCATGGCACTGCGGCTGAACGGCATCTCGCACTGGATCATGTGGGAGATGGCCCAGCTGTTCGAGCATGTGGGCACGGTGGCCGACGGCATCGCCACGCTGAGCCGGCCGCGCACGGTGGTGGACGCACCCGGCGCGCTGCCGCTGGTGGTGCGGCGCGGCGAGATCCGGCTGGAGGGGGTGCACTTCGCCTACGGCGGCAGCAAGACGGTGATCGATGGCCTGGACCTGGTCATCCACCCGGGCGAGAAGATCGGCCTGGTGGGCCGCAGCGGCGCGGGCAAGAGCACGGTGGTGAACCTGCTGCTGCGCTTCCATGACGTGGCGGCCGGCCGCATCCTGATCGACGGCCAGGACATCGCCCAGGTGACGCAGGACAGCCTGCGCGCCCAGGTGGGCATGGTGACGCAGGACACCAGCCTGCTGCACCGCAGCGTGCGCGACAACATCCTCTACGGCCGGCCCGAGGCAGGCGACGCCGCCCTGCGCGCCGCCGCCGAGCGCGCCGAGGCCGCGGGTTTCATCGGCGGCCTGGCCGATGCCAAGGGCCGCCAGGGCTACGACGCCCATGTGGGCGAACGTGGGGTGAAGCTGTCGGGCGGCCAGCGCCAGCGCATCGCCATCGCCCGGGTGATGCTGAAGGACGCACCCATCCTGCTGCTGGACGAGGCCACCAGCGCGCTCGACAGCGAGGTGGAGGCCGCCATCCAGGCCAGCCTGTACCGGCTGATGGAGGGCAAGACGGTGGTGGCCATCGCCCACCGCCTGAGCACCATCGCTGCGATGGACCGGCTGGTGGTGATGGACGCCGGCCGCATCGTCGAGCAGGGCCGGCACGAGGACCTGCTGGCCGCCGGTGGCCTGTATGCCCGGCTCTGGGCCCACCAGAGCGGCGGCTTCCTGGGCGAGCAGGCCGACGACTGAGCCCCGTCCCGGCGCGCACGCCGGGACCGGATGCCCCGCACAGTGTTGCAGCCGGCCGGCCGGCCGGCCCGGCCGGGCCGCCGCATGGGCGCCACGCAGCGACGGTCAAGCCGGGAAAACCAGAATCAAGTTCTTTATTGGAAAACATTTCCAGAATGCATACTGCTTCACATCCATCCGGCGCCGCCATGGCGCCGCTGCCGGCGCCGCCCACCGCCGGCCCGGACCCACCACCCCGAGGAGAGCCCCGATGAATGTCCGACACCTGCCGCTGGCCGCCCTGGCCCTGGCCGCCAGCACCCTGCTGGGTGGCGCTGCCCAGGCCCAGGCCGTGGCCAGCGCCGTGAAGAAGGTCAACCCCAAGCACCACGACACCTACTACAACGTGTGTCGCGGCGTCAGCACCGAGTGCTTCAACGACTGGGGCGCGTTCGCCAACACGCCCAACCGCGTGCTGATCTACTCGCGCACCGCCGGCCCGCGCCATGCCAACCTGGGCACGGTGATGCCTGCCGGCCTGAACCCCACCATGGCCGAGAACAACGTGATGCAGGCCGGCCTCGTGCGCATGCTGGCTGCCGCCGGCATCGCCGCCGACTGGACCGAGGACGTCACCATCCTGGCCGGCCGCATCAACAACTACAAGGCGGTGATCTTCGCCAGCAGCAACCGCGACACGCTGTGGAACGCCGCTGCCACCAGCAGCAATGATTCGGCCCGCACCGCGCTGCGCAACTACCTGCGCCGTGGGGGTGGCTTCGTGGCCCTGCACAACGCCTTCGGTGCCGAATACAACTGGCCCTACTACGAAGGCCTGCTGGGCAACGCCAACTTCTACAACCACGGCCCCAACCGCAACGGCAATGTCGTGATCACCGCGGCCGACCCGTCCACCGCCGGCGTGCCAGCCACCTTCGGCTTCCAGGACGAGTGGTACAACCTGATGCCCTTCCCCACGAACGTGAAGTTCCTGGCCAAGGTCGACACCGCCTCTCTCAGCCCGCTGACCGGCGCACCCCACCCCGGCCATGCCGATTTCCACCCGGTGGCCTGGTGCCAGTACTACGACGGTGGCAAGTCCTGGGTCACCACCCTGGGCCACAACGCCCATTCGTTCGCCGATGGTGGCGCCGGCGTGGGCGCAGCCGCCTTCCAGAAGCTGATCACCCAGGGCGTGATGTCGGTGATGGGCCTGACGCCGTTCTGCACCCAGTGAGGCCGGCCATGCGCAGTGTGTTTCCCCTGGCGGCGGTGGCCGCCGGCCTGGTGCTGCTGGCCGCCGCCCCGGCGGTGCTGGCGGCCGACCAGACGCTGAAGATCGAGTTCAGCAACCTGCCCAGCTTCGACGAGAAGGGCTCGGCCGACAACACCAGCCTGGTCTACACGCTGGCACCGCAGGCCTATATCACCGGCCTGCGCTGGTCGGTCAACCTCAGCGCGCTGGACCCGAGCTGGCTGTCGGAGCTGACGCTGGACCTGACCAGCAGCAGCGGCGAAGGTGTGCAGCTCAGCCCCGGTGACGGCAGCAACCTCGCCGGCATGCTGCAGGCCAGCGGCCAGCTCGACCTGGTCAACAGCGGCCTGGGCTTCCGCCTGCAGGACGACGGCCGCCTGGTGCTGGAGTTCTACGACGCCGTCAACGACCTGCCCGGCGCCGATGGCCGCTGGACATCGGGCCAGCTGCAGCTGACCTACACCGCGCCGGTGCCCGAGCCGGCCAGTGCCGGCCTGCTGTTGGCCGGCCTGCTGGCCGTGGGTGCCTGGCGCGCCCGTGGCCGCCCCGGTACCAGCCGCCCGGCCTAGCCGCCAACCCACCACGCACCGACAAAACCCGCACACCTGGCGCACGCCCATGGCGTGTGCCGGTGCGCCGCTGCATGCCCGCACCACCCACTTCCGGAGTTCCACCCATGTTCCGCCACCCTCTCCACGCGCTGCTGCTGGGCGCCGGGCTGCTGTGCCCGGCGCTGCCCGTGCTGGCCGCCGACAACTGCTGCCTGGCCCCCACCACCGACTTCCCCAAGGTCGGCGGCAACCTGGGCAACCAGAACTACACCGCCCTGGCCAAGATCCACAAAGCCAACGTCAACCGCCTGGGCGCGGCCTGGCTCACCAGCCTGGAGGGCGGCGCCAAGTCGGGCAACAACCAGAGCACGGCGGTGGCCGTCAACGGCGTGCTCTACATCGAGACCGCCCAAGGCCGTGTGCACGCGGTGGACGGCAAGACCGGTGTGGTGAAGTGGAGCTACAACCCCGGCCGTGGCGGCCAGACGCGCCGCGGCGTGGCGGTGGGCGAGGGCAAGGTGTTCACCCTCACCACCGGCAACTACGTCATTGCGCTCGACCAGGCCACCGGCGCCCTGGTGTGGGAGCGCCAGCACAACGGCTTCGGCAACATCGCCAAGGTGGCCGTGGTCTACCACGACGGCCTGCTGCACGTGGGCACGAACGACGGCAACCGCGGTGCCGCGCTGGCCTTCCGCGCCGACAACGGCGACAAGGTCTGGCACTTCTGGGGCACGGCCGCGCCCGGCACCATCGGCGGCGACACCTGGGAGGGCGACACCTACCTCACCGGCGGCGCCACACCCTGGATCCACCCCGCCATCGACCCGGTGCTCAACACCGTGTACTGGACCTTCGGCAATGTGCGCGCCGGCTCGTCGCAGAACGGCGCCACCCGCGGCGGCCAGAACCTGTTCGGCAACAGCATCGTGGCCATGGACGCCCGCACCGGCACCTACAAGTGGCACTTCCAGTCGGTGCACCACGACATCTGGGACATGGACAACGTGATGGCGCCGGTGCTGGCCGACATCACCGTGGCCGGCAAGCCGCGCCAGGCCGTGGTCTACGGCAGCAAGACCGGCATGTACTACATCCTGGACCGCAAGGACGGCACGCCGCTGATCGGCATCGACGAGAAGCCAGTGCCGCAGGACGCGCGCCAGAAGACCTGGCCGACCCAGCCCTTCCCACGCGGCGGCAGCTTCGTGCCCACCTGTCCGACCAAGGAAGGTCCGGCGCGCGCCGTGCCCAACTTCAAGCAGGGCTGCCTGTTCGTGCCGCACTGGGACGAGCCCATCCTGTCCTTCCCCGGCCAGGGTGGTGGTGCCGACTGGAACCACCAGTCCTTCAGCCATACCACCAAGCTGATGTACACCGGCGTGGGCTATGTGGCGGTGGCGCATTCGCTGACCGAGGCCAGCAACGGCCTGCGCCCGCTGGGCACGCCCATGTCGGGTGGCATCGTGGCGGTGAACCCGTCCACCAACAGCGTGGTCTGGCGCAAGGAGCTGCCGTGGTCGGTGGCGCATGGCAACGGCATCCTGTCCACCGCCAGCAACCTGCTGTTCATGGGCCAGCCCAACGGTGAACTGCTGGCCATGGACGCGCTGAACGGCCGGGACCTGTGGAAGTTCCAGACCGGTGCCGCCATCAACGCCAGCCCCATCGCCTACCAGATCGACGGCGAGCAGTACATCGCGGTGTTTGCCGGCGGCTCGGGCCTGCCCTTTGCCGACGCACCACGCGGTGACTACATGTGGGCCTTCAAGCTGGGTGGCACGGTGGCCCCGCTGCCGGCACCCAAGCCGCCCGCGCTGCGCCGCGACATCACCGCTGCGGCGGTGGAAGGCACGGTGGTGAACAACACCATCACGCTCAACCGCAGCTACAGCAATGGCGCGGTGGGCGCGGTGGAACTGGACACCGCCAACGCCATGGCGCCCCAGCACCTGCGCGTGCCGGTGGGCACCACGGTCACCTTCCTGAACCCGGCCACCAACGCCAAGAACCACTGCGCCACGCAGTTCTTCGAGGGCCTGTTCAACATCGGCCCGCTGGCCCCGGGCCAGGCCCAGGCCTACACCTTCAGCCAGGCCGGCGAGTACTTCTACAACGACTGCACCAGCCCGCGCGCCACCGGCAAGGTCGTCGTGTACTGACCCCACCCACACCAGGAACCAGCATGCCATCCCAACACTTCATTGCAGCGGCCGCCCTGGCCGCCGGCCTGGTGGCCGGTGCACCCGCACTGGCGGCCGACGCCGCTGCCAGCGTGCAGATCACCAGCCTGCAGTTCAGCACCAGCAACGGCCTGACGCTGCAGTGGCTGCCCGACAGCGCCTACCAGTCCCTGTTCGCCGAAAGCCGCGAAGCCGGTGGCCTGGGTGGCAACCAGCTGGCCGACCCCGCACCGGGCTCGGCCTGGGCCGACCAGCAGCTGGACACCAGCACCGCCCATGCCGCGGCCTCGGCCCAGGCCGGCGCCAACGGCCTGCTGGCCGCATCCGCCAGCGCCAGCCGCAGCCTGTTCCACCCCGATGCCGGCCAGCCGCACCGGGGCCTGAGCTGGGCCCAGCAGTCGGGCTGGTTCCAGCTCAGCGGCGCCGGCAGCCTCAGCATCACCGTGGGCTACCAGATGGCCGCGGCCGCGCCGCTGACCGATGGCAACCACAGCTTTGCCGGCGCCATCCTGCAGCTGCAGGCCGGCAATCTGGACACCAACAGCAACGGCCTGGCCGAAGAGCAGCTCTGGTCCTTCGAGCTGCCCACTGGCAGCGCCAGCCGCAGCGGCAGCCTGAACCTGGTGGTCGACATCAGCGACCCGCTGCAGACCGGCTTCTACGACCTGCGCGCCAATGCCGAGGTCTCGGCCATCTCCAGCGTGCCCGAGCCCGGCGGCTGGGCCCTGATGGCCCTGGGCCTGGCCACCCTGGGTGCCCTGGTGCGCCGCCAGCGCAGGGCGGGCTGAGCATGGTCGGTTGCACGCACCCGCTGCGCAGCGCCTGCGCCGCACTCGCCCTGGCCACCAGCCTGGGGGCCGGCGCCGCCACGCTGGAGATCGGCGGCCTCAGCCTGGACAGCCAGGGCTTCGCCGACCAGCTGATCAGCAGCAGCGGCAGCTTCAGCACCAACGCCGCCTCGCTGGCCCAGGCCCTGACCGACCACAGCCTGTCCACCTGGGCCCGGGCCAGCAGCGCTGGCGACAGCACGGCCAGCACCCTGGTGCTGGGCTTCAGCGACAACCGCCTGGTCAACGGCGCGGGCGACGATCTGGTGCTGTTCGAGGTCGGCCACGAGGCCTATGAATACTCGCAGGAGGGCTTCGACAGCCTGTGGGTCACGGTCAACGGTGTCACCCGGCTGTACTTCACCACCGAGACCAGCACCCATGTGGACGACCACAACGTCAACATGACCCGCATCGACCTGAGCCACTTCGGCCTGGCCGAAGGCGTGCAGCTGGACCGGGTGCAGATCGGCCTGGGCTACGACACCCGCGGCTCCCTGCCCCAGCTGCAGCTGGTGGCGGCGATGAACAGCGTGGCCGCGCCGGTGCCCGAGCCGGCCAGCCTGCTGCTGATGGCCGCAGGTGGCCTGCTGCTGGCCGGCCTGCAGCGCCGCAGGGCCGGGTCATGAGCAAGGTGCTGCTGCGCGGCGCGGCCCTGCTGCTGGCTGCCAGCCTGCTGGCCGGCACGGCGCAAGCCCAGTGGCGCCAGCCACGGCCGCGGCCGGTGTCGGTGCCGGTCAACCTGGCGGCGCTGGACCAGGCCCTGCTGCTCACCGTGGACGATGGCCGCAGTGGCCAGGAGCTGTGGCGGGTGGACCCCACCACGCTGCAGGCCAGCCCGGTGGCCGACATCCGGCCCGGTGCGCTGGGCAGCCACCCCTCGCAGCCGGTGCGCTTCGGCGCCCAGGCCTGTTTTGCCGCCAACGACGGCAGCAGCGGCTACGAGCTGTGGTGCAGCGACGGCCAGACCGACGGCACCCGCCGCGTGGCCGACATCCACCCCGGCGCCGGCGACAGCGTGCCCACGGCGCTCACCGTACTGGGCGGCCAGCTGGTCTTCGTCGCCGACGACGGTGCCCATGGCTTCGAGCTGTGGCGCAGCGACGGCACGGCCAGCGGCACCCGCCTGCTGGCCGACCTGCTGCCCGGTGCCCAAGGTGCCAACCCGCGTGAGCTGACGCGGGTGGGCCAGCAGCTGTTCTTCGTCGCCGACGACGGCCAGCGTGGCGCCGAGCTGTGGGTGACCGATGGCAGCGCGGCCGGCACCCGCCTGGTGAAGGACATCCAGCCCGGCCCGGCCGCCGCCGCACCCACCCGCCTCACGGCCGTGGGGGACAGGCTGTTCTTCGTGGCCAACGACGGCCGCCATGGCCACGAGCTGTGGACCAGCGACGGCACGGCCGCCGGCACGCGCCTGGTGCGCGACATCCACGCCGGCGCGGCCAGCGCCCGCCCCGCCCACCTGGTGGCCTGGGGCAGCCAGCTGTACTTCGCCGCCGACGACGGCCGCAGCGGCCTGGAGCTGTGGACCAGCAATGGCCGGCGCCAGGGCACCCGCCGCGTGGCCGACATCCACCCCGGCCCGGGCCATGCGGTGCCCGCGCACCTGACGGTGGCCGCCGGTGCCCTGGCCTTTGCCGCCACCGATGGCCAGGGCCCGGTGCGCCTGTGGCGCAGCGACGGCACGGCCGCCGGCACCCGGCCCATGGCCGGGGCCATGCAGCCGCTGGCCGCCGCCGCGGCGCTGGCCGCACGTGCCCAGGCCAGTGAAGAGGCACCGGTGCGCCTGGCCGTGCCCGGCGGCGAGGTGCCCAACCGCCTGCAGGCCGACGGCCAGCGCCTGCTGTATGCGGCCATAGACGACGCGGCCGGTTACGAGCTCTGGACCAGCGACGGCAGCGTGGCCGGCACCCGGCGCCTGGCCGACCTGGCGCCCGGCCCGGCCGACAGCTTTCCGCACCAGTTCACGCGGCTGGGGCAGCAGTTGTTCTTCGTGGCCGACGATGCCCAGGGCCACACCGCGCTGTGGTGTGAACAGGCGTACGGGCGCATCGTGCGGGTGGTGCTGCCGAATGCCGCGACAGCCGCTGCGGCGTCTGCATCCGACGCGGCAGGGCCCGGTGCGCCGCTCAAGCCTGGCGCTTGAACAGCGCCGAGCCGCTGCTGGCCTGGCCGATCTGATCGGCCGCCTGCAGCACCGCTGCACCCAGGGCCAGCATGCGCTCCTCGCCCAGGCGGATCGAGGGGCCGGCCACCGTCACCACGCCGATCACCTGGCCCTGGTGGTTGCGCACCGGCGCGGCCATGGCCGACATGCCGGGCGCAAACACGTCGACGATCACCGAGAAGCCACGCCCGCGCGCCAGCTTCAGGAAGCCCAGCACGGCCTTCACCGTGGTGGGGGCCTTGGGCCCGAAGTTGGCAGGCTGGCCGAAGCCCTGGCGCGCCACCCGCTGCAGCGCTTCTTCGTCCGTCATGGTCGACAGCCAGGCATGGCCGGCCGCGCTGCACGACAGCTGCACCGACAGGCCCATGTCGGGGTCGTAGCGCAGGCCGTGGCGAGCGCCCTGGGCCTTGGCCACGAAGGTGAGGGCGTCGCCGTCCACCACCGCCAGGCGCACCAGCTCGCCGGTCTCGGCGGCCAGCTGGTCCAGCAGCGGCTGGGCCACGTCGGTGATGCCGCTGGCGCTGAGAAAGCTCAGGCCCATGGCCACCAGCTTGATCGTCAGCACGTACTCGGCATGGCTCTGGTCCTGGCGCACATAGCCCAGGCGGATCAGCTCGGTGAGCATGCGGTGGGTGGCGCTCAAGGGCATGTTCAGCGCCGTGGCCAGCGCCGACAGCGAGCTGCCGCCGGGGTGCGCCACCAGGTACTCCAGCACATTCAGGCTGCGTTCAAGCTGTCCGCTCATGGGGTTCCTCCTGCGCCGACCTGTGGGTGGCTGCGGCCGAAGTGTAGCCAGATTGGCCGGATGGTTTTCACTATTGGAAAAGTTTTCCATTTCGGATAGAGTGATCGCCAGTCGGCTGCCTGCAGGGCGCCACTTCGCCGGCGCCGCGCCAGGCCCGGCCTTCCGCAGCCGTTCCGCAGCCCTTTCCCGGCCAGATGGCCAGACCACTGGAGACCCCCATGAAACTCGCCACCCGTTCCATCCTCGGTGCCTGCATCGCCCTCGCCCTGGGCAGTGCCGCACTGGCCCAGCCGGCGCAGGAGCGGGTGATCCGCTTCGGCCACCTCAACAACGCCGACCACCCGGTGAGCCTGGGCGTGAAGCGCTTTGCCGAGCTGCTGGCCACCAAGAGCGGCGGCAAGCTCAAGGTGCAGGAGTACCCCGCCTCGCAGCTGGGCAACGAGCTGCAGCAGCAGAGCGCCCTGCAGGGCGGTGTGCAGCAGATGTCGGCCCCGGCCACCACCTCGCTGGCCGGCATCGTCAAGGAATTCGGCCTGGTCGACTTCCCGTTTGCGGTGGCCAGCTTCGCCCAGGCCGACGCCCTGCTGGACGGCCCCTTCGGCCAGGCCCTGATCGCCAGGCTGCCTGAAAAAGGCCTGGTCGCCCTGGGCTACTGGGACCTGGGCTTCCGCAATGTCACCAACAGCAAGCGGCCCATCACCAAGCCCGAAGACCTGGACGGCCTGAAGCTGCGTGTGATCCCCAACCCGGTGTTCCTGGACACCTTCAAGGCCTTCAAGGCCAACCCCGTGCCCATGCCTTTTGCCGAGCTGTACGGCGCGCTGGAGGCCAAGGCGGTGGATGGCCAGGAGAACCCGTTTGCGGTGATCCTGTCGAACAAGATGTTCGAGGTGCAGAAGTACGTCAGCGCCACCAACCATGTGTACGCGGCCAACATCGTGCTGGTGAGCAAGAAGTTTTGGGACGGCCTGACCCCGGCCGAGCAGAAGATGTTGCACGAGGCGGCCGATGAATCGCGCGCCTACCAGCGCAGCACCAGCCGCGCCGCGGCGCAGAAGGCGGTGGCCGAGCTGCAGGCCAAGGGCATGCTGTACAACGAGCTGAGCGCCGCCGAGCAGGCGCGCATGCGTGCCGTGGCCAAGCCGGTGGCCGAGAAGTTCGCCGCCACCTACGACCCGGTGCTGGTCAAGCTGTACAACGACGAACTGGCACGGGTGCAGAAATGAGCGCCGGCCTTTTGAAGATCCTGGTGCTGCACGGCCCCAACCTCAACCTGTTCGGCCGCCGTGAACCGCACATCTACGGCCACACCACGCTGGCCGAGATCAATGCCCGGCTGCAGGCCCTGGCCAGCGAGCTGGACGTGGAGCTGGCCATCACCCAGTCCAACCACGAGGGTGTGCTGATCGACTTCCTGCACGAGCACATCGACAGTGCCCAGGGTGCGCTGATCAACCCGGCCGGGCTGACCCAGCACGGCGTGCCCCTGCACGACGCGATCAAGGCCATGCCCTTCCCCAGCCTGGAGGTGCACATGTCCAACATCGCCGCGCGCGAGGCCTGGCGGGCGCACTCCATCATCTCGCCGGCAGTGCGCGGCACGGTGCAGGGCCTGGGTGTGCAGAGCTATCTGGTGGCGCTGCGCGGCCTGGTGGGCCTGCTGCGCGATCCGGCGCCGGCGGCCTTGCGATGAGCGGCGCGGCACCCGGCCGGCCAGCCGTTGCAGCAGCGCCCGGCCGGCCGCTGTGCCGCGCCCTCGACCTGCTGGGCGCCGCCTGCCTGGTGGTGATGGTGGTGCTGGTCTTCGGCAACGTGGTGCTGCGCTATGCCTTCAACGCCGGCATCACCATCAGCGAGGAACTGGCGCGCTGGCTGTTCGTCTGGCTCACCTTCCTGGGCGCGGTGGCCGCGCTGGTGGAGCACGGCCACCTGGGCACCGACCTGCTGGTGTCGCGTCTGGGCCGGCGTGCCAGGCGGGTGGTGCTGGTGATCGCCCAGCTGGCCATGCTGGGCGCCACGGCGCTGCTGCTGCAGGGCGCCTGGTTGCAGATGCTGATCAACTGGGACGTGCAGGCCCCGGTCAGCGGCCTGTCCATGGGCATCTTCTACGCCAGCGGCGTGGCCTTCGGCATCGGCGCCGGCGCCGTGCTGCTGGGCCAGCTGTGGCGCAGCCTGACAGGCCGGTTGAGCGACCAGGATCTGGTGATGGTGCAGGAGAGCGAAGAGCTCGCCCAGCTCGCCCGCCTGCAACCCGGGCCCGACCGCAGTGCCCCGCGCTGACCTGCCCAGCGGCCCCACCGGACCTCTCTCATGACGATTCTCGTGTTCCTGGGCGCCCTGCTGGGCGCCATGGCGCTGGGCGTGCCCATCGCCTATTCGCTGCTGCTCACCGGCGTGGCGCTGATGTGGCACCTCGACCTGTTCGACGCCCAGATCCTGGCGCAGAACGTGATCAACGGCGCCGACAGCTTCCCGCTGCTGGCCGTGCCCTTCTTCATGCTGGCCGGCGAGATCATGAACGTGGGCGGCCTGAGCCGCCGCATCGTGCAGCTGGCGCTGACCCTGGTGGGCCATCTGCGTGGCGGCCTGGGCTTCGTGGCCATCGTCGCCGCCTGCCTGCTGGCGGCGCTGTCGGGCTCGGCCGTGGCCGACACCGCGGCCCTGGCCGCACTGCTGCTGCCGATGATGGTCAAGGCTGGTCACAACAAGGCCACGGCAGGCGGGCTGATTGCCTCGGCCGGCATCATCGCGCCGGTGATCCCGCCGTCGATCGGCTTCGTGATCTTCGGCGTGGCGGCGAACGTGTCGATCAGCAAGCTGTTCCTGGCCGGCATCGTGCCGGGGCTGATGCTGGGCGTGGGCATCGCCATCGCCTGGTGGTGGGTGGCCAAGCGCGAGCACATCGTGCCGCCGCCCAAGGCCAGCCGCGCCGAGCGCCTGCATGCGGCGCGTGATGCAGGCTGGGCCCTGCTGCTGCCGGTGATCGTGCTGGTGGGCCTGAAGATGGGCGTGTTCACGCCCACCGAGGCGGCGGTGGTGGCGGCGGTGTATGCGCTGCTGGTGTCGGTGCTGGTCTACCGCGAGATCAACCTGCGCCAGCTGGTGGAGGTGTTCGTGTCGGCGGCACGCACCACCGCGGTGATCATGTTCCTGGTGGCCGCGGCCATGGTCAGCGCCTGGCTGATCACCGTGGCGCAGATCCCGGCGCAGGTGGTGGAGCTGCTGCAGCCCTTCATGGACAACCAGACCCTGCTGCTGGTCGCCATCATGCTGCTGGTGATCGCCGTGGGCACGGCCATGGACATGACGCCCACCATCCTGATCCTCACCCCGGTGCTGATGCCGGTGGTCAAGGCCGCGGGCATCGATCCGGTCTACTTCGGCGTGCTGTTCATCATCAACAACGCCATCGGCCTGATCACGCCGCCGGTGGGCACGGTGCTGAACGTGGTGGCCGGTGTGGGCAAGATGAAGATGGACGAGGTGACACGCGGCGTGCTGCCCTTCCTGGCCGCGCAGCTGATCGTGCTGTTCCTGCTGGTGCTGTTCCCGGCCCTGGTGCTGGTGCCGGCGCGGTGGTTCAGCGGCTGATGCCGGCGCTGCCGCGCGCCAGCGCGGCCTGCACCAGGTCCAGCAGTTCACCCGGCAGCACCGCCTCGCCGAACACCCCCGCGCTGCGGGCGGCTTCCGCGCGCTGCCGGCGCTGGGCCTCGCCGAAGGCCGCGTGGTAGATCACCAGCGGCAGCGGCTGGCCCAGCTGCTGCAGCACCGGCTGCAGGCGCAGGCCGGCGTCAGGCGCCTCGGCATCCCGCTGCCAGTCGCTGACCACCAGGTCGAAGCCTTCGGCGTCACAGGCCAACCGGGCCAGGGCCTCGTCGGTGGAGCGCACCTGCACCACCTCGATCTGCAGCCGCGCCAGCATGTCGGCCTCGGCCAGGTTGCCGTCGGGGTGGTCGTCCACCCACAGCAGGCGCGGTGTGTGGTCGGCATCGATCAGCGCCATGGCCTGTTCACGCATGGCCGCAGGCGTCGGCATCTGGCCGCTGCGGGCCATGCTGGCGGCCATGATGCCGGCCGAGGCGTTGTCCAGCACCTGGTCCAGCAGCGCATCGCTGGCGCTGGCCACCGCTGCATCAACCGCGGCGGGGAGCGGCAGGGCGGATGAGCGCCGGGCCTGGATCTGCGCCACGGTGGCGCGCAGTCCCTTGGACACGCTGACCCAGGCTTCTTCACGCTGGCGCCAGCTGGTCACCGCCTTCAGGTCGCGTGGCAGGCCCTGGCGCTGCAGCAGCGGCGCCACCGGCAGGTCGTCGCCGTCCAGGCCCTCCAGGTCCAGCGGGCGCAGCAGGATGGGCACGACGGTGGCGCTGCCCTCGCTGGCGCGGCGCAGCGCGGTCTTCAGCTCCACACCCAGGATGTAGTCGGAGCCCATGAAGTAGGAGCTGAGCAGCAGCAGCACCAGGTCGGCCTGCAGCAGCTGCTGGTGGATTTCCTGGTCCCACAGCTGGCCGGGCACGATGGCGCGGTCGTGCCAGGGCTGGATCAGCCCGCGCCGCTGCAGGATCTTGAGGTGGCGCTCCAGCTCGCCGCGCAGCTTCTCGTCTTCATGCGCATAGCTGTAGAACAGCGACACCGGCGCGGGGCCGGTGGCCGGTGTGCTGCTGTGGCCGGACACGGCTGCCGCCCGGGTGGGTCAGGCGGTGCCGCCCACCGTCATGCCGTCGATGCGCAGCGTGGGCTGGCCCACGCCCACCGGCACGCTCTGCCCGTCCTTGCCACACACGCCCACGCCGCTGTCCAGCGCCATGTCGTTGCCGATCATGCTCACCCGCTTCAGCGCCTCGGGGCCGTTGCCGATGATGGTGGCGCCCTTCACCGGGTACAGGATCTTGCCGTTCTCCACCCAGTAGGCCTCGCTGGCCGAGAACACGAACTTGCCGCTGGTGATGTCGACCTGGCCACCGCCGAAGTTGGTGGCGTACAGGCCGCGCTTGATGCTGCCGACGATCTCGTCCTTGCTCTTGTCGCCGTTGAGCATGTAGGTGTTGGTCATGCGCGGCATGGGCACATGGGCATAACTTTCACGGCGGCC
>JAZKFQ010000043.1:0-296028 GCA_040386375.1 Pseudomonadota bacterium
GCGCCTGCCGCACCAGTGCCGCAGGGGCAAGGGCGTGGTTCATTGACCGCTTACGCTCGATCTGCTGGTGATCGACGACTTCGCCATCGCCCCCATGGGCGCGCCCGAACGCAACGACCTGCTCGAACTGCTGGACGACCGCATCGGCACGCGTTCGACGCTGATCACCAGCCAGCTGCCGGTGAAGGCCTGGCACACCTATCTCAACGATCCAACGCTGGCTGACGCCATCCTCGACCGGGTGGTGCACTCGAGCCACAAGATCGAGCTCAAGGCCACCAAGTCCATGCGCGACACGGCCGAGGGGGGTGCCTCCGGCGGCCTGGCAGGGGCCTGAAAACCTGAGATCAAGTCGGGTTCAATACCGACCCCGACACCCGCCACGCGGCAGGTCGTTTCAGGCTGATCGTGGACGATTCAGCTACATTCAAACCAGTTCCTGCGCGCCTCCCCGGCGCCGCCACGGCGACACCGATTCGCCGTCCACGATCAGCCTGAAACAGGCGTCCACGATCGCTGAAATACGCAGACGGCGCGGCGACAACCGCGTCACACAGTGCAGGGGGCGTTTCAATGGTCCTCTGGCTGCGGCAGTCTGCCTTCCGGTGCACCACTTGGATCCGGCCCTGACCGTTCCGGGTCGGCAGCGACCTGTCGAACCCTGAATCAACGGTCGTTCGGTTTGATCCTGGCGATGTCCAGTCCATTTCGGGCGACACGAGGCCGCATCGCAGATCCGGACGCCCGCTATGTCAGCAGTACCACCTGCAGCGGCCGCTGGCGGCAACTGGCAGTACAGGCCGGAGCGTCAGGAATGTGGCTGAGACCGTGAGTTCGAGGGCTGGCGGCATCCGGCCGCAACCGCTGCATCAGCGCCACGCCTCCTGGGCACCCCAGATTCCAGCCGCGCAGTGGTGCTCGCGTGCTCACTTCACCCAGCCGCGCTTGGCCGCAAAACGCGCCAGGACGATCTGCACACAAGCCATCAGCACGATGAACGTGGGGAACGGCACCGTCGCCGCAGCGCCCTTGTGTGCCAACAGGTCGGTGCCGACGAACACATAGCCGAACTGAATCACGACTGCGATCAAAGACAGGACATACAACATCACGGCGTGCTGGGAGCGCATCAACAGCGCGATGGCACCTGCCAAGGCGGCCAGCGTGGCCAGCGCATAGTCCCAGGCAAACCAGCCTGGCAGCGCTCGGTAGTAGTCAAGGTCCCATGCGCCTTGTTCAGCCGCCATCTTCTCGCCGACGAAAACGTGGGCTCCTAACGAAGCAACGCCTGCGACCGCCCACAGCAGAAGGACGATGGCCACAGAGACGAACCAGAACGGGCGTTTGGATATGGCGTTCTCCATGCTGCGGAGTGTGCCTGCAACCGGGCTTGCCGGTCTGAGCTGAGCAGGAACCGGCAAGATTCCAGTGCTTCTAGGCATGGGCGAGCGGCCGTTCGAGATTGGAGGCTGGTCATCAGGGACTGCTTTGTGAGCCCGAAGTGGGGGACATCAGGCCGGAACAGGGCAACGCCTGTCCCGCGGAGCTCAAGCAGGGTCAGGCGAAGTACGACCTCATCGCCAACAGCTGCGCGTGCTTCGTCGACCACGCCATGCACGGGCAGTCCATCCGCGCAGGCAGCATGCAGCATCACGCGGCCGAGTGCTACCACGCCCGCAGCACCCGCCCGGACCCGCCATGTCGACACACGCATCTCCCTGAAGCTGATCGTCGCTGCACACGACCTCGGCGGCAGCACCTTTGTTGCAGCCGTCGCCTTTGACGAATGGGATGCGGGCGAAGCTACACGCACCTTCGCCTCCCGCGTCTCCCCTTTGGGCCCGCCGTTGCGCGGCCCGCGAGGCACGGCCGAAGTGGCGGGGGTGCTGCAGCTGCTGCGTGAACACAGGCTGGAACCCGAGGTCATCGTCATCCACGGGCCGGTGCACCTGGACGCGGCGGAAACGCCGGGATGGGGCCGCCAGCTGTTCGACGCGCTCGGGGGGCGCAGCGCCGTCATCGGCATCTCGACGCGCGTGATGCCGGGCCTGCCGACCCAAGTTGAGGTGTGGCGCGACGACGAGGCGCGGCCGCTCATCGTCAGCTGCATCGGCCTCGACCTGGGGGCGGAAAAGGCGCGTGTGCGCACCATGCATGGCCGGCGGCGCGTGCCCACCCTGATGAAGCTGGCAGCCCGGCTGGCGCGCAGCGGCGCGGGCTGAACTCCGTGTCCGGTCAGGCGCCAGATGGTGCCGAGACAATGCTCAGAGTTCGTCGAATTCGTAAAGTCTTGGATCTGAACTGTGCGGGCTCAGCGCTTGCGCCACACACTTGCCAACCAGGGTTGCTGCGCGCGCGGTCGGCCCGGCGGACGGTAGAAGTGGTCCAACTCGTCGAAACCGGCTGCCGTCACCAGGGCGCGCCAGGTGGGCCAGTCGTGGAATGCGCCGTACCGCTCACCATTCCAACCCTCCTGGCCATCACCGCGCGGATTGGAACTGAACAGCACGCCGCCCGGCCGCAGGCAGGCATGGAGTTGTTGCAGCACCGTCGGCAACACCTGGCTGGGCACATGGAACAGCACCGCATTGGCGTACACGCCGTCGAAGCTCTCGGAGGGCAGTTCCAGGTTCAGGAAGCTCTGCACCAGCACTTCGCAGCCGCTGTGGGCCCGCGCCATGGCAGCCACACTGGGCGCGCCGTCCAGGCCGATGGCGTGGTGGCCCAGCGCCTGGAAGGTGTGCAGGTCACGCCCCGGCCCGCAGCCGAAGTCCAGCAGGTCAAACGGTGGTGGTGCGTGGATGTGCTGCAGCAGCGCCTCGATGTTCTGGCTGACGTCGTGATCACGTGTGCCTGCCCAGTAGTTCTGGGCGTGCTGCTCATAGTGCGCCAGGGTGCGCTCGGCAATGTGTTGCAGGTCGTCGGGGCTCAGTGGCATGGCGCATCATTTCATGCGCCCTGGGCCGTTTCGGGCGGCGCCGGAAAGCGTGCCTGCATCCATGCCTGCCAAAGCGGAGTCTCGACCGCGGCGCTTGCGGCGGCCTGGTCGCCGTAGAGGTAGAGGTTGAGTGCCACCATGGTCGGGCCGCCACTGTTGAACACACCCAGGGCGGCGACCCCTGGCACCGGCTGGTCGCGCAGCAGCAGTGCGTCATGCGGATTGCGGGCCAGGTACTCCAGCACGCCGCCGTGCGCCGGCATGCCCGCGGGTGCTGTGCGCGCAGTGCGGCAGACCTATCGGGCCGGCGTCATGTTGGTGGATCTGCGGCCGCAGAACCAGCAACAAGACGAACTGGATCTGTTCGGGGACAACGCGCTGGACGCTGGTGCACCCGGCCAGGAGTCACCCCGCCTGATGGAAGCCGTCGATGCGCTCAACCGGCGCTTCGGCAAAGGCGCCGTGACGGTCGCCGGTGCCCAGCACCAGCGGCGGCATGCTCAGCATGTCGGCAGGCAACTGCGGCGGTCTCCCCGGTCCACCACGCGGCTGGGCGCGATCGCCGCCGCGCATGCATGAAACCACCACGGACGCGGCCCCCCTGATGAGGGATCAATGGCCGGCCCTCATTGGTCTAGGATCATTTTGTGCAATTTACTCACCTCTTTTGGCCACCCGATCGCAAGCTGTTCCGCCAGCGATCACGCCTTCGTGGTCTGGCGCCGGCCCTGGCTGCCATGGCCGTGGTCGTCCTGGTCTTGGCGGTCGGCCAAGTCGGCTGGCGTTGATCGCCCGGTGCGCCAGGGCAGGGCAATTTGTCCAGCAGCGCCAGCTGGCGGTACCAGGGCAGTTGTGCACGCACCGCTTGCACAAGTTCGCCGTCCGGCTGTGGCGCTACCGGGTTGGGCGAGGCTGATGCTGCGGCGCGCAGCGGGAGCAGGCGCATGTGCTGCTGGGCCGGCAAACGCTGTCCGAGGCGGCACCGCGCGACCGCGCGCTCAGCGCCTCAGTGGTAGTCGTCTTCGAGTTGGTGACGAACGGCCAGGACAGTGACGTTTGCTTCGTCCTCGATCTCGAACAGTGCGACGTAGCCCGACCGTCCGAAGGGAATGAGCAGTTCCCTGAGGAAGGGACTGGGACCGGCCTCTCGGCAGGTGAAAGGCGACGACTTCAGCGTCGCGATGCCGGCTCGCAAGGCAGCAATGGCTTGGTACGGCACCGTCAGCTCCCCGCCGCCATCGACAACAACGGATCGTCGTCCGGGCCACCCCCGCTGAAACGGGCACCAGCCCGGCGTGCGGCCATCGACGGGCCTTCGCCGGGCAACGCTCGCCGGCCAGCACAACGTGATGGCCGGCGAGCGCGCCGCCATGGCCCCGGGGCGATCCGAGGTTGGCGGCAGCGACGGCCTCCGATTGGAGGCTGCCGCCTGGACTGACTGGGTCAGGCCTTGAGCTTGCGCATCTCCTCGGCCAGCATCCACAGCGCCCGGCTCAGGCTGACGCCGCGGTCAATGCTGCCCACGGGCCAGGTCTGCAGGCGGCGACCCTGCGCACTGCGGCCCAGCTGGCCACCGCGCATCACGTTCTCCTGCACACGCTGGAAGGTGGTCCACAGGCTGTGGCCGATGTCTTCGGGATGGCGGCCCCGCCGTTGACACAACGCAAGAAAGGTGGGTTGACGCATGGACCCCGGAAGGCGCAGCGCGTATGTTGACGCATTGACTTCGGCTTGGCCGGGCAAGGCGGGTGCGTGCCGCCAGTGAAATCAGTGGGATCAGAAGGAGGACATCGGGATGGAAATCAAGGTTCTAGGCGCAGGCTGCAGCAAGTGCCACAGCACCATCGGCATCATCGAGCGGGTTGCTCAGACTGCTGGGGTCGAGGTCAAGATCGTCCAGGTACAGAACCCCGACGAAATCCGGCGATCAGGGGTGAGCGCCACGCCGGCCGTCATGATCGACGGCAGGGTCGTGCACAGCGGCGGCCTTCCCTCGCGCGAAGAGGTGCAAGCCTGGCTGAAACCGGGTCCCGTCGGGTTTCTGAACCACCCGACCCGGCATTTGTTCTTCACCGGCAAGGGTGGCGTGGGCAAGACGTCGCTGTCGACGGCCGCAGCGCTGACGCTGGCGGACGCGGGCAAGAAGGTGCTGCTGGTCAGCACCGACGCCGCATCGAATCTTGACGAGATGCTCGGGATCGAGCTTCGCAACACGCCGGTTCCCGTGCCCGGCGCGCCCGGCCTGTCGGTGCTGAACATCGACCCCGACAACGCCGCCGAGTCGTATCGCCAGCGGGTGCTCGCGCAGATGGGCGCAGCCGCCAGCGCCGAGGAACTCTCGACCGTGCGTGAGCAACTGTCCGGTGCCTGCACCACGGAAATTGCCGCGTTCGACGAGTTCTCGTCCCTCCTGGCCGACGGCGCGGGAACCTACGACCACATCGTCTTCGACACGGCCCCGACGGGGCACACCTTGCGCTTGCTCAGCCTGCCCAAGGCATGGACCGGGTTTCTGGACGGCAATGATCGCGGTGCGTCCTGCCTGGGGCCGCATTCGGGCTTGAAGATGCAGGAGATGCGCTTCAAGGTCGCACTCGACGCCTTGAGCGACCCGGCGAAGACCACGGTGATTCTGGTCACGCGGCCCGACAAGGGCGCCATGGCCGAAGCGGCGCACACCTCGGGTGAACTGCATGCACTGGGCTTGAACAACCAGCGGCTCGCGATCAACGGTGTGTTCCACGCCAGCGAGCGCACCGACGCAGTGGCCTGCGCCATCGAGGACCTGGGGCAGCAGGCACTCGACGCGATGCCGCCTCCGCTGCGCGCCTTGCCGCAAGACCGCGTGCCGCTGCGGGCCTTCGACACGGTCGGCCTGCCCGCCCTGCGCGCGCTGCTGACCACCGGTGCCAGCCCGATCACGGCGCCCAAGACGTCGGTCGTCGAAGCCAGTCAAGGCCTTCCGGGCCTGCAAGCCCTGGCTGACGAACTGGCCGCCGCAGGACACGGGCTGATCATGGTGATGGGCAAGGGCGGCGTCGGCAAGACGACGGTCGCCGCGGCCCTGGCCTTGGGGCTGGTCCAGCGCGGCAAGACCGTGCACCTGAGCACCACCGATCCGGCGGCCCACCTGGCGGGAACGCTGAGCGGCGACGTGCCGGGATTGAACGTGAGCCGCATCGACCCGAAGGTCGAGACGCAGCGCTACATCGACAAGATCATGGCGGCCAAGTCCCCCAAGCTCGACGCGGCCGAGCAGGCGCTGTTGCTGGAAGACCTGCAATCGCCCTGCACCGAGGAAGTGGCCGTCTTCCATGCCTTCTCCCGCATCGTCAGCGAGGGCCGCAGCGCCTTCGTGGTGCTGGACACCGCACCCACGGGGCATTCGATGCTGTTGATGGACGCCACCGGTGCCTATCACCGGCAGATGACGCGGGAGTTCGAAGGCCACGGTCCCTCTCGCATCGTCACGCCCTTGATGCGGCTTCAGGACGCCACGTACACCAAGATCATCTTGGTGACGCTGCCGGAGGTGACACCCGTGTCGCAGGCTGCGGCGCTGCAGGAAGACCTCCGACGCGCCAACATCGAACCCTATGCCTGGGTGCTCAACAAGAGCGTGTTGGCCGCAGGCACGCGCGACCCCTTGCTGGCCGCGCGGCTGGCTGGTGAGCGCAAGCAGATGGAACGCATGGCTGCGGGCCTGGCCAAGCGCAGCTTCACGCTGCCTTGGCTGACCGTGCCGCCGATCGGATTTGCCGAACTGTCCAAGCTGGTCAGCAGGACGGCGCCAGCAATGGCAGCTCAAGCCTGACCCCAACCCCACACACCACAAGGCACACCATGTACGGTTTCACCACCACGCTCACCGGCACGGGCTTCGAGCACGCTCTCGCCAAGACCATCGCCGCGCTGAAAGCTGAAGGCTTCGGCGTGCTGAGCGACATCGACGTGCAGCACGCGATGAAGGAAAAGCTCGGCGTCGACATGCCGCCCTACCGCATCCTGGGCGCCTGCAACCCGGCACTGGCCAACCAGGCCCTGCAGGCGGTCCCCGACATCGGCCTGCTGTTGCCCTGCAACGTGATCGTTCGGGAAGAAGCGCCCGAGCGCGTGGTGATCGGATTCCTCGACCCGCAGATCATGGTGAACCTGGTCGGCAAGCCCGAGGTCAAGACCGTGGCCGATGCGGCGCAAGAGCGCTTGCGCCGCGCCTGCGAGAGCCTCGGCGGCAGCACGACGCAGACAACCTGACGCGAGTTGCTTGCACCAGCTGTACGGCGGCCGGGCCCGGCTGGCCGACGTTCGCGCGGCGACAGAGCAGGCGTCAGGGCAGTCCCTGCGCAGCGACGCGCCGAACAACACCTTCTGCCCCACCGGCCGGCGCGGGCCTGACGCGGGCGCCCTCTGAACAGCACGAACTTCAACAAGGGCACCGCGTTCGCCACCGCACAGACCCACGGCGCGCAACGAGCGCACCCTCGTCATCCAGTCGAGTCTTGCTTCGCACTGTCGCGGACTGGGTTCTCGTCCAGCGCCAAGGAAGACACATGCAAGTGCCCGCCACATGAACCAGAGGCCACGTGATCGTCGCCACCGCTGTCGTCGACGGTCTCGCTGACCCCTCCACAGCCGATTTCGTGGCCGTGGCGTTGGCGCTCGGCACTGACATGCAAGGCGGCCTGACCGCCGAAGAAGCCGCGAGCCGCTTGGCCCGTGACGGCCCGAACGCGCTTCGCGCCGTGAGGCAGCGTCCGACCTGGCGGCGCGCGCTGTCGCAACTGCAGGACCCGCTCGTCGGTCTTCTGCTCACCGCCTCGGGTGCTGGTGACATCACGGGCGTCGGCCATGCGCCCGACGGCCAGCTTGAAGCGGCCAGTGCCTGGCACGGTCTGTTCGCCAACCACTGGCTGTGGGGCGCGGTGGCGCTGTCGGCGCTGCTGCAGGTGGCCGTGGTCCAGGTCACGCTGCTCAACAGCGCTTTCGGCACCGTGCCGCTGGATGCCACGCCATGGCTGGTCTGCATCGGCATGGCCAGCCCCGTGTTGTGGCTGGCAGAGGTTCGCAAGATGGTTCACCGCGCCTGGACCAGGCATGCGCGCAGCGTGGTGGCCACGCCGCGCCCCACATCGGCCTGACGGCAACGCACAAGGGGGCACACCATGGAATTCAAGGACTACTACGCCACGCTCGGGGTGCAGCGAACCGCAACGCAGGACGAGATCAAGCGTGCCTACCGCAAACTGGCACGCAAGTTCCACCCCGATGTCAGCAAGGAGCTCGACGCCGAATCGCGCTTCAAGGACGTGGCCGAAGCCCACGAAGCCCTGATCGACCCCGAGCGCCGCGCGGCGTACGACGAGATCAGCCAGCGCCACGCCCGGGGCGAAGCCTTCGAGCCACCTCCGGGTTGGGACAGCGGCTTCGAATTCAGCGGGCGGGGCCGGCCCGGTCCCGGCGCGCAGCAACAACCCAGCGCCGCCGACTTCAGCGCCTTCTTCGAGTCGATCTTTGGGCGCGGTGCGCAGAACGCACGCCCCGCCGCAGGTGGCCACCGGCAGGCACCCGGCAGCGACCACCACGCCAAGGTGATGATCGACCTGGAAGACAGCTACAGCGGTGCACGCCGCACGATCTCATTGCGTGTACCCGTGGTCGATGCCCAGGGTCACGTCGCCCTGCATGACCGCCAGCTGGAGGTCAACATTCCGCCAGGGGTGCGCGAGGGCCAGCACCTGCGCCTGGCAGGCCAGGGCGGCCCGGGCCAGGGAGACGAGCCACCGGGCGACCTGTACCTGGAGATCACCCTGAAGCCGCACCCGCGGTTTCGTGTCGATGGCCGCGACGTGTTTGTCGACCTGCCGGTGTCGCCCTGGGAAGCAGCGCTGGGTGCCACCGTTGCCGCGGCCACACCTGCTGGCGAGGTGCATCTGACCATCCCCGCGGGCTCGATTCAGGGCCGCAAGCTGCGCCTGAAGGGCCGAGGCCTGCCCGGCAAACAGCCGGGCGACCTGTATGCGGTGCTAACGCTCACGCTGCCGCGTGCGGACTCCGATGCCGCCAAGGCGGCCTACACCGCGCTGGCGGCAGCGTTTCAGGGCTACGACCCGCGCGTGGCGCAGGAAGGATGAAGACCATGGCCAACACCGTGCGCTATGCAATCGATGGCATCGTCGTCGAGGAAGAGATCGTCTTCAGCCTGAGTGGCCTGTGCCAGGCGGCCGGCGCCAGCCCGGCCCAGGTGTTGGCGCTGGTCGACGAAGGTGTGCTGCATCCAACGGGCGAAGCACCGCAACTCTGGGCCTTTGCGGGGCCATCGCTGCGGACGACGCGCGCTGCCTTGCGCCTGAATGCCGATCTTGAACTCGGCACCGCAGGCGCAGCCTTGGTGCTCGACCTGCTGGAAGAGATCAGTGCCTTGCGCGCCAAGTTGCGGCGCGCCGGTGTCGAGTGATGCACAGCGATGCGGCCTGCCTGGCTGCACTTCGCTGAGCGCTCTTCATGCTGGCAGGAACATGGGCCAGATGCGTGCGGCCAGCGATGAGCCGGTTCCGGTGGAACCTGCCGTGACCGCCGCCGAGTGGGCTGACGATGCACTGCAGGCGCCGCGTCGCGCGGAGACGGGTGCCTGAATCGCCTCCTGGCACCGGCTCTCGCCCGCGGGTCAGACCTCGGCAGCCGCCTTGCCGGCGGCCAGCAGGACCGGGTCCCAGACGGGCGAAAACGGCGGTGCGTAGGAGAGGTCCATGCCGGCCACCTCGGCCACCGTCATACCGTTCCACAGCGCCGTGGCCAGCACGTCGATGCGCTTGCCTGCACCCGTCCCGCCGACGATCTGCGCACCCAGCAGGCGGCCCGTGCCCCGCTCGACGACCAGCTTGATCTTCATGGGTTCGGCGCCAGGGTAATAGTGCGCACGGCTCGGTGCGTCGGTCGTCACGCCGACCGCGTCCAGGCCCGCGGCCTTCGCCTCCCGCTCGGTGAGTCCGGTGCGGGCGATCTCCATCTCCTTGAAACGGGTGATCGCCGTGCCGAGCACGCCGCCGAAGGCAGCGTCGCCGCCTGCCAGGTTGGTGCCGACGACGCGGCCCTGCTTGTTGGCGTGTGTGCCCAGCGCCACCACGACGGGACGCCCCGTGATCCGGTGGTGTGACTCGACACAATCCCCGGCGGCCCAGACATGCGGCGTGTCGGTGCGCAGGTGGTCGTCGACCTGGATGCCGCCGGACTCGCCCACGCCGATGCCGGCCGCGCGCGCCAGTTCGGCGTTGGCACGGACGCCGAGCCCGATGACGACGAGGTCGGCTTCCACGGGGCCCGCGGCGGTCTCCACCGCCGTGACCCGCCCACCGTCTGCGGTGAAGCCGGTGACCGCGGTGCCGAGCCGGAGGGCGATGCCTGCAGCCCGCATGGCGCTGGCGACGCCGATGGCCATGTCGGCGTCGAGCACGGCAGCCATCGGCGCATCGAGCCGTTCCACGACGGTCACGTGCAGGCCACGCTGGAGCAGCCCTTCCGCCACCTCCAGCCCGATGTAGCCGGCACCGACCACAACGGCACGCCGCGCGCCGTCAGCAATCAGTTGTTCCACTGCGGCCGCGTCATCGAGCGTGCGCAGTTGAAGCACGCCCTTCGCGTCGATTCCAGGCAACTTCGGGAGAATGCCCGACGCGCCGGTCCCGATCAGCAGCTCGTCGTAGTGCACCGCGGTTTCCTGGCCCGATTCAAGGTTGCGCACGGTCACGCTGGAGGCCTTGACATCGATGGCCGTGACCTCGTGGCGGGTCCGCACATCGATGCCCTTGGCACGGTGCTGCTCCGGCGTGCGGGCAATGAGGCTGCCCGGTGACTGCACGAATCCACCGACCAGGTAGGGAAGGCCGCAGGCGGCGTAGGAGGTTCTGGACGAGCGCTCGAAGGCCACGATCTCAAGCTCGGCAACGGTCTTCATGCGCCGTGCCTGCGCGGCAGCGGACATGCCTGCGGCGTCGCCGCCGATGATCACCAGACGTTTCTTCACGCTGCAGCTCCTGGGTTGTTGCGATGGTGTCGCCAACGACAGTCGCGGGGGACTGAGTCTTCAGGCGAGCGCTCAACGTGTCTGTTCGCAGGCGCACGGGGCCGATCGCTGGCGCCCGTTCAGCCTGGTCGGCGTTCGAAGGCTGGCAGCCCGTCGGGGATGTGGTGGAACGGCTGCTTGTCGATGGTGAAGATCGCCACCCGCGGCTTGAACACCGACGGGTCATCCAACGTACCGACCTTGAGAATGAACGAGCCAGGCCGCGCCGGCGAGCGCGTGCCCATCGCTGTGCCGCAGTGGGCGCAAAAATAGCGCGTCACCGGCCGTTCCAGATCTGGGCGCGCAAACGACGATGGTTCGCCCTGCGTGAACCTGAAGCCGGATTCCGGCAGCACCATGACGACATTGGGATTGCCGCCGGTGATGTACTGGCACTCCCGGCAATGACACTGCAGAGCGCCCTGCACGTCGCCGTCGAACTCATACTTGACATCGCCGCAGTAGCAGCGCCCGGTGAGCTTCATCGATATCTCCTGGTGGTTGGCCAGGCGATCATAGGATCAAGCCCGCCGCCGGGGGCGTGCACCCGGCCCATCACGGCCCATCACGGCCCATAACGGCCCATTGCGTCAGTGGTGCGCCATGCCACCTATGGCGTGGCATTCACGCTGCGGCCGGCCTCGGTCAACCAAGGGAGCAGGCGTTCCACGGAGCCGGCCGGCAACAGGTGGCCGCCAGCAAAACGCAGGTGCTGCTTGCCGACGCCAGGCAGGGCCTCGAACAGCGAGGCGTTGTCGTGAACGCCCGCGTGGTCGTCGTCATCGGCGGTGAGCAGCCACACCCGGGTGGCGGCCAACTGCGGCACCAGGTTCAACGGCGCCACCACGGCCACCGTGTTGGACAGCGCGGGCGGCACCATGGCGGTCACGGCGCTCACCCGGCCATCGGTGCCGGCCAGCAGCAGCGCCATCTGCGCGCCCATGCTGTAGCCGGCGGCGCGGATGTCGCTGCGGTTGAACTGCGGTTGCTGTGCCACCCAGTCGAGCAGCACGCGCCAGTCCTTCACGCTGTCGACGATCAGGCGCTCGTAGGGCTCGCGCTCGCCCCACCAGTGCAGGTTGCGCAGCAGCGCGCGCGGGTTCAGGGGCTTGTCGGCGTTCTTGCGGTCACCATGCTCGCGGGCGTCAAGCGCAATGACCACGTAGCCCTGCTGCAAGGCCAGTTCCGCCAGGCGGTGGGTGTTCTCGATGGTCCGCTTGCCCTTGATCTCCGTCTCAAACCAGCGCCCGTGCGAGCGGCCCATGGCGTGCATGGCCAGCAGCACGGGGCGCGGGGCGGCAAGCGCTGCCGGGTCGGCGGGGTAGACGATGCGGCCGTTCGCCACCGCGCCGTCGAAGCTGGGCACCACCAAGTCGCTGGCCCAAGCCACGGTCTGGCCGACGGTGACGCGCTGCGCTGCGCCCAGTTGCACTGCAGCCGCAGCCGCGGCGTTTGTGGTGTGTGCGTAGCGCGCGGCCAGCTGGTCGGGCGTGATGTCGTAGGGCTTGAGCGCAAAGAGCGCCCACCAGAGCGCACCAAGCGCGCCTGCAAGGCCGAAGAGGGTGACCATGATCGTGCGTGCCTTGTGAGGCCAGGCGTGGAGTTGCATCGGCTTGTGTCGGCGCCCTGGATGGCGACGGACAAGGGCAGACTACGCAGCGGGGCGTGAAGCGCTCGTGAAGCCCACAGGCTCGCTCAGCGTGGCGCAGGTGTGCCCTTGCGCGTGGCTGAGCGTCAGGCTCAGGCCATGGCGCTCGGCCAGCCGCCGCACGATCGACAGGCCCAGACCTTGGCCACCGCTGGCCGGCCCCTTCAAGCCCGGCTGACTGCCCGCAGCACCGTCGGCCAGCAGCGCGGCCGGTGGCGCCTCGCTGGCGTTGCACAGGGCCAGCCGATGGTCATCGGCCTCGATGCGGATGTGCGGCGAGCGTGCGTGTGCCACCGCATTGGCCAGCAGGTTGGCCACCAGCAACTGCGTCAGCGCCGCCGGCCAGCGCCGCGTGGTCCGCGGCGAGACATCGAGCGCGATCTGCACCCCTTGCTGCTCGAGCAGTGGCGCATGCGCCAGCAAGGTCTGCTCGAGCACCGGCAGCAAGGGCTGTGCTTCCGCCGGCGCTTGCACCGGCGCCTCCCGTGCCAGCGCCAGCAGCAGCTCCACCGTCTGCTGCAGTTGCCACAGCGCAGCCTGCATCGACGCCAACACGGCCTGCTGCCCCGGCGGTGCCTGCTGACGCAAGCGCTCGATGGCCATGCCCAGCACCGCCAGCGGAGTGCGCAGCTCGTGGCTGGCATCGGCGGTGAACGACTGCTCGCGGGCGATGAAGTCGCGCGTGCGTTGGTGCAGCGCGTCGAGGTGCCGCGCCAGTTCGCCCACCTCATCGTGCGCCAGGCCTTGCGCCAGGCTGCCCGGCAGCGCGTCGGGCTGGCTGCCCGCCACGGCCTGCGCCAGGCGGGCCAGCGGTGCGCTGGTGCGTCGGGCCAGCCCTGCCGCCAGCAGCAGCGCCAGCGCCACGGCAGCGAACCCGCTGGCCAGCAACCAGGCGAGCAGTGTCTGACGCAGCGGCCGCACCACGAGCTGCTGGCTCACCTCGGCCACCAGCAGACTGTCGTCGGCGTCCAGCCGCAGCAGGTGGAAGTGTCGGCCACCTTCGCCTTCGAGCTCGTTGGCGCGGGGCCGCGCGGCGCGCTGCCGCGCCAGGTCGGCAGGCAGGCCCTGGCCCTGTGCGTGCACGCTGATGAAGGGCAGTGCCGGTGCGGTCCAGGTGCCATGCGTGCTGCGGTGCAAGTGCTGCCGCTCGGCTTCGGCGCGCAAGGTGGTGGCGAAGAACTGGTCTTCCACCGCGTAGACAAACACCATCGCCAGACCGCCGAACAGCGCGCCGACCAGCACTGCATAGCCGGCCAGCACCAGCATCAGCCGGCGCTGCAGCCGCGGCCGGTACGTTGTCACCCGGGAAGGTCCAGCCGCAGGCCGACGCCATGCACCGTCTTCACCAGCGACTGTGCGCTGCCGAGCGCCTGGCGCAGCGTGTAGAGGTGGCTGCGAAGCGCGTCGGACTCCGGTGGTTCGTCGGCCCACAACTGGCGAAGCAGTTCGCTGCGGCTCACCGTGCGCGGCCAGGCCTCGGCCAGCACCAGCAGCAATCGGTAGGCCTGGCCCGACAGCGGCAAGGGCTGGCCGGCGCAGTGCACGCTGGCACGTTGGCGGTCGATGCGCAGCGGCCCGCGCTCCAGCAGCGGGCTGCGACCCAGCTCGCCGCGGCGCGCCAGGGCGGTGCAGCGCCACAGCAGCTCGTCGCTGGCGAAGGGCTTGAGCAGGTAGTCGTCGGCGCCAGCGGCAAAACCTCGGCCCTTGTCGGCCAGCGTGTCGCGGGCGGTGAGCATCAGCACCGGGATGTGGCGGTCGGCCTCGGTACGCAGGCGCTGGCAGACCTGCAAGCCATCGAGGCCTGGCAGCCCGAGATCCAGCAGCAGCACATCCGGCGGCTGTTCCAGCGCCAGCTGCAGCGCGAGCCGGCCATCACCCGCTTCATCGACATGCCAGCCGGCGCCGGCCAGCACGGCGACGATCTGCGCACGCAAGGCTGCATGGTCTTCGGCGACGACGATGGACGGGGGCGGCGTTGGCATGCTGGACCTCGCCAATGAGTTTAGACGCCGGTTCGTGAAGCGGTTGTCAAGCGGCGCCGCTGGAGCAAGCTGATGACGCCACGATCGATCTCACGTCTCCGGGCGCGGCTGAACCCGTGCAGTTGCCTCATGCGGTGGTGCTGCACGCGCGGATCTGCGCCGCAGGCGCAATCCCCGCGCCTCAAGCAACGGAGACTGCTTGAACGTGTGCATGACGCAGCAGCGCTGCCGCCGCCGAGCACAGGCCGTGATGCACGGGATGGACCTGCGTCACGCGCCGGCGCAGCGGCAGCGCGCGCGCTGCCTGCCGTTCAGGCCATGGTGGCCCGCAGCGCCTCGCGCAGCAACGCCAGGCCCTGGTCGATCTCGGCGTCGGTGATCGTCAGCGCCGGCATGAACCGCAGCAGGTTCGGACGCGGGGCGTTGATCAACAGCCCGACTGGCGACAGCGCCTGCGCCGCCGCCACCACCTGCTGCGCCGTGTCGGTGGGCAGCACCAGGGCGCGCAGCAGGCCGACGCCACGTTCGGCCACCAGGCCGTGGTCGTGCACGATGGCCTGCAGCCCGTGGGCCAGGTGGTCAGCACGCTGGCGCACCTGCGCGAGAAAGCCGTCCTGGCAGACCGTCTCCACCACCGCCAGCCCCACGGCCGCCATCAGCGGGTTGCCGCCGTAGGTGCCCCCCTGGTCACCCGGTGCGAAGACGTTGAAGCGCTGCTTGCACAGCAGGGCCGCCAGCGGCACGCCGCCGCCGATGCCCTTGGCAAGCGTCATCACATCGGGCTCGATGCCGAACAGCTCGTAGGCGAATGATCGACCGCAGCGGCCGATGCCCGTCTGCACCTCGTCGGCGATCAGCAGCAGCTGACGCTCGGTGGTGAGTGCACGCAGCTCGCGCACGAAGCCAGGGTCCGCCAGGTTCACGCCGGCCTCGCCCTGCACCAGCTCGATCATCACCGCCACGCTGGCGGGTGTGATGGCCCGCTCGACCGAGGTGATGTCGTTGTAGCGGGCCTTGGCGAAGCCCGTGGGCATGGGCGCGAACACGCTGTCCCAGCCCGGCTTGCCCGAGGCGCGCATCATGGCCAGCGTGCGGCCGTGGAAGGCGCCGTCGAAGCTGATGACCTCGTGCGCGCCGTGGCGCATGCGCTGGCCCCAGCGCCGCGCCAGCTTCACCGCCGCCTCGTTCACCTCGGCGCCGGAGCTGCCGAACCACACGCGGTCGAAGCAGCTCAGCCCCACCAGGCGCTGGGCCAGGTCGAGCATGGGCCGGTTGTGGAAGGCCGGGCTCGGGTTGAGCAGCCGCCGCGATTGCCGGGCCAGTGCCTCGGCGATCACCGCCGGGCTGTGGCCCAGGCTGTTGACCGCCCAGCCCTGCACCAGGTCGAGATGGCGCTTGCCGCCCTCGTCGGTCAGCCAGGAGCCCTGGCCGTCGACGAAGACCGTGTCCGGCCGGCCGGTGACGGTGATCAGGTCGCGGCCGAGGTCGGCAGCGGCCAGCGCCGGCGCACGGCCAGGGGCTTGAAGCGTCGTCATGCCGCGGCCCGCCAGTCGAAGTCCATCTGCCGCGCGGTGCGCACTGCCAGGTCGTGGCTGTGCAGCCGCCGCACCAGATGCAGGCTCATGTCGATGCCCGCCGAGATGCCGGCCGAGGTCACCACCGCGCCCTGGTCCACCCAGCGCACGCCGTCCTGCACCCGCACCGCTGGCCGCAGGGCGCGCAGCGCGTCCAGGTCTTCCCAGTGGGTGGTGGCATCCAGCCCGTCGAGCACGCCGGCCTGCGCCAGCAGCAGCGCGCCCGTGCACACCGACGCGAGGATGCGCGCACTGCGCGCCTGCGCGGCGATCCAGGCCAGCAGCTCGGGCTGGCCCAGTTCGGCATCGACCACACCGCCGGGCACGATGGTGCAGGCCAGCGGTGGATGGTCGGCCAGGCCGTGGTCGGGCTGCAGACGCAAGCCAGCGCGCGCCCGCACCGGGCCGGGGCGGCGCGCGATGGTGGTGACCGAGAACAGCGCCGCGGCGCCCGGCGGCTGAGACCGCGCCAGCACACGCGCAGCGGTGGTGAAGACCTCGTGAGGCCCCGCCATGTCCAGCAGCTCGACCTCGTCAAAGACCAGGATGCCCACATTCATCACGCTGTGCTCCCCTTGCATAGTTGCGACAGGTGCACAGCATGGCGGCAGACGGACGTGGCGGCCATGACGCTGTGCCCACCTTTTCTGCCATGCAGCCATCAGCGTTTCGGGCCATGATCCGGCGATGACCTGCCGCATCGCCTTCGTGCTGTTCACCGGTTTCCAGCAGCTGGACCTGGCCGGGCCGATGGCGGTGTTCGAGGTCGCCCGGCTGGAACGCCCCGGCAGCTATGCCTGGCGCCTGGTGGCGAGCCAGGCGCCTGCGGTGCGCAGCTCGGCCGGGGTGCACTGGCCGGCCGGGCCGCTGCCGCGGCGGCTGGACGGGATCGACCTGGTGATGGTGATCGGCGGCGACGGCGTGGACGCGGCCTGCCGCGACCAACAGCTCATCACCTGGCTGCAGCGCGCCAGCCGCACCGGGGCGCGCATGGCCAGCATCTGCAGCGGCAGCCTGGTGCTGGCGGCGGCGGGGCTGCTGGACGACCGCATGGCGACGACCCACTGGTCACGCAGCCGCCAGTTCGCGGATCACTTTCCGGCGGTGCACCTGCACCCCGACCGCATCCATGTGCACGAGCCCGCGGTGCGCCGCGGCGACCGGATGCTGCCCGAGGTGTGGACCAGCGCCGGCATGACAGCCGGCATCGACCTGTGCCTGGCGCTGCTCGCCCACGACCACGGCGAGGCACTGGCCCGCGAGGCGGCGCGACAGCTGGTGGTGGAGCGCCGGCGCCCGGGCGGGCAGTCGCAGTTCTCGCCCCTGCTGGACCTGCAGCGCCCGGAGGGCCGGTTCAGCGCCTTGCTGGACCAGGTGCGCAGCCGGCTGCAAGACGACCACAGCGTCGACGCGTTGGCGGCGCGGGCCTGCATGAGCCCACGCCACTTCGCCCGCCGCTTCCGCGCCGAGACCGGCGCCACGCCGGCGCAGGCCATCGAACGCCTGCGGGTGGAGGCAGCCCGAACCGCGCTGCAGAGCGGCCGGCCCTCGGTCCAGCGCATTGCCGAGGACTGCGGCTTCGGCAACACCGAGCGCATGCGGCGGTCCTTCCAGCGGCTGCTGGGTCGCCCGCCAGGGGCGTTTCGCCAGCCGGGCGAGTGCGCCGTCGATCCGTGACGTGGATCCATCGAGACCGGATGCGGCCATGGCGACCAGCGGTCCGTCCGGACACTGGATGCAACGACCTGCGCACCGGCAAGCGCTGCCAGCGATGCCGACCGAAGACTGATCGGTCAGCGCCCGGGGCCCTGGCGCGCGGGCCAGGGCGGCAGGGGTCCAATCGGCGGCGGGCCTGACCGCCCTCGTCGACGAGGCAGGCACCCATCACGCGCCGCCCCTCACAATGCACGGTGGCCATCAGCGCCACACGGCGGGCCAGTCGGTGTCGGCCAGCACCGCCTTCTGCTGCTTGCACAGCGGCTGCAGATCGGCCGGCAGGTCGGCCTCGGCCGGCATCTGGGCGCCGCCCAGCAGCACCGGAACCACGGGGATGTTGCGCTGCAGGCTGCCGGCGATCTCGCGTCGCACCCAGTCGTGCGCCTGGTCCAGGCGACGTGCGCCGTCGGGGCCTGCATGGTGCAACCACTGCGGGCCGATCAGGGCCAGCAGCGCGTCGCAGCCCTCGAGCGCCGCAGCCAGCCTGCGCTCGAAGTTGGCGCCGCGCGGAATGCCGCCGTTGATGTCCATGAACACCATGCGGCCGCCGAAGTGCAGGCGCAGGGTGTCGAAGAGCCGCCCTGCCCAGACCAGCGAGTCCTGACGTCGGTAGCTGATGAAGATTCCGGACATGGGTGCGGATGGCGAGCTGCGCCACGCGGGCGCTTTGCGCACCGATGATGGCATGCTCTGCGCAGGAACCCGGGCTCGCAGCGGGGCAGGCAGCGTCTCCATGCCGACGTTCTCCGGCAGATGCCGTTGGAACATCCCGCTGCCCCGGGGCCGGTGCCGCACCAACCCTCAAAGCCAGGCCTGCCGCGGCAAGCGCTGCGCCGGCCACGGCCGCATGCCGCATCACGAGGCCGTGCGCTACGATGCCTGCACCATCCTTCCGGACGCCGCCATGTCGACGCAGGTTTCTCCATGAAGCTGGTCGTTGCCGTGCACGGCGGTGACGGTGGGCAAGGCGCCACCGTAGCCGCCGTGGCCTTCGACGACTGGGATGCGGCCGAAGCGTCCCGCAGCTTCACCTCGCGCGTCGTCCCTGTCGACCCGCCGGTGCGCAGCCCGAAGGGTGCGGCTGAACTGGCCGGCGTGTTGCAACTGCTGCGCGAGCATGCGCTGGAACCCGAGCTCATCGTCATCGACGGCCCGGTGCACCTGGACGCGGCAGAGAAGCCGGCATGGGGCCGCCAGCTGTTCGACGCGCTCGGCGGGCGCAGCGCTGTCATCGGCATGTCGACGCGCACGCTGCCGGGCCTACCGGCGCAGTTCGAGGTGTGGCGCGACGACGAGGCGCGGCCGCTGATCGTCACCTGCATCGGCATCGATCTGGGGGCGGCGAAGGTGCGCGTGCGCACCATGCACGGCCGGCGTCGCGTGCCCACGCTGATGAAGCTGGCGGCCCGGCTGGCGCGCGGCGGCGCGGGCTGAGCGCTGCGACCGGTCGGCGTGAACCCACGACCGCGGTGGGCAGAACCGCTCGAAGGCTGTTGACCTTGCCATCGTCAGAAGCTTGACGATGCCCAACACCAACCAACTGCCCGAGGTCGCCATGAACACCACCGATTCCTCCGAGACCACGCTGCAGGTCGAGGGCATGACCTGCGCCTCGTGCGTCGCCCGTGTCGAAAAGGCCTTGCTCAGGCTGCCCGGGGTCCAGGGCGCCACGGTCAACCTCGCCACCGAGAAGGCCAGCATCCGGGCGCTGCCGACCGTGCCCGTGGCCGCGCTGAAGGCCGCCATCGAGCAGGCCGGGTACACCGCGAAGGATCTTCAGGAAACGAAGCCGCAAGCGGCGCCACGCCTGCCAGCCTGGTGGCCGGTCGCCCTGAGCGGTGCACTGACGCTGCCGCTGGTGCTGCCGATGCTGCTGCAGCTGTTCGGCATCGCCTGGATGCTGGACGGCTGGGTGCAGCTGGCACTGGCCACGCCGGTGCAGTTCTGGCTCGGCTGGCGCTTCTACCGCGCCGGCTGGAAGGCCGCCCTCGCCAAGACCGGCAACATGGACCTGCTGGTGGCGCTGGGCACCTCGGCGGCCTACGGGTTGTCGGTCTACCTGCTCTTCAAGCATGCCGCGCATGGCATGCCGCACCTCTACTTCGAGGCCTCCGCAGCCGTGATCACGCTGGTGCTGCTGGGCAAGTGGCTGGAACAGCGCGCGAAGCGCCAGACGGCCGATGCCATCCGCGCGCTGAACGCGCTGCGCCCGACCACCGCGCGTGTGCGCCGCGGTGACGCCGAGCTGGACATTCCGGTGGAACAGGTCTTGGTGGGCGATCTCGTGGTCGTGCGCCCCGGTGACCGCGTGGCGGTCGACGGCGACATCGTCGAAGGCCGCAGCCACATCGACGAATCGCTGATCACCGGCGAGAGCCTGCCGGTGGCCAAGGGCGTGGGCGACAAGGTGACCGGCGGCGCCATCAATGCCGAAGGTGCGCTGACGGTCCGCACCACGGCCATCGGCGCCGAGACGACGCTGGCCCGCATCATCCGCATGGTCGAATCGGCCCAGGCCGCGAAGGCGCCGATCCAGCGCATCGTCGACCGCGTGAGCGCGGTGTTCGTGCCGGTGGTGCTCGCCATCGCGCTGGCCACCTTCCTGGGCTGGTTCGGCATCACCGGTGACTGGGAGCAGGCGCTCATCAATGCCGTGGCGGTGCTGGTCATCGCCTGCCCCTGTGCGCTGGGGCTGGCCACGCCGACGGCCATCATGGCCGGCACGGGTGTGGCGGCGCGCCACGGCATCCTGATCAAGGACGCCGAAGCGCTGGAGGTGGCGCACGCCGTCACCGTGGTCGCGTTCGACAAGACCGGCACGCTCACCGAGGGCAAGCCGTCGCTGGCCGCCGTCGTGGCCGCCGAAGGCTCGGACAGGGGCGAGGTGCTGCGCCTGGCCGCCGCACTGCAGGCGTCGAGCAGCCATCCGCTGGCCGTGGCCGTGATGGACCAGGTTCGCCACGAGCGACTCACCGTGCCCGGGGCACACGATGCACAGGCCCTGCCGGGGCGCGGCGTGCAGGGCGTCGTGCGCGGCCAGACGCTGGCCCTGGGCAGCACGCGCTTGCTGCGTGAACTCGGCCTGGACGAAGGCCTCCTGCACGCCGAGGCCCAGCGCCTGGCCGGACAAGGCAGGACCGTGTCGTGGCTGGTGCAGTCCGATGCCGGCCAGCAGCGTCTGCTGGGTCTGCTGGCCTTCGGCGACACGGTCAAGCCCGCGGCGGCAGAGGCGGTGTCCCGCCTGCACCAGCTCGGCATCCGGACGGTGATGCTGACCGGCGACAACCGCGGCGCGGCAGAAGCCGTCGCGAAGGAACTGGGCATCACCGAGCTGCGTGCCGAGGTGCTGCCGGGCGACAAGGCCGCCATCGTCCAGGAACTGCGTGATGCCGGCGAGATCGTGGCCTTCGTCGGCGACGGCCTCAACGACGGCCCGGCGCTCGCCGCCGCTTCGGTGTCGTACGCGATGGCGGGTGGCGCCGATGTGGCCACCGAGACCGCCGGCATCACGCTGATGCGCGGCGACCCGCGGCTGGTGGCCGACTCGCTGGACATCTCGCGCCGCACCTACTCGAAGATCAAGCAGGGCCTGTTCTGGGCCTTCGGCTACAACGTGCTGGGCATCCCGCTGGCGGCGCTGGGCCTGCTGAACCCGGTCATCGCCGGCGCCGCCATGGCCTTCAGCAGCGTCAGCGTGGTGCTGAACGCGCTGACGCTGCGCGGCTGGCAGGGTGTGGCACGCGCACACGAGTCGCAGCCGACAAATCGGCAGCCTGGAACCGCGGCAACCGGCCAGGCTGCAACCGGGGTGGCGCGCCACCGGGCGACCTGATCGATGCCGCCGGCAGCCGTCAAGCGGTTCAGCGCGCCAGCTCGACCGTCAAACCCACCGGGGCACTGCCCTTGTTCGTCCACATCCAGCAGTACTCCTGCGACACGCTGATGTTCAGCGTGTCGCGGCCAACGGCGACCTGCGTCTGCTTGACGGGGAACACGGCCTCCTTGCCGACGTGGTGGTGGATGTTGAAGTCCACCGGCGCGCCGGCCGTGAAACTCCAGCGCACGCCCTGCCCCGCCGAGAGCTTGCCGCAGACCTCGACAAACTTGCCTGCCGCGATCTGCGCCTGGTGCGCGAAGCGTCCATCGGGCGCCCAGGCGATGTCCACGATGGGACCGGCGGCCAGCGCCGCGCCGCAGAGCGTGGCGCCGGCGCATGCGATGCAGGTTCGGATCTTCTTGATGTTCATGGCCTTGCAGCGAGGGGCTGCCGGATCGTGCATCGGGTTGTGGAAACGGCGGGGCGCCGGCCCGTCACGAGCCGGGCCGGGCCGGCACCGCTCACTGTGCCATCTGGATCTCGGTGACGGTGTACTTGCCCGCGTCGTTGATGGCCTTGAACCTGATCTTGTCGCCGGCCTTGAGCGTGTCCAGCATCGCCTTGTCCTTGACGACGAACACCATGGTCATCGGCGGCATGTCCAGGCTCTTGATGTCGCCATGTTTGAGGGTCAGCTTGCCGGCCTCCTTGTCGACCTTGCGCACCTCGCCGTCGGCCATGTCGCCCGTGGCGGCCTGCGCCGTGGGCTTGCCATGGTCGCCATGCGCAGCATGGGCGCCTTGGTGGCTTGCGGCCCAGGCCGGCAGCGCGGCGGCTGCCGACAGCACCAGCGCCAGGCCGGCGGCGCGGAAGAAGCATTGTGTGTGGTTCATGAACGTTCCTGTTGCTTGAAGTGGCTGTTGAAGATCTGGGGTCCGCCATCGGCGGTGGATGAGCAGCACATCGCCGGGGCCCTACCGGTTGTCACAGGTCGGGCTGTCCATGCCCGTCCAGGCCTCGACCCACACTGCCGGGTCTTGCGCCTGGCCCTGTGCCCGCAGCACGGCCGGCACCGGTGCCAAGCCGACAGCGCCCAGCCGCGAAGCCAGGGCGCGGCGCCTGTTCAAGTGGCTCATGCCTTGCCCGCCGGCGCGACCATGATCGTGCCCACCATGCCGCTTTGGTAGTGGCCGGCGATCAGGCAGGCGAACTCGAACTGGCCGGCGCGGTTGAAGGTCCAGACGATCTCGCCAGTCTTGCCGGGCGGGACATGCGCCATGTAGGGCTCGTCGTGTTCCATGTTCGGGAACTTCACCATCATCTCGGCGTGCCTGGCGTTCTCGGCCTTGGTGCCGATGACGAACTCATGCATCTGCTTGCCGGTGTTGCGGACCACGAACTTCAGGGTCTCGCCCTGGCGCACCTCGATGCGCTCTGGCGAGAAGCGCATGTTGTCGGCCATGCCGACCTCGATGCTGCGCTTGGCGTTAATGGCATCGCCGGCAATGCCCCAGTCCTTCTGGTCCTTGGCGACCGGGCCCGTCTTGGCGGCGTGCGGCTTGTCGGTGTGGGCGCGCGCGGGCGCAGTCAGCCAAGGCAGCGCCGCGGCGGCGGTGGCTGCCGCCAAGCGCGTGATGGCGGCGCGGCGGGCGATCGGGCGGGAGGTGGGGTCGTTCATGGGGGCTCCTTGGAGTGTTGCTGTCGGAGGTGATGGGGATCGTGTCTGCGCTGTGGCCTCGGCGGGCCCTCAGTGGCCCGAGTGACCGCCGGCCGGCTTGCGCACCCGGACCTCGACGTCCTGGGCGGGCTTGGCCATGGCCGGCATGGCGCCGGGCCCCGGGCTGGCATCGGCCTTGAAGCGCGCCGGGTCGGGCAAGGCGCCGGTGAACTCGTAGGCCACTGTGCCGGGTGGGTGCTGGTACCAGCCCGGGTCGCTGTAGTCGCCACGCTTCTGGTCCTTGCGCACCTTCACCACGCTGAACATGCCGCCCATGCCCACCGCGCCGAAGGGGCCCTGCCCCGCCATCATCGGCGCGGTGTTGTCGGGCAGAGGCATCTCCATCTCCGTCATGTCCTTCATGCCGCGCTCGCCCATCACCATGTAATCGGGGATGAGCTTGGTGATCTGCCGTGCCACGCCGCGGTGGTCCACGCCGATCATGGTCGGCACGTCATGCCCCATCGCATTCATCGTGTGGTGGCTCTTGTGGCAGTGGAAGGCCCAGTCGCCCTCCTCGTCGGCCAGGAAGTCCATCTGCCGCATCTGCCCCACCGCGATGTCGGCCGTCACCTCGTACTGGCGCGTGCTCTTCGGTGTCGGCCCGCCGTCGGTGCCGGTGATCAGGAACTCGTGCCCGTGCAGGTGGATGGGGTGGTTGGTCATCGTCAGGTTGCCGACGCGGATGCGCACCTTGTCCATGTGCCGCACCACCAGCGGGGCGATGCCCGGGAAGATGCGGCTGTTCCAGCTCCACAGGTTGAAGTCCAGCATCGTCATGATCTTGGGCGTGGCGGCGCCGGGATCGATGTCGTAGGCGTTGAGCAGGAAGCAGAAGTCGCGATCCACCTCGTCGATGAGCGGGTGTTTCGCCTTCGGATGCGTGATCCAGAAGCCCATCATCCCCATCGCCATCTGCACCATCTCGTCGGCGTGCGGGTGGTACATGAAGGTGCCGGGCCGGCGCGCCACGAACTCGTAGACATAGGTCTTGCCGGGCGGAATGCCGGGCTGGTTCAGGCCCGTCACGCCGTCCATGCCGTTGGGCAGGCGCTGGCCATGCCAGTGGATGCTGGTGAGCTCGCCCAGCTTGTTGGTGACGAAGATGCGCACGCGGTCGCCTTCCACCACCTCGATGGTCGGGCCCGGGCTCTGGCCGTTGTAGCCCCACAGGTGGGCCTTGAAGCCGGGCGCCATCTCGCGCACCACCGGCTCGGCCACGAGGTGGAACTCCTTGACGCCCTGGTTCATGCGCCAGGGACAGGTCCAGCCGTTGAGCGTGACCACCGGGTTGTAGGGCCGGCCGGTGTTCGGCACCAGCGGCGGCATGGTGTCGGGCCTGGTCTGGATGACCGGCTCGGGCAGCGCGGCCATGGCCACCTTGCTGACGGAGGCGGCGGCAACGGCAGCGGTGACGGCACCAGCACCGCCGAGCACCTTGCGTCGGGAGAGCATGTGTCTGTCGTTCATGAGGATGTCCTTCATGTCAATGTCCTGCGCCGGCGGCTTCGGCCGCCATCGCGGGACCGGCGGCCGAACCTGGGGATGCCGCGAGGCTGGGTCTGCCGATCAGCGCCATGTCGAGGTCAGCCTGCGCGATCCAGAAGTCGCGCAGCGCCTCGATGGCCGCGTTGACGCTGCTGATCTGCGAGCGGGCGTCGGCAAGCAGTTCGAACACGCCGATCAACATGCCGTTGTAGCGAAGCACGTTCTCCTCGGCGATGCGCTGGTTCAGCGGCACGATCTCGTCACGGTGGTGCCGTGCGATGTCGTAGGCCGAGCGGTAGCCGGTGTAGGCCTCGCGCACCTCGGAGCGCGCATTGACCGCGGTCTCGGCGGCAAGGTGCAGTGCCTGCATGTAGAGGGCCTCGGCACGCGCCACGCGGGCGCCGCCCCAGTCGAACAGCGGCAGCTCGACACCGATCTCCCAGCCCCGCTGGGTGGGTGCCTCGTTCGAGCTGTTGCGCGCCAGGCCCAGTTCCAGCACATTGACGAAGCGCGTGGTCCGGGTCAGGCCGAGGTTGCTGGCCGTCTGTTCCGCAGCCTGCTTAACACCCTGCACGTCCAGCCGCTGGGCCAGGGCCACCTGCTCGACGTCGGGCAGTTCCAGTGGCGACGGCGGCAGGTCCGGCAGCCGCTCGGGCAGGGCGAACTGGGCCTGCGCGCCCCAGACGCCCAGCAGCCGCACCAGGCGCTCACGCGTTGCGCGCTGGGCCTGCTCGGCCCGGGCCAGCTGCAGCGCAGCGTTGGCATAGAACGACTGTTCCCGCGCACGCTGCAGCTTGTTGAAGTTGCCGACCTGTTCCATGCGCCGGGCGAGTTCGGCGCTGGCATCGGACGCCTGCTTCACCTGCCGCATGTAGCGCACGGTCTCTTCCACCGCCAGCGCCGTGAAGTAGGCCTTGCGTGTGTCGGCGGCCAGCGACAGCACACGCATTGCCACGCGGGCCTGCACCTGCTCGAAGCGGCGTGCCTCCAAACGCCCGATCAAGGGCATGGCCACCAGGCGCGCCAGGTTGAAATGCAGGCCGCGCTCGATCTCGCGTTCGTCGCCCTGGCGCATGCGCCCGAAGCTGAAGCCCGGGTTCGGCAGGCGTGCGGCCTGCACGACCTCGGCCTCGGTGATGCCGAGCTCCTGGAAACCCGCCTGCAAGCCGCGGTTGTTGAGCAAGGCGATCTGCACCGCATCGTCCACCGTCAGCGGCTTGGCCAGCAGCTCCGTCACGCGCTTCGCAATGGTGTCGAGGTCGGCGTCGCCACGCGCCCACTGCAGATCCTTGCCGATCCGTTCTCTTGTCGACCGTTCCACCGCGCCGAAACCACCGTCCGGGGTGAAGCTTGCGCAGCCCCCCAGCACGGCGGCGCCGGTCAGCAGCGCCAGCAGCCGGAGGCCACGAAGACCGCGGCTCGGGGCAGAAGACCTGGGAATGTCATGGTTCATCGTGCGGCCCTCAGTGCTTGTGGCCGGCGGGAGCCGGTGCAGGCGGGTTGGCGGGCACCTGGGCCGGCGCCAGCGCGGGCACCGCCGGCTTGCCCGCCACCGCGGGCTCAGGCTGCTGCGCCTCGCGGGCGTAGACCCGCCAGCCACCGATGCGCGCGACGGCATCGTTGGCCTCGCGCCAGGCCAGGGGCTTGTCGTCGCCGATGCGGCGAAATGCTGCGAACGATGACTCGTAGCGCACCGAAGGCACCTGGGCCTTCGGGTCCAGCGGATCAGGGCGTGGAGTGGCGGGTGGCTGCGCCTGGGCCTGTGCAGCCAGCAGCAGCGTGAACATCAGGCTGGCCACGGCGCAGGGCATGCGCCGGCGCGTCGGGATGGGGACCATGGAATCCTCGCGTGAACGTCTGAAGGCGCCCCTGCTGCAGCCGCGGCGGGGACGGAACAGGACCTGGCACGAGGCCGCGCGCGCGACACGCGCGTCAGCCCGGGCCAGTTACACGGGGACGTTTCGAGGGGGGCGGTCAGGGCCGTCGGCGGCGAACGCGTCGACGGTGGGCACGACGGTGGTGAACACCGTCGGCGCCGGGTCGGTGGCCGGAAAAATCGGCACCGTGGTCAGGATGGCGCCTGGCGAGCAGCAGGAGGCGCAGACGCTGCACTTCTGCTTGGCTGCCTGGCTGGCCTTCAGCGTGGATGGCGCGTCGTCGGCGACAGCAGCTTCGGCCGACACGTCCGCCTCGACCGCGTGTGCGGCTTCGGCGCCGCCGTGATGCGCATGCCCGGAAGCCGAAACACTGACCGCATCCCGGGCCGGCCCGCCACCGTGGTGGGCAGCACCGCAGAACACCATGGTCGCAGCCGCCGCCCCTTGCGCAGGAAGCGCAAGGACCAACAGCCAGACCAGCAGCGTTCGCATGAACACACTCATTCAAGCAGTGTACTTGGCCCGCTTGGACGGGCTCTCCTGAATCCGGGTCAGCCCTGCGCAACACCCGGGCACCCGTGGCGAAGCGCCGGGCATGGTCCACGGTGGTGAGGTTTCCGCAGCGCGCCTGGGGTCAATGCCCGGTGACTGGTCACGCTGTTCGAGGCGATGCGCCAGGCCAAAGGCTTCGGCGTGCAGCCGTGTTTCCTGGCTCGGCAGGCCCCTGACATGGCCGACCGCGTGACGGCGCGCGCAGTCCTGCGTCAGCACACACCTCAGCCGCGAACCTGCAGCACCTCCAGCCGTTGCCAGGGCGCCTGCGCCACGCTGCGCCACACACCCTCGTCGCTGCCGATGACGTAGGGCGTGCCGGCATGCACGTCGATCTCCTTGCCCACGACGCTGTGTGCATGGTCCAGCCAGACCGTGGACGCCTGCGCCCGCGAGCGGACGCCGCCGGCCGCGTCCAGGCCCCACAGCTTGAGGGTGCTGCGGTCCAGCGCAATGCGTTTCATGGACGGCGCCGCGCCGGGCAGCTTGGTCCAGCCGCCGGCCACGCTGGTGTAGACGGCGCCGTCCAGGCCCACAGCCCAGGCCTTGCCGGCGTGGCCGCAAACGTCCAGACCCGTTCGCGCCCCCGGAGGCTGGCGCCACAGCCCGCCTTGGTACTGGCGCACGGCGTTGGCGCTGTCGATGGCCCAGATGCTGTCGTCGTGCGCATCGACCGCAATGCGCTTCAGCAGCGGGCTGCCGGCCACCGCCTGCCAGCCCTGGCCCGTGCTGGACCACAGCTTGTTGTCGTCACCGATGGCCCACAGCTTGCCACCCGCGCAGGCCACCTGGGGGCCCACGCCCGAGGTGTCCTGGTCCATCACCAGCCGGGTGGCGTTCAGGGCTTCGTCGGTGCCGAGCACGCGGCGTGCGTGGTCGGTGAGCCACAGCCGGCCGTTGTTGCCGATGGCCAGGCTGCGGGCGCGGGTGGCCTGGTAGGTCATGACCATCAAGCGGCGCAGCACGGGAGCGCCGGTCGAGCTGCGCACCTTCAGCACCAGCGTCTTCACACGCAGCGGTTGCGGGAACAGGACCTTGATGACCAGCCCGTCGCGCTGCGTCATCGCGTCCAGCGCCGCGCCCTGGATCATCTGGGCGGCGCCACCGGCGGTGGCCGCCGGCAGCATCAGCTCGAAGGTCTGGATGCGTGCCACCTGGTACTGGCACAGCACCAGGCCGCGCAGCAGTCGCTCCTCGTTCAGCGTCACGGTCAGTTCTGGTTGTGGCGAAACCGACCGCCACAGCGTGCGAAACCCCGTGTCCACCAGGTGGTGCGGCCCGTTGTTGCCCACACTGCTGCTGGCGGTGCAGCTCAGTTCCGCCTGGGCCAGTGACGCGCTCAGGTGTTCCATCGCCGGCCAGGCTTCGCCCACGCCCTCCAGTTCACCGCGCAGATCACGGATGCCGTCGGCCACGTCGCTGTAGGCGATGTTGGTGGCTGCCAGGGTGGCCACGCGCAGCGTGCGGCTGACGCTCATGTCGGCGTAGTTCCAATTGTTGGTACCGTTGTGGCTGAAGTAGGGTTGCTCGTCGAACCAGCCGCCGCGGGTGCAGTTGTAGTCCGGCCCAGGCAGGGCGAAATACGCGTCCAACCCGGCCTGGTTCAGCGGCGCCGCGTCGGTGGTTGCCAGCAAGGCCTTGGCCCAGGCACCCCAGCTGGGCACGGACAGGCTGACCGCGCCCGCTGGTGCGCGGGTGTAGCTGTTGTGCGTCTCCAGGTCGACGACGGCCGACACCACCTGCCCGTTCGCGATGCTGTGCTGCCACAGGTCGGTGACCGAGGTTCGCGACGAGGCGTTGGTGAAGGTGTAGCGCGCCATGCCCAAGGGCGCGAAGACGTGGTTGGCCATCAACACTTCCCAACGGCTGTTGCAGACCTCCTCAGCCATGGCTGCGGCGTTGATGCAGCCACCGCTGTACTTGGCCGGCGGCGGCAGCCTGGCGAGCGTGGATGTCCAGCCGTGGTACGGCTCGTCGCACATCGCCAGCGTGGTGTAGATGCGGCGCTTGGCCGCCAGCTGCGACGAGACGGTGGCGCTGCCTGCGGCCAGCCGCGCTTCGCCCTCGGCGCCGGCCGACAGGCTGGGGGCATAGTCGAAACCCGAGGTGTGTGTCATCAGGTCGGTGATGGTGACCCCGCGCCAGTGCTGCAGCCAGCTGCTCTTGTCGCCTGGGTTGAGCGTGCGCAGCAGGTCGCCGGCGTCATCGACGAGACCGGGAAAGGTGCTGCCCAGCGTCGTGTCCCAGTCCAGTTTGCCCTGTTGGCGCAGCACCGCCAGCAGATAGCCCGTCATGGGCTTGGTGATCGACCCAAGCTGGAAGCGGTCGTTGATCTGCACGGCAGTGCTGTAGCCGTTGCGCCGCACGCCGCGCACGCCCGACCAGACCAGGCTGTCCTTCACCACCAAGCCACCGCCCAGCGCCGGCATGCGCGGGTGCCGGGTCATCACGATTTCCAGCATCCAGTCCAGAAACGTCTTGGCGTTGCGCTGGCGTTGTGCCTCGCTCATCGTGTGCTCCCGTGGTGAAGCGGCCGATCTTGAGGGGGGCAGTGGCCGCTCACAACATCGCTTCTAGGGAGAATCGTGCCGAGCAGGCACCGCCCGCTCATCTCTCGGCATGGCCTGAAGCAGCACGCGGCCGACTTCGGCGCCGCGGCGCGCCAGCGCCGGGCTTGCCCATCGGCATCAATTGCAGTGGAGCGCCGGCATCGTTGCGCCTGGTGCAGCCTTGCTGTCTTTCGGCCACTGCTGCCACTGCGGTGTGTCGCAGGGCTGGATGCATTCCAGGATGCAGCGCTCTTGCTGCTCGGGCGTCAACCTGGGGCGGGTGTCGGCCAAGAGTGCGCGCATGACGGCAGAGAACAGTGTGTCGATGGTCGTCGCCCGGGCCGCCGCGCCAAAGCATCGCGCTTCCTTGGCGTAGCGTTCGTTGGGCTGCAGGCCATGGACGACCACCGGCACATCGAGTCCGCGCTGCTCCACTTCGGCCAGCAGCTGGTAGGCAAACCGATCAGCCTGGCTGCCGTCGTTCGCGATGACCACGTCGACCTCGTCGGAAAGCAAGCGCTTGGCCTCGCCGATCGTGGCCACTTCCGTGATGCCGATACCAATCCCGCGCATGCCCTCGACAAAACGCTGCTTGGCCTGGACGCTGAGCTGGATCGTGTCCCGGCGCGTGGTGTAAGTCCGTGAGCCCAGGGGGGATGGAGTGCGCGGTACTCAGCGCTGCACAGCAGGCAGGCGGAGGCGCATCACCAGTTCTCGCTCCAGGGGCGAAGGTCCAGTTCGTGGGTCCATGCAGAGCGCTTCTGGTGGTGCAGGCTGATGTAGTTCAATGCGATGTCATCGGGTTTGAGCACCCGGTCCTCGGCCAGGCGCTGCTCGATATCCGGCATGTTCTCGCGGCTGAACACGCCGTCGATCGACCCGTCGCAGACCACATGCGCCACGTGGATGTTCTTCTTGCCCAGCTCGCGGGCCATGCTCTGCGCCACCGCGCGCAGGCCGGCCTTGGCCGATGCAAAGGCCGAGAAGTTCTCTCTGCCACGCAGGCTGGCCGTTGCGCCGGTGAAGATGATGGTTCCCCGTCCGCGCGGCAGCATGGCCTTGGCCGCTTCACGGCCGGCCAGGAACCCGGCAAAACACGCCATCTCCCAGACCTTGGTGAACACACGGGCCGTGGTGGCCTCGATCGGAAAGCGCACGTTCGCCCCGATGTTGAACACCACCACTTCCAGCGGGCCGATGTCGCGTTCGATCTCCTGAAACAAGGCCACGGTCTCTTCCTCGGAGCGGGCGTCGACGCCCTTGGCGTGCACCACGCCGCCCAGGTCGCGGATGCCCTGGGCGATGACCTCCAGATCCGGCAGGTTGCGGGCGCGGCGGGTGATCACGGTCTCGAAGCCGTCCAGGGCAAAGGCCTTGGCGATGGCGGCGCCGACGCCGTCACCGACACCGATCACGAGACAGACTTTCTTGGGCTGGTTGGCGGTCATGCCGTTTCTCCTTGGAGGGTGTGTTTCGGAAGCAGGAATGAAGCGTTCTCAGGCCCGCGACTGGGCGCCGGACTGGCGGCAGATCTCTTCTTCAACATCGCGCAGCCGGTCCTTGCCGAAGTAGAGCTCGCTGCCAACCAGGAAGGTCGGGCTGCCGAACGCACCGGCCGCCACGGCGGCTTCGGTGTTGGCCATCAGGCCGGCCTTGACCGGATCGGTGGACACCATGGCGAGCAACTCGTCGGCGGGCAGGTCTGCGTCCACCAGCGCTGCGCGGAACACGGCGGGGTCGTCCATCTTGCGTTCCTGCTCCCACATGCAGGCGTACATGGCCTCCACATACGGCGCCAGGATGCCGGCCTGCTGGGCCGCCACCGCGCAACGCATCAACTGCAGGGTGTTGATGGGGAAATGGGGGTTCCACTTGAAGGCCGAGATGCCATGCTTGGCAATGAAACGCCGCATCTCCAGCCGGTCGTATTCAGGCTTGTTGCGGATGCCCGCGAAGGCGGTGCCGGGCGACTGGTTGCCGGTCAGCTTGAAGATGCCGCCGAGCAGCACGGGCACATAGCTGAACTTGGCGCCGGTGCGCGCTTCGATGGCCGGGATGACCTTGTGGCAGAGGTAGGCGTTGGGGCTGCCGAAATCGAAGAAGAACTTCACGGGATCCATGGTTGACTCCATTGGGTTGAGAAGGTGGGCTGCTGCGCGGGTGCCCGTGGCTTGTGGTGGGGTTGCCAGCCGTGCCGATGATGCGCGTTTCGGCAGGCGTCAGACGTGGACCACGTCCGGGCCTGGCTCGGCGCTGCAAAGCTCTTCCACCAGCGTGGCGCGGCACTGGAGCACACCACGCTGATTGACATAGCCCTTGTCCGTGGTATCGCCGTCGCCGATGGATGCCGGCGCGCGCAGGATGCGAAAGGCGGCCACACGGTGTGTGTTGCCGCTGTTGCCGCGGTTGTGGGCCTTCAGCCGATCCACCAACCGCGCAGCAATGGCCGCGTAGGCGGCGGGTGTCAGCGCGCTGGCGCTCGGCAGCATGCACCCAGACCATCAGGCGGATGTCAGCGCGGTCGGGGGCGGCGATGACCAGATCGGTGACCAGGGGCTGGCAGGCTGCAACCAGCGCCAGGCGCAACTCGCCGTCGGCCACCCAGGCCTATGTCGGCAGTTTTGGCGTGCTTGCCCTGGCCGGCGTGGCTCTGGTGTTCCCGAGTCTGGCGACCGGCGATCTATACCGGCCTGGGCGGACTCGCTGAGGCGCTGGTGCAGGCCATCTCCTGTTCCAACGTGGCGTTCTGCGGCCAACTCGACGTCTGGTTGATGAACACCTTCGCGTCGGTGCTGCTTGGTGCAGGCAACATGCTGGTGCCGTCGCTGACCTTCCTGCTGGTCTCGCTGGCACAGGTGGTCATCGGCGGGGCGTTCGGCCTGGGTCGGGGCCGTTTCCTCGGCTCGACATGCCCGGCGTGGCTGCTGGGCGGGTCATCGCCTTCAGCGCAGGGGCCGTCTTTCTCTTCTTGTATCGGCGCAGCGGCCGGTCCAAGGTCAGAGCGGCGGTCCTGCCTTGGCGGACCGAATTCGGGCAGTAAACCGGCTTACTGCACGCCGGGCTGATCGGCGCCCTGATCGACACCGCCTGCGGCTTTGCGGCCGTGACGGTGGCGGGCAGCAGCGTGTTGGCGGCGCACTTCTCGGTGAACTGCCTGTGGCCAGCCCAGGGCGAGCACTCCCTCGCGCGGGCGAGAGTCGTCAGGGCCTGGAAGACGCAAGTTTTCACAGCCTGCGAGCTCTTCGCTGGCTCCTGGGGCTTGGCTGCCCATGTGCACACGGCTGCCCGCACCGCTTCGGGACCAGCCAGAAAAAAAGCACCTGGCGTTGCCGCCAAGTGCTTGTTCTTCCTACCGAATATGGTAGGCGCGATTGGACTCGAACCAACGACCCCCACCATGTCAAGGTGGTGCTCTAACCAGCTGAGCTACGCGCCTGCGAAGCCTTGGACTATAGCATGGCCCTGGCCATGGTCTACCGCCGCCGTGCGTGACGGATGCCCGGCACCTGGGCCACGGCGCGCAGCACCGCGCCCAGGCGGGTGGCGTCGGCCAGTTCCACGGTGAAGGTCATGTAGGCGGTGCTGCCGCCCGGCCCCTTGACCGACTGGGTGTGCACGCCGGTCACGTTGACCTTGTCCTTGGCGAAGACCTCGCTGATGTCGCGCAGCAGGCCGGCCCGGTCGGCCGCCTCCACCACCACGTCCACCGGGTAGGCGGCGTCCTTGCCGGCATCCCCCCAGGCCACGGCGATCACCCGCTCGGGCGTGCGCTGTGCCATGTGGCGGAAGTTGGGGCAGGCCGTGCGGTGGATGGCCACACCCTTGCCACGCGTGACATAGCCGCCGATGGCGTCCGGCGGCGCGGGCCGGCAGCAGCGCGCCAGCTGGGTCAGCAGCGACTCCACCCCCACCACCAGCACCCCGCCCTCGGTGGCGCGGGTGCGCTTGAGGTGGATGCCCTCCTCCTCGGCCGGCGCGGGCGCTGCCGGGCGCAGCAGCAGCTCGATGTTGCGCAGCGAAAACTCGTCCTTGCCCACCACCTCGAACAGCGCATCGGCGCCCTTGAAGCCCAGTTGGGCCGCCAGGTCGTCGAGCTTGATCGCGGTGCGGCCCTCGCGCTGCAGCAGCTTCTCCACCAGTTCGCGCCCACGCGCCGCGGTGGCCTGCATGGCCTGGGCGTTGAACCAGGCCCGCACCTTGGCCTTGCTGCGCGGGCTGCGGATGTAGCCCAGCTCGCCATTCAGCCAGTCCAGCGAGGGGCCGCCCTCCTTGGCCGCCACCACCTCCACCGTCTGCCCGTTGGCCAGCGGCGTGTTCAGCGGCACCATCACGCCGTCCACCCGGGCGCCGCGGCAACGGTGGCCCAGGTCGGTGTGCAGCACATAGGCGAAATCGACCGGCGTGGCACCAGCGCCCAGCTCGATCACCGTGGCCTGGGGGGTGAAGACGTAGATGCGGTCCGCGAAGGATGGCCCGCTGCCCTCGCCCGAGACCGCCGCTGCGCCATCGGCCTGGCCGGTGAAATCACGCTCCCAGGCCAGCAGCTGGCGCAGCACCGCCTTGCGCGCCTCGGCCACCCGTTCTTCGAATTCACCTGCCGCCAGCACGCCGGCATAGCCCTTGGCGCCGGCCTCCTTGTAGGCCCAGTGCGCGGCCACACCGTGCTCGGCATGCTCGTGCATGGCCGCGGTGCGGATCTGCACCTCCACCGCGCGGCTGGCGCCGCCGGCGTCGTCGAACAGCACCACGGTGTGCAGGCTCTGGTAGCCGTTGGGCTTGGGCCGGGCGATGTAGTCGTCGTACTCCCCCGGCACCGGGCGGTGGCATTCATGCACCCGCGACAGCGCGGCATAACAGGCCGGCACATCGGCCACCACCACGCGCAGCGCGCGCAGGTCGAACACCCGCTCCAGCGCCAGGCCCTTGCCCTGCATCTTCTTCCAGATGCTGTAGAGGTGCTTGGGCCGGCCCTGCACCTCGGCCTGGATGCCGGCCGCCGCCAGCTCGGCCTGCAGCTGGCTGCGGGTGGCCTCGATGCCGGTCTCGCGCTGCACCCGCTTCTCGGCCAGGGCCTGGGCCAGGCGCTTGTACTCGGCCGGCTGCAGGAAGCGGAAGGCCAGGTCCTCCATCTCCCACTTGATCTGCCAGATGCCCAGGCGGTTGGCGAGCGGCGCAAACACCTGCTGGCTCTCCTGCGCCAGCAGCGCCGGGCACGGCGTCTTGGTGGCGGCGTACCAGCGCAGGGTCTGCAGCCGCGAGGCCAGGCGCAGCAGCACCACCCGCAGGTCACGCGAGAAGGCCAGCAGCATCTTGCGCACACGCTCGGTCTGCTGGGCGCGCTGCTCGGCTTCCACCTGCGCTTCACGCGCGGCACGCTGGATCTGCACCAGCTTGCGGGTGTGGGCCACCAGGCCGGCATAACTCTCGCCGAAGGCCTTGGCCACCACCTCCTCGGGCTTCTGCAGGAAGTCACCGGCATACACCAGGTAGGACGCGGCCCGCATGCCCGGCCCGGCGCCGATGGCCTGCAGGATCTCGGCCACACCATCGGCATGGGCCAGGGCCGGCTCGCCGGTGTCCAGCATGCGGCCGGCCAGCAAGGGCTCGGCAAAGGCACGCGCACGCTGCAGGGCGCCGTGCTCTGCCTCGGCCAGATCGGCAGCGCCGTCGGCCAGCACCACGATGGGCGCGGTGGCAGGCGTTGCGTGCGCCGGCGCAAGCGGCTCGGTCTTCATGGTTCGCGCAGGAACTCCCGCACCAGGGCCACCTGCTCGGGCTGCACCAGGGTGGGCGCATGGCCCACGCCGGGCAGCACGGCCAGCCGGGCGCGCGGGCCACGCTGTGTCATGGCCTGGGCGGTGGCGGCCGACAGCAGGTCGGACTGTGCACCGCGGATCAGCAGCGTGGGGCAGGCAACCCGGTCGTAGCTGGCCCACAGCGCGGCTTCGCCGGCCTGGGCCAGCTCGGGCGTGAGCAGGCGAAACGGCACGGCGATGGCCGGGTCGTAGTGGGACTTGAAGCCAGCCCCATCGGGCCGCAGCTGCGGCCGGGTCAGCGCCAGCCATTGTTCGGGTGTGTGCGGGCCAAAGCCCTGGCTGATGGCCCACAGCGCGTCGGCCGCGGCCTGCTCGCTGGGCCAGGTCACCGGCAGGCCCAGATAGCTGCCGATGCGCTGCAGCGCGGCAAACTCGATCGCCGGCCCCACGTCGTTGAGCACCAGGCGCTGCACCGGGTTGCCCGGCAGCGAGGCCAGGCCCAGGCCGATCAGCCCGCCCATCGAGGTGCCCACCCAGTGCACCGTCTGCGCGTCCAGCCGCGCCAGCAGGCTGACCATGTCGGCCACGTACGCGGGGATGGCATAGCCCATGGGGTCGGCCAGCCAGTCGCTCCGGCCGCGGCCCACCACGTCGGGGCAGACCACCCGGTAGTCGGCACACAGGGCGGCGGCCAGGGTGTCGAAATCACGCCCCTGGCGTGACAGGCCGTGCACACACACCAGCACCCTGGGGTTGGTGGCATCGCCCCATTCCCAGTAGGCCATGCGGTGCAGGCCCTTGGCGCCCAGGCATTGCACATGCTTGAGGCGGGGGGTGGGTTGTGCGGGGTCAGCCATGGTGCAGGTCTCCTTGCCCATAATCATCGCAGCAAGGCCAGCCCTGGCCGGCCATCCCAACGAACACTTTCGGAGAAGCACATGCTCAAAGGCAAGACTGCCATCGTCACCGGCTCCACCAGCGGCATCGGCCTGGGCATCGCCCTGCAACTGGCCAAACAGGGCGCCAACATCCTGCTCAACGGCTTCGGCGATGTGGACGGCGCCAAGGCCGAGGTGGCCAAGCTGGGGGGCCGGGTGTCCTTCCACGGCGCCGACATGAGCAAGCCCGCCGAGATCGAGGCCATGGTGCGTGCCTGCGAGGCCGAGTTCGGCGCGGTGGACATCCTGGTCAACAACGCCGGCATCCAGCACGTGGCCAAGATCGAGGACTTTCCGGTCGAGCGCTGGGACGCCATCATCGCCATCAACCTGTCGTCCGCCTTCCACAGCACCCGCGCCGCCCTGCCGGGCATGAAGGCGCGCAACTGGGGCCGGGTGCTCAACATCGCCTCCGCCCACGGCCTGGTGGCCTCGGCCGAGAAGTCGGCCTATGTGGCCGCCAAGCACGGCCTGGTCGGCTTCACCAAGAGCGCGGCCCTGGAATGCGCGACCACCGGCATCACGCACAACGCCATCTGCCCGGGCTGGGTGCTCACCCCGCTGGTGCAGAAGCAGGTGGATGCCCGCGCCGCCCAGGCCGGCATCTCGGGCGAGGAGGCCAAGCGGCAGCTGCTGGCCGAGAAGCAGCCCTCGCTGCAGTTCACCACGCCTGAACAGCTGGGCGACCTGGCGGTGTTCCTGTGCTCGTCCGCAGCCGACAACGTGCGTGGCCAGGCCTGGGCGATGGACGGCGGCTGGACCGCCCAGTAGTGGGAGCACCCGGCGGCGGCGCACCGCCGCCACCCGCCGCGCGGGGGTTGCCGGCCGGCTCGGGAGCGGCCCGGCGCTCGTCCGGCGGGCTACCTTGGGGACAGCTGGATGCTGCCGTTGACCGAGACGCTGACCGTGGTCTTGCCCGGCTCCACCGGCTGCGCCTGCTCGGCCATGGCCGCCATCGGTGCGGCCGCCTGGCGGTACATGGGCTGCGGCGGGCCACTGCTCTCGCCGCCGTTGACCGACACCTCGCGCAGGCTGTAGCTGGCAAAGCCGAACTGCTGGGCATGGGCCTCGGCGCGGGCCTTGAAGCGGGTGATGGCCTGGGCCGCCACCTCGGTCTCCACCTTGTCACGCGCCTCGCGTGACAGGCCGAAGCCCACCCGCGCCACCGTCAGGCCCGTCAAGCGGCCGGCCAGCTGGCTGATGGCGGCGGTGTCACTGCCCTCGATCACCAGTTCGGCCCTGCCCTGCCAGCCGCTGATCACCGGCGCGGCACCCGGCTTGGTGGCATAGCGCGGCATCAGGTTGAAGGCGCCGGTGCGCAGTTCCAGCTGGCCGGGGCGCACCGCCTTGCGGGCCTCGGCCAGGGCCGTGTCCAGCGCCTGGCGCAGCTGGGCCTGCACCGTGGCGGCGTCGCTGCCCTCGCGGGTGGCGCCCAGGGTGATGGCGATCAGGTCCTGCGGCACCTCGCGGCTGGCCTCGGCGCTGAGGTTGACCACGTTCTGCGGCGCCGACTGCCACACCGTCACCGGGTTGGCCTGCGCCTGCACGGCGGCAGTCAAGCCGGCCCAGGCCAGGGGCACCAGGGCACAACGGGTCAGCAGGCGGGCATTCATCCAGGTGGTCATGGGGTTCTCGCGGGCGGGATCAGGGTGGAGACTCAGGGGCGGCGGCCACGGTGTATGCCGCCTCTGCCTACAGCGCAGCCGGGCCGAACGTGGTTGACGTCACACCCGGCGCCCGCAGGCAGGGCGCAGTTGTAACAGAGGGTCAACACCGGGCGATTTCGACGGAACCCGGCCGGCACAATGCCGTTGTTACAAATGGGGAGACCCGCATGAGCACGCCCGCCAACGCCCGACCGGACCGCATCGTCGTCGTCGACGACGACGCACGCATCCGCGACCTGCTGCGCCGCTATCTCACGCAAGAAGGCTTCGAGGTGCTGCTGGCCGAAGACGGCAAGGCCCTGAACCGGCTGCTCACGCGCGAGAACATCGACATGATCGTGCTCGACCTGATGCTGCCCGGCGAAGACGGCCTGTCGATCTGCCGCCGCCTGCGCGCGGCCAACGACACCACGCCCATCATCATGCTCACCGCCAAGGTGGAAGACGTGGACCGCATCGTCGGCCTGGAGGTGGGCGCCGACGACTACCTGCCCAAGCCCTTCAACCCGCGTGAACTGCTGGCCCGCATCCATGCGGTGCTGCGCCGCCGCCCGGCGCAAGAGGCACCCGGCGCGCCCAGCAAGGAAGCGCAGGTGGTGCATTTCGGCCCCTTCGAGTTCGACCTGTCGCTGCGCCGCCTCACCAAGGACGGCGAGGCCATCGCGCTGACCACCGGCGAGTTCTCCATGCTCAAGGCCCTGGTGCGCCACCCGCGCCAGCCACTGTCACGCGACAAGCTGGCCCAGCTGGCGCGCGGGCGGGACTTCGAGCCCTTCGACCGCAGCCTGGACGTGCAGGTCTCGCGGCTGCGCAAGCTGATCGAGCCCGACCCGTCGCAGCCGCGCTACATCCAGACCGTGTGGGGCGTGGGCTATGTCTTCGTGCCGGACGGCGCCGGCTGAGCCAGCGCCCGGCCACCCCGGCCGCGCGGTGTACCCTGCCCAACCTTTTTTGACTCCCAGGTAATCCATTGACCCAGCAGAAGGTGGCGCTCAGCCTGTTCTGGCGCACGTTCTTCCTGTTGCTGCTGCTGCTGGTAGCCACGGTGGCGGCCTGGGCGTTCACCTGGCGCACGGTGGATGCCTCGGCCTGGATGGCGCCACGCAACGTGCCCCACCTCACCAGCCTGCTGCGGCTGAGTGCCGAGGCCCTGCGCGCCGGCGACCGCGCCGAGCGCCCGGCCCTGCTGGCGGGCCTGGCCAAGCGCGAAGGCCTGCTGCTGCAGCCGCGCAATGTGGCCGACGTGTGGACCACGCCGGCCGAAGGTGGCAGCCTGGCGACGCTGGCGGGTGAACTGCGCCGCCGCCTGGGCCCCGAACTGGTGGTGGCCAGCAGCCTGAACGGCATGCCCGGCCTGTGGTTCGGCTTCGTCGTCGAGCGCGAAGCCTGGTGGCTGCAGACACCCGCTGCGCTGATGCCCTCGCCGCCCGATCGGCACGACCTGTTGTGGGTGCTGGGCAGCGTGCTGGCCACCCTGGTCGGCGTGGTGCTGATCGCCCAGCAGATCAACCGGCCCTTGCGCCAGCTGTCGTTCGCCGCCAGCCGCATCCGCGGCGGTGAATTCGATTCACGCCTGGACGAGACCACCATCACCAGCGAGATCCGCGAGGTGAACATGGGCTTCAACCGCATGGCGCGTGAGCTGGCCAAGGTCGAGGAAGACCGCGCGGTGATGCTGGCCGGCATCAGCCACGACCTGCGCACCCCGCTGGCACGCCTGCGGCTGGAAGCCGAGATGAGCGTGGTCGACGACGAGGCCCGCAGCAACATGGCCAACGACATCGACCAGCTCGACGCCATCATCGACAAGTTCATGGACTACGCGCGGCCGGGCGAGACCCATGTGCGCGCGGTGCTGCTGTCCAAGCTGATCGACAAGGAGGCGGCGGCCTTCCGTGATCCGTCGGAGATCCGCATCACCTCACGCGTGGCCATCGACCTGGAAGTGCTGGCCGACGAGGTGGAACTGGGACGGGTGTTTTCCAACCTGTTCGAGAACGCACGCCGCTACGGCCGCACCACCGACACCGGCATCGCGATGGTGACGGTGAGCTACACCCGCACCGGCGGCTGGGTGATCTGCACCGTGCGCGACCATGGCCCCGGCGTGGCTGCCGAGAAGCTGGGCCAGCTGACCACGCCCTTCTTCCGCGGTGATGCGGCGCGCACCGCCGCCACCGGCGCCGGCCTGGGCCTGGCCATCGTCGACAAGGCCATGCAGCGCATGGGCGGCCAGGTGGAGGTGGCCAACGCGCCCGAAGGTGGCCTGGTGGTGCACCTGCGGCTGCGCCATGCACGCCAGGCGCGTGCGCCGGGCAACACCACCACCACCCGCCCCAACACCTGAACGGCGGCGGGCGCCACGCCCCCGCCACACCCCACCGTCAAGCCCGCTGCAGCAGGCAGACCGCCCGTGCCTCAATGGCACGGCCCTCGCCCACCGGGCCCAGCTTCTCGGCTGTCTTGGCTTTCACGTTGACCTGCTCGGGCGCCAGCCCCAGCAGCGCGGCGATGCGCGCCACCATGGCCGGGATGTGCGGCGCCAGCTTGGGCGCCTGGGCCACGATGGTGCTGTCGATGTTGCCGATGGCCCAGCCCGCCGCCCGCACCCGGCGCGCGGCCTCGGCCAGCAGCACGCCGGAATCCGCGCCCTTGAACTGCACATCGGTGTCGGGGAAATGCCGGCCGATGTCGCCCAGCGCGGCCGCGCCCAGCAGGGCGTCGGTGATGGCGTGCAGCAGGGCGTCGGCATCCGAATGGCCCAGCAGGCCATGGCTGTGCGGGATGGTGATGCCGCCCAGCACCAGCGGCCGGCCGGTGACCAGCTGGTGCACGTCCCAGCCCTCGCCGATGCGCAGGTTCAAGCCGTTCATTGGACGACCCTCCGGTCACGGCGTGACCACCTCCCCGAGGGAGGAGAGCGCTTCCTTCGGAGCGGCAGTGCGGAAGCGCTCATGCCTGCGCTCCCCGGCTGGCCAGCAGGCGCGCGGCCAGCGCGAAATCACCCGGGAAGGTGAGCTTGAAGTTCTCGTAGTCGCCCTGCACCAGCTTCGGCTGGTGGCCCAGGGCCTCGACCGCGCTGGCTTCGTCGGTGGTGCCGGCATCGGCATGGCGCAGCGCCGGCGCCAGCAGGCCCAGGCGGAACATCTGCGGTGTCTGCGCCAGCCACTTGGCGCCGCGGTCGATGGTGGCGCTGCTGCGCTCGCCGTCGGCCTGCTTGAGGGTGTCGGCCAGCGGCAGGGCCAGCAGGCCACCCACGGCATCGTCGGCGCAGGCGTCGATCAGCCGGTCGACCCAGGCGGCACGCAGCAGGCAGCGGGCGGCGTCGTGCACCAGCACCCAGTCGTGGGGCTGGGCGCCACGGGCTTGCAGTTCGGCCAGGCCGTTGGCCACGCTTTCGGCCCGGCTGGCACCACCGCAGCGCGCCACCCAGGCGCGTTCACCGCCGAAGCCGGGGGTGGCCGCCTCGAACTGGGCGTCGTCGGGCGCCAGCACCACCAGGGTGGCGGCCAGGCGGCTGACCCGGGCCAGGGCCGCCAGGGTGTGGGCCACCACCGCCTGGCCGGCAACCGCCTGGTACTGCTTGGGCTGCAGCGTGCCGGCGCGGCTGCCGCTGCCGGCGCATGGCACCAGGGCGTAGCAGCGTGGTTCTTGTCCCACCGAATACGTTGTCATGGCCCGGATTCTAGAATTCGGGTCTTTCACGCCCCGGAATCCAGGTTCCGGGGCGTGTTGCCATTTCCGCTGCCGGTCCTGATCACCACCCACCATGCAACTGCCCGCCATCACCGCCGGAAAGCGCTACACCCTGCCCCGCCCCACCGGATCGGGTGATGCGCTGCTGCTGGCGCGGCTGGGCCAGGCGCGCGCGGCCGAGAAACGCCTGCTGGCCATCGTCACCGCCGAGCCGGCCGACGCCCAGCGCCTGGCCGACGAACTGCCCTTCTTCGCCCCCGGCCTGCGGGTGGCCCTGTTCCCCGACTGGGAGACCCTGCCCTACGACAGCTTCAGCCCGCACCAGGACCTGATCAGCGAGCGCCTGGCCACGCTGTGGCGCATCCACAGCGGTGATGTGGACGTGGTGCTGCTGCCCGCCACCACCGCGCTGAACCGGCTGGCGCCGCCCAGCTTCCTGGCCGGCACCACCTTCCGGTTCAAGCAGAAGACCAAGCTGGACGAAGCGGCGCTGAAGTCCCAGCTCACCCTGGCCGGCTACAACCATGTGAGCCAGGTGGTGTCGCCGGGCGAATATGCGGTGCGCGGTGGGCTGATCGACCTGTTCCCCATGGGCAGCCTGGTGCCCTACCGGGTCGACCTGTTCGACAACGAGGTGGACTCCATCCGCACCTTCGACCCGGACAGCCAGCGCAGCCTGTACCCGGTGCCCGAGGTGCGGCTGCTGCCGGGGCGTGAGTTCCCGATGGACGAGGCGGCACGGGCCACCTTCCGCCAGCGCTGGCGCGAGAAGCTGGAGGGCGACCCGACCAAGAGCCGCATCTACAAGGACATCGCCCAGGGCATCGCCACGGCCGGCATCGAGTACTACCTGCCGCTGTTCTTCGAGCAGACCGGCACCATCTTCAGCTACCTGGGCGAGCAGGCGATGCTGGTGCTGCATGGCGAGGTGGACGCGGCACTCGACCGCTTCTGGGCCGACACGAAAGACCGCCACCGCTTCATCGCCGCCGACCCCGATCGGCCGGTGCTGGCGCCGGAAGAGATCTTCCAGCGCAGCGACGAGTTCTTCGGCAATGCCAACCGCCATGCGGTGCTGGCACTGCGTGGCAATGAGCCCACCAAAGGCTCGGAAGAGCCCGCTGGCGCGGTCTCGTGGGCCAGGCCCCTGCCCGACGTGGCCGCCGACCGCAATGCCACCGAGCCGCTGGCCAGCTTCGACCGCCACCTGGACAGCACCCCGGCACGGGTGCTGATCGTGGCCGAGAGCGACGGCCGGCGCGAAAGCCTGCTGGAACTGCTGCGCGACCACAAGATCGACCCACCCAGCGTGGCCAGCCTGGCCGAGTTCGAAGCCAGCACCGAGAAGTTCTGCATCACGGCCGCGCCATTGGCCGCAGGCTTCCACTGGTTCGAACCAGATGCACAACCCGCGGTCTCGATCCAGTTCATCACCGAGACCGAACTCTTCGCCAGCTCGCCCCAGGGCCGGCGCCGCCGCAAGCAGGAGCAGACCAGCAGCGTCGACGCGCTGATCAAGGACCTGTCCGAGCTGAAGCCAGGGGACCCGGTGGTGCACGCCAGCCACGGCATCGGCCGCTACGTGGGCCTGATCAACATCGACATCGGCGACGGCGCCAGCGAGTTCCTGCACCTCACCTATGCCGATGCGGCCACGCTGTATGTGCCGGTGTCACAACTGCATCTGATCAGCCGCTACACCGGCGTCAGCGCCGAAGAGGCCCCGCTGCACCGCCTGGGCAGCGGCCAGTGGGACAAGGCCAGGCGCAAGGCCGCCGAGCAGGTGCGCGATGCGGCGGCCGAGCTGCTGAACCTGTATGCCCGCCGCGCCGCGCGTGAAGGCCATGCCCACCGCTACAGCGCGCACGACTACGAGGCCTTCGCCAGCAGCTTCGGCTTCGAGGAAACACCCGACCAGCGCGCCGCCATCCACGCGGTGATCCAGGACATGGTCAGCCCGCAACCGATGGACCGGCTGGTGTGCGGCGACGTGGGCTTCGGCAAGACCGAGGTGGCGCTGCGTGCCGCCTTCATCGCGGTGATCGGTGGCAAGCAGGTGGCCATCCTGGCGCCCACCACCCTGCTGGCCGAGCAGCATTACCAGACCCTGGTCGACCGTTTCGGCCGCTGGCCGGTGCGCATTGCCGAGATGTCGCGCTTCCGCTCACCCAAGGAAGTGCGGCAGGCACTCGACGGGCTGGAAGCCGGCACGGTGGACATCGTGGTCGGCACGCACAAGCTGCTGAGCCCCGACGTGAAGTACAAGCGCCTGGGCCTGCTGGTGATCGACGAAGAACACCGCTTCGGTGTGCGCCACAAGGAGGCCATCAAGGCCATGCGCGCCGAGGTGGACGTGCTCACACTCACCGCCACGCCCATCCCGCGCACCCTGGGCATGGCGCTGGAAGGCCTGCGCGACCTGAGCGTCATCGCCACCGCGCCGCAGCGCCGGCTGGCGATCAAGACCTTTGTGCGCAGCGAAGGCAGCAGCGTGATCCGCGAGGCCGTGCTGCGGGAGTTGAAGCGCGGTGGCCAGGTCTATTTCCTGCACAACGACGTGGCCACCATCGAGGCCCGCCGCACCAGCCTGGCCGAGCTGATGCCCGAGGCGCGCATCGCCGTGGCCCATGGCCAGATGCCCGAGCGTGAGCTCGAGCGTGTGATGCGCGACTTCATCGCCCAGCGCCACAACCTGCTGCTGTGCTCCACCATCATCGAGACCGGCATCGACGTGCCGAGTGCCAACACCATCGTCATCAGCCGCGCCGACAAGTTCGGCCTGGCCCAGCTGCACCAGCTGCGCGGGCGGGTGGGCCGCAGCCACCACCAGGCCTATGCCTACCTGCTGGTGCCCGACACCGAAACCCTCACCAAGCAGGCCCAGCAGCGGCTGGACGCGATCCAGAGCATGGAGGAGCTGGGCTCGGGCTTCTACCTGGCCATGCACGACCTGGAGATCCGCGGTGCCGGCGAGGTGCTGGGCGAAAACCAGAGCGGCAACATGATGGAGGTGGGCTTCCAGCTCTACAACGACATGCTGGCCGAGGCCGTGCGGGCGCTGAAGATGGGCCAGGAACCTGATCTGCTGAGCCCCACAGGCGTGTTCGGTGGCAGCACCGAGATCAACCTGCATGCGCCCGCCCTGCTGCCCGATGCCTACTGCGGTGATGTGCAGGTGCGGCTGAACCTCTACAAGCGCCTGGCCACGGCCGACAAGCCCGAGACCCTGGACATCCTGCTCGAGGAGATGACCGACCGCTTCGGCAAGCTGCCGGCCCAGGGCCAGACCCTGTTCGACACCCACCGCCTGCGCGTGCTGGCCAAGCCCTATGGCGTGGCCAAGATCGACGCCAACCCCAAGCTGATGAACATCACCTTCCGGCCCAACCCGCCGATCGACGCGATGAAGATCATTGCCCTGGTGCAGAAGAACAAGAACGTGAAGCTGGCCGGCAACGACAAGCTGCGCATCGAGCGCGAGTTTGCCGACCCCAAGGACCGGGCGCAGTACGTGCGGGATGTGCTGCGGGCCCTGGGGCCGCCGGTGGCCGCCCCACGGTAGGTGCTGGCCGCCGGTGGCTGCCCCACGGTAGGTGTCGGCTGCCGGCGACAGCCCCACGGTCGCTTGCAGTCACCGAGCCGACGTCCTACGCGCATATCGGCAAGCTCCTAGGCCACGCCCCAGGCCAGGCCAGCAGCATCCCTGCATCGGCGCCCACGGGCAACGCTGCCCGCCGGGCAGCGGCCCCTGGGCCGACATTGGCGGGATGCTGCGTGCGTAAAGTTGACAAGCAACAGGTTGTGATCCGATGGCGGGGCGCGCTCGCGCTGGCTGCTGCCACTGCACTGGCCGCGGGCTGCGGCGGCGGTGGTGGTGGCGGGGCAGACCCTATCCAGGTGGGCCTGGCCAAAGTGGTGATCGTCGACGCCTACGGTGCCCCGGTTCCGGGCGCCAGCGTCACGGTGACGAACAGCACCAGCCCTGCGGCCACCAGCGGTGCCGACGGCGTGGCCTTCGTGGCTGCGGTTCCCGGCGCGGTCGGCCTTGAAATCGCCGTCCCGACGTTTGCCACATCGGTCACCCAGGCCACCCTGGACAACAACGCGGTCACCACGGTGCCTGTGACCCTGCAGCGCAACACCGCTGCCGCTGGTGGCGCGCTGGCCACCCGCAGTGGTGTGCAGCCGGTGCGCTCGGGCGACGGGCGCACCTTGAGCTTCGAGGTGGAGTTGATCGTGGTGGGCGCTGACGCGCAAGTCGTGGCCGGCCTCACGGCGGCAGACTTTCAGCTGCGCGCATGCCAGCCTGACCCCGCCACGCCGGCTGCCGACTGCCTGCGCAATGCGCCTGCGGACCACGCCTACCAGCCCGGCGGCGGTGCCACCGGGCTGCAGACCGTGGCAGGCCAGCCGGTGGTGGCCCACACGGTCGGCTTGCTGATCGACCAGAGCGGCAGCGTCGCCGACAGCGACCGCCTGAATGCACGACTGTATGCGGCCAAGTCCTTGATCAGCAGCCTGGCCCCGGGCGACCAGGTCACCATCGGCGCCTTTTCCGATGGCAGCGCGGCGCGGCTGCCGCAGCAACCGCTGACCGTCCTGGGTACCGTGGCCGATGCCGCATCGGCGCCGCAGTTCTTCACGCGGCTGGATGCGCTGGTCGACCAGAGCGGCGGGCAGACACCGCTGCATGACGCCATCGACGCCATGCGCATCCAGTTGGTGGCGGACGCCGTGCCGCGCCCCGGCCAGCCACGGGCCTTGGTGGTGTTCACCGACGGGTCCGACAGCTACTGCGGGCCCACCATCAACTGCAGCCAGCGCCGCCAGCAGGTGATCGACGCTGCCCGCGCCGATGGCGTGCGCCTGTTCACCATCGGGCTGAGCGGCGCCATCGATGTGGAGGCGCTCAGCCACCTGGCCACGTCCGGCGGCGGTGCCATGCTGTACGCCGACAAGGTCGAGCAACTGATGCCCCTGTATGGCAGCCTGGGCCGGCTGATGAGCCTGGGCCTGCCGACCTACCGCATGCGCTTCAGCATCGACGCTGGCGCCAGCGGCGTGTTTGCCAGCGGCCAGACCGTGCTAGCCCGTGTCAGCGTGCAGGTGGGTGGCCAGGCAGTCGAGATTCCGTTGGCCATCGGCATTCCCTGAACGGGGCCGGCTGCGGCGGCTCAATCACCGGCTGGGCGGCACCGCGATCAGTGCCGGCCGCCGGTGGCAGCCTCGCGGCAAGTGCCGGCCGCTACGGCGGCGTCAACCAGCGCCGCTGCGCAGCCATCGCCGCCAGCGCCTTGAAGCCGGGCCGCGGCAGCTGGGCGCAGACGGCGGGCCACAGGGTCTGCAGCAGCTCGGCGGTGGCCAGGGCATCGGCGGCGGCCTGGTGTCGCGCCGCGCAGTGGATGCCGAAGTGCGCCATCCAATCGTCCAGCGAGCGGGCCCGCAGCTGCGGGTGCAACACGGCGGCCAGCGGTTCCAGGTCCAGCCAGGCATGGGCCGGGCGCCGGCCCAGGTGCTGCCGGCAGGCACGCTCGATCAGTGTGCGGTCGAAGGCGGCATGGAAGGCCAGCAGCGGCGACCGGCCCGCAAACTGCGCGAAAGCGGCCAGCGCCAGTGCCGGCTCGGTGCCCGCGCGCTGCGCCCCCAGGCCGATGCCATGCAGCAGGATGTTGGACTTGTCGGCCACGGTGGCCGCGGGCTGGCGCAGCACCACCTCGAAGCTGTCACCCAAGGCAAGCAGCAAGCGGCCCGGCACCGGGTGCACCGCCAGGGCGGCGATCGCCAGCAGGCGGTCGTGGTGCATGTCCAGCCCGCTGGATTCGACATCCAGCACCACCCAGCGCTGCGCGTCGGGCTCGGGCCCGGGTTGCAGCCAGGACTTGAGGCGGTTGCGCATGGGTGGCCGCGGTCCCGTTGTCGACGCCGGCAGGTCAGCGCTGGTAGTCCAGCTCGATGCGCTGCTGCACCCGCCGCGCCTGGCGCAGGCTCTCGCCCAGCATGCGCAGGTGGATGTGGTTGAGCGTGCCGATGTCCACCAGGTTGGGATGGGCGGCAGGGGTGGGCCCGGAGGCGGGCCCCGCCAGCTGCAACTGCAGGCGCAGCATCTGCAGGAACTCGAAGGCCGCCACCCAGGCCTCGCTCTCCCGGGCGGCCACACCCAGGCCGGGTGCGGCCGCCAGCAGCCGCGCGCGGGTGCTCACCTCGGGCAGGCCTTGCGCCAGGGCCAGCAGACGCGCGGCGTCGACAAACAGCGCCGTGCCCTGCAGCTTCAGGTCGACCAGCTGCCGGCCGTCCTGCTCGGTGGCGGCGATGCCACCACGCCAGTTGATCGGCGGCCGCTGGTGCAGGGCGTTGTCGGCCAGTTGCTTGAGAAAGCGTGGCAGCCGCGGCGCCTGACCCTGCACCAGCGCACGCAGGGGCCGGGCCAGCGCGGCCTGCCCGGCCAGCGCCCGCAGGTCGAAGCAGATGCTGGCGGCCAGCAGGTCGGCCGGGGCGCCATGCGCCATCCAGCCGTCGAAGCGCTGCAGCCATTCGTCCACGCTCAGGCACAGCGCCGGGTTGCCGGCCATCACCTGGCCCTTGCACAGCGGATAACCACAGGCGTCCAGGCCCTGGTTGACCTCCTGCGCCATGGCCAGCCAGGCGGGCCGGTCGCGCTCGGGCTGGTCGCTGGCAAACACCAGGCCGTTGTCCTGGTCGGTGGCCAGGGTCTGCTCGCTGCGGCCCTCCGACCCGAAGCCCAGCCAGCAGGCCTGCGACAGGTCCAGCCCATGGCGCGCGGCCACTTGCTGCACCAGGCGCTCGGTCAGCAGGTCGTTGAGGTGGCTGACCAGTTCGGTGATCTGCCGCGCCTGCAGGCCCTGGGCCAGCAGATGCCCGGCCAGGCGCCGGATCTGGCCGGCCGCCGCCTGCAGCGCGGGCAGGTCGCCGGCCACGCGGATCTGCGTGCCCACCTGCTTGAGCGACAGCCGCTGCAGCGCAAACAGGTCACGCTCGGACACGATGTTGACCAGCCGGCCAGCATCCGTCACCGGCACATGCCGCACACCGTGGCGCGCCATCAGCAGCGCCGCGTCCTGCAGCGTGTGGTCCACCGTCAAGGCCAGCACCGGCGCGGTCATCACGCCGGCGATGGCATCCCCCAGCGGCCGCTGCGCCAGCGTGATGCGGCCCAGGATGTCGTGGCGCGTCAGGATGCCCAGCGGCGCCCCGGCCGGGTCGACCACCAGGATCGAGCCCACACGCCGGGCCTGCATCTGCCCCAGGGCCTCGGCCAGCGGGGTGCTGGCGCTGCAGGCCAGCGGCTGCCGGGGCGGCAGGCTGCCGAGCCGGGCTTCCAGCGATTGCTCGGACAGCGCCTGGGCCGACCAGGCGGCCTGCACCGCCTGGCGTGACAGGGCCAGAAACTGCAGTGCACGCTGGTTCAGGAAGTCGGCAAACGGCGCGCAGTCAGCGGCCAGCTGGCGCACGGCGGCGGCCGGCAGCAGCAGGCAGAAGCAGTCGTCGTTGGCGGTGTAGGTGGCGGTGACCGGCCGCTCGGCCAGCACCGCCGCCACCGGAAACAGGTCACCCGGCCCGTACTCGATGGCGCCGGCCGGCGCGGCCAGGCCCTGGCGGCCGCTGACACTGCCCTGGCGGACCAGCACCAGGTGCTGCGCCGGGCCGCTGCCGGGCGACAGCAGCACTTCGTCGGGGGCGTAGTAGGCCTGCTGCGACTGGCGGATGAACCGGTCGACGAAGGCGGGGGCCATCTGCGCAAACGGGGCGTGCTGCACCAGGGCCTGGCGCAGCTGGGCCAGCAGGCTGGGCGACGGCGAGCTGTCCGGGACGGCGGGGTCTGGCATGGGGCGGCAGCGGTGGTGGTGCAGGCGGGGCCGTGTGGGGCGGCGGGCGCGACACGAGCAGCCTGGCGCGCCTGCCGGCCGGCGGGCTTGACGGGTCTCAAGGCCCAGCAAAAAAGGGCTGCATCCCGCGGGATGCAGCCCCTGTGTGCAAACGCCGCAGCCCGGGCCGCGGCGCGGATCAGGTCAGCTGTTTCCCATCTTCAGGTTGGGGTAGCGCACATGCTCCACCAGATCCTGGGTGTCCTGGCGCGGCTGGCCAGTGAACAGGCTCACGATGATGATCACCGCAAAACCCACCGGCACGCCGAACAGGCCGGCCGAGATCGGCTGGATGCCCCACCACAGCTCGATTGGCGAGGTGACGCCGAAGACGCCACGCAACCAGGGCTGGGTGGTGACCATGTAGTAGAAGGTGGTGCCCAGGCCGGCCATCATGCCCAGGGACGCGCCCCACTTGTTGGCCCGCTTCCAGAAGATGCCCAGGGTCAGTGCCGGGAAGAAGGCTGCCGCCGCAAACGAGAACGCCGCCGACACCAGGAACAGGATGTCCGCCGGTTTCTGCGCCGCCACGAAGGCCGCAAACAAGGCCACCACCAGCAGCAGTGCCTTGGAGATGGCCACCCGGCGCGCGGTGGACGCGTTCGGGTCGATCATCTTGTAGTAGAGATCGTGGCTCAAGGCGTTGGCGATGGTCAGCAGCAGGCCGTCGGCGGTCGACAGTGCGGCCGCCAGACCGCCCGCGGCCACCATGCCCGACACCACGTAAGGCAGGCCACCGATCTCGGGTGTTGCCAACACGATGATGTCCTGCCCCAAGGTCATCTCGCCCAGCTGGAAGATGCCGTCCTTGTTGATGTCCGTCAGCAGCAGCAGGCTCGGGTCAACCCGTTGCCAATTGGCGATCCAGGCCGGCAGGTCGTTGAAGGACGTGCCCACCAGCACGTTGAAGACCTCGAACTTCACCAGCACTGCCAGCGCCGGCGCCGAGAAGTAAAGGAGGAAGATGAAGAACAGCGACCAGCTGACCGACTCACGCGCCTCCTTGACCGACGGCGTGGTGTAGTAGCGCATCAGGATGTGCGGCAGCGCGGCCGTGCCCACCATCAGGCAGAACACCAGGGCCAGGAAGTTGCGTCGCCCTTCGTCGAAGGTTTTCTGCGCCTTGGCGTCACCGTCCGGATCGCCCGGGTACAGCTGCGCATGTGGCGGCATGCCGGCCAGCGGCCTGGCACGGGCGAGCGCGGCGGCCTTGGCCTTGGTCCAGGCCGCCTTGGCATCGGCCTCGGTCGCGGGCAGCCCCGCCAGCGCCTTTTCGGCCGCCTGGATCTCGGCGGCCGGCCTGTTGCCGGCCTTCAGGTCGGCCAGTTTCTGCTCGGCCGCAGCCTTGTCGGCCGCCATCGCGGCCGGCACGTCCTTGAGCTTGGCATCAAAGCTGTCGGCCCTGGCCTTGAAGGCGGCGATCACCTCCAGTTCCTTGGGATCGGCCATCAGCTGCTTCTCGCGTTCGGTCACCTTCTGCAACTGGTAACCGTAGATCGCCTGCGGGATGGGCACGCCGGTCTGCTTCACGCTCAACCACACCAGCGGAATCATGTAGGCAATGATCAGGATGATGTACTGCGCCACCTGGGTCCAGGTGACGGCCCGCATGCCACCCAGGAACGAACACACCAGGATGCCGCCCAGGCCGACGAAGACGCCGATCTCGAAGGCCAGGCCCGACAGCCGTGCGGTGATCAGACCGACACCGACGATCTGCGCCACCACATAGGTGAAGGAGCAGAGGATGGCCGCAACAATGCCCAGGAAGCGCGGCAGGTTGCCTTCGTAGCGCGCGCCCAGAAAGTCGGGAATCGTGAACTGGCCGAACTTGCGCAGGTAGGGCGCCAGAAACAGCGCCACCAGGCAGTAGCCACCGGTCCATCCCATGATGAAGGCCAGGCCGCCGGCACCGTTGGGCCCGGAGTAACCGGCGAGATACAGGCCGCCGGCCATGCTGATGAACGAGGCCGCGCTCATCCAGTCGGCGCCAGTGGCCATGCCGTTGTACATGGCTGGCACGCGCCGCCCGGCCACGTAGTACTCCGCCGCATCCGTGGTGCGGCTCATCACGCCGATGCCGGCGTACAGCAGCACCGTGGCCGCCAGGAAGATGAAGCCGATCCACTGCTTGGGCAGGCCCATCTGCTCGAGCACCGCGAGCACCGCCACAAACACCAGGAAGCCCCCGGTGTACCAGGTGTAGACCTTGTTCAGCTGCTGCTTGAACGCCCTGTTGGCCGAGGCGCCGCCACCACCACTGCTGCTGCTGTCTCCGAACATGCCGGCCATGTCAGTCCTCCTCGGCAACGCCGTGTTCCTGGTCCAGCCGGTTCATGTACCGGGCGTAGAACCAGATGATCAGGCAATAGACCACCAGCGCACCCTGGGATGCCACCCAGAAGCTGAACGGCCAGCCGAAGAAGGTGAAGTTCAGGTCGCGGGCGAAGTAGCCGACGACGAAGGTCACCACGAACCAGATGGCCAGCAGCAGCGCCGTGATCCGAAGATTCTTGGCCCAGTACTGGCGGTGCAGGTCTGTCAATTGCATCTCGTTGTCTCCAGTTGCCTTCATGCCGTTCAGGCGCGGGCCTCAACGGTGCCTTGGGGGCCGCAAGCCCGGCCCCCCTGCGCTTCACCCAGCAAGGCCGGTTTCCCGCTCCAGTTGAGCGGCCACCTTGGGTTCGAAGCCGTGGAGGTGGCGGATGATCTTCCGCGCCTCGTCGGGCTGGTGACTGTCCATGTGCACCCGGGCCAGCTGGTACCAGCCGTAGGGGCTCATGGGCTGCAGTTCGGTGTTGCGTTTGAGCGCCGTGATGGCTTCGTCAAAGCGCCGCTGGTGGATCAGCGCCAGGCCCAGACCGTACCAGGCCCGGTCGAGCTTGGGATCGAGCGCCAGGGCTTCGCGAAAGGCGGCCTCGGCCGGTACCGGCTGCTGGGTGTGCTCGAGCAGGTAGGCCAGGTTGAACCAGTCGCCGGCGCTGCGCCGGGGGTGTGCCGCCACCAGGGCGCGTGCATCGCGCAGCGCGTCGTCGTGCCGGCCGGCCTGGGCATGCACATGGGCGCGGCTCGCCAAGGCATAGGCATCGTCTGGCCACAGCACCAGCATGCGGGAAAAATGCGTCACGGCGCGCGCCGGCTGGCCAGCCAGCAGCCAGGCCATGGCCGACAGTTTCAGGCGCCACCAGGTCAGGCGGCCAGCCCCGGACAAGGCCGTGGTCACCGGCACAGGTTCACCCCCGACTGCAGGCACAGGCTGATCTTGGACACCGTGGCCACCAGCCAGGCCACGCCCAGCAGCAGGAAGGCAACCAGCGGCAGGTGCCGGTCAAGCACGATGCGCGGCGCCACCCAGCGTGCACCACGCACAAACGGCGAGGTCAGCGTCTGCAGCAGCTGGTAGAACAGGTTGCTGGTGCGCCGCTGCCCGGCCAGCAGGCCCAGCAACCATTGGCCAACGAATGCCATCAGCGCGATCTCGGCGACGAGCTTGAGTGCGGATACAAGCAGCAGCATGCAAGGCTCCGTGGGGATGCCCGTGCAGGGTCCGTGCTGTGCCTTACTGTTTTCTGACAAAAACAGCAGCCATTCGGTGAAGCCCTGGCACGTACAAACCCTAGGGCAGCGCCCGGGTCGGCCCCGTGGTCAGGGCCCCGTCAGCGGCCGTCAATCGCCGGGACGCCCGCCGTGTTCGCGGTCCAGCCGGTCCATCGCCCAGGCGTAGACCCAGACGATGGCGCAGAAGACGATGAGCGCACCCTGGGCCGTGGCCCAGAAGCCGAAGGGCCAGCCGAAGAAGTCGAAGGCGAGCACGGGCCCGAGCAGGCACACCGCCAGGGTGACCAGCAGCCACAGGCCCAGCAACACCGCACTGAGACGCTGGGTGCTGCGCCAATAGCTGCTGCGGGCGGCGCGGTGGGCGGGTTGGCTGGTCGACATGGGCGCTGCATTCTCGCCAATGCCCTGCGGGACGCCACCCGGGCACAACCCCTGGCACAAGGGGCCCGGCACCCACCCCCATGCGAGAATCCCGCTTCGTTCAAACCGACTGCACCACCATCCATGGACATCGAACAAGTCAACGCCATCGGCACGCTGCTCGCCGATCTGAGCGCCCGCACCGAGCAGCTCCGGGGGTATCTTTGACTACGACCGCAAAGCCCTGCGGTTGAATGAAGTCAATGCAGCGCTGGAGAACCCCAGCGTCTGGAACGAACCCAAGCGCGCCCAGGAACTGGGCCGCGAGAAGAAGTCGCTGGAAGACGTGGTCGGCACCATCGACCACCTCAAGAGCAACCTCGACGACAACACCGAGCTGTACGAGATGTCCAAGGCCGACGAGGCCTTCGACGACCTGGCCGCCATCGAGGCCGACGCGGCCGAACTGCGCAAGACGGTGGAGCAGCTCGAGTTCCGCCGCATGTTCAGCAACCCGGCCGACCCGCTGAACTGCTTCGTCGACATCCAGGCCGGCGCCGGTGGCACCGAGGCCTGCGACTGGGCCGGCATGCTGCTGCGCCAGTACCTGAAGTACGCCGAGCGCAAGGGCTTCAAGGCCACGCTGGAAGACGAGACCCCGGGCGACGTGGCCGGCATCAAGAGCGCCACCATCAAGATCGAGGGGGACTATGCCTTCGGCCACCTGCGCACCGAGACCGGTGTGCACCGCCTGGTGCGCAAGAGCCCCTTCGATTCATCGGGCGGGCGCCACACCTCTTTTGCGTCGCTGTTCGTCTACCCCGAGGTGGATGATTCGATCGAGATCGACATCAACCCGGCCGATGTGCGCACCGACACCTTCCGCGCCAGTGGCGCCGGCGGCCAGCACATCAACAAGACCGATTCGGCGGTGCGGCTGACCCACATCCCCACCGGCATCGTGGTGCAGTGCCAGGACGGGCGCAGCCAGCACAGCAACCGCGACGTGGCCTGGAAGCGCCTGCGCAGCCGGCTCTACGACCATGAGATGCGCAAGCGCATGGAAGAGCAGCAGAAGCTGGAGGACACCAAGACCGACGTGGGTTGGGGCCACCAGATCCGCAGCTATGTGCTGGACAACAGCCGCATCAAGGATTTGCGCACCAACGTCGAGATCTCGGCCACCCAGAAGGTGCTGGACGGCGATCTGGATGCCTTCATCGAGGCCAGCCTCAAGGCCGGGCTCTGACCACCGGCCGCGGGCGCCCGGCGCCCCGGCCGCACACCACACCCTGATTGGAACCTCCCGCCATGCGTGAAGGCCCCGCCACCGTGATCCGGCGTGAAGACTACGCCGCTCCGGCCTACTGGATCCGCAGCGCCGAACTCAGCTTCGACCTGGACCCGGCCAAGACCATCGTCGCCAGCAAGCTGGCCATCGAGCGCCATGCCGATGCCAGCCCTGGCGAGCCCCTGAAGCTGCACGGCGAGGGCCTGGTGCTGCTGCGCTGCCTGGCCGATGGCGAGAGCGTGAGCTTCCGGCAGGAAGAGGGCTTCCTGGTGATCGACAACCCGCCGGACAAGCCCAGCTTCACGCTCGAGATCCGCAACACCTGCGCGCCCGAGAAGAACACCCAGCTCTCCGGCCTGTACACCAGCGGCGGCGGCTTCTTCACCCAGTGCGAGGCCGAGGGCTTCCGGCGCATCACCTACTTCCTGGACCGGCCGGACGTGATGGCCGTCTACACCGTGGTGCTGCGCGCCGACAAGGCCAGGTACCCGGTGCTGCTGTGCAACGGCAACCTGCTGGAACAGGCCGACCTGCCCAATGGCCGGCACATGGCGAAGTGGCACGACCCCTTCCCCAAGCCCAGCTACCTGTTCGCCCTGGTGGCGGCCGACCTGGTGTGCCGCGAGCAGCGCATCACCGCCCGCAGTGGCAAGGAGCATCTGTTGCAGGTGCATGTGCGGCGTGGTGACCTGGACAAGACCGAGCACGCGATGAACGCGCTGATCGCCAGCGTGGCCTGGGACGAAGCCCGCTTCGGCCTGCCGCTGGACCTGGAGCGCTTCATGGTCGTCGCCGTGGGCGACTTCAACATGGGTGCGATGGAGAACAAGGGCCTGAACATCTTCAACACCAAGTACGTGCTGGCCAGCGCGACCACCGCCACCGACGACGACTTCGCCGGCATCGAGAGCGTGGTGGCCCATGAGTACTTCCACAACTGGACCGGCAACCGCATCACCTGCCGCGACTGGTTCCAGCTCAGCCTGAAGGAAGGCCTGACGGTCTACCGCGACCAGGAATTCTCGATGGACATGGCGGGCAGCGCGTCGGCTCGGGCCGTGCTGCGCATCGACGCGGTGCGCACCTTGCGCGCGGTGCAGTTCCCCGAGGACGCCGGCCCCATGGCCCACCCGGTGCGGCCCGACAGCTACAGCGAGATCAACAACTTCTACACCGCCACGGTGTACGAGAAGGGCGCCGAGGTGGTGCGCATGATGGCCACCCTGGTGGGGCGTGCGGGCTTCCGCGCCGGCATGAACCTGTATTTCCAGCGCCATGACGGCCAGGCCGTCACCTGCGACGACTTCGCCCAGGCGATTGCCGACGCCAACCCCGGCAGCGCCCTGGCCAGCCAGCTGGGCAGCTTCAAGCGCTGGTATGGCCAGGCCGGCACGCCGGCGCTGCAGGCCCGCGGTACCTACGACCAGGCCGCACGCCGCTACACCCTGACCCTGCGCCAGAGCGCCACGCCCTCGGCCGGCCAGCCCGACAAGCAGCCCTGCCTGGTGCCGGTGCTGATGGGCCTGGTGGCGGCCGACGATGGCCGCGCCCTGCCGCTGAGGCTGGACGGCGAAGCGCAGGACGGCGGCACCGAGCGGGTGCTGGTGCTGACCGAGGCCGAACAGCACTTCAGCTTCGTCGACGTGGAGACCGCGCCGGTGCCCTCGTTGCTGCGCGGCTTCTCGGCGCCTGTCACGCTGGACGATGGCCTGGACGATGCTGCCCTGCTGGTGCTGCTGCAGCACGATGCCGATGCCTTCAACCGCTGGGAGGCCGGCCAGCGCCTGTCGCTGGGCCGGCTGATGGCCGCCCTGCCCGGCGATGGCGACCTGCCGCCGCTGGACAGCGCCTACCTGCAGGCCCTGCGCCAGGTGCTGCGCGACCCGGCGCTGGACGCCGCCTTCAAGGACCAGGTGCTGCTGCTGCCCAGCGAGGCCTATGTGGCCGAGTGTGTGGGCCGCGATGTCAACCCGCAGCGCATCCACCGCCTGCGCGAACAGATGCGTGCGCAGATCGCCACCGCCCTGCGCGACGACTGGATCTGGGCCTTCGAGACCCACCAGGTGCGCGAGGGCTACCAGCCCAGCGCGGCCCAGGCGGGCAAGCGCGCCCTGGCCAACCAGGCCCTGCGCCTGCTGGTGCTGGACGCCGTGGCCAGCGGCGATGCCGTGTGGCCCGGCCGCGCCTACCAGCGCTTCAAGGACGCGGCCAACATGACCGACCGCTTCGGCGCCCTGCTGGCCCTGGTGGATGCGCAATCACCGCTGGCCGACGCCGCGCTGGCGCGCTTCCATGCCCTGTTTGCCGGTGACGAGCTGGTGATCGACAAGTGGTTCAACCTGCAGGCCACGGCCAACGAGCCCATCGGTGGCAACGGCAGCGGCCTGCAGCGGGTGAAGGCCCTGCTGCAACACCCCGATTTTTCGCTGAAGAACCCCAACCGCGCCCGCGCCCTGCTCAGCGGCTACTGCCGCGAGAACCCGGCCGCCTTCCACCGCACCGACGCCGCCGGCTACGTGTTCTGGGCCGACCGGGTGCTGGAGCTCGACGCCATCAACCCGCAGCTGGCCTCGCGCCTGGCGCGTGCCATGGACCGCTGGAGCGCCCTGGCCGAACCCTGGCGCAGCGCGGCCCGCGAGGCCGTGGCCCGTGTGGCTGCGTCGCCCCGGATCAGCGACGACGTGCGCGAGATCGTCACCAAGGCCCTCGAGTCCTGAGCAACCGACCTGAACACGGCCCTCCACGCCCACCCACCATGAAACGCATCAGCCTCACCCAGTACCTGGTCGAACAGCAGCGCGACCGCGGCCAGATCCCACCGCCGCTGCGCCTGCTGATCGAGACCGTGGCGCGTGCCTGCAAGCACATCGCCATCTCGGTCAACAAGGGTGCACTGGGCGAGGTGCTGGGCAGCGCCGACACCGAGAACGTGCAGGGCGAGGTGCAGAAGAAGCTGGACGTGATCGCCAACGAGGTGCTGATCGAGGCCAATGTCTGGGGCGGCCACCTGGCGGCCATGGCCAGCGAGGAGATGGACAGCATCCACGTGGTGCCCGACCGCTATCCGCAGGGCGAATACCTGCTGCTGTTCGACCCGCTGGACGGCAGCAGCAACATCGACGTCAACGTGTCGATCGGCACCATCTTCTCGGTGCTGCGCAAGGTGACCAACCACCGCGGCGTGAGCGAAGAGGATTTCCTGCAGCCCGGCAAGCAGCAGGCGGCGGCCGGCTACTGCGTGTACGGCCCGCAGACCACCCTGGTGCTGACCGTGGGCGACGGCGTGGTGATGTTCACGCTGGACCGCGAGACCGGCAGCTGGAAGCTGACCGAGCGTGACCTGCAGATCCCCGCCGACACCAAGGAGTTCGCCATCAACATGTCGAACATGCGGCACTGGGCGCCGCCGGTGCGGCAGTACATCGACGACTGCCTGGCCGGCAAGGACGGCGAGCGCGGCAAGGACTTCAACATGCGCTGGGTGGCCAGCATGGTGGCCGACGTGCACCGCATCCTGAGCCGCGGCGGCGTCTTCCTCTACCCCTGGGACAAGCGTGAACCCGACAAGCCCGGCAAGCTGCGCCTGATGTACGAGGCCAACCCCATGGCCTTCATCGTGGAGCAGGCCGGCGGGGCCGCCACCAACGGCCAGCAGCGCATCCTCGACCTGCAGCCCACCAAGCTGCACGAGCGTGTGAGCGTGGTGCTGGGCTCGAAGAACGAGGTGCAGCGGGTCACCGATCTGCACCTGTCTGCGGCAGACAGCACGGCCAGCTGATCGCCGGCGCCCCGCGGGGCGCTATACTCACAGGCTGTTTTCGCCGGTGTAGCTCAGTTGGTAGAGCAGCGCATTCGTAATGCGAAGGTCACCAGTTCGATTCCGGTCACCGGCACCAGAAAAAAGCGAAGTGCATCAAGCACTTGGCAGCAAACCAAGCGCCCCGCCAGTCGGGGCGTTTTGCTTGGTGCGCGGCTGGTGCAACGGGTTTTGCGAGCGGGTTTTGCAAGCGGATCGCAGGCGCACTGCACAAGGAGCAGGTCATGACGGCAAGCGACGACTGGATGTCTGCATGGCAGCCGATGATCGATGCGGTGGGCCGCCAGTTCGACGAGCGGCCCGTGGCGTTTGAGGCCGACACCATCGAGGCCAGCGCAGTGCGGCGCTACCTCGAGCCGCTGGAATTCGACTGTGCGCTGCACCACAGCCGCGACGCCGCACTGGCGGCGGGCTACGCCGACATCGTGGTGCCCACCTCCGCCCTGCCGACCTTCGCCTACGCGCCGATGTGGCGGCCTGGCGAGCGCCTGTTCACCAGCGCCGAGCGCGATGCGCAACCTGCCACCAGCGCCGTCTCCGGCATCCTCACGGGGCTGGAACCACCGACCACCGGCTACTTCGCCACCAACTACGACGTCGACTACCTGCGCAGCGCCGTGGTCGGTGACCGGCTCGCCCGGCGTGGTGCCCGGCTGCTCGCCTGTGTGCCGAAGCTGACGACGGTGGGGCGCGGCGCCTTCCTGACCTGGGAGTCGGAGATCGTCAATCAGCGGCTCGACGTGGTCGCGCGCCTGCAGACCACCTTCTTTCGCTACAACCCGGGCCCTGCCGCATGAACACCGCACAACGGTTCTGGGACGACGTCGTCGAAGGCGAGCCGCTGGAGCAACTGTCGTTCCCGCTGAGCATCTACCGGCTGGTGATGGCCGCCGGCGCCAACCGCGACTTCAATGCCATCCACCACAACGCCGACCATGCCCGCAGCACCGGCGCACCGGACATGTATGCCAACAACCTGCTGCTGCAGGGCATGTGGGAGCGAACGGTGCGGCAGTTCATCGGCCTGGCTGGCGTGATACGGCGCCAGTCGGGCTTCCAGATGCGCTTGTTCAACACCGTTGGTGACACGGTGGTGGTCAAGGGACAGGTCGAGCGCAAGTGGCTGGAGGGCGACGCCGGGTTTGTCGAACTGCGCATGTGGTCCGAGAACTCCAAAGGGGTCTCGGTCGGCCCTGGGCGCATCGTGGCCACGCTGCCGCTGCGGCCGCCTGTTCCCGATTGATGCCGTCATGCGCCCGCCGCGCCGCGCGGGGCTGCGGGTCGACCACGCGACGGATGCTTGTGTGTCAGGATCAGCCCCGCGATGCTGCACACCGGCGCTGTCCTGACCCCCGCGCCGGGCCTGCCCAGGAATGGTCCCGGCAGAGGCGGCGCGCAGTGGAGGAGACATGGGCGTGACAGAGCAGAAGCGGACGTTTTGCCGGGTGTGCGAGCCGGCCTGTGGTCTGGTGGCCACTGTGGAGAACGGCGCGCTGGTGGCGCTGGCGGCCGACCGGTCGCACCCGGTCAGCCAGGGCTTCGTGTGCAACAAGGGCCTGTATGGCGCCGACCTGCACAACGACCCTGACCGCCTGAAGGTTCCGCTCAAGCGCGTGGCCCCGGGCCGCTTCGAAGCGGTGGGCTGGGACGAGGCGCTGGCCGACATCGCACAGCGGCTGCGCAGCACCCTGGACCAGCACGGCGCCGGCGCGGTCGCCAGCTACACCGGCAACCCGGCCGCCTTCAACAGCCTGTTCGGCGCGGCGTTCGGGGGCTTTCTGGGCCAGCTGGGCGTGCGCACCAGCTTCAGTTCGGGCACGCAGGATTGTTCCAACAAGTTTGCCGGCTCGGAGGCGGTGTTCGGCACCCGCACCTTGCACCCGCTGCCCGATGTGGACCGCGCCGACCTCATCGTGCTCTTCGGCGAGAACCCGGCTGTCTCGCACATGTCCTTCGTGTCGATGCCGCACCCGATGCGGCGGCTCAAGGACGCGCAGGCGCGTGGTGCCCGCATCGTCTACGTCAACCCGCGCCGCATCGAGTCCGCGGCGACGGCCGGCGAGGTGCTGCTGATCAAGCCGGACACCGATGTCTACCTGCTGGCCGCACTGCTGCACACCATCGAGCGTGGCCCTGGCTTCGACGCGGCGGCCCTGCAGCGCCACGGCCGCAACGTGGACGCGCTGCGGGCCTTCATCGCGCCCTGGACGCCGGAGCGGGTGGCGCCGGTGACCGGCATTCCAGCCGAGGCCATCCGCGCGCTGGCGCGCGACTTCGCCGCGGCACCGGCCGCCTGTGCCCACATGTCGACCGGCGTCAACATGGGCCGCCAGGGCACGCTGGCCTACTGGCTGCTGCAGATGCTGGTCTTCGTCACCGGCAACCTGGGCCGGCCGGGTGGCAATTTCTACTCCCAGGGCTTCTACGCACGCAGCACCGCAGCCGGCGCCAACGGGCCGCGGGCCATGGTCGACGGGCCGTTCGGCCGCATGCGCCAGCCGGGCGGGGTGGGCATCAGCCTGCCGGGCACCCTGCTGGCCGACCATGTGCTGAACCCGCAGGCGCCGATCCGCGCGATGTTCGTCAACTCCGGCAACCCGGTGCTGTCCATCGCCGGCGAGGCGCGGCTGCGCGAGGCCTTTGCCAGCCTGGACCTGCTGGTCTGCGTCGACATCTACCGCAACGCCACGGCCGAATACGCGCACTACATCCTGCCGGCCGCTGGCGCCTACGAGCGGGAAGACATCAACATCACCGGCCTGGGCATGCAGGACCAGCCCTCGGTGCAGTTCACCGAAGCGGTGGTGCCGCCCGCCTATGAGCGCCGGCCCGAGTGGTGGATCTACGGTGCGCTGGCCCGGCACATGGGCCTGCGCTCGCCACTGGACGGCGGTGACACGCCCGACCTGTGGGCGCGTGCCGATGCCATGTTGCGCTCACGCGGGCAGTCGATGCAGGCGCTGCGCGACGCCGGTGTGCTGGTGTTCGAGCGCACCCCGCCCGAGACCTTCTTCGACCAGCATCTGCAGACCGAGGACCACCGTGTGGACTGCCGCCCCGAGGCCTTCGCCGAGGCCATCACGCGCATGGATGCGCTCTTCGACGAGCTCGCGGCCGAGCCACCCGGCCAGCTCAAGCTGATCGGCAAGCGCGACGCCTACATGCTCAACAGCTGGTACGGCAACCTGCCCAAGCTCAAGGCCCAGGGGCGCGACCACAACCCGCTGTTCATGCACCCGGACGACGCCGAGGCGCGGCAGATCGCCGACGGTGCCAGCGTGCGCATCGCCAACCGCTACGGCATGGTCGAGGCCCGGGTCAAGCTGAGCGATCAGCTGATGCCCGGTGTGGTCGCGATGACCCACGGCTGGGGCCAGGGTGCCAGCGCAGGCCTCTCCGTTGCGCAGCGCACGGCAGGGGTGAACTGCAATGTGCTGCTGCCCTCGGGGCCCGGCGCGTTCGAGCCGATCAGCAACCAGTCGCACATGACGGGCATCCCCGTCGAGGTGCGGCCAGCCTGAGCCGGGCGCCGGCGCGCAGAGCTGCCCTGCGCCACCAGGCGCGGTCGGCGTTGGTCAGCCGGCCAGCACCACCCGGCCGACCACGCGGCCCGCCCGCAGGTCGGCCAATGCCGCCCCCACCTCGTCCAGCGCGCGGATGGTGATGGGCACCGGTGGCAGGCCCTTCTGGTTGACCAGCGCCAGCAACTCGGCCAGTTCGACGTGGCTGCCCACGTACGAGCCGCGCAGCGTCAGGGCGCGCATCGGCAGATAGGGCGTGGGCAGGTTGATCGCGCCGCCATACAGGCCCACCACCACCACGCTGCCGCCCTTGATGGCCGCGGCGATGGCCAGGTCCACGGTCTGGCCCGAGCCCACGAAATCGAGCGTGGCCACCGAGCCACCGCCGGTGGCCTGCTGGATCTGCGCCACCGCGTCGCTGGCGCCGCCGTCGATGGCCAGGCTGGCACCGGCCGCCAGGGCCGCCTCGCGCTTGACCGGGTCGATGTCGACGGCGATCACCTGCTGGGCGCCCATCATGCGCGCCAGCGTGATGCCCATCAGGCCCACGCCCCCGGCACCGATCACCACCACCGGGTCGGTGGCCAGCGTCGCCTGCACCTTCTTCAGCGCGGCGTAGGCGGTCACGCCCGAGCAGGCCAGGGGCGCCGCCTGCTGCGGGCTCAAGCCCCCGATGTCGAACAGGTGGCGGCTGTGCGGCACCACCAGGTGGGTGGAGTAACCGCCCTGCGAGAACACACCCAGGAAGCGCGGCTTCACGCACAGGTTCTCTTCGTTGCGGCGGCAGGCGGCACACTCGCCGCAGCCGATCCAGGGGTTGGCCAGGCGGATGTCGCCCACCCGCACGCCGGTGGCGTCGGGGCCGACGGCGATCACCTCGCCGACGTTCTCGTGGCCCATGGTCAGCGGCAGCCGGATGCCGCGGTCCACCAGGTTGAGCTGCTTGCCACCGCCGATCTCGTAGTAGCCGTCCCAGATGTGCAGGTCCGAGTGACACACGCCGGCGGCCAGCACCTTCAGCAGCACCTGCGTGCCCTGGGGTGCAGGCACCTCGCCCTCGTTGCGCTGCAGGGGCGCCCCGCACTGACAGACCTGGTAACTGCGCATGCGCATCGGTGTCTCCGAAAGTTCGATGCAGGCCACGCTAGGGCCAGCCCGGGGCAGCGTCAATCCGGGCTGGCCGCCCACCCGATGGCAGTGGGCCGTGCCCGCCCGCCGGACTGCGGGTAACCCCAGGGTCAAGAGCAGCCGAAGCGCCCCTTCGTCAACGGCACACTCCGGCAGCCGGTGGCGCCCGTAGACTGCCGCGCCACCACCCTTCCCAGAGGTGGATGCACCACCAACACACGCGAGGCGACAACTTGAACACCATCCCCCATCCCATCCGCCGCAGCCTGGCCGCCGCCGCCCTGCTGGCCCTGGCCACCAGCGGCGCCCAGGCGCAGGACAAGATCTCCGACGGCATCGTCAAGATCGGCCTGCTCAACGACATGACCGGCGTCTATGCCGACATCGTGGGCCCCGGCGCGGTGATCGCCGCCAAGATGGCGATCGCCGATTTCGGCGGCAAGGTGCTGGGCAAGCCGATCGAACTGGTGGTGGCCGACACCCAGAACAAGGCCGACATCACCGCCGCCAAGGCGCGTGAGTGGTTCGACACCCAGAAGGTGGACATGCTGGGCGACGTGGCCGCCACCGCGCCGGCCCTGGCCGCCCTGCAGGTGGCCAAGCAGAAGAACAAGATCGCGCTGTTCCCCAGCGCCGCCAGCAGCCGGCTGAGCAACGAGGATTGCTCGGCCGTCAGCGTGCACTGGACCTACGACACCTATGCCCTGGCCGCCGGCACCGGGCGCGGCGTGGTCAAGTCGGGCGGCGACAGCTGGTTCTTCCTGACCGCCGACTACGCCTTCGGCACCAACCTGGAGAAGGACACCACCGAGGTCATCAAGGCCGAGGGCGGCAAGGTGATCGGCTCGGTACGGCACCCGCTGAACGCCTCGGATTTCTCGTCCTTCCTGCTGCAGGCGCAATCGTCCAAGGCCAAGATCGTGGGCCTGGCCAATGCCGGCGGCGACATGATCAACGCCATCAAGGCGGCCAACGAGTTCGGCATCACCAAGACCCAGCGCCTGGCCGCGCTGCTGGTGTTCATCAACGACATCCATTCCATGGGCCTGAACGTGGCCCAGGGCATGCTGCTGACCGAGGCCTTCTACTGGGATTCCAGCGACGAGGCGCGCAAGTGGAGCCGCCGCTTCTTCGAGCAGCACAAGCGCATGCCCAACATGGCCCAGGCCGGCGTGTACTCGGGCATCACCCACTACCTGAAGGCCGTGGCCGCCACCGGCACCGACGACACCACCACGGTGATGGCCAAGATGAAGGCCACGCCGGTGAACGACTTCATGACCAAGAACGGCAAGATCCGCGAGGACGGCCGGCTGATCCGCGACATGTACGTCTACGAGGTCAAGAAGCCCAGCGAATCCAACTACCCCTGGGACTACTACAAGCTCAAGGCCACCATCCCGGCCGAGCAGGCCTTCATCCCGCTGTCCAAGAGCGTGTGCCCGCTGCTCAAGAAGTGAACTGGTAAACTGCGGTCCAGAACAACAGCATGTCAGAGGGGGGCTTGGCGCACGCCAGGCCCTTTGTCGTTCTGGCACCCGCCACGCCCACCCCCAGCACGCCCCACGCACCATGTCCGCCTCCAAGACCTCCTCCACCCTCGATGGCCTGGCCATGGCCGACCTGCAGCGCCTGCTGGCCCAGACCGACGCCGCCATCGCCGAACGGCGGGTGGAAGAGCTGAAAGTGCTGGCCGACGGCTTTGCCCGCAAGCTGGCCGTCAACGGCTTCTCGGTCAAGGAAGGCATCGACGCACTGAAGCCCTACCTGGGCAAGAACCTGCGCCCGGCCATGCTGCCGCGCCAGGACCAATCGGCCTGAGCGCCCTTCCCCACCCGAGAACCCACCCATGCCCACCACCAGCCGCCTGGCCCAGGTGTCCGACGCCGAGCGCCAAGTGCGCCAAGACCTGGCCGCCGCCTACCGCCTGGTGGCCTTGTGCGGCATGGACGACAGCATCTACACCCACATCTCGGCGCGTGTGCCGGGCACGCAGGACCAGTTCCTGATCAACCCCTACGGCTGGCTGTTCCGTGACATCACCGCCTCGTCGCTGGTGAAGATCGACCTGGAAGGGCGTGTGCTGGACGATTCGCCGCACGACGTGAACCCGGCCGGTTTCACCATCCACAGCGCGGTGCATGCCGCCCGGCACGACGCCGTGTGTGTGCTGCACACCCACACCCTGGCCGGCGTGGCGGTGTCGTCGCTGGCGGGTGGCCTGCAGCCCTGCAACCAGTGGGCGCTGCAATTCCACGACCGCGTGGCCTACCACGCCTTCGAGGGCATTGCGCTGGACCACAGCGAGCGGCAGCGCCTGGTGGCCGACCTGGGCCCCAGCAAGCGCGCCCTGATCCTGCGCAACCACGGCCTGGTGACCCTGGGCCGCACGGTGGCCGAGGCCTTCATCCTGATGCACAACCTCGACCGCGCCTGCAAGGTGCAGCTGGCCGTCCAGGCGAGTGGGCAGCCGGTGCACCCGGTGCCCCATGACGTGGCCGAACGCACCGCCATGCAGTACGAGAGTGGCAGCAACAAGCGCCTGCCCGGCCAGCCCGACCCGAACGCGCGTGAATGGCGTGGTTTCCTGCAGCGCCTGGAACCCGGCGCCGCCAGCAGCTTCCGCGACTGAGGTTCGCCCCCGCAGGCCATCGTTTCCCCGGCTGGCCCGGGCTGCTTGCGGCCCCAACAATCACCGCAGGCATGTGCCGAACTTGCGGAGATTGATCTTGAGCCTGAACCCCACACGGCGCCAGCTGCTGCTGGCCGCCGCTGCCGGCAGCCTGCCGCTGGCCGGCCTGCCGCTCGCCAGCCAGGCGCAGGCCGCCTGGCCCAGCAAGCCGCTGCGCATCCTCACGCCCTTCACCGCCGGTGGTGCCACCGACATCATCGCCCGCAGCCTGGCCACCCACCTGCAGGCCGCGCTGAAGCAGCCGGTCAATGTGGAGCCCAAGCCGGGTGCCGACGGCGCCCTGGCGGCGCAGGAGCTGCTGCGCTCCCCGGCCGATGGCCACACGGTGTACCTGGCCACCGCGTCGGCCCTGTCGTATGCGCCGAACGTGCGCAAGTCGGTGGGCTACGACCCGCTGAAGGACTTCACACCGCTGACCCAGTTCATGACCTTCAGCTTCTACCTGATGGTGCATGAAGCCCTGCCCGGCAAGACCCTGGCCGAGGTGCTGGCCCATGTGAAGGCCAACCCGGGCAAGTACAGCTACGCCTCGGGCAACTCCACCGCGCTGCTGGCTGCCGCCCAGCTGATGACATCGGCCGGCGCCGACATGACCAGCGCGCCGTACAAGGGTGAGTCGCAGGCGGTGGTCGACATGGTGGGCGGGCGGGTGCACATGATGTGGGCCTCACCCGCGGTGATGCCGGCGCTGCTGAAGGATGGCAAGTTCCGCCCGCTGGCGGTGCTGCTGCCCGAGCGCAGTGCCGCCATGCCCGATGTGCCCACCATCGGCGAGGCTGGCATGCCGCTGGTCAACGTGGTGCCCTGGGGCGGCTTCGTGGTGCCGGCGGCCACACCCAAGGAGGCGGCGGGTGCGCTGGCCAAGGCCTTGCGCGAGGCCATCGCCCTGCCCGAGATGCGGGCCCCCGCCGAGAAGGCCGGCCTGGTGCTGCGCCCCGGCTCGTCGGAGGTGTTCGGCCGCTTGCTGGTGGAGCAGCTGGCGGCTTATGGCGAAGCCATCAGGCAGGCCAAGATCCCGCAGGAATCCTGAGCCAGGGCCTGGTGCCGGCGCCTCACTCGGGCGCCACCTGCACCAGGCGCTTGCCGATGGCCTCGCCCTTGAACAGGCCGACCAGGGCCGCCGGTGCCCGGGCCAGACCACCGGGCACGATGTCCTCGTCGAACCACAGTTCACCGCTGCGCAGCCAGGGCGCCACGCGTGCCAGATAGGCCGGCAGCTGGTGCACATGGTCGTAGATGATGAAGCCGGTCATGGTGATGCGCTTGCTCAGCACCGCCTGCAGGCCGCGGATGCCGGCATCACCCGCGCTGTTGTAGGCCGAGATCATGCCGCACACCGGGAAGCGCGCCGCCACCTTGGCATGGCGCAGCGCCGCTTCCAGCGTGCTGCCACCCACGTTGTCGAAGTACACGTCGATGCCACCGGGGCACAGGCTGGCCAGGGCCTCGTCGGGCGCGGTGGTGTTGTAGTTGAAGACGGCGTCGAAGCCCCCCCGGGCCATCAGGTGCGCACACTTGGCATCGCTGCCCACCGAGCCCACCACCCGGGCACCGGCGCGCTTGGCGAACTGCCCCGCCAGCTGGCCCACGGCGCCGGCCGCCGAGGACACATACACCGTGTCGCCGGGCAGCGGGCGCCCGAGGTCGATGGCACCCACCCAGGCGGTGAGGCCCGGCATGCCCAGCACCGACACCGCGTGGCTGATGCGCCCCAGCGCCGGGTCGATCTTGTGCAAGCCCTCGCCGCGCGGCACCACCACACGCTCGGCCCAGTCGAGAAAGCCCCAGACATGCTCGCCCACCTGGAAGCGGGCATTGCGCGATTCGATCACCCGCGCCACCACACGCGACACGATGGGCTGGCCCAGGGCAAAGCCCGGCGCATACGACGGGCCTTCGTTCATGCGGCCACGCAGGTACGGGTCCAGCGACAGGTAGACCGCCTGCAGCAGCACCGCCTCGGGGCCCAGCGTGGGCTCGGCCACGGTCTCGACGCTGAAGCAGCTTTCCTCCAACCAGGCCGTGGGCCGCCTGGACAGCACGATGCGTGTGTTCATCGGGCCACTGTAGCGCCGGCCCACGGGCCGGCCGGCGGTCTACGGGAAGGCCCCTAGCAATGCGCAGCCCCCCTCGCACGTAGATTGGGCTCCATCCTCTGCCGGAGATTCGACATGCACCCCACTTTCCCGACGCTGCGCAGCCTGGCTGCCGCGACCCTGGCCGCCTGCCTGCTGGGCGCCTGTGCCAGCGGCCCCGGCACCGGGCCCATGGGCTTCTTCGTCACCAGCGCCGGGCCCGGCAAGGGCGCCGACCTGGGTGGCCTGGCCGGGGCCGACGCCCACTGCAAGCGCCTGGCCACCAATGCCGGTGCCGGCCAGCGCAACTGGCGCGCCTACCTCAGCACCAGCGCCGTTGGCAACGACCAGCCGGCCGTGCATGCACGCGACCGCATCGGCAAGGGCCCCTGGTTCAACGCCAAGGGTGTGCTGATCGCGCGTGACGTGGCGCAGCTGCATGCCGACAACGGCATCACCAAGAGCACCGCGCTGGACGAACGTGGCCAGCCGGTGAAGGGCCGCGGCGACACCCCCAACGAGCACGACATCCTCACCGGCTCGCGGCTGGACGGCACGGCCTTCTCGCCGATCTACAACCAGACCTGCGGCAACTGGACCAGCAGCGGCGACGGCCAGGCCATGACCGGCCACCACGACCGCCTGGGCCTGGTGAACGACCCCTGGGCGCTGAGCTGGAACTCCTCGCACCAGACCCGCGGCTGCAGCCAGGACGCGCTGAAGACCACCGGCGGCGCGGGCCTGTTCTACTGTTTTGCGGCCGACTGAGAAGCGGTGCGCGCGCCGGCATAACATGCCGGCAGGGGAGTGGGCGACAGACCGGCAGCAGCCGGCACAGGCCCGATCCAGCGCCGCCGGCGGCGCTTCCGCGAGACCCGACCCGATGGCAAAGACCTACGCCCAGATCCAGGCCCAGATCCGCAAGCTGCAGCAGGAGGCCGATGCCCTCAAGGCCAAGGAGGTGGCTGGCGTGGTGGCCCGCATCCAGGAGGCCATCAGCCACTACGGGCTGACAGCGGCAGATCTGTTCGGCCAGCTGCCCACGGCGGCCGGGCGCCAGCCGGCCGGCAAGCGTGCGGCCGGGGCCGTCAAGGCCGCCAAGCCAGCCAAGCCCAAGAAGGCCCCTGCGCCCGTCAAGTACGAGGACGGCGCCGGCAACCACTGGAGCGGTATCGGCAAGCGGCCCAACTGGTTCAAGGCCGCGCTGGCCGCCGGCAAGACGGCCGAGGACCTGCTGCGCAAGCCCGCCGCCTGAGCATCAGCGCCCGGGCTTGGCCTTGGTGCGTGCGGTCCACACCTTGTAGGCATTGGGGGTGAGTTCACGCTTGAGCAGCTGCACCACCTGGCCGGGGTTCAGGCCGTGCTCACGCAGCACCCGGTCGAACGGCGGCTTGTCGTCCCAGGCGGTGGCGATCACACGTTCGATCTGTTCGGCGCTGAGCCGGGGCACGGGCTTGGCCATGGTGGTCAATTCTCGGTCTGGAAACGCGGCCCGCATGGTCGCACACCTGGCGGTGGCAGCCGGCGGCCCGCAGTCTGCAAGCCCTACCATGCGGCCTTGCCCGCACCGCACCCCGCCATGACCGCCCTGGAACAACGCCTGACCGACCTGGAGATCAAGGCCAGCTTCAACGAGGACGCACTCGACCAGCTCAATGCCGTGGTGGTGCGCCAGCAGCGCCAGATCGACGCCCTGCTGCGTGAACTGGCCGACCTGCGCAGCCAGCAGCCCGAGGCCGATGGGTCGCGCCCATTCCGCAGCCTGCGGGATGAGCTGCCGCCGCATTACTGAGCCCCCGCGGCGGCTTCACCCGGCGCTGCGCTGCAGGGCCTGGGGGTCGACGACCACGATGGCGCCATAGGCCAGCTGCAGCAGCCCGGCACGCTGCATCGCCACCAGGCTCTGGTTGCAGCGCTGGCGCGACACCGCGGCCAGGTTGGCCAGCTCCTGCTGCGAGATGGCCAGCCGGCACTCGCCCCGCGGGTTCAGCAAGGGGTGCACCAGGCCGACCAGGGCACGCGCCACCAGCCGGTCGGTGTCCAGCAGGCGCCGGGCGGCGAAGTTGCCCATGAACCAGTGCAGCCGCTCGTTGATCTGCAGCAGCAGGAACTCGTTGAACGCCGGCTGGCTGCGGCGCAGCCAGTCGAAGGTCTCGAAGGGCAGCATGGCCACACGGCTGTGGCGCAGGGCCACCACGTCGGCATGCCGCGGCAGTGCACGCAGCAGCGTGCCCTCACCGAACCAGCTGCCCACCGACTGGCCACCCAGGGTGACGGTGCGCCCGTCCTGCGCGCTGACCGACCACTTCAGCAGGCCTTCCAGCACGCCGTACCAGTGGTGCTGTGCCTCGCCCGGGCGGCCCAGTGATTCACCCGCGGCCAGGGTGCGCTCCAGCATGTCGCGGCGCACCTGCTGCCGGGCAGCTGCATCGATGTGGGCGAACCAGGACGAGTCGGCCAGCAGGGCGTCGATGCTGATCGCTGCTGCGTGCTTTTGCAATGCCCGGGCCATGGCCGTGTCTCCAGGGGTTACCCGCATGCGAATTGTCATCCCATGAACTGTGACGGCGGGGCGCCGGCGCCATCATGCCCGGCCACACTGGGCATGGGCGGCCGGCACGGCCGCACCCACCCGAGACCACGAGGAGATGCGATGCAGTTCTACCTGAATGGCTACACGCCCGGCGACCCCGACCTGCAGGCCGCAGCCGCGGGTGCCGAGCAGCGCCCGGCGGGCCTGCCCGACACGGTGGATGTGCTGATCGTGGGCAGCGGCCCGGCCGGCGTGGTGCTGGCAGCCCAGCTTGCAGCCTTCCCCGGCATCCGCACCCGGCTGGTGGAACGGCGCGACGGCCCGCTGCAGGTGGGCCAGGCCGATGGCATTGCCTGCCGCACGGTGGAGATGTTCGAGGCCTTCGGCCTGGGCCAGAAGCTGCTGCGCGAGGCCTACTGGGTCAACGAGACCGCCTTCTGGCGCCCGGCACCCGACGACCGTGGCCGCATCGTGCGCACCGGGCGGGTGCAGGACGTGGAGGACGGGCTGTCGGAGATGCCGCATGTCATCGTCAACCAGGCCCGGCTGCAGCAGTACCTGCTGGAGCACATGCGCTTGTCGCCCAGCCGGCTGGTGCCCGACTACGGCCTGGAGTTCGCCACGTTGCGGGTGGAGGCCGGCGGCGAACACCCGGTGGTGGTGACGCTGCGCGACGCGGCCGGCGGCGCCGAGCAGACGGTGCGGGCCAAGTACGTGGTGGGCTGCGACGGTGCACGCAGCCAGGTGCGTGCGGCCATCGGCGCCGAGCTGCGCGGCGATTTCGCCAACCATGCCTGGGGCGTGGTGGACATGCTGGCCGTGACCGACTTCCCCGACATCCGGCTCAAGGCGGCCATCCAGTCGGCCGACGAAGGCAACATCCTGCTGATCCCGCGCGAGGGTGGCTACATGGTGCGGCTGTACGTGGACCTGGGCGAGATCGACCCGGCCAGGCGCGACGCCTTCCGCGACCAGCACAGCCAGGAGGCCGTGATCGCCATCGCCCAGCGCGTGCTGCGCCCCTACACGCTGGACGTGAAAAGCGTGGCCTGGTTTGCCGTGTACCAGGTGGGCCAGCGCGTGACCGACCGCTTCGACGATGTACCGGCAGACCAGGCGGGTACCCGCCTGCCACGGGTGTTCATCGCCGGTGATGCCTGCCACACCCACAGCGCCAAGGCCGGCCAGGGCATGAACGTGTCGATGCAGGACAGCTTCAACCTGGGCTGGAAGCTGGCCGCGGTGCTGGACGGGCGCGCCGCGCCCACGCTGCTGCGCACCTACTCCAGCGAACGCCAGGCCATCGCCCAGGGGTTGATCGACTTCGACAAGGAGTGGTCGGCCATCATGGCGTCGCCACCCAAGGACCCGCGGCGGCCCGAACTGGGCGGCGTGGACCCGGCCGCGCTGCAGGCCTACTTCGTCAAGTCGGGGCGCTACACCGCGGGGGTGGCCACGCGCTACACAGCCAGCACGGTGCTGACGGCCGCCGCCACCCACCAGACGCTGGCCAGCGGCCTGCCCATCGGCATGCGCTTCCATTCCGCCCCGGTGGTGCGCCTGGCCGATGCCAAGCCCATGCAGCTGGGCCATGTGGCCCGTGCCGACGGCGCCTGGCGGCTGTATGCCTTTGCCGACGCCAGCGCTGAGCGCCTGCATGCGCTGGCCGCCTTCCTGGCGGATGCCGCCGATTCACCGCTGCGCCGCCACACGCCGGCGGGTGCCGACATCGACAGCGTGATCGATGTGCGCGCCATCTTCCAGCAAGGCCACCGGGATCTGCAGCTGGGTGCACTGCCGCCGCTGCTGCTGCCGCGCAAGGGCCGCTTCGGCCTGGTGGACTACGAGAAGGCCTTCACCCCCGACCTGAAGAACGGCCCCGACATCTTCGACTTGCGGGGCATCGACCGCCAGCAAGGGGCGCTGGTGGTGGTGCGCCCCGACCAGTACGTGGCCCATGTGCTGCCGCTGGACGCGCATGCCGACCTGGCGGCCTTCTTCGGCCAGTTCATGCTGGCACGCCGCTGAGCAGGCGCCATGGCCGACGCTAGGGCGGGTGCCCCCTGGCGCGGCGCAGGCGGGCCCGCGCACTGGCCACCAACCCGGCCACGCCGTTGGGGAACAGGCACAGGAACAGGATCAGCACCACCCCATAGATCAGCGGTGTGTTGGCGGTGCGCAAGCTGCTGGCGGACGCCCCGACCATCAGAAAGATGAGCTGCAGGGCGACCGCGCCATACAGCGCACCGCTGAGCGACCCCAGGCCGCCCACCGCGATGCCGATCAGCAGACCGAAGGACAGGAACAGGCCGAACATGCCCGGCGCCACGTACTTCATCGACAAAGCGCCCAGGCCCCCGGCCATGCCCACCAGGGCTGTGCTGAGCGCAAACACCACCGCCTTGACGTAGACCACGTGGATGCCCATGGCCTGGGCGGCGATGGGGTGGTCGCGGATGGCGATGGCGGCGCGCCCCATGCGGCCACGCAGCAGGTTGTAGGTCAGCCAGAACGCCAGCGCCAGGGACAGCAGCGCCAGCAGGTACAGCCATTGCTCGAAGCGCAGCGGCAGGCCCAGGGGCACGGCCGGCTCGTCGATGCCCAGGCCGGGCGTGCCGCCGGTCCATTGTTCGATGCCCTTCCACTTGGTCAGGCTGGGCAGCGCCGCGCCGATGGCAAACGTGGCCATCGCCAAGTGCACCGGCTGCAGGCGCAGCACCGGCAAGCCGAACAGGAAGCCCACCAGCAGGCAGACCAGGCCGGCTGCCGGAACGGCCAGCCAGTGCGCCACGCCCGCATGCACGACCAGCAAGGCCGTGGTGTAGGCGCCGACCGCGTAGAACGCCCCGTGGCCCAGCGAGATCTGGCCGTTGTAGCCCACCAGCAGGTTCACCCCGATCAGCGCCAGCGCGTAGACCAGGACGTTGGTGAAGCGGAACAGCTGGAAGTCGGTGGCCCACAGCGGCACTGCGGCCAGCGCGACCAGCAGCAGCGCGAGGGCCGCCGCGCCCCAGAGAGAGCCGCCCCCCCGGCGGCGCACCACCTCCGCGGCGGCCACTCACTGGCCCTTGATGCCCAGCATGTCCAGGTTGTGCTTCTCGTCGACGAAGAGCTTCTGCGCCAGCTTGAAGTAGTCGTCACCGCTCAGGTAGGCGTCGGCCAGATCGAAGGTCTCCAGGTGCTTGCGGTAGGCCGGATCGGCCAGCGCGGCCTTGAAGGCGTCGTGCAGCACCCGCACCGAGGCCGGGTCCATGTTCTTGGGCGCCACCAGGCCGATGGGGCTGTGCGCCACCATGTCGATGCCGGCCTCGCGCGCCGTGGGCACGTTGGGCAGCCGCGGCAGGCGCTTGTCGGTGAAGGCCAGCAGCACCCGGCCCTTGCCCTGGCGCTCGACCTGCGCCCAGCCGCCGTCGATCACCGCGTTGACGTGGCCGCCCACGAAGGCCTGCAGCACCTCGGCACCGCCCTTGAACGGCACGAAGTTCAGGTCGGCACCGGTGGACTTGGCCAGCAGATGGATGGCGGCATGGCCGGAGCTGCCCACGCCCGTGGCGGCGGCGTTGATCTTGCCGGGGTTGGCCTTGGCATAGGCCACGAACTCCTGCACCGTCTTCCACGGCGAGGCTTCGGGCACCACCAGCGCGAAGGTGTAGGCGGAGAAGCCCATCACGTAGGTCAGGCCCTTCAACGGGTCATACGGCACCTTCTGCAGGTGCGGCACCTTGAACAGCGTGGCCGGTGCCACCGCCACCGTGTGGCCGTCGTGCGGGCTGCCCTGCGCCAGGGAGGCTGCGGCCAGGGTGCCGCCCGCACCAGCCCGGTTCTCGACGATGACGGTCTGGCCCAGGCTCTTGCCCACCGCCTGCGCCAGCGCACGCACCGCCGCGTCGGTGGCGCTGCCGGCCGGGAACGGCACCAGCACGGTGATGGTCTTGCTGGGGAAGGCGGTCTGGGCCTGGGCCGCCGTGCCCAGGGTGGCGGCGGCCAGGCCGGCCAGTGCCAGGCCCAGGGCGGCGCGGCGGCGCAGTGGCAGGAGACCGGCAAGCCGGTTGGCGACAAGAGGCATGGCAAACGTCCGTTCAGAGAAAAGGAGCGGCGCGTGGCCGCAGACGCTGCGAATCTAGCCAGCCGCACACCGGTGCTGATGCCGCTTCGGGGACAGGGGCCGGCGATGGCTGCACGCCGTGGCACGCCGTGCTGCACGCCAGAAAGCGAAAAACCCCAAGTGATGGAATCACTTGGGGTTCTCGTTCTGGCGGAGTCGGAGGGATTCGAACCCTCGATGGAGTTTTAAGCCCCATACTCCCTTAGCAGGGGAGCACCTTCGGCCACTCGGTCACGACTCCAGGCAAGACGTAGATTCTAGCCCAGCTTGCACACTGTTTTGCCGCAGCAGGCCATGAATTCCATGCTTGTTCAGGCCAGCGCCTCCGGCGCGTCCAGGCCGAAGGCCTTGTGCAGGGCACGCACGGCCAGTTCCATGTACTTCTCGTCCAGCACCACCGAGGTCTTGATCTCGCTGGTGGTGATCATCTGGATGTTGATGCCCTCTTCGGCCAGGGTGCGGAACATGGTGCTGGCCACGCCCACATGGCTCTTCATGCCGATGCCCACGATGGACACCTTGCAGATGCGCGCGTCGGCGGTGAACTGCGCCGCGCCGGTGGCCGGCAGCACGGTGTTCTTCAGCAGGTCCTGCGTGCGCTGGAAATCATTGCGGTGCACGGTGAAGCTGAAATCGGTGCGGCCATCGTGCGACACGTTCTGCACGATCACGTCCACGTCGATGTTGGCCTCGGCCACCGCGCCCAGGATCTTGTAGGCGATCCCGGGCGTGTCGGGCACGCCCACCACGGTGAACTTGGCTTCGTCGCGGTTGAACGCGATGCCCGACACGACGGCTTGTTCCATTTTTTCGTCTTCCTCGAAAGTGATCAGGGTGCCGGACTTGGCTTCCTCGTCGATGTTGATGTCCCAGGGCGTGAAGCTGGACAGCACACGCAGCGGCACGCGGTACTTGCCGGCGAATTCGACCGAGCGGATCTGCAGCACCTTGCTGCCCAGGCTGGCCATCTCCAGCATCTCCTCGAAGCTGATGGTGTGCATGCGCCGGGCCTCGGGCACCACGCGTGGGTCCGTCGTGTAGACCCCGTCCACGTCGGTGTAGATCAGGCACTCGTCGGCCTTCATCGCGGCGGCCACGGCCACGGCCGAGGTGTCGCTGCCACCGCGGCCCAGCGTGGTGATGTTGCCGCTGTCGTCGATGCCCTGGAAGCCGGTGATGATCACCACCTTGCCGGCAGCCAGGTCGGCGCGCACACGACCGTCGTCGATGCTTTCGATGCGGGCCTTGGTGTAGGTGCTGTCGGTCTGGATCGGCACCTGCCAGCCGCCGTAGCTGACAGCCGGCTGGCCCTCGGCCTGCAGCGCCAGGGCCAGCAGGCCCACGCTGACCTGCTCGCCGGTGGCGGCGATGGCGTCGAGTTCACGCATGGCGGCCGCATCCAGCTGGGCGGGCTGCAGTTCCTTGGCCAGGCCCAGCAGGCGGTTGGTCTCGCCGCTCATCGCGGAGGGGACGACCACCATCTGGTGGCCGGCACGGGCCCATTTGGCCACGCGCTTGGCGACGTTGCGGATGCGCTCGGGCGAGCCCATCGACGTGCCGCCGTACTTGTGAACGATCAATGCCATGGTTGTGGGATGCCGTGAGACATCGTGCGGGGCTCCATCGGTGCCTGCGCCATCTGTCAGATGATCATCAGATGATCTGTCAGATGGTCTCAGGCGTGGCGCGGCCCCGGTGCGCAGCCCATGATTTTAGCCCGGCGGCCGGGCCGGGCCGATCACCTGCAAACGGCCGCCGGCCATGCTGCACTGCCACCCGCCGCCGGCCGGCCAGCGGGCCACCCCCTTGGGCCTGACCTCGGCCAGCAGGCGCGTCACCAGGGCCTGGGGCGCGCTGTGGCCGGCCTGCGCCGCCCACCAGGCGCGCAGGGCATTGGCCTGGCGTGCGGCAGACAGGCAGCGCCAGGGCGCCACCGCCAGCCGGCCCTGGTCGTCCACCAGCGGCGCCAGGTCCAGCCCCGCCAGCTCGTCCAGTGCGGCACGCGCCTCCTGGGCCCGCACGGCAGCCGCTGCCAGGCTGGTCTCGGCATGGGCAAAGGCCTGCTCCAGCGCCGGCCACACCTGCAGGCGCAGCCGGTTGCGCGCCAGCCTGGCATCGGCATTCGACGGGTCGTCCACCGGGCGCAGCCGGTGCTGGTGCAGATAGGCCTCGATCGCGCTGCGGGGCTGGTTCAGCCAAGGCCGGGCCCAGACCAGGCCGGCGCGCTCGATCTGCCGCGGCATGGCCGAGAGGCCCGCGGGTGCACCGCCGCGCAAGGCCTGCAGCACGAAGGTCTCGGCCTGGTCGCGCCGGTGGTGGGCCAGCAGCAGCAGCGTGGCACCGGCCTCACCCGCCATGCTGGCCAGCGCCGCATGGCGGCCGCTGCGGGCCCAGGCCTCCAGGCTGTCACCCGGCGCCGGCTGGCCGGCCAGCCGCTGCCAGCGCAGTTCCAGCGGCCAGCCGCGGCGGCGCCAGCGCGCACAGCGTTGCTGCGCGCGGCGCAACCAGCCATCGGCCTCGGGCAGCAGCCCATGGTGCACATGCAGGGCCACCACCCGCAGGCCCAACACCTGCGCGGCGCGGCAGCTGGCATGCAGCAGGGCCAGGGAATCACGCCCGCCGCTGAAGGCCACCGCCACCGTGGGCGGCGCGCCAGCGCACAGGGCCGGCTCAGCGATCCTTGGTGTCGGCGTAGCGACCGTAGGCCTGCAGCCGCTCATAACGCCGGTTCAGCAGGTCCTTGGTCTTCAGGTCGCTGACCTGGCGCAGGGCATCGACCAGCGCCCGCTTGAGCTGCGACGCCATCTGGCGCGTGTCGCGGTGGGCGCCGCCCACCGGCTCGCTGACCACCTTGTCGATCATGCCCAGGGCCTTCAGCCGGTGGGCGGTGATGCCCAGGGCCTCGGCGGCATCACTGGCGCGCTCGCTGGTCTTCCACAGGATGGAGGCGCAGCCCTCGGGCGAGATCACCGAATAGACGCTGAACTGCAGCATCAGTACCTGGTCGCCCACGCTGATGGCCAGGGCCCCGCCCGAGCCACCTTCACCGATGATGGTGACGATGATGGGCACTTCCAGCTGCGCCATCTCGAAGATGTTGCGGCCGATGGCCTCGGATTGGCCCCGCTCCTCGGCACCGATGCCGGGGTAGGCGCCGGGCGTGTCGACGAAGGTGAACACTGGCAGGCCGAACTTCTCGGCCAGCTTCATCAGCCGCAGCGCCTTGCGGTAGCCCTCGGGCCGGCTCATGCCGAAGTTGCGCAGGCCACGCTCCTTGGTGTCGCGCCCCTTCTGGTGGCCGATCACCATGCAGGCCTGGCCATTGAAGCGCGCCAGGCCGCCGACGATGGAGTTGTCGTCGGCGAAGCTGCGGTCGCCGTGCAGCTCTTGCCAGTCGGTGAAGATCTCGCTGACGTAGTCCAGCGTGTAGGGGCGCTGCGGATGGCGGGCGATCTGGGTCACCTGCCAGGGCGACAGGTTGCTGTAGATGTCCTTGGCCAGTTGCTGGCTCTTCTTGTCGAGCCGGCCGATCTCCTCGGAGATGTCGACCGCCGACTCGCTCTGCACGAAGCGCAGCTCTTCGATCTTGGTTTCGAGCTCGGCGATGGGCTGCTCGAAGTCGAGGAAGTGTCGTTTGCTCATGCGCCTGATCGGGTGGTTGAACGGCGGCAGGCCCGACTGCGCCCGCCAGTCAGTAGTCTACCGGCAGCGGGTCCAGGCTCCGCCAGATGTACCAGGTGGCCACCGAGCGGTACGGTGCCCAGGCCTCACCCACCTCGCGTGCCTCGGCGCGGCTCACCGGCTCGCCGCTGAAATAGCCCAGGCTGATGCCCTTGATCAGGCCCAGGTCGTCCAGCGGCAGCACGTTGGGGCGCATCAGGTGGAAGATCAGGAACATCTCGGCCGTCCAGCGGCCGATGCCGCGGATGGCGACCAGTTCCTCGATGATGGCTTCATCGTCCATCTGCTGCCATTGCGGCACATGCACCGCGCCGGATTCGAAGTGCCGCGCCAGGTCACCCAGGTATTCGGCCTTGCGTGCCGACAGGCCGGCGCCACGTAGCGTGGGCGTGTCCAGTGCCAGCACTGCAGCCGGCTGCAGGCGTGTGGACGGGCCGCCCACCGCCAAGGCAAAGCGGTCCCACACCGATTGCGCGGCTTTCACGCTGATCTGCTGGCCGACGATGGAGCGCGCCAGAGTGGTGAAGGCATCACCCCGGCTCTGCAGGCGGGCCTCGCCGAACTTGGGGATCAGCTTCTTCATCACCCGGTCGCGCTTGGCCAGGTGGCGGCAGGCATCGTCCCAGTAGCCGGGGGTGATGGTGGCCAGACCGGCCGCGTCCAGACCCTCGGCGTGCTGGACGCCGGGCGCGGGTGAGGCAGCGGGCTCGCCGCCCGGGATACTGCGCTTGGGCATGCTCAGGCCCGGACCCAGGTGGTGCCTGCAGCCGAGTCCTTCAACTCGATGCCCTGCGCCAGCAGCGCCTGGCGGATGCGGTCGGCCTCGGCGAAGTTCTTCGTCGCCTTGGCCGCGGCACGCGCGGCGATCTGTGCGGCGATGGCCGCATCGTCCAGCCCATCCGCACCCACACCGGCCTGCAGGAAGCTGCGTGGTGCCTGCTGCAGCACACCCAGCGTGCCGGCCAGCGCACGCAGCAGCGCGCCGGTCTCGGGGGCGCGGCTGCGGTTGCACTCGTTGGCCAACTCGAACAACACCGCCAGCGCGCCGGGGGTGTTGAAGTCGTCGTCCATCGCCGTCCTGAAGGCGGCGGCCTGGGGCTGGGCCCAATCGATGCCGGCGCGCTCGGCCGGCAGGTCCAGGCCGTCCAGGGCGGTGTAGAGCCGGCGCAGCGCCGTGCGCGCATCGTCCAGGCCCTGGTCGCTGAAGTTGAACGGGCTGCGGTAATGGGTGCGCAGGAAGAAGAAGCGCAGCGTCTCGCCATCGAACTTCTGCAGCACCTCACGGATGGTGAAGAAGTTGCCCAGGCTCTTGGACATCTTGGTGTTGTCGACGTTCAGGAAGCCGTTGTGCAGCCAGACGTTGACAAACGGGTGGCCCAGCGCACCCTCGCTCTGCGCGATCTCGTTCTCGTGGTGCGGGAACTGCAGATCCTGGCCGCCGCCGTGGATGTCGAAACGGTCACCCAGCAGGGCGCAGCCCATGGCCGAGCATTCGATGTGCCAGCCCGGCCGGCCCGGGCCGTAGTCACCCTGGAACTTGGCATCTTCCGGCTCGTCGGGCTTGGCCGACTTCCACAGCACGAAATCCAGCGGATCACGCTTGTCGTCGCCCACGGCCACACGCTCACCGGCACGCAGCTCGTCGATGCTCTTGCCCGACAACTTGCCGTAGCCCGGGAACTTGCGCACCGCGAAGTTCACGTCACCGCTGTCGGCCCGGTAGGCCAGGCCCTTGTCCTCCAGCGTGCGGATCATGGACAGCATCTGCGGCACGTAATCGGTGGCGCGTGGCTCGTGCGTGGGGGCCAGGGTGCCGATGGCGGCCAGATCCTGGCGCATCGCGGCGATCATCTCGTCGGTGAGCGCGCGGATGGTGATGCCACGCTCCAGCGCCCGCTTGATGATCTTGTCCTCGATGTCGGTGATGTTGCGCACATAGGTCACCGCATAACCGCTGGCGGCCAGCCAGCGCGCCACCACGTCGAAGGCCATCATCATGCGCGCATGGCCCATGTGGCACAGGTCGTAGATGGTCATGCCGCAGACATACATCCGCACCTGGCCGGGCACGATGGGCGTGAAGGGCTCGAGGCGGCGGGTCAGCGTGTTGAACAGGCGCAGAGTCATCGGCCGATGCGGAAAGCGGCCACCAAGCGGTGGCCGGACAGTGGGTGGGTGCGGGTTGGTGGACGCACCGCCTTGCTGGTGGCGGGGCCGGTGGCCGGGGGAACCGGCCAGCGAGCCAAGCGTCGATACAATCAAATCAGTATAGCGGCGGGGCAGTGGCCACCGCCCCCCTCCGAACCCCGCCCCGGTCCGTCCTTGGCCCATCGCAAACCCCCACGCCCTGCCCCACTGCGCCCCGTTCTGCGCCCTGTCCGGTGGCCGCTGGCGGCCGCCTGCATGGCGCTGGTGGCGCTGCTGTCTGCGGCCCCGCCGGCAGTGGCCCAGATGGCGGTGACGGCGGCCGAGATCGAGCGCCAGCACCGCAGCGGCGAGCCCCGCATCGCCCTGCAGCGCCTGGAGCAGGCGCTGGCGCAACGCCCGGGTGATGCACCGCTGCGCTTCCTGCAGGCCGTGCTGGTGACCGAGGCCGGCCAGGCGGCCGAGGCCCAGCGGCTGCTGGAGCGCATGACCGAAGAATTCCCCGATCTGCCCGAGCCCTACAACAACCTGGCCGTGCTGCAGGCTGCCAGCGGTCAGCTCGACCGCGCCCGCAGCCTGCTCGAAACTGCCCTGCGCCTGGACCCGGCCTACCGCACCGCCCACGAGAACCTGGGCGATGTGTTCGTGCGCCTGGCCCAGCGTGCCTACGAGGCGGCAGCCGGCCCGCGCAGCGAGCCGGCGCTGCAGACCAAGCTGCGCCTGGTGCGGGAACTCTCGTCCCAGCGCTGACCACCCCGATTTCCTTCCTTGATCCCCCGGAGCCTTTGCATGCAACACCTGGTCCTGGCCGTCCTGCTGGCCGGCACGCTTGCCACACCGCTGGCCGCCAACGCACAGAAGGTCAAGCTCAGCACCTCGATGGGCGACATCGTGGTGGAACTCGACGCCCAAAAGGCGCCCAAGAGCGTCGCCAACTTCGTGCAGTACGTGAAGGCCGGCCACTACAACAGCACCGTCTTCCACCGCGTGATCGAGAGCTTCATGGTGCAGGGCGGCGGCATGACGGCCGACCTGAGCGAGAAGCCCACCCGCGCACCCATCCCGCTGGAGGCCGGCAACGGTCTGTCCAACCTGCGTGGCACGCTGGCCATGGCCCGCACCAATGTGCCGGATTCGGCCACGGCGCAGTTCTTCATCAACGTGGTCGACAACCCGCGGCTGGACAGCGCCGGCGGCGGCTATGCGGTGTTCGGCAAGGTGGTCGATGGCATGGACGTCGTCGACAAGATCCGCGCCGTGCCCACCGGCAACAAGGGCCAGTACCAGAACGTTCCCACCACGCCCGTGGTGATCAAGCAAGCCACCCTCCAGGAGAAATGACATGAGCAAGTTCGTCGAGATGACCACCAGCGCAGGCAACCTGCGCATCGAGCTGGACGACGCCAAGGCGCCGGCCACGGTTGAGAACTTTCTGGCCTACGTGAACAAGGGCCACTACGACGGCACGGTGTTCCACCGCGTGATCAAGGGCTTCATGATCCAGGGCGGCGGCTTCGAGCCTGGCATGAAGCAGAAGCCCACCGGCGCCGAGATCCAGAACGAGGCCAACAACGGTCTGAAGAACAACAAGTACACCCTGGCCATGGCCCGCACCAGCGCGCCGCACTCGGCCACGGCACAGTTCTTCATCAACGGCACCGACAACGACTTCCTCAACTTCCGCAGCGAGAGCGCGCAGGGCTGGGGTTATGCGGTGTTCGGCAAGGTGGTGGGCGGCACCGAGGTGGTCGACGCCATCGAGCGTGTGGCCACCGGCCGCAAGGGTGGCCACGACGACGTGCCGAATGAAGACGTGGTGATCCTCAAGGCGGTTGAAGTCGCCGCCTGACCCCGGCGTGCTGGCCGCAGCGGTGATCGGCCAGTTCCAGGCCGACCCGGCCTGGCGCTGCATCGACCTGCTGTCGGACGTGCATTTGCACGCCGACATGCCCCGCACCTTTGCCGCCTGGCGCGCCCATCTGCTGCACACCCCGGCCGATGCGGTGCTGATGCTGGGCGACCTGTTCGAGGTGTGGATCGGCGACGACGCCGCCGGCCAGGGCTTCAACGCCGATTGCGTGGCCGTGCTGCATGAAGCCAGCCGCCACAAGGCGCTGGCCTTCCTGCCCGGCAACCGCGATTTCCTGGTCGGCGACGGATTGCTGGGTGCCACCGGCATGCAGCGCCTGGCCGACCCCACGCTGCTGACGGCCTTCGGCCAGTGCTGGCTGCTGACCCATGGTGACGCCCTGTGCCTGGCCGACACCGCCTACCAGCAGTTCCGCCAGCAGGTGCGCAGCCCCGCCTGGCAACAGGCATTCCTGGCGCTGCCGCTGGCTGAACGTCAGCGCCAGGCCCGCGCCATGCGCGATGCCAGCGCCGCCCACCAGGCCGGCCTGGGTCCGGAGCGCTGGAGCGATGTGGACGATGGCGCTGCCGCGTCATGGCTGGCGGCTGCGGGCTGCAGCCAGATGGTGCACGGCCACACCCACCGCCCTGCCACGCACCTGCTGCCCGGTGGTGGCACGCGCCATGTGCTGGGCGACTGGGACTTCGACCACGGCGCGCCACGCGCGCGTGCCCTGCGCCTGGATGGGGCCGGCCTGCAGGTGCTGGACCTGGCCGCCGAGCCGCCGCCATGAAGGCCCTGCTGCGCCGCTGGCAGGCCAGCCGTGAAGCCCGGGTGCTGGCGCGCCGGGCCATCCCCGATGCGCTGTGGCAGCTGACGCTGGCGCGCCTGCCGTTCTTGTGCCGGCGCACTGATGCCGACCTCGCCGAACTGCGACGCCTGGCCAGCCTGTTCCTGGACAGCAAGGAGTTCACCGGCAGCAATGGCCTGGTGGTCGACGATGCGATGGCGGTGTGCATCGCGGCGCAGGCCGTGCTGCCAGTGCTGCGTTTCGGCCTGGCACCGTACCGCGGCTTCGTCGGCATCGTGGTCCATCCCGACGAGGTGCTGGCAAGGCGCGAGGTGACGGACGACCACGGCCTGGTGCACACCTATGACGAGGTGCTGGCGGGCGAGGCCATGGACGGTGGCCCGGTGATGCTGAGCTGGCGCGACGTGGCCGAGGCCGGCGACAGTGCAGCCTGGGGCTACAACGTGGTGATCCATGAATTCGCCCATGTGCTGGACATGGGTGACGGCAGCGCCGACGGTGTGCCGCCGCTGGATTCGGCGCAGGCCCGCCGCGATTGGCTGGCCGTGCTGATGCCGGCTTACGACCGCCTGGGTGAACAGGTGGCCTGCGGCTATCAGACCTTGCTCGACCCCTATGGGGCACAAGGCCCCGAAGAGTTCTTCGCCGTGGCCAGCGAGACTTTCTTCGTCAGCCCCAACGAACTGCGCGCCGAGCACCCCGATCTGTACGGGCTGCTGGCGCGCTATTTTCAGCAGGACCCGGCGGCCTTCGCCGGGGGCTGAAGCAGGGTCAGGCGGGAGCGGGCTCGGCCTTGGCCTTGTCGCTCTTCTTGGGCGGCTGGATGTCCAGCTGCACCTCGCCCTTGTCGTCCACGTCCACCGTCAGGCGGCCACCGTCGACCAGGCGGCCGAACAGCAGCTCGTCGGCCAGGGCGCGGCGGATGGTGTCCTGGATCAGGCGCTGCATCGGGCGGGCGCCCATCAGCGGATCGAAGCCCTTCTTGGCCAGGAACTTGCGCAGGCCATCGGTGAAGGTGACATCCACCTTCTTCTCGCCGAGCTGGCTTTCCAGCTGCAGCAGGAACTTGTCGACCACCCGCAGGATGATGCTCTCGTCCAGCGCACGGAAGCTGACGGTAGCGTCCAGCCGGTTGCGGAACTCGGGTGTGAACATGCGCTTGATGTCGGCCATCTCGTCGCCCTGCTCGCGCGAGTTGGTGAAGCCGATGGTCGACTTGTTCATGGTCTCGGCACCCGCATTCGTCGTCATGATGATGATGACGTTGCGGAAGTCGGCCTTGCGCCCGTTGTTGTCGGTCAGGCTGCCATGGTCCATCACCTGCAGCAGCACGTTGTAGACATCGGGGTGGGCCTTCTCGATCTCGTCGAGCAGCAGCACGCAGTGCGGCTTCTTGGTCACGGCCTCGGTCATCAGGCCACCCTGGTCGAAGCCCACATAGCCCGGGGGCGCGCCGATCAGCCGGCTCACCGCATGACGCTCCATGTACTCGCTCATGTCGAAGCGGATCAACTCGATGCCCAGGATGAAGGCCAACTGCTTGGCGACCTCGGTCTTGCCCACGCCGGTGGGCCCGCTGAACAGGAACGAGCCGATGGGCTTGTCGGGCTTGCCCAGGCCGGAGCGCGCCATCTTGATGGCGGCGGCCAGGGCGTCGATGGCCGGGTCTTGCCCGAACACCACGCTCTTCAGGTCGCGGTCCAGGCTCTTGAGCTTGCCGCGGTCGTCGTTGCTGACCGAGGCCGGCGGGATGCGCGCGATCTTGGCGACGATCTCCTCCACCTCGTTGCGGGTGATGGTCTTCTTCTGCTTGCTCTTGGGCAGGATGCGCTGCGCGGCACCGGCCTCGTCGATCACGTCGATGGCCTTGTCGGGCAGGTGGCGGTCATTGATGAACTTGGCCGACAGCTCGGCCGCGGCCTGCAGGGCGCCCAGCGCGTACTTCACGTTGTGGTGGTCCTCGAAGCGGCTCTTCAGGCCCTTCAGGATCTCCACCGTCTGCTCCACCGACGGCTCGACCACGTCCACCTTCTGGAAGCGCCGCGACAGCGCCGCGTCCTTCTCGAAGATGCCGCGGTACTCGGTGAAGGTGGTGGCACCGATGCACTTCATCGTGCCGTTGCTCAGCGCAGGCTTGAGCAGGTTGGATGCATCCAGCGTGCCGCCCGAGGCCGCACCGGCACCGATCAGGGTGTGGATCTCGTCGATGAACAGCACAGCGCTGGGCTGGTCCTTCAGCTGCTTGAGCACACCCTTGAGACGCTGCTCGAAGTCACCGCGGTACTTGGTGCCGGCCAGCAGGGCACCCATGTCCAGCGAATACACGGTGGACGCGGCCAGCACTTCGGGCACGTCGCCCTGGGTAATGCGCCAGGCCAGGCCCTCGGCAATCGCTGTCTTGCCCACGCCGGCTTCGCCCACCAGCAGCGGGTTGTTCTTGCGGCGGCGGCACAGGATCTGGATCACGCGCTCCACCTCGTGGTCACGCCCGATCAGCGGATCGATCTTGCCGTCCTTGGCCTGCTGGTTCAGGTTCTGCGTGAACTGGTCCAGCGGCGAGCCCTTGCCCGAGTCACCGGCTTCTTCCTTCTCGGTGTTCTCGCCGCTGCCCGGCTCGCTGCTGCCCTTGGGCGCTTCGGGCGGCTCGCTCTTCTTGATGCCGTGGGCGATGAAGTTGACCACGTCCAGGCGGGTCACGCCCTGCTGGTGCAGGTAGTAGACAGCGTGGGAATCCTTCTCGCCGAAGATGGCCACCAGCACGTTGGCGCCGGTCACTTCCTTCTTGCCGCTGCCGGTGCTCTGCACATGCATGATGGCGCGCTGGATCACCCGCTGGAAACCCAGCGTGGGCTGGGTGTCCACCTCTTCGGTGCCCCCCACCGTCGGCGTGTTTTCCTTGATGAAGGTGGTGAGGCTCTTGCGCAGGTCGTCGATGTTGGCGGCGCAAGCCTTCAACACTTCGGCCGCGGAAGGGTTGTCCAGCAACGCCAGCAGCAGGTGCTCGACGGTGATGAACTCATGGCGCTGCTGGCGCGCCTCGACGAACGCCATGTGCAGGCTGACTTCCAGTTCTTGCGCAATCATGCGGCCTCCATAATGCACTGCAGCGGATGCCCGGCGCGGCGCGCCGCGGCGAGTACGAGTTCAACCTTGGTGGCCGCCACATCCTTGGTGTAGACACCGCAGACGCCACGTCCCTCGTGGTGGATCTTCAACATGATCAGCGTGGCCGATTCCAGGTCACGCTTGAAGTATTGCTGCAAGACCATCACCACGAACTCCATCGGGGTGTAGTCGTCATTGAGCAGCACCACCTGGTACATCTGGGGCGGTTTGGTGCGCGCCGTCTTGCGCTCGACCACCACCGCGCCACTGTCGCCGCGACGCGGCTGAGCCGGGGGCTTGGGCGGTGGCGACGGCGGGTCTTCGGATGGCATGGGTCATTCTATCGATTGATGCTGTTCGCCAAGGTCTCGGGTGGGATATTGCGCCCATTCCACCGCTTGCAAGGCGTGAAAAGCAGGACCGCACCCTGCTTGATGCCGCGCTGCGCCGGCGCGCGGGCCCTCCCACCTGCCGGGCATCGATCTGTAGGGGAAACACGACCGCGCATGGTCCAGACCTCCGCCTTGACGCTGATTTCGTCGATTTCACAGAATCAAATCGCTCCCCGTGTCATGGGGAACTGCAGGAGTACATGATGTTTGTTGGAACTGTGAAATGGTTCAATGATGCCAAAGGCTTCGGCTTCATCGAGCCCGAAGAGGGCGGCCCCGACGTATTTGCGCACTTCTCGGCCATCGAGATGGAAGGCTTTCGCACCCTGAAGCAGGGCAGCAAGGTCAGCTTCGAGCTGGTCCAGGGGCCCAAGGGCAATCTGGCGCAGAACATCAAGCCGCTGGTCATGCAGGACGCCTGAGCAGGCCCGTCCCTGCCAACCGGCGCCCGCTGATGCTGTCAGCGGGCGCTTTTTCTTGGGCGCTGCGGCCGCTCAGGCCTCGCTGAGGGTCATGAGCATGTTGGCGTACCAGGCGCAGTTCAGGCCCAGGGATTCGTCCAGCTCCAGGTCGCGCCCGGCCATGTCGAGCCGGGCCGAGTGCACACCCAGCAGCTTCCAGGGCAGGGCTGCGTCGGCGGCGGCCTGGGTGTCGCGCAGCACCACCGGCGCGCCGCTGGTGCCACGGTGGGTGCGGGCATCGGTGAGGAAGTAGCCCAGCCCCTGGAACCGCAGCCCGAAGGCCGAGGCGATGACCGACTGGCGCACAACCGGCAGGTGGTGCAGCGTGTCGTGGAAGCCCAGCGGAAAGCCCACGATCAGCGCCGAGCTGCCCACCTCCACCGGGTCGTCCAGGTGCTGCAGGTGCGCCGGTGTGAACGCGTAGAGCAGGGCCGATGGCGGCAGGGCCGCGCGGTCCAGTTCGATCACCGCCACGTCGATCTCGCCGCTGGCATCGGTGCCCTGGCGCCAGCGGCTCTTGCCGTCCTCGTACAGCAGCAGCGAGATGCGCACGGATTTCGCCAGGTCCTGCGCCTGGGTGTGGATCTCGATCTCGATGCGGTTGGGGAAGTGCTTGCTCGGCTTGTCGATCAGCACATGCCGGCTGGTGACCAGGTAGAGCCGGTCGTCGCGCTCGAAGAAGAAGCCGCTGGCGTTGGTCAGGCCGCGCTGGTGCTCGAAGGTGGCGATGCGGGTGGCGGCCAGCAGCAGCGAATCGATGGGCGCGCGGCGGGGCCGCGCCGGAGCCGGCGGCACTGCAGGCGCTGCGACTGCATCGGTGGCAGGTTGCATGACGGCCCCTCCTGTTGTTGCGATGCACCATACCATCCCTGCCCCTGACGCTGGGGTGTCAGGCCGGCGCGCAGGCTGGGCCCAGAATCGCGCACCACCACCCCTGGAGCCACCCATGCCCACCCGCCTGCCCCTGCTGACCGACGCCCAGGTGGGCCCGCCCGACCTGGTCGCCGCCATCCGGCAGCGCCGTGGTGGTGAACTGCTCGACCTGGACCGGCTGCTGCTGCACAGCCCTGCCTTCGCCGTGGGCTGGAACGCCTTCATGGGCCGGGTGCGCAGCGATCTGGGCATCCCGCCGCTGCTGCGCGAGCTGGCGATGTGCGGCGTGGCCGCGCTCAACGATGCCGACTTCGAGATGCACCACCATGCACCGCTGTACCTGGCCGCCGGCGCCAGCGAGGCCCAGCTGGCGCTGCTGCACCGCCTGGGCGCCGAGCCGGGCCTGGCCGACGACCCGGTGTTCGACCCCACCCAGCAGGCGGTGCTGGCGCTGGTGGTGGAGATGACCCGCCAGGTGCGGGTGGGTGATGCCACCTTTGCGCGCGCCCGCGCCGCCATGGGCAGCGACCAGGCCATGTTCGAACTGGTGGGTGTGATCGCGGCCTACAACATGGTCTCGCGCATCCTGCTGGCGATGACGCTGACCCCCTGAGGTGGGCCCCACCCTGCGCCTGAGCCCGCCGCAGCGGGTGTACAGCGCCTTCCTGCTGTACGCCATGGCCATCGGCGGCATCTTTCCCCGGCTGGGAGACCTGCAGCTGGCCCTGGGCCTGAGCGAGAAGGCGCTGGGCCTGGCGCTGATCGGCACGGCCAGCGGCACCATGGTGTCGCTGACCCTGGCCGGACCCTGGCTGGAGCGCCTGGGCCACCGCGCCGTGCTGCTGGCCGGCATCCCGCTGATCGCCCTGGCCTATGCGCTGGCCAGCCATGCAAGCGGCCCGCTGGCGCTGTACCTGCTGCTGCTGCCCGCGGGCCTGTGCATCGGCGCGGTGGAGATCGTGGTCAACCTGGAAGCCGACCGGGTGGAGCACCAGCTGGGCCAGCGCATCATGAGCCGCGCCCATGCCTTCTGGAGCATCGGTTTCTTCAGCGCCGGCCTGCTGGGTGCGGGCGTGGCCCAGCTGGGCGTGCCGGTGCAGGCCCATCTGCTGGGCATGGTGGTGCTGATCGCCGCGGGCTGCATCTGGCTGCTGCGGGGCTTCGAGGCGGCCGACCACCGCCCGCACAGCCACGCCGGCACCACGCCACGCTGGGCCCGGCCCAGCGGCAGCACGCTGATGCTGGTGGCCGCCACGCTGGCCGCCATGGTGCTGGAAGGCGCCGGCGCCGAATGGTCGGCGATCTACATGCGTGATGTGTTCGGCGCCACGCCCTTTCTGGCCGGTGCGGCGGTGGCCGTGTGCGCCGGCATGCAGGCGGCCGCGCGCTGGGTGGCCGATGGCTTCGTCGAGCGCCATGGGCCGCTGCGTGTGGCGCGCACGCTGCAGGCCCTGCTGGGCACCGGTGCCGCCCTGGTGCTGCTGGCACCGCATCCGCTGCTGGGCCTGCTGGGGTTCGGCCTGATCGGCGTGGGCACCAGCGCGATGTTTCCGCTGGCGATGTCGGCCGCCGCCCAGGCCACCGACCGGCCGGCCGCGCTGAACGTGGCCGCCCTGGCGCAGACCTCGTTCATCGCCTTCCTGCTGGGCCCGCCGCTGCTGGGCTGGGTGGCCACCAGCCTGGGCATCCGCTGGTCCTTCGGCATCACCCTGCCCCTGGTGGCGCTGGCCTGGTGGGCCTGCACCGCGTTGGCGCCACGGCGCGGCGCCTGACCCTCAGCCGGTGTGCCAGGCACGCAGCTGCGCCAGGCCCACCCGGTCCAGGCCAGGCAGGTCGGCGCGCAACAGCGGGCTGGCAGGCAGCTGGTCGGCCGAGGTGTAGCGGCTGCGTGTCACCACCGTGGGCAGGCCGGCAGCCAGCGCGGCAGCACAACCCGGGGCCGAATCCTCCAGCGCCAGGCAATCGGCCGCGGCCAGGCCCAGGCGCTGCAGCACCCAGTGGTAGATGTCGGGCGCGGGCTTCTTGGCCGGCACCACGTCACCGGCACCGATGCAGCTGAACCAGTCCACACTGTCCGGGCCCAGCGTGGCCTGCAGCAGGGCCAGCACGTTGTCGGGCGTGGTGGTGGTGGCAATCGCCAGCAGCAGGCCCTCGGCCCGGGCGGCCTGCAGCAGCGGCGCCACGCCGGGGCGCAGCTGCACCGCGCCACCCGCCACCAGCGCGGTGTAGATCGCCGTCTTGCGTGCATGCAGGCGGCTGATGCGCGCAGGCGCATCGGCGGCGCTGGCGGCCACCGGGTCCACCATCTGCCACCAGCCTGCCATGCGCTCCTTGCCACCGGTGGTGGCCAGCAGGCGGCGGTACAGGGCCTCGTCCCACACCCAGCCCAGGCCGGCCTCGGCAAAGGCCTGGTTGAAGGCGACGCGGTGGCCGTCGTGCTCGGTCTCGGCCAGCGTGCCGTCCACATCCCAGACCAGGGCACGCAGCATGGCTCAGCGGGGTCCGGACGCAAGATCGGCCGCATGGTCAGCCGCCCGATCGGCCGCACCATCGGCCGCACCATCGGCCGCACCAGCACGCGCACCGGCCTTCAGCGACGCGATGGTGGCCGCCCAGTCGGCGCTGCCGAACACCGCCGAGCCGGCCACGAACGTGTCTGCGCCGGCGCGCGCGATGTCGGCGATGTTCTCGGGCTTGATGCCACCGTCCACCTCCAGCCGGATGGCGCGGCCGCTGCGCGCGGCATAGGCATCCAGGCGCTGGCGCACCAGGGCCAGCTTGGGCAGGGTGCTGGCGATGAACTGCTGCCCACCGAAGCCGGGGTTCACGCTCATCAGCATCACCAGGTCGACCTTGTCCAGCACATGGTCCAGCCAGTGCAGCGGCGTGGCCGGGTTGAACACCAGGCCGGCCTGGCAGCCCTGGTCGCGGATCAGGGCCAGCGTGCGGTCCACATGCCGGCTGGCCTCGGGGTGGAAGCTGATCAGCCCGGCGCCGGCCTTGGCGAACTGGGGCACCAGGGCGTCCACCGGCTCCACCATCAGGTGCACATCCATCAGCGCCCGGCCCGCATGGGGCTTGAGCGCCTCACACACCATGGGCCCGAAGGTGAGGTTGGGCACGTAGTGGTTGTCCATCACGTCGAAGTGGATCCAGTCGGCACCTGCCTCGACGACACGCGCCACGTCGTCGCCCAGGCGGGCGAAGTTGGCCGACAGGATGCTGGGCGCGATGACCGGTGTGTGCTGCATGGCCGGGCTCACGCTGCCAGCCGCCACGCCGTGGCGTCCGGCGCTCGGCGGCGGTGCCCGGTGGCTGGGCCTGGCCGTTGGTGCAGTGCAGACAGGGGCATGGTGTCTCCAGGATGGTGGGGCTCAGCCGTTGGCCACACGCGTGGCCGGCATCGGGTTGAACTGGTCGAAGTGCTCGATGAAGGCGTCGGGCGCGTCGTCGCCGAGCAGGCTGCCCTGCGGGTAGCCGTGGCGCACCAGCTGCACGGCGATGCCGGCGGCGCGGGCAGTGCGCACGTCGGTGGCGCTGTCGCCCACCAGCAGGGCCTCGTCGGGCCGCGCCCGCAGGGCCGCCAGCGCGTGGTGCACCACGCCCGGGTGCGGCTTCTTCACCGGCAGCGTGTCGCCGGCCACCACCAGGTCGAACTGGTCGGCCAGCTGGTGGCGGGCCAGCAGGCGCCGGGTGAAGCCGGCTTCCTTGTTGGTCAGCAGCCCCTGCAGCAGGCCCTGGGCACGCAGGCGCTGCAGCATGGGCCGCACGCCGGCATGCACCAGGCTGTTGCTGCCGCAGCGCGTGGCGTAGTCGTCGGCAAAGGCCGGCCAGGCGGCGGCCACGCTGCCCGCCGGCTCACCGGCATGGGCCAGTGCCTTGGCCAGCAGGGCCTGGGCACCATCGCCGATCCAGCTGCGCACCAGCGCCGGCGCAGCAGGCGCGTGGCCGCGGCGGCGCAGCGTGTCGTTCACCGCATCGGCGATCTCGGGCGCGGTCTCCATCAGGGTGCCGTCCAGGTCGAACAGGATCACGCGCAGCATGGTCGCGCCCCGTGCTCGGGCCGGCCCGGCCACACGGCCGCGGCGTTCATGGCATGGGCCATGGTGTGCTACCCGGCCCTGCGCTTCAGGTCCAGCAGCCGCAGGATCATCGGGGTGAAGATCAGCTGCATCGCCAGCCCCATCTTGCCGCCGGGGATCACGATGGTGTTGGGGCGGGTCATCATCGAGCCGTGCAGCATGGACATCAGATAGGGGAAGTCGATGCCACGCGGCTTGGCGAAGCGGATCACCACCATGCTCTCGTCGGCACTGGGGATGTCCTTGGCGATGAACGGGTTGCTGGTGTCCACCGTGGGCACCCGCTGGAAGTTCACATGCGTGCGGCTGAACTGCGGGCAGATGTGGTTCACGTAATCCGGCATGCGGCGCAGGATGGTCTCGACCACCGCCTCCTGGCTGTAGCCTCGCAGGGTCTGGTCGCGGTGCAGCTTCTGGATCCACTCCAGGTTGATGATGGGCACCACGCCCACCAGCAGGTCGACATGGCGCGCCACGTCGACCCCGACCCCGCCTTCACCGGGCCCGACGAAGCCGCCGTGCAGTCCCTCGTAGAACAGCACGTCGCTGTCGCCCATCGGCGCCCACTCGGTGAAGGTGCCGGGCTCCCCGCCCAGTTCCCGGGCCTCGGCTGCATCGTGGATGTAGCGCCGCACCTGGCCACCACCGGTCTGCGCATAAGCCGCAAAGGTGGCATCCAGCTCGGCCAGCAGGTTGCTCTCGGGGCCGAAATGGCTGATCTGCGGGCCCTCGCCGTGGTCGGCGGCACGCACCTTCTCGCGCATCTGCAGGCGGTTGAAGCGGTGGAAGGCGTCGCCCTCGATCACCTGGGCGCGGATCGCCTCGCGCCGGAAGATGTGGGCAAAGCTCTTCATCACCGTGGTGGTGCCGGCGCCCGATGAGCCGGTGACCGCGATGATGGGATGCCTCTGTGACATGGAACTGCTCCTGGTCAGATGAACTCGCGGGCGCGGAACAGCGAGCGCTCGTTGAACAACGGTGACTCATAAGGCCGGTCCTGCCCGCTGGCGTGCTCCGCGTGGTAGCGCTCGATGCGCAGCACCTCGTTCTTCGAGCCCAGGATCACCGGCACGCGCTGGTGCAACTGCTCGGGCTGCAGGCCCATCAGCCGGGCGCGGCCGGTGCTGGCGGCACCACCGGCCTGCTCGATCAGCATGCTGATCGGGTTGGCCTCGTACATCAGGCGCAGGCGGCCGGGCTTGCCGGGGTCCTTGGTGTCCTTGGGGTACATGAACACACCGCCGCGCATCAGGATGCGGTGCACCTCGGCCACCATGCTGGCGATCCAGCGCATGTTGAAGTCGCGCCCACGCTCGCCCGCCTTGCCGGCCTGGCATTCGGTGACGTAGCGGTGCACCGGCGGCTCCCAGAAGCGGGCGTTGCTGGTGTTGATGGCGAACTCGCTGGTGTCGTCGGGGATGGCCAGGTCGGGGTGGGTGAGGATGAAGTTGCCGATCTCGCGGTCCAGCGTGAAGCCATGCGTGCCCTTGCCCACGGTGATCACCAGCATGGTGGCCGGGCCGTAGATGGCATAGCCCGCGGCCACCTGCTGCGTGCCCGGCTGCAGGTAGTCGCCGATCAGCGGCTGCTCGTGGCCGGTGTGGCGCAGCACCGAGAAGATGGTGCCCACCGACACGTTCACGTCGGTGTTGGACGAGCCGTCCAGCGGGTCGAAGATCAGCAGGTAGGGCCCGCGCGCAAAGTTCTCGGGGATGACGTAGGGCTCGTCCAGTTCCTCGCTGGCCAGGCCGGCCACCAGGCCACCCCACTCGGTGGCCGTCACCATCGCGTCGTTGGCCAGCACGTCCAGCTTCTTCTGCTGCTCGCCCTGCACGTTGGTGGTGGCGATCGCGCCCAGGTAGCCGCCCAGCGCACCCTTGGCCGTCATCGACGAAATCGCCTTGACGGCGGCCGCCACGTCCACCAGCAGGGCCGCCAGCTTGCCCTGGTCGTCCACGTCCTGCAGCTGCTGGATCAGGAACTTGGAGAGGGTGGTGCGTCCGAGGTGCATGGCGAGGCTCCGGGTGTCGGCTCTGGTCGTGTGGGTCAGGGGGCGGTGGCAAACACCCGGCTCGCGCGGATGTCGCTCTCGGCGATGGTGCTCAGGTCGTCGGCCGTCAGCGTGCGGTCGCGGTCGGCGAACAGCCGGCTGGCCTGGCGCAGGCGCATGCGGTCCAGCGCATTGCGCACGCTGCGGGCGTTGGCGAAGTGCGGCTGGGTGATGCGGCGCTGCAAGTACTGGTCGAAGGCCTCGCGGGCCCCGGCGCCGAAGCGGTAGTGGCCGGCGCCCAGCATGGTCTCGGCGATGTGCAGCAGCTCCGCGCTGGAATAGTCGGGAAAGTCCAGGTGGTGGGCAATGCGGCTGCTCATGCCCGGGTTGCTGCCGAAAAAGGTCTGCATCCGGTCTGCATAGCCGGCCAGGATCACCACCAGGTCGTCGCGCTGGTTCTCCATCACCTGCAGCAGGATCTCGATCGCCTCCTGGCCGTAGTCGCGCTCGTTCTCGGGCCGGTACAGGTAGTAGGCCTCGTCGATGAACAGCACGCCGCCCATGGCCTTCTTCAGCACCTCCTTGGTCTTGGGCGCGGTGTGGCCGATGTACTGGCCGACCAGGTCGTCGCGGGTGACGCTGACCACATGGCCCTTCCGCACATAGCCCAGGCGATGCAGGATCTGCGCCATGCGCAGGGCCACCGTGGTCTTGCCGGTGCCCGGGTTGCCCGAGAAGCACATGTGCAGGCTGGGCTTGTTGGCGGCCAGGCCCAGGTTCTCGCGCAGGCGGGCGATCACCAGCAGGGCGGCGATGTCGCGGATGCGCGCCTTCACCGGCGCCAGGCCCACCAGGTCGCGGTCGAGCTCGTCCATCACCGCTTCCACCTGGCTGTCGCGCAGCACCTCGCCCACGGTGCAGACAGGCGCCGCGGGCGATGCGGCCGGCGCAGCGGGCGCGCTGCCGGGCATGGCATGCACCGGGGCCGTCATGCGGCCACCCTTGCCACATGGTGATCAATCGGGTGGTCGGCGGCCAGGTGGTGGGCGGCCAGGTCGCGGCGCAGGCCGGCGATGGTGCCTGCCCAGTCGCTGCTGCCAAACAGCGCCCGGCCGATGACGATGTCGTCGGCGCCGGCTGCGGCCACGGCGGCGATGTTGGCGGGCCCGATGTCGCCGTCGGCCTGCAGCCGCACAGGCCGGCCAGCCTGGCCGGCGGTGTCGACCAGGGCCCGTGCCCGGGCGATCTGCTCCAGGCTGGCCGGCAGAAACTGCCGTGCAGGCGACGCTGGACGGGCACAGCTGACATGCACCAGATCGAGCTGGCCCAGCCAGCGGGGCAGGCTGTCCAGCGCATCGTCCGGCCCGAAGGCCAAGCCCGCCTGGCAGCCCATCGCCTGCACCTGTGCCAGCAGTGCCGCCGTGTTCTGGGCCGCAGCGGCCTGCACGATCAGCAGATCGGCACCGGCCTCGGCAAAGCGCTCCAGCAGGGTGGCGCTGGCCGGCACCCGCAGGTGCACATGGATCGCCAGCGTGCAACTGGCGCGGATGGCCGCACAGGTCAGGTGGCCCAGGTTGAGGTTGGGACGGTCCTCAGCCTCGACCACGTTCATGTGGATGGCGTCGGCACCGGCAGCCACCAGGCGGCGCACCTCGCCGGGCAGCCGCCGGCGGTCGGCCGACAGAACGGAGGCCAGGATGCGGTGCATGCCGGCCTCCTTCAAGCGCCGTAACGCTCGGCTTCGGATTTGTCAGTGGCGTAACTGTGCACGGTGTATTGCACTTGCCGGCCGCCGATCTCCTGGCGCACCAAGCCGAAGCCGGGCTCGTTGGCGGGCCGGTTGACGATGAAGCTCATGCGCACCGACTCCACCCCTTGCGTGGAGTCGAAGGCCGTCACCCGCACGTAGTGGTTGGGGAAGGCCTTGCGGCAGGCGTTGATCTCCATCAGGATGCCGCCCGGGTCGCTCAGGTCGAACATCGGGTTGCCGTACATCTCCCAGTAGGTGTTGCGCGGGTGCGGGTCATCGGTGTACTCGATGCCGACGGCGTAGTTGTTCTTGAGCGCGTACTCGATCTGGCTGGTGATCTGAGCATCCGTCAGGTCGGGCAGGTAGGAAAACTGGCCCTGGGTGATGCGCTTGCCGTGGTTGGTCATCATGGTGCTGGCTCCTGGATGTGCGTTAGGCAGCGGCGGTGGCCGTGGGCACAAAGTCGGCGGTGTCGGTGGATTCGTAGTTGAAGCTGATGTCGCCCCAGGTGTCGATGGCGGCCTTCAGCGGGCTGCACCACTTGGCGGCGTCCTTCAGGATCTGCGGGCCCTCGTTCCAGATGTCGCGGCCCTCGTTTCGCGCCAGCACCATCGCCTCCAGGGCCACCCGGTTGGCGGTGGCACCGGCCTGGATGCCCATGGGGTGGCCGATGGTGCCACCCCCAAACTGCAACACCACGTCGTCGCCCAGGTAGGTCAGCAACTGGTGCATCTGGCCGGCATGGATGCCACCCGAGGCCACTGGCATCACCTTGTTCAGCGACGCCCAGTCCTGCTCGAAGAACAAGCCCTTTTCCAGCTGCATCGGTGTGTGGGTGTCCAGCAGGGTGTCGTAGAAGCCGCGGATCATCATCGGGTCGCCTTCCAGCTTGCCCACCACCGTGCCGGCGTGGATGTGGTCGACCCCGGCCATGCGCATCCACTTGCAGATCACGCGGAAGTTCATGCCGTGGTTCTTCTGGCGTGAATAGGTGCTGTTGCCGGCCCGGTGCAGGTGCAAGATCATGTCGTTCTTGCGCGCCCACAGCGCCATGCTCTGGATCGCGGTGTAGCCGATCACCAGGTCGATCATGATGATCACGCTGCCCAGGCTCTTGGCAAACTCGGCGCGGGCGTACATCTCTTCCATGGTGCCGGCGGTCACGTTCAGGTAGTGGCCCTTGACCTCGCCAGTGGCCGCACTGGCCTTGTTCACCGCCTCCATGCAATACAGAAACCGGTCACGCCAGTGCATGAAGGGCTGCGAGTTGATGTTCTCGTCGTCCTTCATGAAATCCAGCCCGCCCTTCAGGCCCTCGTACACCACCCGGCCATAGTTGCGGCCGCTCAAGCCCAGCTTGGGCTTGGTGGTGGCGCCCAGCAGCGGCCGGCCGAACTTGTCCAGCCGCTCACGCTCGACGATCACGCCGGTGGCCGGGCCCTGGAAAGTCTTGAGGTAGGCCACCGGGATGCGCATGTCTTCCAGCCGCAGTGCCTTCACCGCCTTGAAGCCGAACACATTGCCGATGATCGACGCCGTCAGATTGGCGATCGAGCCACCTTCGAACAAATCAATGTCGTAGGCGATGTAGGCGAAAAACTGTGCTTCGGTCTTGGTGCCCGGGCCGGTGTTCGGCACGGCGTCCACCCGGTAGGCCTTGGCGCGGTACAGCTCGCAGGCGGTCAGCCGATCGGTCCACACCACCGTCCAGGTGGCGGTGGACGATTCACCGGCCACCGCCGCAGCGGCCTCCTCGTGGTCCACCCCCTCTTGCGGCGTGATGCGGAACATCGCGATCAGGTCGGTGTCTTTGGGCACGTAGTCGGGCTGCCAGTAGCCCATCTGCTTGTACTTGAGCACACCGGCGCTGTAGCGCTTTTTCTTGTCGGTGATCTGCTCGCTGTCCGACAGGTTCAGGGTGGTGGCATCCAACGGATGGTTCACAAGGGTCTCCTCTTTGGGCTAGGGCTGACCTGACTGTAGAAACGAAACAAAGTCAGTCAAAGTCAGGAATATTTGGTTTTGAATTAAGCTTTTACTTATCTCATTTCGGCTTGATCGCCACTGACCCACCGTGAACGTCACCTTTCGCCAGCTGCGTGTGTTTGCCGAGGTCGCCCGGCTGGGCAGCGTGCAGCGGGCCGCCGAGGCCCTGCACCTCACGCCGCCCGCGGTGTCGATGCAGATCAAGGAGGTGGAGGGCCAGGTCGGCCTGCCGCTGTTCGACCGCGTGGGCCGGCGGCTGAGCCTGTCCACCGCGGGTGAGTACTTCCTGGTCTATGCCCGGCGCCTGCTGGCCACGCTGAAGGAGGCCGACGACGCGATGGCGCGCTTCAAGCGGGTGGAATCCGGCCTGCTCACCGTGGGCATGGTCAGCTCGGCCAAGTACTTCCTGCCGCAGCTGCTGGCCTTGTTCCATGCCGAGCATCCGGCCATCGACGTGCGGCTGCGCCTGGGCAACCGCGAGCAGCTGGCGGTGTGGATGCGGGCCAACGAGGTCGACCTGTCAATCATGGGCCGCCCGCCCAAGGACTTTGCCAACCGTGCCGAGCCCTTTGCCATGCACCCGCATGTGCTGGTCACCGCGCCCGCCCACCCCTTCGCCCAGGGGGAAGACGTTCCTGCCGCTGCGCTGGCGCGTGAGCCCTTCATCGTGCGCGAGCCCGGCTCGGGCACGCGCGCGGCGCTGGAGGAGTACCTCGAGCACCACCACCTGAAGCCGGTCTACGTGATGGAGATGAACAGCACCGAGGCCATCAAGCAGGCGGTGATGGCGGGCCTGGGCGTGAGCCTGATCTCGCTGCACACCATCGGCCTGGAGTGGCGCAACCGCCTGATCGCCGCACCGGCGGTGGAAGGCCTGCCGCTGATGCGCCGCTGGCATGTGGTGAACACCGCCGGCAAGTTGCTGTCACCGGCGGCCGAGGCGCTGCGCTACTTCGTGCTGGAACGCGGCGAGGCCCACCTGGCCGCCATGTTTGCCGAACGGCCGGGCCTGGACTGAGCCCGGCCCTGGCCGGGTCGCGGCCCCGGCCAAGGGGGGCCGGACAGCGCCGCCCGTGCATCCGTCACGACCCGCTGAAACCGCTGGCAAACACCCCCCCGGAATGGGTGCTCCGACCCCCTGCTTGTGGGCCTCTGTCGTCTTGAGGTGATCATGTGACGGTCAGATACTCGCCGACATGGAAAAAATTTCGACATCCCGCGTGGCCCTGTTGCCCCGTGCCGCCAACCTGGCCACCCTGGCCGTGGTGGTGGCGGCAACCTGGTGGTCGGGCGCGCAGCGTCCGCTGGAGCAGCCGGTCATGGCCGCCACCCAGACCACGGCCGCCGCCAGCGTGGCACAACCGCTGCGTCAGGCCAGCGAGCTGTCCACCGCCAGCACCACCCAGGCCAGCTGGCCGGTCCAGGCCACCACCTTGTCGCGCGACAGCATGCAGGCCGTGGGCTTCCAGACCCGCACCCAGCGCTGAACCCCTCCCGCGGCACAGCAGGCCGCCCTCAGATCGCGCAGTGCACGGCCTGCGCCCCCAGCACAGCCACCAGCACATCGGGCTTCAGCCCCAGCAGGTAACCACGCCGCCCGCCGTTGATCAGCAGATCCGGCAGCGCCAGCACCGACGCCTCCACGTACACCGGCATGGGCTTGCGGGTGCCGAAGGGCGAGGTGCCCCCCACCAGGTAGCCGCTGTGGCGCTGCGCCACCTCGGGCTTGCAAGGCTCCACGCTCTTGGCACCGATGGCGCGCGCAAGGTTCTTGGTGCTGACCTGCTTGTCGCCGTGCATCAGCACGATCAGCGGCTCGGCACGCTCGTTCTGCATCACCAGGGTCTTGACCACGGCATGCTCGGGCCAGCCCAGCTGGCGCGCCGACTCGGCGGTGCCGCCATGCTCCACGTAGTCGTAGACATGCTCGCTGAAGGCCACGCCGGCCGCGCGCAGGCGCTGGGTGGCGGGGGTCTCGCTGACGTGCTTGTCCTTCTTGGCCACCGCCGTCTCACTGTGCCGGGTCGCGCAGCTCCCAGCGCAGGGCGTCGATGGCCGCCAGCAGGTCGGGCGCCAGCGTGGTGCCCCAGGCCGCCAGGCATTCATCGAGCTGGGCCGCGGTGGTGACGCCGATGATGGTGCTGGCCACGCGCCAGTTGCCGTAACAGAAGGCCAGCGCCATCTGCGTGGGCGTGAGGCCGTGGGCACGCGCCAGCGTGTTGTAGCGGCGCGCCGCCACCAGGGTCTCGGGCCGCGCCCAGCGCTGCTTGCGCATGCTCTCGAAGCGGGCCAGCCGCCCCAGTTCCGGCTGCGCCGGATCGAAGCCCGGGCCATCGTACTTGCCGGTCAGCGCGCCGAAGGCCAGCGGGCTGTAGGCCAGCAGGCCCACGCCGCTGCGCAGCAGGCTTTCGTCCAGGCCGTTGTCGACCACGCGGTTCACCAGCGCATAGGGGTTCTGCACCGACACCACCCTGGGCAGGCCATGCAGCTCGGCCAGGCGCAGGAATTCCCCCAGACCCCAGGGCGTCTCGTTGGACAGGCCGATGTGGCGCACCTTGCCGGCCTGCACCAGCTTGCCCAGCGCGGCCAGCTGGTCGTGGATGGTGGTGTAGAAGCGGTCCTTGGACGGATCGAGGTAGACCGCGCCGAAGGCCGGCACATTGCGGTTGGGCCAGTGGATCTGGTAGAGGTCGATCACCTCGGTCTGCAGCCGGCGCAGGCTGTCGTCGCAGGCCTGGGCGATGTGGGCGGGCTGCAGGTCGTCGGCACCGTCACGCACCCAGGGCATGCCACGCGACGGCCCGGCCACCTTGGTGGCCAGCACGATGCGCTGGCGCATGCCGGGGCGGGCCGCCAGCCAGCGGCCGATGATGGTCTCGGTCTTGCCGTAGGTCTCGCGCCGTGCCGGCACGGCGTACATCTCGGCGGTGTCGATGAAGTTGATGCCACGCTCCACCGCCTGGTCCAGGATGGCATGGGCGGTGGGCTCGTCGACCTGCTCGCCGAAGGTCATGGTGCCCAGGCAGATGCGGGTGACCTGCAGGCCGCTGCGGCCCAGGTCGACGGTGGGGATGGTGGTGGTGGGCGTGGTCATGCCGCCGATCATGCCCCGAGCGCCACCGGCGCGTTGTCACGCGAGCACCACTCGCTCCAGGAGCCGGCGTACAGCGCCGATCCATCCAGGCCGGCCACGGCCAGGGCCAGCAGGTTGTGGCAGGCCGTCACGCCCGAGCCGCATTGCTGCACCAGCTCGGCGCTCTGGCGCGTGCCCAGCAGCGCCTGCCACTCCTGGCGCAGTTGCTCGGCCGGCTTGAAGCAGCCATCCGGCGCCAGATTGTCGCGGAAGAAGCGGTTGGCCGCGCCGGGGATGTGGCCACCCACCGGATCCAGGGTCTCGTTCTCGCCGCGGAAGCGGTCGGGCGCCCGGGCGTCGACGACCAGGCGGTCGGGCCGGCCCAGCCCCGCCAGCAGGGCATCGAAATCCAGCAGCGGCACCAGCGGCGGGCGCAGCGTCAGCGTGGCGGGCGTGCGCGGGGCCACCGGGCCGGCCTGCAGTGCACCACCGGCAGCGTCCCAGGCCACCATGCCACCGTCGAGCACCTGCACCTGCTCGTGGCCCAGCCAGCGCAACATCCACCACAGGCGGGCGGCATACATGCCGCCGCTGCTGTCGTAGGCCACCACCCGCAGGCCGTCGGCACAGCCCAGCGCGCCCAGGCGCCGGGCGAAGCCGGCCCGCTCGGGCAGCGGGTGGCGGCCGTTGCGCCCGTCCTTGGCGGCGGAGAGATCACGGTCCAGGTGCAGGTAGACGGCACCCGGGATGTGGCCGGCCAGGTGGTCGGCTTCGCCGCGGCCGGTGTCGGCCAGGTCGAAGCGGCAATCACACACCAGCAGGCGTTCGCCGCTGGCCATGGCGGCGCGCAGCGCCGGGGCCGAGATCAGGGGAAATGTCATGGGGCCTCGCAAGTTCTGGCCGGGATTGTGGCTGCTGGCCGGCACCACGGCCCGCGCCTGCGCAACGCCCGCGGCCGCCGACCGTCGAGGACTCCCTTCAAGTTCTGCCACGCCAGCGCCGATAAGCCCAGCAGCAGCCGGTGCGGCTGCGCCGGAGATTCCATGCAGTGTTCACCGCTCACCCTTGTCCAGCAGCGCATCCAGGTCGGCGCGCCGCTGCCGTTCAACATCCGCGACCACGACCAGACCCTGCTGCTGGCCCGCGGCCAGCGGGTGCAGAGTGCCGGCCAGCTGCAGGCCCTGCTCGACCGGGGTGCCCTGGTCGACATCGATGAACTGCTGAGCCCCACCGAGCGCATCGCCCGGGCCAGCCCCGCCGAGCTGCCCGGCCTCTGGTCAGGCTGCCTGGGCCGGGTGAACGAGACACTGCAGAACGCCCACGGCGAGGGCTTCCGCGACGCGCTGGAGACGGCCAGTGCCCCGGTGCTGGCCCTGGTGGCGCGCGACCCCGATCTGGCCATCTTCCAGGTGCTGCGCCAGCCCGGCAACCAGCATGTGGACTATGGCGTCAACCACGCCACCCATGCCGCCATCACCGCCTGGCTGGTGGCCCAGCGCCTGGGCTGGTCGGCCGATGAATCGCAGCGCGCCTTCAAGGCCGCGCTGACCATGAACATCTCGATGCTGGAGCTGCAGGGCCAGCTGGCCGTGCAGCCCACCCCGCCCACCGACGACCAGCGCGCGGCCATCCATGCCCACCCGCAGTTCAGCCGGCTGATGCTGGAGATGGCCGGCGTGGCCGATGGCGACTGGCTGGACGCGGTGGCCCAGCACCACGAGTCGCCCGACGGCAAGGGCTACCCCGCCGGCCTGCACAGCCCCTGCGAGCTGGCAGCCCTGGTGCGCCGGGCCGACATCTACACCGCCAAGCTCAGCCCGCGCGCCGGGCGCAGCGCCATCGCCGCCGACAAGGCCGGGCGCCTGATGTTCATGCAGGAACCCGGGCATCCGATGGTGGCCGCCCTGGTCAAGGAATTCGGTGTCTACCCGCCGGGCTGCTTCGTGCGCCTGGCCTCGGGCGAGACCGGCATGGTGGTGCGGCGCGGCAGCTCGGTGGTCGCGCCCGTCGTGGCCGTGCTGGGCACGCGCAACGGCACGGCCCTGCCCCGGCCCGAGCGGCGCGACACCAGCCAGAAGGCCTTTGCCGTGCAGCAGGTGCTGGACGGCCCCACCGGCGCCGACCAGCTGCCACCGTCGCAGCTGCTGGCGATGCTGGCCGGCTGATCAGCGGGCCGGGGCCGTGGATCAGGTCGATGCGGCGGCCGTCGGCGCCGCATAGGCCTGCAGGCGCTCGCCGGTGACGCGGCAGATCTGCCACTCGGTCATCACCGTGGCGCCCATCTTCTCGTAGAAGCGGATGGCGTTTTCGTTCCAGTCCAGCACGCTCCACTCGAAGCGGCCGTAACCACGCGCCACCGCCAGTGCACCCAGGTGCTGCAGCAGCGCCTTGCCGATGCCCGCACCACGCTGCGCCGGCTGCACGTACAGGTCTTCCAGGTACAGCCCCGGCTGGGCCAGGAAGGTGGAGAAGTTGGTGAAGAACAGGGCGAAGCCCACCACCGGCGCGCCCGCCTCGTCCGGCAGCTCGGCCACCACCGCCTCGGCCACCGGCCGGGCGCCGAACAGGTGCGGCGCCAGTTTCTCCGGCGTGCCCTGCACCAGGTGCGACAGGTGCTCGAAGTCCGCCAGCTCGGCGATCAGGCCACAGATGGCCGGCAGGTCGCGGGGCTCGGCCGCGCGCAGCTTGAAGTGTTTCATCACCCGATTTTTGCACCGGCGGCGCTGTCTCCCCACCGACAGCCCCTGCCCGCCCGGCCCCCTACAGTGGCCGGCATGCACCATGCCTACCAACCCCAGCGCCCGGCGCTGTGCCGCCACCTGCCGGTGCGGGGCCTGCAGATCCACCTGCACCAGTGGGGCACACCCCAGCCGGGCCAAGCCCTGCTGGTGATGGTGCACGGCTTCATGGACGTGGGCGCCTCGTTCCAGTTCGTGGTCGACGCCATGGCGCAGGCCGGCGATGCACAGCGCTGCGTGGTGGCCCCCGACTGGCGCGGCTTCGGCCGCAGCAGCGCCCCCGCCGGCACCGACGCCTACTGGTTCGCCGACTACCTGGGCGACCTGGATGCGCTGCTGGATGCGCTCTCGCCCGACAAGCCGGTGGACCTGGTCGGCCACAGCATGGGTGGCAACGTGGTCATGACCTATGCCGGCGTGCGGCCGCAGCGCATCCGCCGCCTGGTCAACCTGGAAGGCTTCGGCCTGCCCGACCTGCCCGCCAGCGCCGGCCCCGAGCGACTGGCCACCTGGCTGGACGAGCTGAAGACCCCGCAGCGCCTCAAGCCCTATGCCAGCCTGGCCGCGGTGGCCCAGCGGCTGCAGCAGAACAACCCGCGCCTGCCGGCCGACAAGGCGCTGTGGCTGGCGGCGCAATGGTCGGCGCAAGGGCCCGATGGCCAGTGGCAGCTGCTGGCCGACCCGGCGCACAAGCGCATCAACCCCCTGCCCCAGCGCGCGGCCGATGTCATCGCCACCTGGCCACGCATCACCGCCCCCTTGCTCTGGGTGCAGGGCGCGGGCAGCCGGCTCGACAGCTACTGGGGCGGGCGCTACAGCCATGCCGAGTTCCAGCAGCGGCTGGCCCATGTGGCCAGCGTGCGGCAGGTGGCGCTGGAGGACGCGGGCCACATGCTGCACCACGACCAGCCCGGCGCGCTGGCCGACGCGCTGATCGACTTCCTGCGCTGAACACGGGCGCAGCGCCGGCACGGCGCATGCGCGGTGCTTGTATGCTGGCTGCCGGCCCGCCGGTCGGCTGTGCCATCCACCACCGTGCTGCCGCCAGGCCTGCTGTTGTGCCCGCTGCCCTCCCGCTTCCAGTCCTGCCCACCACGCCCAGCGCACGCTGGTTGCGGCGCCTGGCCGTCGGCCTGCCGCTGGTGGGGCTGCTGGCGACCGCGCTGTACATCTGGCGCATGGAAAGCGCACATGACGCGCTGATGGCCACCACGCTGGAGCAGGCCAGCGACCGTGCACAGCAACTGGCCGCCGCCAAGGCCCAGCAGGTGGAGGCCTTGCTGGTCGGTGCCGACCTGGCGCTGCGCCAGTTCCGCAGCCAGTACAGCAGCGGCGGGCCCAGCGTGGCCGATGCCGCCGCCCGCGCGGTGATCGACGCCATGCCCGAGGGTGCGGTGCAGGCCTTCAGCGTGGCCGACGCCAGCGGCCGGGTGCTCTACCCGTCGGCCAGCATGCAGGGCGCCGGGCAGCAGCCGCTGGGCGTGGCCGACCGCGACTACTTCCGCTTCCACGCCGCCCAGGCTGCCGAGGGAGCCGACCTGCTGCACATCCACCCCGCCGTGCTGTCCCGCATGACCGGCCAGTGGGTGATGCCCTTGTCGCGCCCCTTGCTGGTCGGGAACCGCTTCGACGGCGTGGTGGTGCTGACCCTGTCGCCACAGTACCTGTCGGACACGCTGGGGCGCGAACAGGCCACGGGCAACGACGTGATCGCCCTGCTGCATGCCGACGGCAGCTACCTGGCCCGCAGCGCCGGCATCGACCGGCTGCTGGGCACCAGGGTGCCGGCGGAGCGGCCGTTCCTGCAGCCGGGCGCGGCCCCCCAGGGCCGCTTCCAGCGTGTGGCCCATGCCGACGGCCGCGCCCGGCTGTACGCCTGGTACCGGCTCGACCGCCTGCCGCTGATCGCCAGCGTGGGCCTGGACGAAGCCGCGGTGCTGGCACCGGCCCTGGCCGAGACCCGCCGCGCCCACCTGCGGGTGGCGTTCGTGGCACCGCTGACCATGCTGGTGCTGCTGGCCACCAGCTGGCTGCTGCTGCGGGTGGCGCGTGAGCAGGCTGCGCTGGCGGCCAGCCGCCGGCTGCTGCACAACACCCTGGACGCCGTGGGCGACGGTGTGCTGCTGGTGGGCCCCGACGGCCGGGTGCTGCAGCTCAACCGCCAGCTGCGCCAGCTGTGGCGGCTGCCCGATGCCCTGGGCGAAGGCAGCCCGCACAGCGCCCTGCTGGACCACGGGGCCGCCCAGCTGGTGCACCCCGAGGCCTTCCGCATGCTGTGCCGGCAGGTGGCCGCCAGCGGCGATCTGGCCCTGGCGACGCTGGCCTGCAGCGACGGCCGCGTGCTCGAGTGCCAGACCCGTGCCGTGCAGCTCGACGACAGTGTGGTGCGGCTGTGGTCGCTGCGCGACGTGACCGAGCTGCAGCAGAACCGCGAGCAGCTGGAACAGCGGGTGCAGGAGCGCACCAACGCGCTCAAGGCCACCACCCAGCAACTGCTGGACACCCAGTTCGCGATGGACAGCGTGGGCATCGGCATCGAGTGGCTGGACTTCGACAGCCTGCGCTATGTCTACGTCAACCGCATGGCCGCCAGCATGCTGGGCTACAGCGTGGAGCAGCTGATGGCCATGCGCCTGCCCGAGGTCAACCCGAACTTCACCGCCGCCCAGTTCCGCGCCATGGCCGACCTGGTGCGCGCACAGGGCCAGCGCCGCTACGAGGTCATGACCCGCCGCAGCGACGGCCAGCCCCTGCCGGTGGAGGTGTCGGCCTTCTACCTGGCGGGCAAGGACGGCGTGCCTGCACGCCTGATCACCTTCCTCACCGACATCGCCGAGCGCAAGGCCGCGGAATCGGCCCTGGTGCAGGCCAAGGACGCGGCCGAGGCGGCCAACGTGGCCAAGAGCGCCTTCCTGGCCAACATGAGCCACGAGATCCGCACGCCGCTGAACGCCATCACCGGCATGGCCTACCTGATCGAGCGCGACGGCCTGACCGGCCGCCAGGCCGAGCGCCTGGGCCACATCAAGACCGCCGCCCGCCACCTGGTGGAGACGCTGGACGCGGTGCTGGACCTGTCGCGCATCGAGGCCGACCGCCTGACGCTGGACGCCCAGCCGCTGGACCTGCAGGCGGTGGTGCACAACGTCGTCACCATGCTGCAGGACAAGCTGCAGGCCAAGAAGCTGGGCCTGGGCGTGCAGGTGCAGCTGCCGCCCGGGCGCTGGCTGGGTGACGCCACCCGGCTGCAGCAGGCCTTGCTGAACTACGCGGCCAATGCCGCCAAGTTCACCCAGGCCGGCCACATCACACTGCGGGTGGCGGCGGCCGACGAAGGGGAGGTCGCCCGGCCCGACAGCGTGCTGATGCACTTCGAGGTGCAGGACACCGGGCCGGGGCTGGACGCGGCCACCATCGCGCGCCTGTTCACCCCGTTCGAGCAGGCCGACAACTCCACCACCCGCCAGCATGGCGGCAGCGGCCTGGGCCTGGCCATCACCGCCAAGCTGGCGCGGCTGATGGGCGGCCAGGCAGGGGTGCAGAGTGCGCCCGGCCAGGGCAGCCGCTTCTGGTTCACCGCCAGGCTGCAACGTGCCGTTGCGCCGCCGGCCGCAGGCCGCGGCAACTTGACGGGCCCGGCCGGCGAGAGCAACGCCGCCGCCCTGCGCCGCCAGTGCAGCGGCCGGCGGGTGCTGCTGGTGGAAGACGACCGCGCCAACCGCGAGGTGGCGCTGGCCCTGCTGCAGGCGGGCGGCCTGGTGGTGGACAGCGCCACCGACGGCCTGGCCGCGGTGGACACCGCCGCCGCCCATCCGCCCGACCTGGTGCTGATGGACCTGCAGCTGCCGCGCCTGGACGGCCTGGCAGCGGCCCGGCGCATCCATGCCCTGCCTGGCCTGGCGCGGCTGCCCATCCTGGCCTTCACCGCCAACGCCTTCACCGACGACCATGCACGCTGCCTGGCCGCCGGCATGGTGGGCGTGGTCACCAAGCCGGTGAGCCCGGAAGACCTGTACGGCGCCCTGCTGCCCTGGCTGGTGGCGCGGGTGGACGCCGCCGAGCCGGTCAATCCACCGGCGTGAGCTTTGCAATCGCCAGCGCCAGCCACTTGGCGCCGTGGCGGCCGAAGTTGACCTGGGCGCGGGCATCGGGCCCGTTGCCTTCCAGCGTGAGCACCACACCCTCGCCGAACTTGGTGTGGAACACCGACTGGCCCACCCGCAGGCCATGGCCGGCACCGCCCCGGTTCTGCATCGCCGCAGGCAGCGGCGGGGCGGTGTAGGCCGGCGCGGCCGGCCGGCCGGTCACGCGGCCTGCGCCCACCACCGAGCCCAGGCCGGTGCCCCGCTGCCAGGCCTGCTGGTACTCCTTGGCATAACCCGAGCCGAAACCGGCGTTGCGTGGTGTCAGCCACTTCAGCGCGCCTTCGGGCAGCTCGTCGAGGAAGCGGCTCTTGACGTTGTAGCGCGTCTGGCCGTGCAGCAGCCGGGTCTGGCTGAAGCTGAGGTACAGGCGCTTGCGGGCGCGGGTGATGGCCACGTACATCAGCCGGCGCTCCTCTTCCAGGCCGTCGCTGTCGCTCATCGCGTTCTCGTGCGGGAAGAGGGCCTCCTCCAGCCCGGTGATGAACACACAGTCGAACTCCAGGCCCTTGGCGGAATGGACCGTCATCAGCTGGATGGCGTCCTGGCCGGCCTGGGCCTGGTTGTCGCCCGCCTCCAGCGCCGCATGCGTCAGGAAGGCCGCCAGCGGCGACACGATCTCGCCGGTCTCGGCATCGGGTGTCAGGTCCACCGCGGCGGGTGCCGGCGGCAGGCCCACGGCCATGGTGCCTGGGCCACCGGTCTCGTCCACCGGCAGGGCCACCGCATCCTTGCCGAAGCCCTCTTGCGTGACGAAGGCCTCGGCTGCGTTCACCAGCTCGGCCAGGTTCTCGATGCGCTCGGCGCCTTCCTTCTCGGCCTTGTAGAACTCGACCAGGCCGGAGGTGTCCAGCATCTGCTCGATGATCTCGCGCAGCGTCAGGCCGCGGGTGCGCTCACGCAGCTGGTCGATCAGGCCGGTGAAGGCCAGCAGGTTGGCCCCGCCCTTGCCCACCACCGCGCCCACGCTCTGGTACAGGCTGCGGCCGCTGCTGCGGCCGGCATCGGTCAGCAGCTCCAGCGTGCGTGCGCCGATGCCACGCGTGGGGAAGTTCACCACCCGCAGGAAGGAGGTGTCGTCGTTCGGGTTCTCCAGCAGCCGCAGATAGGCCAGCGCATGCTTGACCTCGGCGCGCTCGAAGAAGCGCAGGCCGCCATACACCCGGTAAGGCACGCCGGCATTGAACAGCGCGCTCTCCATCACCCGGCTCTGCGCATTGCTGCGGTAGAGGATGGCGATCTCGCTACGCGGTGTGCCGCTGCGGTGCAGTTGCTGGGCCTCGTCCAGCAGCCACTGGGCCTCGGCGTAATCGCTGGTGGCCTCGGCCACCCGCACCGGCTCACCCGGGCCGGCCTCGGTGCTGAGGTTCTTGCCCAGGCGCTTGGCGTTGTGGCTGATCAGCGCGTTGGCACTGTCCAGGATGTTGCCGAAGCTGCGGTAGTTGCGCTCCAGCTTGATCACCTGCTTGACGCGGTATTCCCGCTCGAAGTCGGCCATGTTGCCGACCTGGGCGCCGCGGAAGGCATAGATGCTCTGGTCGTCGTCGCCCACGGCGAACACGCTCTGCTGCGATCCTGGCGGGGCGAACATCTTCAGCCAGGCGTACTGCAGGCGGTTGGTGTCCTGGAACTCGTCGACCAGGATGTGGGCGAAGCGGTGCTGGTAGTGCTCGCGCAGGGCGGCGTTGTCGCGCATCAGCTCGTAGGTGCGCAGCATCAGCTCGGCGAAGTCGACCACGCCTTCACGCTGGCACTGGTCTTCATAGGCCTGGTAGATCTCCACCATCTTGCGGCTCTGGGGGTCATGGGCATCCACGTCCTTGGGGCGCTCGCCGTTGTCCTTGCGCGCGGCGATGAACCAGCTCACCTGCTTGGGCACGAAGCGCTCTTCGTCCACGTTCAGGGCCTTCATCACCCGCTTCACCGCCGACAGGGAATCGGCCGTGTCCAGGATCTGGAAGCTCTGCGGCAGGCCGGCCAGCTTCCAGTGCGCCCGCAGAAAGCGGTTGCACAGGCCGTGGAAGGTGCCGATCCAAAGCCCGCGCACGGGCACCGGCAGCATGGCCGACAGCCGGTGCAGCATCTCCTTGGCCGCCTTGTTGGTGAAGGTCACCGCCATCAGCCCACCCGGCGACACCTGGCCGGTGGCCATCAGCCAGGCGATGCGGGTGGTGAGCACCCGGGTCTTGCCCGAGCCGGCGCCGGCCAGGATCAGGCTGGCGCCGCTGGGCAGGGTGACGGCAGCGTGCTGCTCGGGGTTCAGGCCCTTCAACAGCGAGCCGGTGCCGCCCGGGCCAGGGGCTTCAGAATACTGTGCATGCATCCATTGATTCTAGGAGCCGGCCTGCTGGCCGCGGTGGCCGTCTGCCAGCCGGCCGGCGCCGCCTGCCCGGCGCCCGGCGCGCCGGTGGTGGAACACTTCATCGACGCCGGCTGCCCCGATTGCTGGGCCGCCGATGCGCCGGCACCGCAGGGGGCCTGGCGCTTCGACTGGATCACGCCCGGTGCCGACGACGCCCCGCTGTCGGCCGCCGCCCTGCCCGATGCCACCGAGCGCCTGCTGCGCCTGGGCGGCGCCGGACCCGGCCCACGCAGCCAACCGGCCCGCAAGCTGCCCGGCCTGCAGCTGAAGGTGGGCTCCGGCCCGGCCTGGCAGGGTTATTTCGGCCTGCAGCTGCAGCTGCGCACCCGTGGCAAGGCGGCGCCGCCCGGGGGTGGCCAACCGGCCTGGCTGGCCGGCGCCACCGGCTGGCTGGCCCTGGTGGAGCTGCTGCCGCCGGGCAGCGAGGTCAACAACGGCCCACGTGCCCTGGTGCGCAGCGTGGCCGGCCCGCTGCCGCTGGACGGCGCAGGCCGCAGCCAGGGCATCACCCATCTGCGTGCCCTGCGCTGGCCCACCGGCGCCCTGCCTGAACGGCTGCAGGCGCGCGGCTGGATCGAGGCGGCCGACGGCAGCCTGCTGGCGGTGGCCGCGCAGCGCTGCCCCTGAATCCACCCCGGCGGGGGGGTGAAGCGCAGGCCTGCCGGGGCAGAATCACACCCCCGCGGCCGCCCCGGCCCGCTGCTCACTGGCCCGCCATGGACATCTTCGACTACGACAACATCCTGCTGCTGCCCCGCCAGTGCCGGGTGGACAGCCGCGCCGAGTGCGACACCTCGGTGCAGTTCGGCCCACGCCGCTTCAAGCTGCCGGTGGTGCCGGCCAACATGAAGACCGTGGTCGACGAGGCCATCACCGAGCAGCTGGCCGCCAGCGGCCACTTCTACGTGATGCACCGCTTCGACCTGGATGCCCTGGCCTATGCGCGGCGCATGCGCGACAAGGGCTTGTTCGTGTCCATCAGCGCCGGCGTGAAGCCGGCCGACGCGGCCATGGTGGATGCGCTGGCCGCCAGCGGCATCGGCGCCGACTACATCACCATCGACATCGCCCACGGCCATGCCGAGAGCGTGCGCCGCATGATCGGCCACATCAAGCAGAAGCTGCCCGATGCCTTCGTCATCGCCGGCAACGTGGGCACGCCCGAGGGCGTGATCGACCTGGAGAACTGGGGCGCCGACGCCACCAAGGTGGGCATCGGCCCGGGCAAGGTGTGCATCACCCGGCTGAAGACCGGCTTCGGCACCGGCGGCTGGCAGCTCAGCGCGCTGAAGTGGTGTGCACGTGTGGCCAGCAAGCCCATCGTGGCCGACGGCGGCATCCGCCACCATGGCGACATCGCCAAGAGCGTGCGCTTCGGCGCGGCCATGGTGATGGTGGGCTCGCTGTTTGCCGGCCATGAAGAATCGCCCGGCGCCACGGTGGAGGTGGATGGCAAGCGCTACAAGGAGTACTACGGCTCGGCCAGCGACTTCAACAAGGGCGAATACAAGCATGTGGAAGGCAAGCGCATCCTGGAGCCCATCAAGGGCCAGCTGGCCGACACCCTGCGCGAGATGCACGAAGACCTGCAGAGCAGCATCAGCTATGCCGGCGGGCGGGCGCTGGCCGACCTGAAGAAGGTGAACTACGTGGTGCTGGGCGGCGAAAATGCCGGCGAGCACCTGCTGATGTAGGCCACCGCGGCCAGGCTGCACCACAACACCACAACAACGACCAGGAGCCAGCGCGTGGCCACACTTCTCATGCTGTCCCGCGGCATCGACCGGCTCAATGAACAGGTGGGCCGCTGGGTGTCGTGGCTGGTGCTGGTGGCCGTGCTGATCAGCGCCGTCAACGCCAGTGCGCGCAAGGCCTTCAGCCTCACCTCCAACGCCTTTCTCGAGGTGCAGTGGTACCTGTTCTCCGCCGTGTTCCTGCTGGCCGCCGGCTACACCCTGCTGCGCCAGGAGCACGTCAAGATCGACGTGGTGCTGGGCCGCTTTACGCGCCGCACCCAGGTCAAGGTGGAGATCTTCGGCTTCATCGTCTTCCTGCTGCCCTTCGTGGTCACCACCATCGCCCTGGTGTGGCCGCTGGTGGTCAAGGCCGTCGTCAGCGGCGAGATGTCGTCCAACGCCGGTGGCCTGATCCGCTGGCCGGTGCTGGCCCTGGTGCCGCTGGGCTTTGCGCTGCTGGGCCTGCAGACGCTGTCCGAGCTGGTCAAGCGCCTGGCCTTCCTGCAGGGCCTGGGGCCTGACCCGGGCCAGAAGCCGCAGGCCCGCACGCCCGAGCAGGAGCTGGCCGACGCCATCCGCCAGCGCGCCGAGGCGGATGCGGAGGCCGCGGCCGCTGCCGCCCGCCGCACACCGGGAGCCACACGGTGATCGAGCTGCTGCACGCCAACATGGCGCCGCTGATGTTCGCCGGCCTGGTGGCCTTTCTGCTGGTGGGCTTTCCGGTGGCGTTTTCGCTGGCCGCCTGCGGCCTGCTGTTCGGCTTCATCGGCATCGAGACCGGCATGCTGCCGGCCACGCTGATGCAGGCCCTGCCGCTGCGCATCTTCGGCATCATGCAGAACGAGACCCTGCTGGCGATCCCGTTCTTCACCTTCATGGGCCTGATCCTCGAACGCTCGGGCATGGCCGAAGACCTGCTGGACACCGTGGGCCAGCTGTTCGGCCCCATCCGCGGCGGCCTGGCGGTGGCGGTGGTCCTGGTGGGTGCCATGCTGGCCGCCACCACCGGCGTGGTGGCGGCCTCGGTCATCTCCATGGGCCTGATCTCGCTGCCCATCATGCTGCGCTACGGCTACGACCGGCGCATCGCCTCGGGCGTGATCGCCGCCTCGGGCACGCTGGCGCAGATCATCCCGCCCTCGCTGGTGCTGATCATCCTGGCCGACCAGCTGGGCAAGAGCGTGGGCGATCTCTACAAGGGCGCCTTCCTGCCGGGCTTCATCCTCACCGGCCTGTACCTGGCCTTCGTGGCGCTGGTGGCCATCTTCCGCCCCACCTGGGCACCGGCCCTGCCGGCCGAGGCCCGCACCATCCGCGAGGACGACGGCAGCGCCGGCCTGCGCTCGCTGGGGCTGCTCACCCTGCTGTCGGTGGGGGCCGGCCTGGCCTTTGCCCGCAGCCGGCCCGAGGCCACGCCCACCGACGAACTGGTGGTGCTGTCGCTGTGCGTGGGCGTGGGGCTGGCCTTCGTGCTGGCGGTGCTCAACAAGCTGCTGCGGCTGCAGCTGCTGTCGCGCATCGCCGAGCGGGTCACCTTCGTGCTGATCCCGCCGCTGGCGCTGATCTTCCTGGTGCTGGGCACCATCTTCCTGGGCGTGGCCACGCCCACCGAGGGTGGCGCCATGGGCGCCACCGGCGCCCTGGTGATGGCGCTGCTGCGCAAGCGGCTGAGCCTGCCGCTGATGCGCCAGGCCATGGACAGCACCATGAAGCTGTCGTGCTTCGTGGTCTTCATCCTGATCGGGTCCACCGTGTTCAGCCTCACCTTCCAGGGGGTGGACGGGCCGATCTGGGTGGAGCACCTGCTGACCAGCCTGCCGGGCGGCCAGGTCGGCTTCCTGATCGTGGTGAACATCCTGATCTTCGTGCTGGCCTTCTTCCTTGATTTCTTCGAGCTCAGCTTCATCGTGGTGCCGCTGCTGGCGCCGGTGGCCGAGAAGCTGGGCATCGACCTGGTGTGGTTCGGCGTGCTGCTGGCAGTGAACATGCAGACCAGCTTCATGCACCCGCCGTTCGGCTTTGCGCTGTTCTTCCTGCGCAGCGTGGCGCCCACGCAGGACTACCAGGACCGCGTCACCGGCCGCAGCGTGGCCAAGGTGACCACCGGCCAGATCTACTGGGGCGCCGTGCCCTTCGTGCTGATCCAGCTGGTGATGGTGGGCCTGATCATCGCCTTCCCGCACCTGGTGTCGGGCGGGCTGGACAAGAAGGCGGAGGTGGACACCAGCAACGTGGTGATCGAGGTGCAGCCCAGCGACCAGCCCCAGGATCAGAAGGTCGACATGGATGCGCTGTTCGGCACCCCGGCCAGCGCGCCGGGCAAGTAGGCCGGGCCACGGGGTCCAGGCCCACCAGGACAAAGGCCCCGCCGGCGCAAGCCGTGCGGGGCCTTCCGCCCTGCACCGGGCCGCGCTGCCGCGGCCCCGGTTGGGGGATCAAAGCTTCTGGTTCTGCATGAAGTCGTCGAAGCCGGCCTCGGCAAAGCGGAACCACAGGTTCTGGTCGGTGCGGTGCTTGGCGAAGTCCTCGTAGACCTTGCGCCAGGCAGGGTTCTTAGCACCGATCTCGGCGTACAGCGCGGTGGCCTCCTTGAAGCCGGCTTCCATCGCATCCTTGGGGAAGCGGAACAGCTTGGTGCCGCTGGCCACCAGCTGGCGCAGCGCGATCGGGTTCTTGTGGTCGTACTTGGCCAGCAGGTCCACATGGGTGTAGCCGGCGGCAGCCTCCACGATGGCGCGGTACTCGCCCGGCAGCGCGGCAAAGGCCTTCTGGTTGATGAAGAAGTCCAGTTGCGCCCCGCCCTCCCAGAAGGCCGGGTAGGCGTAATTGGGCGCCACGCGGTGGAAGCCCAGCTTCTGGTCATCGTAGGGGCCGACGAACTCCACCGCGTCGATGGTGCCCTTCTCCAGCGCCGGGTAGATGTCGGCCGGCGGAATGGCCTGCACCACCACGCCCAGGCGCTCCAGCACCTTGCCGGCGATGCCGGCGGTGCGGAAGCGCAGGCCCTTCAGGTCGGCCAGGCTGTTGACCGGCTTGCGGAACCAGCCGCCCATCTGTGCGCCGGTGTTGCCGGCCGGGAAGCTGGTGATGCCGTAGTTGCTGTAGAACTCGTGCATCAGCTTCAGGCCGTTGCCCTCGAACATCCAGGCGTTCATCTGGCGTGCGTTCAGGCCGAAGGGGATGGCGGTGCCGATGGCGAAGGTGTCGTCCTTGCCGACGAAGTAGTACGGCGCGGTGTGCGCGATCTCCACGGTGCCGTTCTGCACGCCGTCCAGCACGCCCAGCGGCGGCATCAGCTCGCCGCTGGCATGGGTGGAGATCTGGAACTTGCCGCCGGTCATCTCGCTGACCTTCTTCGCGAACACCTCGGCGCCGCCGAACAGCGTGTCCAGCGACTTCGGGAAGCTGGAGGCCAGGCGCCAGCGGATGGTGGCCTGCGCATGCACTGCAGGGGCCACACCAGCGGCCAGCACACCGGCCAGGCCGGCACCACGAACAAAGGAACGGCGTTCCATGACCATGTCTTGATCTCCTGAGGGTGGACGGCCGGGACGGCCGCCACAAAACCTGGGATTCTAGAAGCGCCCCACCGGCCACCCGGCCCGTGAAAGCCCCCGGCGCGGCGCGCTCAGGACCCGGCCACCTTCATGCGCGCCAGCAGCACCGAGCCCACGGTCTTGCCGCCCGACACATAGGCATCGGCACCCACGGCCACGATCTGGCGCAGCATCTCCTTCAGGTTGCCGGCGATGGTCACCTCGTGCACCGGGTGCACGATGCGCCCGCCCTCCACCCAGTAGCCGGCCGCGCCGCGCGAGTAGTCGCCGGTGACACCGTTCACGCCCTGGCCCATCAGCTCGGTGACGAACAGGCCGCGGTGCAGCTTGCGCAGCATCTCGTCGAGGTGGTCACCGGGCCGGGTCAGGCGGCTGGTCAGCGCCAGGTTCTGCGAACCACCGGCGTGGCCGGTGCTGCGCAGGCCCAGCTTGCGTGCCGAGTAGCTGGACAGGAAATAGCCCTGCACCACACCCGCCTCGACCACGCGGCGCTTGCGGGTGCGCACGCCTTCGTCGTCGAAGGCGGCGCTGGCCTTGCCACGCGGGATCAGCGGGTCTTCGTCCACGTCCAGGTGGTCTGCCAGCACCGGCGTGCCCACGCTGTCGAGCAGGAAGCTGGCGCGGCGGTACAGCGAGCCGCCGCTGAGTGCGCCCACCATGCTGCCCAGCAGGCCGGCGGCCAGGGTGTTCTCGAACAGCACCGGCACCTCGCAGGTGGGCAGCTTGCGGCCCTTCAGGCGCGACAGCGCACGCTCGGCGGCATAACGCCCCACCGACTCGGGCGAGGCCAGGTCCATGGCATTGCGCTGCGAGCTGTACCAGGCATCACGCTGCATGGCCGCGCCCTTGCCGGCGATCGGTGCCACCGAGATCGAATGGCGCGAACTGGCATAACCACCCCGGAAGCCGCGGCTGTTGCCGGCCCAGAAGTGCGACTGCTGGGCCGAGGTGCCACCACCTTCGCTGTTGCTGATCTTGGGGCTGGTGGCAAAGGCCGCGTCCTCGCAGCGGCGCGCCAGCGCGGCGGCGCCGTCGGCATCCACCAGCCAGGGGTGGAACAGGTCCAGGTCGATGCCAGCCACGTCGGGTGTGGCCAGGTCGTCGGCGTCGGGCAGGCCGGCGGCCGGGTCCTCGGCGGTGAAGCGGGCGATGTCGTAGGCCGCGCGCACCGTCTGGCGCAACGCCTCCTGCGAAAAATCGCTGGTGCTGGCATTGCCGCGCCGCTGGCCCAGGTAGACGGTGATGCCCAGGCTCTTGTCGCGGTTGCGTTCCACGTTCTCGATCTGGCCCAGGCGCACCGACACCGACAGGCCGGCGCCTTCGCTCACCTCGGCCGCGGCATCGCTGGCACCCAGGTCCTTCGCCATGGCCAGTGCGTCGTCGATGATCTGCTGGAACTGGCCGCGGTTGAAGGCGAAACCCTGGGAGGTGGTGGATCCGGACATGGGAGGCTGGGCCTGGGAGCGAGGTGGGCGACAATCATAGCCACCGGGTCTGCCGACCCGCACCACGCCCTTTTCTGGAAGCCCGCCCGGCCCATGCGTCAACGCCCCGAACCCGAACCTGCCGACGCCTACGTCTTCGAAAAGCCCAGCAAGACGAAGCTGAAGGCCCAGGCCCATGACCTGCAGGCCCTGGGCGAAGCGCTGGTGACGCTGCCACCCAGCCGCCTGAAGGACGTGCCCATGCCCGAGGGCCTGCGCGACGCCATCGCCCAGTACCGCCGCACCAAGAGCTTCGAGGGCCAGCGCCGCCAGCTGCAGTTCATCGGCAAGCAGATGCGCTTTGCCGACGAGGCGCCGCTGCGCGAGGCGGTGGATGCGTTCAAGCTGGGCTCGGCCAAGGACACGCTGGCCCTGCACGAGACCGAGCGCCGCCGCGACGAACTGGTGGCCAGCGACGAAGCCCTCACCCAATGGGCGGCCGAGTTTCCCGGCAGCGACCTGCAGCGCCTGCGCAGCCTGGTGCGCGCAGCCCGCAAGGACGCGGCCGCCGCACCCGAGCAGCGCAACGGCCGCGGCTACCGCGAGCTGTTCCAGTTCATCAAGCCCTGGCTGCTGGATGCGGCCGGACAGCCGGCGCACGCCGATGACGGCGATGCGGGTGACAGCGATGACTGAACCCTCCAATCCGCACGACCCGGTCACCATCGGCCTGGTGAGCGTCAGCGACCGCGCCTCCACCGGCGTGTACGAAGACAAGGGCATCCCGGCCCTGCAGGACTGGCTGGGCCGGGCGCTGCAGAACCCCATCACCTGGGTGACGCGGCTGATCCCCGACGAGCAGGACGGCATCAGCGCCACCCTGCGCGACCTGGTGGACAACCAGCACTGCCACCTGGTGCTGACCACCGGCGGCACCGGCCCGGCACCGCGCGACGTGACGCCCGAGGCCACGCTGGCGGTGGCCGACAAGGAGATGCCCGGCTTCGGCGAGCAGATGCGCCAGATCAGCCTGCGCTTCGTGCCCACCGCCATCCTCAGCCGCCAGGTGGCGGTGGTGCGCAAGCAGGCCCTGATCATCAACCTGCCCGGCCAGCCCAAGAGCATTGCCGAGACGCTGCAAGGCCTGCCCGACGCCACGCCGCCGGTGCACGGCATCTTTGCCGCCGTGCCGTATTGCGTGGACCTGATCGGCGGGCCCTACCTGGACTGCGACCCGGCGGTGTGCAAGGCCTTCCGGCCGAAAACGGCGATCAGGCCACTGAAGGCCTGACCGCAGGCCGGCTCACTTCACCAGCCGGCTCAGACGCTCGGCGTCGAAGGTCTCGCTGGTGTGGGCGTCCTGCGGCACGCAGTCGCTGCCCGGCAGCTCACGCGCACCCGACGACAGCTTCTCGATCGCCTGCCACAGCAGGGTGATCTGGTGCTCCTGGCCGCTGGCGTTGTCGATCAGGCCCTTCATGGCCTGCGACACCGGATCGTCGCCGCTGGTCACGCCATAGGCCGAGAAGCCCATCTTGGCCGCCGCCTGCTCCCGGTTCGCCTCGGCCTCGGCCTGGATGATGCGTGCCGGGTTGCCCACGGCCGTGGCCCCGGGTGGCACCGGCTTCATCACCACCGCGCTGGAGCCTACACGCGCGCCATCACCCACGGTGAAACCCCCCAGCACCTGGGCATTGGCACCCACGATCACGCCCTTGCCCAGGGTGGGGTGGCGCTTGGTGCCACGGCCCAGCGAGGTGCCACCCAGGGTGACCCCCTGGTAGATGGTGCAGTCGTCGCCGATCTCGGCGGTTTCGCCCACCACCACGCCCATGCCGTGGTCGATGAACACCCGCCGGCCAACCGTGGCGCCGGGGTGGATCTCGATGCCGGTGAGGAAGCGGCCCAGGTGCGACAGGAAGCGGCCCAGCCACTTGAAGCCATGGCGCCAGGCCAAGTGCGCCCAGCGGTGCCAGATCACGGCATGCAGGCCGGGATAACAGGTCAGCACCTCCCATGCGGAGCGCGCGGCAGGATCACGCTCGCGGATGCAGGCGATGTCTTCTCGGAGGCGGCTGAACATGGCTGGACTCAGGACAGTGGGCCGCCAGTGTAGTGCGGCCCCGCCAGGCCTGCAGGCGGCCTGCGCCCCCTACACTGGCCGGGTGAATCCAGCGCCGTACCCGCCTGCCACCCGCCCAGCCGCCGCCCGGGCGTGGTGCCGCAGGGCACTGGTCGCCGGGCTGGCAGCGCTGCTGGTGCTGGTGCTGGCGCAGGCGCCGGGCCATGCGGCGGGTGCGTCGGCGCCGGGTACGGCGCCCGGCGCGGCCTCGGGTGCAGGGCGGCTCGCGGCGCCCGAGCCGGCCGCCTCGGCCGCCGCCAATGCGGCCAACCCGGCCAGCACATCCACCACCGTCTCGGGCACCGGCCAGCGCATCTATGCCGACATGCAGCCGCGCCTGCTGCAGGTGCGCACCCTGCTCAAGACCCAGGACAGCCAGTCCTCGGTGGGCTCGGCCTTCCTGGTCACGCCCGAGGGCCACCTGATCACCAACTACCACGTGGTCAGCAGCTATGCGCTGGCGCCGCAGCGCCACCGCCTGGTCTATGCCACGGTGGACGGCCAGCAGGGCGCGCTGGAACTGCTGGCCTTCGACGTGGTGCACGACCTGGCCCTGCTCAGGCCGGTGGACCCGGTGCCGCTGCGTGGGCGCGGCGCCGTGCCCTTCCGCCCGGTGGACGCAGAACCGGAACGCGGTGCGCGCATCTTCTCGCTGGGCAACCCGCTGGACGTGGGCTTTGCCGTCACCGAAGGCGCCTACAACGGCCTGGCCGAGCGCCACTACCTGCCCACGCTGTTCTTCGGTGGCTCGCTCAGCGGCGGCATGAGCGGTGGCCCGGCACTGGACGCCCAGGGCCGGCTGGTGGGCGTGAACGTGGCCGCCCGGCGCGATGGCGAGCAGGTCAGCTTCCTGGTGCCGGCAGCCCTCGCCCAGGCCCTGCTGGCGCGTGGGCGCGGCGCGGCGCCGATCACCCGGCCGGTGCATGCCGAGATCGAGCGCCAGCTGCTGGCCCACCAGGCCGGCTTGGTCGACCAGTTCATCGCCCAGCCCTGGCGCCCGGCCGGCCACCCGCGCTACCGCATCCCGGTGCCGCAGGAGACCTTCTCCCGCTGCTGGGGCAGCGGCACGCCCGCCGCCACCCGCGGCCTGGTGTTCGAGCGCAGCGACTGCACGATGGACAGCGCCGTCTTCATCGACGAGCGCCTGCGCACCGGCACCATCGGCGTGCGCCATGAAACTTACGACGGCAGCCACCTGGGCCTGCTGCGCTTCCAGCAGCGCTACAGCGCCAGCTTCCGCAACGAGAGCGTGGGCGGGCGCGACAGCCACCGCGTGGCCGCCCAGTGCAGCGAGCGCACCGTGGCCGCCGGCGGTGGCCTGCCGCTGCGCGCCGTGGTCTGCCTGCAGGCCTACAAGAAGCTGCCCCAGCTGTTCGACCTGACCGTGCTCACCGCCTCGCTCGATGGCCGCGACGTGGGCGTGCAGGGCCGGCTCGATGCCCAGGCCCTGAGCTTCGAGAACACCCAGCGCCTGGTGCGCCACTACCTGGAAGGTTTCGGTTGGACCCAGCCGCCCCTATCCACACCCAGCGCCCCGAAGACCGGCTCGCGCTGATCGAGCTGCTCGACCGTGACGGCCGTGCGCGCCGCACGCTGGACGTGCACGCCTGGCCGGTGACGCTGGGCCGGGCGCTGGACAACACCTGGGTGCTGGACGATCCCCATGTGGCGCCCCACCACGCCACGCTGGCGGCCGACGCACAAGGCCGGCTCAGCGTGCTGGTGGGCGACAGCCGCAACGGCCTGCAGCTGGGCCGGCAACAGCTGCGGGCCGGGCAGCAGGCCACCCTGCCGGACACCGGCACGCTGCTGCAACTCGGCGGCCAGCGCCTGCGGCTGCGCCTGGCCGCGGCACCGCTGGCGCCTGAATGGCCGCTGGCACGCCCGCTGGTGGCAGGCCTGGCGCTGTGGGCCATGCTGCTGGCCTGGGTGCTGGTGCAGGTGCTGCAGCGCTGGGTGCAGCTCGACCCCGGTGCCGACCTGGTGCAATGGCTGCCCTGGCTGCTGGGCCTGCCCGGCGGCCTGGCGCTGTGGTGCGGGCTGTGGGCGCTGGGCTCCAAGCTGTTCCGCCATGGCTTCGAGTTCGGCAGCCATGCCGCCATCGCCCTGGCAGGGCTGCTGGTCTACGAGGTGCTGGACCTGCTGCTGCCCACGGCCGCCGCGGCCCTGGGCTGGCCCTGGCTGTGGCAGGCATACCACCAGTGGGGCCTGCCGCTGCTGGGCATGCTGGTGGTGCGTGCCCATCTGCGCCTGCTGCTGCCCCAGCGTGGCCTGGCCATCAACACCAGCCTGGCCCTGGTGCTGGCCGCCGGCATCGTGGTCACGCTGGTGATCAACCAGCGCCAGCTCGGCCGGGTGTTCAGCGACCCCTACATGAGCGCCCTGCCGCCACCGGCGCTGGTCTGGAGCAACACCACCAGCCTGCCGGACGTGGGCGCCGAGCTGCTGCCGCTGCGCGATGCGCTGCAGCAGCGGGCCCGGGATGCGGCGGCCGAAGACGCCAGCCGCGACAGCGACGGCACCTGAGCGCCACTTGGCTGACGGCGCTGAGCGTGGCGTCAGCGCGGCGTCAGCGCGACGATCACCGGGCCGATGCAGCGCTGCAGCCCGGCCCATGCCGCTGGGGCGGGCGGGCCGTCCGCCGCGGCGCGCATGCCGGCCTCCACCTGGGCCGCCGCGGCCGCCAGCGCGTCGGCACCGATGCTGGCGGCGATGCTGCGCAGGTCGTGCACCAGGCGCATCGCCCGCCCACGATCGCCCTGGGCCAGTGCGGTGTCGAACGCCTGCTGCCAGCGCAGGATGAACACCGCCGCATGGTCCTGCACCCGCCGCAGCAGCGCCTGGTCATCCCCCAGGCGGGCCAGCGCGGCGGCGGTGTCGAGCGGGCTGGCTGCGGCATCGGCCGTGGCGGCGGCCGTGGGGGTGGTCTCGGTGGCGATCTGGGGGCTGGCCAGGAGGGCGGCCTGGGCAGTGGCATCCGCGACGGCAGGCCACGTGCTGCCGACCATCGGCAGCGCCGGGGGCCGGTGCGCGGCGGGCGCATGGCGGGCCACCGCGGCCAGCAGCATGGCCTTGCTGGCCGGCTTGGCGATGTGCCCGTCACAGCCGGCCGCGCTGCTCAGCGCCTGGTCGACGCCGTAGGCATTGGCCGTCAGCGCCACCACCGGCAGGCGCGGCAGGCCGTGCGCCGCCTCGTGCTGGCGCAGGGCGCGGGTGACAGCCAAGCCGTCCATGCCGGGCATCTGCCAGTCCATGAACACCAGGTCGTGCACATGGCGGCAGGCCAGTTCCAGCGCCATCGGGCCGTTGGCGGCCACGTCGAGCACCGCGCAGTGCGGCGCCAGCATCGACTGGAAGACATGCACGTTGATCGGGTTGTCCTCGGCCAGCAGCACGCGCGGGCCGGTGCCCGGTGCCGGCCGGTCTGGTGCTGCCGGCTCCACCGCTACAGGTGCTGCCAACGGCGGTGCCGGCCAGGCGGTGGGCGGCAGCGGCACGGTGAGGCTGAACACGCTGCCCAGCGCCGGCTGGCTGCGCACGGCGACATCGCCGCCCATCAAGCGGGCGATGCTGCGGGTGATCGACAAGCCCAGGCCGGTGCCGCCATGCAGGCGGGTGACGCTGCCGTCGGCCTGCACGAACGGGTCGAAGATCGCGTCGAGCTTGCTCGGCGCGATGCCCAGGCCGGTGTCCGACACCTCCAGGCACACCGCATGCGGCCCGGCCTCGGGTGCCAAGCGCGCCGCCAGGCCCACCTGGCCGCTGGCGGTGAACTTGATCGCATTGGCCAGCAGGTTGCCCAGCGCCTGCGCCAGCCGCTGGGCGTCGCCGCGCACGCCGTCGGGCAGGTCGGGCGCCAAGACCAGCGTGAGCTGCAGCCCCTTCTGCTGCGCCCGCGGCCGGTGCAGGTCCAGCAGGGCCTGCAACAGATCGCGCAGCGAGAACGGCGCGTCGTGCAGGTCCAGGCGGCCGGCCTCGATCTTGGCGATGTCCAGCAGGTCGTCGATCAGCGCCTGCAGTGTCAGTCCGGCCTCGCGGAACACCTGCACATGGCGCTGCTGCACGGGCGTGAGCGGGGTGTCGGCCAGCAGTTCGGACACGCCCAGCAGGGCGTTCATCGGCGTGCGGATCTCGTGGCTGACATTGGCCAGGAAGTCGGTCTTGGCCTGGTTGGCGGCAGCCGCCTGGGCATGGGCGATGGCCAGGCGCTGGTGGGTCTGCGCCAGCCAGCGCTGGTGCAGCAGCCAGCTCAGCAGCAGGCCGGTGGCCAGGGTGGTCAGCGGCGCCGCCCAGGGCAGCGGCATGTGCAACCCGGCCGCCAGCACCAGGCCGGCCGCCAGCAGCGCCAGCAAGGCCAGGCCGGCGGCGGCGGCGTCGGTGCGTGCATCGGCCCGGCCGCGCCAGGCGGTGGCCAGCGCCGGCAGCAAGGCCAGCGCCAGCAGCAGGGCCTGCGCCCAGACTGCGCCCGGGTGCAGCAGCGCACCGTCGCGAAGCGCGGCATAGGTCTGGGCCAGCACCACCGTGCCCTGGGTCTGGCCATGCACCGTCATCACCGGGTCGGCAAACGTCGCACTGCTGCCGATGAACACCACCTGGCCACGCACCGCCCGGGCCAGGCCGTCCACCGGCTGCTGGCCCAGCGCCACCTGGACCACCTGCGCAAAGCCCAGCACCGGCAGTTGCGCTGCGGGCGCGGCCCAGATCGGCGCCACCCGGCCCGCAGCGTCCACCGGCCAGGGCGGCAGGCTGGAGCCGGGCGGCGCCAGCGCCTGCCAGACCGCCAGGGCCTGGGTGGGCAAGCGCTGGTCGCCGGCACCATGCCACAGCGGCAGGCCGCGCAGCAGGCCGTCGTCGTCCAGCGGTGTGGTCATCACGCCCAGCGGCGGGATCCGGTCCGCCGCCGGCCAGACCGATGCGGCTGGCAGGACAAAGGCCTGCCAGGCCTGGGCCGGCGGCGCGGGCCCGGCCGGCTGTGCGGCCAGCGCCGACGCCTGCAGGGGCTGCAGCCCGGCAGCAGCCAGCACCACCGGCGCGCCGGGCCGGGCCAGGGCCCGGGCCAGGGCCGCGTCGCCCGGGCGGGGGTCGGTCAGCAGCAGGTCCAGCACCACCGCGCGGGCACCGGCATCGCGCAGCTGGTCGACCACCAGGGCATAGACATCGCGGGCATACGGCCAATGGCCCAGCTGCGGCCGCAACGCGGCGAGCGCGGCGTCATCGATGTCGATCACCAGCACGCCTGCCGGCGCCTGCGCAGGTGCCAGCAGGCGCTGCTGCCAGTCGGTCAGCGGGCGCGACAGCAGGCCGTTCAGCGGGGTCAGCGCCAGGCACAGGCCGGCCGCCAGCGCCGCCAGCGGCAACCAGAGCAAGCGGCCGGTCCGCATCGCCCACCCCGTCACAGCAGCAACAGCAGCACCGCGGGCAGCAGCCACCACCAGGTGCGGTCGCGCGGCACGTCCACTTGCTGCACGGCGCCGAAGGGCCCGGGCCGGCCGTCGGCGTCGATGCTGCGCACGCGCAGGTGGTACTGGCCGGGGGCGGGGTCGGGCAGCAGCCATTGCGGCGCATCCAGCTGCACGTCGTGCAGCAGCCGGGTGAAGGCCGCGTCGGCGGCCAGCTGCAACTGGTAGCGCTGGCCGGGCTCGGCGCGCCAGGCCAGCAGCAGGCCGCCGGAACCCAGCTGTGGCGTCTGGATCGACGGCGGTGGCGGCAGCGGCGGGGGCGGCACACGGCTGAAGACAGCCACATCGCTCCAGGGCCCGGTGTCGCCGTCGGCGCGGATGCTGGCCATGCGCCAGTGGTGGGTGCCCAGCGGCAGCGGCAGCTGCAGCGCAGTGCCGGTGATGTCGTCGCGGTCCACGCGCGGGGCCGTGAAGTCGGCGCTGTCGGCCACCTGCAGGCGGTAGCGTGCCGCAGCGGCCTGCCCGGTCCAGGCAAAGCGGATGGTCTCGACCTGGCTGGCCTCGCCGGCACGCGGGCTGACGGTGAACGGCGGCTCGGGCCTGGCCTTCAGCGTGAACAGCCAGGTCGCGTCGCGGCCCTCCAGCCCGCCGGCATCGACCGTGCGCACCTGCAGGCGGTAGGCGCCGTCGGGCAGATCATCGTTCCAGCGCGCCCCCTGGGCACCGAACAGGCCGTCGAGCAGCAGGCGCCCCGGCGGCGCCGCCTCGAACACCTGGGCCCGCGCCCGGTCGGCGCCGGCCGGCAGCACCCAGGGCAGGCGCAGTGGCAGGCGGTCGATGCGCGCGGGCAGGCCCGTGAGCGCCGGCGCTGGCGGCAAGGGCCGCGGCACGGCCACACCGGCCGCGGTGACCTGGGTGCCGAACCCCGCTGGCGGGGTCTGTGCGCCGCGCCCGTCGGACGCCAGCGTGGCCGCGTGGACCCGGCCGTCCAGCACCTCGAGCGTGGTGGTCTGTTCGGCCATGTGGGTGCGGAACTCGGTGCCGCGCACACCCAGGTTGGCCACCGGCGTGCGGATGCGGAAGCGCGGCGCGGCCTGGCCTGGCACCTGGCTGTCGGCACCGCCGGCTTCCAGCCGCAGCTGGGTGTCCACCACCTGGCCGTTGCCCAGGCGCTGCATGCGCTCCAGGTGCAGCTGGCTGTCGGGCCGCAGCAGCACGCGGCTGCCGTCTTCGAAGCGCAGCACCGCCGACGCCTGCGGCCCGGTGCGCAGCACATCGCCGGCGGCCAGGGTCTCACCGCTGGCCAGTGGCTGTGCCGCGGCACCGCCACGCTGCACCGTCACCGCGCCCTGGACGAGCAAGGCTTCGGCCACCAGGGGTTGCACGCGCAGCAGGTGGGCCGGGATCTGCAGCAGCCGTCCCGGCACCAGGCGGCGCGGCTGCGGCACCCGGTTGACCTGCTGCAGCACGTGCCAGCTGGTGCCCGGCACCAGCAGCCGGTCGCGGATGCCGACCAGCGTGTCGCCGGGCTGCACCTGGTAGGCCAGCACTGTGTCGTCGGCCCGTGCGTGGAGCAGGACCAGGCACAGCAACAGGGCTGCGGTGGAGCGACATGGAAGCGTGGGACGGAACAGCATCAGGTGCGCCTGCCTTGCCACCGACCACCAGGGGCCAGCGCCGCCCGCATTCTGTTCGCAGAATGACCCCATGGAGCCCGTGGCAACCCGTGCCTGCGGCGAACATCGGCACTTGTTCGCACAACCAGGCCCCCAGATGATCACCACCACCGCTGCCCTGCCCGCTCCCACCATGGCGTCCCTGCCCGAGGGCTACCGCGCGCTGGTGGTGGGTGCCAGCGGTGGCATCGGCGCGGCGCTGGTCCGGGCCCTGGCGGCCGACCCCCGCTGCGGTGCAGTGGTGGGGCTGCACCGGCGGTCCAGCCCGGCCATCGACCTGGCCGACGAGGCCAGCGTGGCGGCGGCCGCCGCCGCACTGGCGCCCGGCGGGCGCTTGCACCTGCTGGTCAACGCCGCCGGTCTGCTGCACGGCCCCGGCATGCAGCCCGAGAAGAAGCTGGGCGACCTGAACCAGGCCCAGCTGCTGGCCAGCTTCACCGCCAATGCCATCGGCCCGGCCCTGCTGCTGCGCCACTTCAGCCCCCTGCTGCAGCGCCAGCGTGCGCTGCTGGTGATGCTGTCGGCCAAGGTGGGCAGCATCGGCGACAACCGCCTGGGCGGCTGGTATGGCTACCGCGCCAGCAAGGCGGCGCTGAACATGCTGCTGGCCACCGCCGCCATCGAGCTGCGCCGCAGCCAGCCGCACACCGTGGTGGTGGCGCTGCACCCGGGCACGGTCAGCACCGGGCTGTCGGCGCCGTTCCGCGGCGCCGAGATCGGCCGCCCGCCGGCCCTGGCGGCGGCGCAGATGCTGGCCACGCTGGATGGCCTGACGCCGGCCGACAGCGGCAGCTTCGTGGCCTGGGACGGCCAGCGCCTGCCCTGGTAGGCCGGCCCCGGCCGGTCTGCCCGCATCGCTCAGCCGCCGGTCTTGCCGGCCAGCTTGCCCACCGCGCGGGCGATGCCACGCAGGATGTGCAGTTCCTCGGCCGTGGGCTGGGCGCGGTGGATCAGCTGCTGCAGCCGCGGCATCAGGCGCTTGGGCGCGGCCGGGTCCAGGAAGCCGATCTGCGCCAGCACCTGCTGCCAGTGGTCGAGTGCACCGGCCACGGCCACGCCATCGGCCGGCACCGTGTGCGCGGTGCGCGGCTGCACCGGCCAGGCGCCCAGCGCGCAGCGCCAGTCGTAGGCGATGCATTGCAGGGCCTGGGCCAGGTTCAGCGAGCCGTAGTCGGGCGCACTGGGGATGCTGAGGCAGGCATGGCAGCGCCACACATCGGCATTGGCCATGCCGAAGCGCTCGCTGCCGAAGACGAAGGCCACGCGCTGGCTGCCGGCTGCCACCTCGGCTGCCAGCGCCGGCAGGCGCTCACGCGGGGCGAACGTGGGCGGGCCGAAGTCGCGGGGCGTCATCGCCGTCGCGCAGGCGAAGCTGATGCCGTCCAGCGCCTGGTCCAGCGTGGCCACCACCCGGGCCCGCACCAGGATGTCGGCCGCGCCGCTGGCCATGGCCACCGTCTCCTCGTGGCTCAGCACGTCGGCAAAGCGCGGCGCCACCAGCACCAGGTCGGAGAAGCCCATCACCTTCATGGCCCGGGCGGCGGCCCCCACGTTGCCGGCATGGCTGGTGTGCAACAGCACGAAGCGTGTGCCGTCGGTCTCGGGCAAGGGTGTGTTCGCGGTCACGTGCGGGTAAACTCCAGGGTTGCGCGCCGATTGTCGCGGTCACCCGAGGTGGCCGCCATGCCACACACCACCGGCAGCCGCCTGCTCTTTCTCCCCGCCGCCGTGCCCCAACGCTGACCCAGGACACCCATGTCGCAATCCCTGCACCCCATGCTCAACATCGCCATCAAGGCCGCGCGCGCCGCGGGGGCGATCATCAACCGGGGTTCGCAGGACCTGGACATCCTGAAGATCAGCCACAAGGGCCCGAACGATTTCGTCAGCGAGATCGACCAGATGGCCGAGCAGGCCATCATCGAGATCCTGCTGGCGGCCTACCCGGGGCACGCCATCCTGGCCGAGGAGTCGGGCCGTGAGCACGGCGCCAAGCACAGCGAGTTCACCTGGATCATCGATCCGCTGGACGGCACCACCAACTTCCTGCATGGCTTCCCGGTCTACGCCGTCAGCATCGCGCTGGCCTGGCGCGGCGTGGTGCAGCAGGCAGTGGTCTACGACCCCAACCGCAACGACCTGTTCTATGCCTCGCGCGGGCGCGGCGCCTTCCTCAACGACAAACGCCTGCGGGTGAGCAAGCGCACCCGGCTGGCCGATGCGCTGGTGGGCACCGGCTTCCCGTTCCGCCGCGGCGACAACTTCCAGCGCTACCTGAAGATGTTCGAGAGCGTGATGCAGGCCTGCGCCGGCGTGCGCCGCCCGGGCGCCGCGGCGCTGGACCTGTGCTACGTGGCCGCCGGCTGGTACGACGGCTTCTTCGAGACCGGCCTGAACCCCTGGGACATCGCCGCCGGCTCGCTGATCATCACCGAGGCCGGTGGCCTGGTGGGCAACTTCACCGGCGAGGCCGACTTCATGTACCAGCGTGAGCTGGTGGCCGGCACGCCCAAGGTCTACGGCCAGCTGGTGGCCCTGCTGGCGCCCTACAGCAAGGCCATCAAGGCCGACGAACCGGGTGATGCGGCTGCCGCCGGCGGCAACACCGGCGCCCTGGCCACCGCGGCCGACGCGCTGGCCAGCGGCGTGGCGGCCGTCAGCGCGGCGGCCGGCGACGCGGCCGAGCCGGCCACCGGCACCACGCCGGCCGAGCCCGCCGCGGTGGTGGAGCGTGTGCGCCAGCCGGTGCGCATCCGCAAGGCCGACATGCCTGCCTCGGCCGATGGCGCCGAACCGGCCCGCCCACCGCGCGCGCCGCGCGGCGAGCACGCCGACCGCCCGCGCCACACCGGCAAGCCCGCACCGGGCCGCCCGCTGCCACCCAAGCGCTGAACGCAGGGGCGCGCCAGCCCAGGGGCGGCGCAGCGCCGGATGGCCCACACCGCCGCCGGCAGGCCTGTCACTTGCGAAGCCCTGGGCCAGGCGTGCGTGGTCGACGGCCACGCCGCCACGCCTTGGTGCATGGGTTCCCCCGAATCGTGCACCCCTGCCCGATTTGTTCAACTCGCTTGCACGTGACGAAAGCCATCAAGCCCGCATCCAGCCCGGCCACCACCCCCAGCGTGGCCATCGGTGCACGGCTGCGCCATGCCCGGCTGGTGCGCGGCCAGCGCATCAAGGACCTGGCCGAACAGGTGGGCGTGTCCATCAGCCTGATCTCCAAGTACGAGAACGACAAGCTGCTGCCGCCGCTGACGGTGCTGCATGCCCTGGTCACCGCGCTGGGCACCAACATCGGCGCCCTGTTCGAGCCCGACTGGACCGGCCTGGGCCATGTGGCACGGGCCGGCAGCCGGCCGCGCATCAGCGCCGGCGGCGACGGCCAGTCGGCCGGCGTCACCCTGGAGCGCCTGGTGCCCAGCGGCCCGGGCCACCTGCTGCAGAGCAACATCCACATCGTGGCACCGGGCGGCGGCAGCATGGGGCCGATGCGCCACGAGGGCGACGAGGTGGGCTATGTGCTGGAGGGCCAGCTGGTGCTGGGCATCGACGGCGTGGAGCATGTGCTGGGCCCGGGCGACTCCTTCGCCTTTCCGTCCACCCTGGCCCACACCTACCGCAACCCCGGGCCCGACGTCACCCGGGTGCTGTGGGTGAACACACCGCCCACCTTCTGATCCGCGGTGTCCGGGCCGGCGCACCAGCGCCGAAAGCCTTGGCACGGCGCTTGCAAATTTTTTGCCGCGCGTGCAACTCAGTTGAATTCTGGGATCATCGCGCCGCGCCGCCCGCCGTCCACCTGCCCACCGCCCCCCGCCACCATGCAACACCCCCCGCTGCACACCCTGGACGCCTGGCAGGCCGCCCGCCTGCTGGCGCGGCGCGAACTGCGCGCCGCCGACCTGATGCGGGCCTGCCTGGACCAGGTGGCGCTGCGTGAGCCCGTGGTGCAGGCCTTTGCACACCTGGACGCCGACGCCGCGCTGGCCCGCGCCCGGGCGCTGGATGCCGGCCCGGTGCGCGGCCCGCTGCACGGCCTGCCGCTGGGCGTGAAAGACCTGTTCGACACGGCCGACCAGCCCAGCGCCTACGGTTCCGCGCTCTACGCCGGCCAGCGCCCGCGTGCCGACGCCGCCGCAGTGGCGCTGTGCCGCGCCGCCGGCGCGGTGGTGGCCGGCAAGACCGTCACCACCGAGTTCGCCTACTTCCACCCCGGCGCCACCCGCAACCCGCACCATGCCGGCCACACGCCGGGCGGCTCGTCTAGCGGCTCGGCGGCGGCTGTGGCCAGCCAGATGCTGCCGCTGGCCCTGGGCACGCAGACTGCCGGCTCCATCATCCGGCCCGCCGCCTACTGCGGCGTGGTGGGCTACAAGCCCAGCGTGGGCCGGGTGCCACGCGCCGGCATCAAGGGCCTGTCGGATGCGCTGGACACGGTGGGCGGCTTCGGCCGCAGCGTGCAGGACGCCGCCCTGCTGGGCGCCGTGCTGCTGGGCGATGCGCGCCTGCTGGACCTGCCCGCGCCCACCAGCGCCCCGCGCATCGGCCTGTGCCGCACACCCCACTGGGACCAGGCCGATACCGACACCCGCCAGGCCTGGGACCAGGCGCTGGCCGTGCTGGGCGCGGCCGGCGCCAACCTGGCCGATGCCGCGCTGCCGCCGGGCGGTGCCGGCCACGCCGACCTGGCGGACCTGCAGAAGGCGCTGATGGCCAGCGAGATGGCGCGCATGCTGGCCCATGAGCATCTGCAGCACCGGGCGCATCTGAGCCCGCGCCTGCTGGACCTGCTGGACGCCGGCGCGGCCACCACCGGCGCCCAGCATGCCGCCCTGCTGGCCGCCACCTGGCGCGCGCGCCAGCAGGTCTATGCCCTGTTCGACCAGGCCGACGCCCTGCTCACCCCCAGCGCCATGGGCGAGGCGCCCGCTGGTCTGGACGCCACCGGCGATCCGATCTTCTGCCGCCCCTGGACCCTGCTGGGCCTGCCCTGCGTGCACCTGCCCTTCAGCACCGGTGCCCGTGGCCTGCCGGTGGGCCTGCAGCTGGTGGGCCGCTGGGGCGACGACCACCGCCTGCTGGCCACCGCGGCCTGGCTGCACCAGCGCCTGCTGGGCGAGGGGCGGGCATGACCTGGTCGATCCTGGTGCGCACGGCGCAGGGCCAGGTCGGCGTGGCCATCGCCAGCCGCTTCTTCGCCGTGGGCGCGCTGTGTGTGCACACCCGGCGCGGCGTGGGTGCCGTCGCCACCCAGGCGCTGATGAACCCGCTGTACGGCCCCACCGGGCTGGACGCGCTGGCCGCCGGCCGCACGCCGGCCGAGGTGGTGGCCACCCTCACCGCCGCCGATGCCGGCCGCGACCACCGCCAGCTGCATGTGCTGCCGGCCCAGGGCCCCGCGGCCGCCCACACCGGCAGCGCCTGCGTCGACTGGTGCGGCCACCAGCAGGGCGCGGGCCCGGAAGCAGGCGAGGCCTGGAGCGTGGCCGGCAACATGCTGGCCGGCCCGCAGGTGCTCACGGCCACCGCCCAGGCCTGGCTGGACAGCGCCGGCCAGGCGCTGGCCGAGCGCCTGCTGGCCGCCCTGGCCGCCGGCGAGGCCGCCGGGGGTGACAAGCGTGGCAAGCAGGCCGCCGCCCTGCGCATCCACGCCGACGAGGACCACCCGGCGCTGGACCTGCGGGTGGACGACCATGCCGACCCCATCGCCGAGCTGCAGCGCCTGCACCAGGTCAGCCTGGAGCGCTTCCAGCCCTTCACCGCCTGCCTGGCCGGCCGCCACGACCCGGTGGGCCTGACCGACCGCAGCGCGATCGAAGCCCGCATCCAGGCCTTCCAGCACCAGAGAACGGACCGCCGATGAGCGCGCCGGGCCGCTCCCACGCGCAAATTCCGCTGCACGCAGTGCGGAGGGCTGTCCAGTGACCGCCCTGCTCGATGTGCAGGACCTGCGCACCCTGTTCCGCACCGACGACGGCGAGTTCGCCGCGGTCGACGGCATCAGCTTTGCCATCGAGGCCGGCCGCACCCTGGCCATCGTCGGTGAATCGGGCTGCGGCAAGAGCGTCACCGCGCTGTCGCTGATGGGCCTGGTGCCCAACCCGCCGGGGCGCATTGCCGGCGGCTCGGTGCGCTTCGAGGGGCAGGAGCTGGTGGGCGCACCCGAAGCCGTGCTGGAAGACCTGCGTGGCAACGGCATGGCCATGGTGTTCCAGGAGCCGATGACCTCGCTCAACCCGGCCTTCACCATCGGCGAGCAGATCGTCGAGGCCCTGCTGCGCCACCGGCCCATCGGCCGCGCCGAGGCGCGTGAGCGGGCGCTGGCCATGCTGCGCAAGGTGCGCATGCCGGCGCCCGAGCAGCGCTTCGACGAACACCCGCACAAGCTGTCGGGCGGCATGCGCCAGCGGGCGATGATCGCCATGGCCCTGGCCTGCGGCCCGCGCCTGCTGATCGCCGACGAGCCCACCACCGCGCTGGACGTCACCATCCAGGCGCAGATCCTGGCGCTGGTGCGCAGCCTGCAGCAGGAGACCGGCGCCGCGGTGATCCTCATCACCCACGACCTGGGCGTGGTGGCCGAGGTGGCCGACCAGGTGCTGGTGATGTACGCCGGCCGGGTGGTGGAACAGGCGCCGGTGGCCGCGCTGTTCGAACTGCCGCAGCACCCCTACACCGTGGGCCTGCTGGGCTCGGTGCCGCGGCTGGACGGTGGCGGCGGCCGGCTGGCCGCCATCGAGGGCCAGGTGCCCAACCCGCTGCAGCGCCCGCCCGGCTGCGGCTTCGCCACCCGCTGCCCGTTTGCCGACGCCCATTGCCATGCGGTGGCGCCAGCGCTGCGCAACGTGGGGGCCGACCACGAACCTGCGCATCTGTCGGCCTGCCACAAGGCACCGCTGGACCCGGCGGTGCTGATGGCCGGCTGGCCGGGCGCTGCGGCGGTGGAGGGCGTGGCATGACCCCCGCGCTGCTGCAGGTGCAGGGCCTGGTCAAGCACTTCCCGGTGCGGCGAGGGCTGTTCGGGCGGATCAGCGGCGCGGTGCGCGCGGTCGATGGGGTCGACCTGCAGATCCAGGCCGGCGAGACCCTGGGCGTGGTGGGCGAATCGGGCTGCGGCAAGTCCACCCTGGGCCGCCTGGTGCTGCGCCTGATCGAGCCCAGCGGCGGCCAGGTGCTGTTCGGCGGGCAGGACCTGGCCCCGCTGGATGCGCCGGCGCTGCGGGCGCAGCGCCGCGCCATGCAGATCATCTTCCAGGACCCCTATGCCTCGCTGAACCCGCGCATGACCGTGGGCCAGACCCTGGCCGAGCCGCTGCTGCTGCACGGCCTGCACCGCGGCCGCCATGACCAGCGGGTGGCCGAGCTGCTGCACACGGTGGGCCTGGCGCCGGCGCATGCGCAGCGCTACCCGCATGAGTTCTCCGGCGGCCAGCGCCAGCGCATCGGCATCGCCCGCGCGCTGGCGGTGGAGCCGCAGCTGATCGTCTGCGACGAGGCGGTGTCGGCGCTGGATGTGTCGGTGCAGGCCCAGGTGGTGAACCTGCTGCAGGACCTGCAGCAGCGCCTGGGGCTGGCCTACCTGTTCATCGCCCACGACCTGGCGGTGGTCAAGCACATCGCCCACCGGGTGGCGGTGATGTACCTGGGCCGCATCGTCGAGATCGGCGACAAGGACCAGGTCTTCAGCCAGCCGCGCCACCCCTACACCCGGGCCCTGCTGTCGGCCATCCCGCTGCCCGAGCCCGGCCTGCAGCGGGAGCGGGCCCTGCTGGGTGGTGACGTGCCCAGCCCCATGCACCCGCCCACCGGCTGCCACTTCCACACCCGCTGCCCGTTTGCCCAGCCGGTGTGCAGCCAGGAGCCGCCGGCGCTGGAGGCGGTGGGCACGCCGGCCGACCCCGGGCCGTCGGTGGCCTGCCATCTGTGGCGCAGCCTGCCCCCGGCCGCCGTGTTGCCACCGCCCGCTGCCACCAGTCCTGCCCGCCAGCGCCTGCTGCGCCTGCAATCGGCCTTCGTCACCGGCGCGCCGCCGGCGGCCTGAATCCACCACCCCATCCACCCACTCCGGAGCCCACCATGACGCCTGCCTCCCCGACCCTGCTGCGCAGCACGCTGGCCACCGCCCTGCTGGCCGCGCTCTCGCTGGCTGCACCGGCCCAGGCCCAGACCCTGCCAACCTTGCGGGTGGGCCTGGCCGAAGACCCCGACGTGCTGGACCCCAGCCTGGCGCGCACCTTCGTCGGCCGGGTGGTGTTTGCCGCGCTCTGCGACAAGCTGCTGGAGATCGACGAGAAGCTGGGCATCGTGCCGCAGCTGGCCACCAGCCATGAATGGTCGGCCGACAGCAAGGCGCTGACGCTGAAGCTGCGCCCCGGCGTCAGCTTCCACGACGGCGAGAAGTTCGACGCCGCCGCGGTGAAGTTCAACATCGAGCGCCACAAGACCCTGCCCGGCTCCAACCGCCGCGGTGAGCTGGCGCCGGTGACCACGGTGGACGTGCTCGATCCCCTGACCGTGCGCCTGAACCTCAGCGCGCCGTTCTCGCCGCTGCTGGCCCAGCTGGCCGACCGCGCCGGCATGATGGTCTCGCCCAAGGCGGCCCAGGCGGCGGGCGACAAGTTCGGCGCCAAGCCGGTGTGCTCGGGCCCGTTCAAGTTCGTCGAGCGGGTGGCGCAGGACCGCATGGTGTTCGAGCGCTTCCCCGACTACTGGAACAAGGCCGCGGTGCATTTCGACAAGATCGTCTACACCCCCATCCCCGACGCCACCGTGCGACTGGCCAACCTGAAATCGGGCCAGCTCGACTTCATCGAGCGCGTGGCCTCCAGCGACATGGAAAAACTGGCGGCCGACAAGAAGCTCAAGACCACCCGCATCACCGAGATCGGCTACCAGGGCATCACCATCAACATCGCCAAGAGCGACAAGGCCAAGGCCAACCCGCTGGGGCGCGATGCCCGCGTGCGCGAAGCCCTGGAGCTGGCCATCGACCGCCAGGGCCTGTCGCAGGTGGTGATGGACAACGAGGCCACCGTGGGCAACCAGTGGGTGGCACCGAACAACAGCTACTACGCCAAGGGCCTGCCGGTGCCCAAGCGCAACATCGAGCGCGCCAAGGCCCTGCTGAAGGAAGCCGGCGTGACCAACCCCAGCTTCACCCTGGTGACGCCCACCACCAGCGACGCCCAGCGCCTGGCCCTGGTGGTGCAGGCCATGACGCGCGAGGCCGGCTTCGACGTCAAGATCCAGGCGGCTGAATTCGCCACCTCGCTGAACATGGCCGACAAGGGCGACTACGAGGCCTATGTGCTGGCCTGGAGCGGCCGTGCCGACCCCGACGGCAACCTGTTCAGCTTCCACGGCTGCAAGCAGCCGCTGAACTACAGCGGCTACTGCGACCCCGAGACCGACAAGCTGCTGGCCCAGTCACGCAGCCTGCGCGACGTGGCCGAGCGCAAGAAGGTGTTCGAGCAGATCGCCGCCCGGGTGATGAAGGAACGGCCCATCATTTACCTGTATCACCGCAACTGGCTGTGGGCCTACAACGCCAAGCTGAGCGGCGTGCGCAGCATCCCCGACGGGCTGCTGCGGGTCACCGGCTTGAAGATGGCGCCCTGAGGCGCCTTGCACGGGCTGCGCACGCACCGCCATGACCGCCTACCTGCTCAAGCGCCTGGCCAGCATCCTGCCCACGCTGCTGTTCGTGTCGATGCTGATCTTCGGCCTGCAGCAACTGCTGCCGGGCGACCCGGCCAAGATCCTGGCCGGCGAGGAGCAGGACCCGACGGTGGTGGCCTACCTCACGAAGAAGCTGCACCTGGACGAGCCGCTGCCGGTGCGCTATGCCTACTGGGTGGGGGGCGTGCTGCAGGGCGACCTGGGTGAATCCATCCGCACCCAGCAGCCGGTGCTGGACCTGGTGCTGGAGAAGCTGCCGGTCACGCTGCAGCTGGGCCTGATGGCCTTCGTGATCGCCCTGCTGATGGGCGTGCCGGCAGGCATCGTCTCGGCGGTGGGGCGTGGCACGGCCTGGGACGTGGCGGCCAATGTGTTTGCGCTGTGGGGCCTGTCCACGCCCAACTTCTGGCTGGGCATCCTGATGATCCTGCTGTTCTCGGTGCAGCTGGGCTGGCTGCCGGCATCGGGCTACGTCAGCCCCTTCGAGGACCTGGGCGCCAACCTGCAGGCCATGCTGATGCCGGCCTTCGTGCTGGGCAGCGGCATCGCCGCGGTGCTGATGCGCCACACCCGCAGCGCCATGCTGCAGGTGCTGTCCAGCGACTATGTGCGCACCGCCCGCGCCAAGGGCCTGCGCCAGCGCACCGTGGTGCTCAAGCATGCGCTGCGCAATGCGCTGACGCCGGTGATCACCCTGGGCGCGCTGGAGCTGGGCACCCTGCTGTCGGGCGCGGTGCTCACCGAGCAGGTGTTCACCATCCCCGGCTTCGGCAAGCTGATCGTCGATTCGGTGTTCAACCGCGACTACGCGGTGGTGCAGGGCGTGGTGCTGGTCACCGCCACCGCCTACATCGTGCTGAACCTGCTGGCCGACCTGGCCTACTTCCTGGTGAATCCGAGGTTGCGGTCATGAGCGCCGTGCTGCCAACGCTGGCCTCAGCCGCTGTGCCTGCAGCCGCCGGCCCCTGGGCCCGCGCCTTCAAGCGCCTGCGTCGGCGGCGTGGCGCCATGGTGGGCGGCCTGGTGGTGCTGCTGTTCGTGGCCATGGCCCTGCTGGCGCCGTGGATCGCGCCGCACGACCCCATCGCCACCAGCTGGAGCGCCATCCGCCAGGCGCCCAGCGCCACGCACTGGTTCGGCACCGACGAGATCGGCCGCGACGTGCTGTCCCGCGTGGTCTGGGGTACGCAGGCCTCGCTGCTGGCGGGCGTGGTGTCGGTCAGCATCTCGCTGCTGCTGGGCGTGCCCATCGGCCTGCTGGCCGGCTTCGTGGGCGGCTGGGTGGACGGCCTGATCTCGCGCATCACCGACGCCTTCCTGGCCTGCCCCTTCCTGATCCTGGCGATCGCGATGGCCGCCTTCCTGGGCCCCAGCCTCAGCAACGCCATGATCGCCATCGGCGTCTCGGCCACGCCCATCTTCGTGCGCCTGGCCCGCGCCCAGGTGATCAATGTGCAGGTCGAGGACTACATCGAGGCCGCCCGCGCCGTGGGCAACCCGCCCTGGCGCATCGCCCTGCGCCATGTGCTGCCCAACATCACCGCGCCGGTGATGGTGCAGGCCACGCTGGCCATCGCCTCGGCGGTGATCGCCGAGGCCAGCCTGTCCTTCCTGGGCCTGGGCCAGCAGCCGCCCGCGCCCAGCTGGGGCAGCATGCTCAACACCGCCAAGAACTACATGGACAACGCACCCTGGATGGCGATCTGGCCGGGCCTGTCGATCTTCCTGCTGGTGCTGTCGTTCAACCTGCTGGGCGACGGCCTGCGCGACGCCCTGGACCCGCGCCAGCGCTGACGCACACTCACACGCCAGCACACCACCCCACCCCCACACATCCCCACGAGCGCGAGACACGCCATGCACTTCGACTGGACCAACCCCTACCCCACCGTGCGCAGCCCGGTGATGGCGCGCAATGTCGTCGCCACCTCGCACACCCTGGCCTCGCAGGCCGGCCTGCGCATGCTGCAGCAGGGTGGCAACGCGGTGGATGCGGCCATTGCCGCCGCCGCCGCGCTGACCATCGTGGAGCCGATCAGCAACGGCCTGGGCAGCGACTGCTTCGCCATCCTGTGGGACGGCAAAGCCCTGCACGGGCTGAACAGCTCCGGCGTGGCCCCCGCCGCCTGGAACCCCGGCTACTTCCGCCGCAAGTACGGGGACGCCAACGGCCACAAGCTGCCGCTGCGCGGCTGGGACACGGTCACCACCCCGGGCGCAGTGGCCGGCTGGGCGGCGCTGTCGCAGCGCTTCGGCAAGCTGCCGTTTGCCGACCTGATGGCCCCGGCCATCGAGCTGGCCGAGCGTGGCCACGGCGTGGGCCGCATCACCGCCCACAAGTGGGGCCTGCAGGTGCCGCTGCTGAAGGACCTGCCGGGCTTCGCCCAGGCCTTCATGCCGCGCGGCCGTGCGCCCGAGCCGGGCGAGCGCTTCGTCTTCCAGGAAGCCGGCGCCACACTGCGCAAGATCGCCGCCACCCAGGGCGAGGCCTACTACCGGGGCGAGATCGCCGAGGCGCTGGTGGCCCATGCCCAGGCCAACGGCGGCGCGATGACCCTGTCGGACCTGGACAACTTCCGGCCCGAGTGGGTCACGCCCATCCAGAAGGACTTTGCCGGCCACACGGTGCACGAGATCCCGCCCAACGGCCAGGGCATCGCCGCGCTGATGGCCCTGGGCATGCTGAACCACCTGGACATCGGCCGCTTCCCGGTCGACAGCCTGGAGGGCCAGCACCTGCAGATCGAGGCCATGAAGCTGGCCTTTGCCGACACCTACCGCTGGGTGGCCGATCCGGCATCGATGACCGAGGTGACCCCGGCCGACCTGCTGAGCGACGGCTACCTGGCCGAACGCGCCAAGCTGATCGACCCGCGGCGGGCGCAGGATTTCCAGCACGGCACACCGCCGGCCGGCGGCACCATCTACATGTGCGCGGCCGACGAGAGCGGCATGATGATCAGCTTCATCCAGAGCAACTACATGGGCTTCGGCAGTGGCATCGTGGTGCCGGGCACCGGGGTCAGCCTGCAGAACCGCGGCCATGGCTTCACGCTGGATGAATCGCACCCCAACGTGGTGGCCGGTGGCAAGCGGCCCTTCCACACCATCATCCCCGGCTTCCTCACCAAGGACGGCAAGCCGCAGATGCCCTTCGGCGTGATGGGCGGCAACATGCAGCCGCAGGGCCACCTGCAGACCATGGTGCGCATGCTGGTGCACCACCAGCAGCCGCAGGCGGCCTGTGATGCCCCGCGCTGGAAGGTGGCCACCGGCCTGAAGATCGACCTGGAGCACACCATGGCACCGGCGCTGCAGGCCGGGCTGAAGGGCCTGGGCCACCAGTTCGAGGCCACCGACGACCCCTACATGGACTACGGCAGCGGCCAGTTCATCTGGAAGCTGAGCGACGACCCCGAAGACGGCTACGTGGCCGCCAGCGATTCACGCCGCGACGGGCAGGCCGCGGGCTTCTGAGTCCGCGCGCGCCGCCATCCAGGCCTGCAGCGCAGCAGGCGGCATCGGCTTGCCGATCAAAAAGCCCTGCAGTTCGTCGCAGCCGGCCTCGCGCAGCAGGGCCGCCTCGCGTGGCTGCTCCACGCCCTCGGCCACCACCTTGAGCTTCAGGGTGTGGCCCAGGCCGATGATGGCGCGGGTGATGGCCATGTCGGTGGGGTCGTCCAGCATGTCGGCCACGAAGCTGCGGTCGATCTTCAGCCGGTCGATGGGGAAGCGGTTCAGGTAGGCCAGGCTGGAGTAGCCGGTGCCGAAGTCGTCCACCGCCAGCGCCACGCCCAGGCCCTTGATCGCATGCAGCTGGGCCAGCGTGTGCTCGGCGTTGTCCATGAGCGTGGTCTCGGTCAGCTCCAGCTCGATGGCACCGGGCGGGCAGGCGTGGCGCGCCAGCGCCTGCTGCAATACCGGCAGCAGCTGGCCATCGCGCAGTTGCAGGCCGCTGACGTTGACCGCCACCTGCGGCACCGGCCGGCCCTCGGCACGCCACTGCATGGCCTGTCGGCAGGCCTCGTCGATCACCCAGGCGCCGATGGGCACGATCAGGCCGGTCTCCTCGGCCACCGGGATGAAGCGCGCCGGGCTCACCAGGCCCAGCTCGGCGCTGTGCCAGCGCAGCAGGGCCTCGGCGCCCAGCAGCGCGCCGCTGCGGGCATCCACCCGCGGCTGGTAGTGCAGGCTGAGCTCACCGCGCTCGATGGCGCGGCGCAGCAGCGATTCCACCTGCATGCGCTGCTGGGCACGCTCGTTCAGCGCCGGGGTGAAGTACTGCACGCCGTTGCGGCCCTCGGCCTTGGCCTGGTACATCGCGGCATCGGCATGGCGCATCAGGGTGTCGATGTCCTGCGCGTCGTCGGGGTAGACGGCGACGCCCACGCTGCACGACACCTGCAGCTCGGCACCGTCCACCGCATGCGGCTGGCGCACACGCGGCACCAGGCGCTGCGCCACGATGCGGCCGATCTCGTCGACGCCGTCCACACCGTTGAGCACCACCACGAACTCGTCGCCCCCCAGGCGGCTCACCGTGTCGCCCGCCCGCACGCCGCCCAGCAGGCGCTGCGCCACCGAGCGCAGCAGCGCGTCGCCCACATGGTGGCCCAGGGAATCGTTGATGGTCTTGAAGTGGTCCAGGTCGATGAACAGCACCGCCACCTTCTCCTGGGTGCGCTCGGCGCGCTGCAGTGCCGCGCGCAGGCGCTCGATGCACAGGGCGCGGTTGGGCAGTTCGGTCAGCACGTCGTGCTGGGCCAGGAAACGGATGCGCTCCTCGTTGCGCTTGCGGTCGCTGATGTCGATCAGGGTGACGATGTAGTAGGCCAGCTCGCCGCTGCCGCTGACCGCGCCGTGCTGGCTCAGCGGGCCGGCGGGCCCTTCGCGGGCGGCGCTCACCATCATCCAGGCCGGCAGCTGGCTGCCGTCGCGCCGCCGCAGCTGCACCTCGCCCTGCCAGCTGCCGCGCTGGTGCACCTGCGGCCAGATCGTGGCCAGCAGCGCCGCATTGCCTTCGCCCGCGTCCACGCAGGCCAACGGCTCGCCCACCACATCGGACAGCTGGTCGTGGGTGATGCGGCAGAAGGCGCGGTTGACGGTGAGGATGCGCTGCGCCGCATCGACGATGACGATGCCCTCGCCGGAGGCCTCGAACACCTTGGCCCACAGCTCGAGCCGGCGTTCCATCAGCTTGAGGTGGTTCACCGGGGCGAAGGCGGTCAGCACCGCGGCCTGGCCCTGGTAGTCCAGACGGCGCGCCGACAGCACGGCCCAGCTCTGCTCGGTGGGCCCGCTCCAGCGCACCTCGAATTCATCCACCCGGTCGCAGTCGGCCAGCTGCTGGAAGAAGCGTGCACGCACCGACGATTCCAACCCGCTGCGCCAGGGGTCGTCCCGGCCCTCGCCCAGCCAGCGCTGCGCCGGGCCGTTGGCATGCAGCACCTGGTGGCCGGGCACGGCGGTCACCATCAGCGGGATGGGAATGGCCTCCACCAGCTGCTGCTGCGCCTGCGCCGCGCTGGCGGCGGCGGCCAGCGCCTGCTGCGTGGCCCGCTCCTGGTCCAGCTGCTGCAGCATGTCGTTGAAGCCCAGCACCAGGCGGCCGATCTCGTCCTGGCTGTCCCACTGCGCACGCAGGCGGTGGTCGCCGGTGCGACGCACGGTGTCGGCCACCTCGGACAGGCGGGCCAGCGGCACGGCGATCTGGCGCGCCACGAAGAACACCGCGCACAGGATCAGCGCCAGCAGGCCCAGGGCCGTGCCCAGGTGCCAGGCCATGCGCACGAAGAAGCCGCGGATGCGTGCGGCAAGCAGGCCGTCCAGTGCGGTGCCGGCGGCTTGCCAGGCGGTGTTGATCTGTTGCAGCGCCAGGGCATGCCGCTGCAGCACCGGCGCCAGGCCGTCCGGCGGACCGGGGGCATCGGCCATGCCGCGCGCGGCGCTGCGGTAGGCCGCCATGGCCGCCAGCAAGGCGCTGCGTGATGCCTGCAGGCGCGCCGCCAGCGCCGGTGACGAGGCGGCCAGCGCCTCGCCGTAGTCGGCATCCAGGCCCTTGCTGGCGGCATCGAGCTGGCCCTCCAGGATCAGGAAGCGGGTGCGCCAGGCCGCATCGCCGGCGCCGCCGGCCTGCTGCTGCACCAGGGCGGTGGTGTCCGACAGGGCCTGCACCAGCGCCGGCATGCGCAGCAGCACGATGGACATCGTGTAGTAGCTGTCCAGGTCGGGGTCGAGGATCAGGTTGGACTGGTTGCCCACCCGGGTGATCAGGGCCCGGCCGGCCTCCAGCGCCTGCCGCCGCGCCTGCTCGGTCGCGGCCAGGGTGCCGGCGGCCTCGGCGGCGGGCAGGCCCTGCTGCAGGGACTGGGCGAAGGCCTGGCTGAGCGCCTGCGTGGCCAGGCCCGTGCCATGCCGCTGCTCCAGCGCCTGCAGCTGCACCACCTGCGCCGGCAGGTCGGCGCCGTCCACCGGCCGGCCGGCCAGGCCCACCACCACGCCGCGCAGGCCGTCGATGTAGGCATTGCCCGCAATCTCCTTGCGGGCAAAGTCGATGGCCAGGAACTTCTCGTCGACCAGGATGCCGCTGATGAAGGCCACGGCCGTCATGTCGAGCAGGAAGATCAGCAGCAGCTTGCGCCCCACGCTCAGCCGGCCCAGCAGTCTCTGCAGCAACACACGCACGTTGTGGATTCCCCGGTGCACCGGTCCGCCTGCAACACAGCAGGCCGATGCCGGCACCTCAGTGGGCTATCGGCCCCCACGGGCCTGGCTTGAGGCGCGCCGGCTCGGCTGTGCCGGCTTCAGCCCGGGGCGGGCACCGCCTGGCGTCGCCCCGGTGTGCCAGGCGGCGGCAGGTCCAGCCCGCCGGGCGTGCGGCCGCCCCTCTCGTGCACCAGCAGGTGGCTGCGGCCGGCCGTGCTGCACAGGGCCTGCAGCTGGCCGCAGCGCTCGGCCAGCGCCTCGGCCGCGGGGATGTTGCTGCGGTGGCGCTCCAGCGCCGCCTGGGCCAGTTCCAGCAGCTTGGCGTTGCGGGTGCGCTCCACCGCCTGCAGCAGCGCCTCCACCGCGCGCTGGTGGCGCCCGGCCAGGCCCTCGGACAAGGCCGTGCGGCTGATCTCGTTGATTTCCGCATGCGCCGCCCGCACCAGCTGCGGCAGCATGGGCGAGGCATCGCAGGCCTTGGCCAGCATCTCGGTGACCTGCTTGCTGACGCAGAAGCGCAGGCCGGCACAGCGCACCCACTGGTCGGCCTGCTGCGGCGTGAGGCCGGCCGCATCGCTGGTGGCGATCAGCGACAGCAGGTTGGTGGCCGCCTCCACGTCGAAGCCCGGCGCCAGCAGGTCCTCGGCCACCGGCATCAGGCAGGCCTGCAGGCCGGGCCGGTCCTGCGCCTGCACGGCCACCAGGGCCTGCGCCATCTGGCCCAGGCGGCGCAGCCGGCCCAGCCGCTCGTCGGGCACCTGGTTGCCACGGGTCTCGCGGCCCAGCGCGCCGGCCAGCTGGCCCTGGCATTGCTGCAGGCCGGCGGCGTCGCCGTTCTGGAAGCGCGCCATGGCCAGCAGCAGCAGGGTCTGGTGGTCGAACTGCGGTGAATCGCCGCCGATGCGGGCCGCATGCTCCAGCGCCGCCAGGGCCACATCGGGCTCGGCCGCGTACCAGGCCAGGATGCCGTACTTCTGCGCCCGCGCCACCGAGAAGGGCGTGATCTGCGCCGCCTGGCGGTAGGCATCGATGGCGCCGGCCAGGTTGCCCTGCTCGACATGGATGCGGCCCATCACGTCGTAGGCATCGGCGTACTGCGGCTCCTCGGCCAGCAGGTTCTGCAGCGTGGACACCGCCTGCGGGCTGTCGCCACCGGCCTGCAGCACCCGGGCCAGGCCCAGCTTGGCCCAGGGCACGGCCTTGTCGGCCAGCACCGCGGCATACATGGCATTGGCCAGCGGCAGCTGCTCCAGGCGGATGGCCAGCTCGGCGCCGATGCGCGCCGCATGGGTCCAGTAGGGGCCACGCAGCTGGTAGCGCTTCTCGCACAGCAGCAGGGCCTGGGCATGCTGGTCGGCCTCGATGGCGTCGAACACCTCGCGCAGCGCGTCCTTGCGCTGGAAGGCGCTGATCAGCCGGTCCTCCAGCTTGCCCGCGGTGTAGGGCTTGATGACGAAGCCGTCCAGGGCCGATTCGGCCACCTGCGCCACCACCTGGTACGAGGCCTGGGACGACAGCATCACCACCACCGTGCGCAACGACAGCAGGCCGTCCCGGCGCCACTCGTCGATCAGGGCCTGGCCCAGGGTGTCGGCGTCGAGCTGGTATTCCACCAGCAGCACGTCCACACCCAGGTTCTGCAGGTGCTGGCGGGCGTCGTGGGCGGTGGCGCAGTGCAGCACCTGGCCCACGCCCAGGCCACGCAGCTGCGAGGCCAGCATGCTGCGCGCCGTGGCATGGCCGTCGACCACCAGGGCGCGGCTCTTGGGGCCGAAACGCGGCTGGATCTGGAGTTGGTGTGAGAGATCGGGCAAGCTGGCCTCGTCAGCCCCCGGCTGGGGCATGCAGGTGCCCGTCCGACCACCGGGCACCAGCTGCTGTTTCGGCAGGGCGCGCGCCAACTTGAGCCGGAAAGCGCTCAGAACGGCAGCAGCGACAGGTCGAAGGCCCGCTCGACGAACCAGACCGCTGCCAGCGCGGCGATGGCCAGCGAGCCGCCCACCAGCACCACCCGGCGGTAGAAGCCGCTGCGCCGCAGCACGAAGGCCAGCGGCAGAAACACCGCCACGATGGCCAGCTGGCCGGCCTCCACGCCCAGGTTGAAACCCAGCAGGGCCAGGGCCAGTGCATCCCGCGGCAGGCCCAGGTCGGCCAGCACGCTGGCAAAGCCGAAGCCGTGGATCAGGCCGAAGACGAAGGCCACCATCCAGCGCCGGCCCTGGAACAGCGGCACCACGTTGTTCAGCGCCGCCAGCACCACGCTGGCGGCGATGGTGGCTTCCACCAGCCGCGACGGCAGCGCCACCAGGCCCAGCGTGGCCAGTGTGAGGGTGATGGAATGCGCCAGCGTGAAGGCGGTGACGATGCGCAGCACCTCCCACACCGCCAGGCCCAGGCGCGGCACGGGCTGCCAACGGCTCTGGCGGCCCCCACCCGCCGCCTGCCAGGCCCCCACCGCCGGCAGCAGCAGGGACAGCAGGAACAGGATGTGGTCGAAGCCGATCCAGATGTGCCACACGCCGTCGGTGGCGTAGTCGACAAACTGCTGCCAGCGGTTGACCCGGGCCAGCTCGAACACCTGCCTGGGCGCCTGCGGCCCGAGGATGGCCGCGCGTGTGGCGCCGTTGGCTGCCAGCTGCAGCAGGCCGCGGTGCTGGGGGTCCAGGTCGGCAAACAGGGTGTAGCCGATCTCCAGCCGCACCGGGGCCGCGGGGCAGGTGGCAGTGAGCGGCAGCACGCTGTAGGCGCCGTCGGTGTGGCTGTCCACCTGCTGCGCGCCCACCACCAGGCGGCAGGCCCGGCCGTCGGCCGCGATGGCCAGGTGGGCCGACGCCAGCGCCGCGATGTCGGCATGGCGGCCACGCACTTCGCCCCAGGTGATGTTGCCGTCGCCGTCGGCGTCCAGGCCGATGGCGACGTCCAGGTCGCGCAGGGCGATGTCCCAGTGCCCCGTCAGCACCGCGGCATCGGCCGCATCCGCCGCCAGGCTGAGGTAGCTGTCCGAGGGCTTGTGGGCGGCGACGGCGCCGGCCAGCCCCAGCCACAGCAGACAGGCCAGCAGCCAGGCCAGCGGGCGTGGGCCGGCGCGCCTCAACGCAGGCCCTTCAGCTGGCTGGCCAGGGCCTGCAGCGCCACGCTCTCGATGCCCGCGGCGGCCATCCAGTCCAGCGCCGGCTGCGCCGCTGCGGCCTGGCGCGCGGCCAGCGCGGCTTCCAGCAGGATGCGGGCATCGGCCGGCTCCTTCTGCACGGCGAAGTTCTGCCGGGCCAGGTCCAGCGCCCCCGCCGCATCCCCCCGCACACCGAGCAGGAACCGTGATTCCTCCTTCTGGTGGCTGCGGTCGCCACGCTGGCGGGCGGCTGCAAAGCGCGCTGCCAGGGCCTGGGCATGCCCTTGGGCGCTGGCATCACCCGTGGCCTTGGCGGACAGTGCCAGGCGCAGCAGCAGCACGTCGGCACGGCCGCGGCCCTGCAGCAGGGCCAGCACCTCGGCGGCGCGGCCCCGGTCCAGCAGGAAGTCGGCATAGGCCGCCAGCAGGTAGACATCGGGCAGGCCCAGGGCCAGCGCGGCGCGGAAGGCCGCTTCAGCAGCAGGGTAGGCGCCCAGGCGCTCCTCGGTCTCGGCCAGGCGGGTGAGGCTCCAGAGCCGGGCCTCGGGGCTGGCCCCGGGCTGGCGGGCCAGCGCCGCACGCAGCGCCGTGGCCGCCGCCGCGGCCTGGCCGGTGGCGGCGTCCACCTGGGCCCGGCAGGCGCTGGTGATCAGCGGCGTGGCATGCGGCGCCATGCCGTCGCAGCTGCGCCGGGCCTCGGCGTAATCGGCCCGCACCATCAGGATCGCCGTGCGCCAGGCCCAGGCCTCGCCGTTGTCGGGCTGCAGGCGCAGGGCCGCGTCCAGGTCGGCCAGCGCCAGGGCGAACTGGTGGTCGAACTGCAGGATCTGCGCCCGCAGCACCCGCACCGCCACCGGCGGATCGGCCAGCGTGAACCAGGGCTGCAGCGCAGCCTGGGCATGGCCCACGAAGCGTGGATCGCCTTCGGCCGCCACCTCCTCGAAGCTGCGGCGGGCGTAGGCCAGCGCCGTGGCCAGATCCTGCGGCGCACGCTGCCAGGCCTGGCGCAGCGCCAGCAGTTCACGGGCACGTGGGTCGGTGGCGCGCGCCGGCACGGTGGCCAGCACCTGGCGGTCATCGGCCGGCAGAAAGGGCGCCGCGGCCGCGGTCGGCCCCAGGCCCGACAACAGGAGCAGCAGGGACACGAGGGGCAGGCCGGGCACGGGCCGCATGTTAGCGGCGGCCGGCCGGGGATTGCCCAGGGCTGTCAACCGTTCGCGGCGGCCGGCGTTGTGCACCGGTGCGCTGACGGTCGTTCTGGTCCGGCGGCCACGGTTCCACCCCGACGCACCGGGCAACACCCCTGCGTCGGACCATCACCCTGACACCAACCCAAGAGACCGCACCATGACCAAGCTCCTCAGCGCCCTGATCCTCACCGCCTTCGCCTTCGGCGCCCAGGCCGCCTCCCACGCCGGTGGCGCCCCCATGAAGGACAAGGCCAGCGCCCCCGCCGCGGCCGCCAGCGCCGCCAAGAAGGTCGACAAGGCCGAGAAGAAGGAAGCGAAGAAGGAAGAGCCGAAGAAGTGATCCAGCGGCTTCGGCCCGGACAGACAGGCGCCTTCGGGCGCCTTTTTCATGGGCAACAGCAGCTTGACACGGGCGCGCAAATTCCTACAGCGATGGGCGCCAAACGCCGATCCCTGGCCCGTGGTGGCCTTCCTAGCATGGCCTCAGCCGGTTGACACCGGCCTGTCGTCAACCCACCGGCCCGCCAGGGCCGAGCCTGAAGGAGATTGCCATGTTGAAGATCAAAGCCCTGACCGGTGCCGTCACTGCTGCCGCCCTCGTGGGTGCCCTGGGCATCGCCTATGCGCAGACCACCACCGACAGCACCACGGTGCAGAACCAGGCGCCCAGCACCCAGCCCGCCGACACCACGGCAGCACCGATGGGCAGCAGCAGCGTGCAGCAGCCCGCCGCCGCGCCCATGGACAACAGCACCACCACCACGACCACCCTGCCGGCAGCCACGCCGACCGCGGTGGAGGCGGCGCCCACACCGGCACCCAGCCTGCCGGCCGCCAACGCCGACACCAGCACCATGACCACGCCCAGCACCACCAGCAGCCCGACGCCGGACGCCAATGACGGCACCATGGTCGAGCGGGCTCCCCGCGCCGACCGCAACTGAGGCCGGCTGAGCAGGCAGCACCAGGGCACCGCGCCGACACACCATGGCCAGGCCGCGTTTTCTCGACGCCGATCTGTGCCAGGGCGTGGCGGCCGGTGCCCTGGCTGCTGCCGCGGCGCTGGCGCTGTGGTGGCCGTCCAAGCCGGTGCAGCCCACGGCGCCGGCTGCCGCCTCGGTGGCTGCACCCGCCATGGCCACCCGTCCTGCCCAACCCGCACCACCCCTGGTGCGGGCGCTGGACCTGGGCGGCGCCAGGGTGTCGGAACCGGTGCGCCGGGTGGCGCAATGGGTGGTCGACAGCGCCGACAACGGCCAGCAGCCGTTTGTGCTGCTGGACAAGCGGGGCGCGCGGGTGCTGCTGTTCGACGCGGGCGGCCGCTTGCTGGGCAGTTCGCCCGTGCTGCTGGGCTATGCCCGCGGTGACGACAGCGTGCCGGGCATCGGCGAGCGCCCGATCGAGGCGGTGCGCAGCAGCGAGCGCACCACGCCGGCCGGCCGCTTCGTGGCCGAACCCGGCCGCAATGCGCTGGGTGAAGAGGTGATCTGGGTGGACTACGAGGCCGCGGTGTCCATGCACCGGGTGCGGCTGAACAAGCGCGAAGAGCGCCGGGCCCAGCGCCTGGCCACGCCCAGCCCGGCCGACAACCGCATCAGCTACGGCTGCATCAACCTGCCGCACGGCTTCTTCGAGCAGCAGCTGTGGCCCACGCTGCGTGGGCGCCGGGCCATCGTCTACGTGCTGCCCGAGCAGAAGCTGCTGGAACAGGTGTTTCCGGCCCTCACCCGCGCGGCGCTTCCGCAGGCGCGCACCAGCGCCTGAGACCGGCGCAGGAGTTCGGCGCCTGGGATGGGCGCCGGCGACCAGTCGGCTGGCGCATGCAGTGGCCGCTGCCGCGCACACAACCGCACACACAACCGCGCCCGCGGCGCCACCCTCTGCAGGCCTGTCCTGCAGCCCCGATTCCTGCGACTTCTCGCCGCTTTGGCGTGCACTTGACCGCGTTTTCCACAGATCCGGCGCCACCGGCAGGCGCTACGCTGTTGGCTGGATGGGCTGCGCCTGCGTGCAGCCGTGCACGGCGGCAGACACGGAGCGGTGGTCACGATGGTGGTGGGGCGGATGGCGGCGGTGCGCAGAGGTGCGTGCGCGGGGCTGGCATGCTGGCTGGGTGCCTGGTCGGGGCTGGTGGCAGCGCAGCCTGCGCCGGCTGCCGCGGCCCCTGTGATCCCCGCCGCCGTGGCGGCGCACCGGGCTGTGGTGGCTGCGCCCGCCACCACGTCGCCGGCGGTGCTGGCCCTGGTGCGCTGGGCCGTTGGTGGTGGTGATGCGGGCGGCCGGCCGTTTGCGGTGGTCGACAAGCTGCAGGCGCGGCTGCATGTGTTTGCCGCCGACGGGCAACTGCGGGGCAGCGCCCCGGCGCTGCTGGGCCTGGCCCGGGGCGACCAGTCGGCGCCGGGGGTGGGCAACAGGGTGCTCAGCGGCATTGCGCCGCAGCAGCGCACCACACCGGCCGGGCGCTTTGCCTCGGAACCCGGCCACAACCTGCGCGGCGAAGCCTTGGTGTGGGTGGACTACGACGCCGCGGTCGCCATCCACCGCCTGCGCCCGGCCGACCCCGCCGAGCGGCGGCCGCAGCGCCTGCTGTCGGACAGCCCCGACGACAACCGCATCTCGCTGGGCTGCATCGTGGTCGACGGCAGCTTCTACGACCAGGTGTTGGCACCGGGACTGGGGCGCCAGCGCGGGGTGGTCTACGTGCTGCCCGACAGCGGCGACTGGACCACGCTGTTCAGCGCTGCGGCAGGCGTCTGAGGCGGTGGCCGCCGTGTGCCGGGGGCACCGTCGACGGTGTGGTTGGCACTGCTGGACAGGCCAAGGGCCCAGGAAGCATCCTCCCGCCACAAGGCCTTCCGGCGCTGCATTGCGTTGGCGCAACGACAGGACGTCATCGATCAGCCAAGCTTGACCAAGGGATTGATCGGGGGTGGCAGATGCGTACAAGTCCACTGGTGATCGCGCTCGCGGCATGCGGGCTGGTGCTGGCAAGCGGGGCACATGCCTTGCCGGTTCACGGACGGGGAACCTGGGAGACGACGTTGCTGGCTCGCGACTTGAACGGCGATGGTTCAGTCGATGCCTTTTACGACACCGCGCTCAACATCACCTGGCTGCGCGACGCAAACGCCATCGGGCGTGCGGACTGGGACACGGCAAGCGCTTGGGCAGACAAGCTGATGCTCGGCGGCCACGGTGATTGGCGGCTGCCCATCGTGTGCACCCAGTGGTCTTGCTCCTGGAGCAGCGAGATGAGCCACCTGTCGGAAGTGACGCTTGGCAATCCGTGGGGGGCTGGGGGCTCAGAGGACAACTTCAACACCGCGGATTTCCGAGGACTCCAGTTCGACGATTACTGGAGCGGGTCGGTTTTTCAGTTTCGCTGGCACGATGAACCCTGGGTCTTCGATTTCAGCGACAGCGTCGGCTACTTCACAGGAAAGCAGGAACGCTTCTATGCGATGGCCGTCCACCCGGGCGACACAGGGGCCCCGGTTCCGGAGCCAGCAAGTCGGGCGTTGGTGGTGATGGGCCTGAGCGCGCTGGTGGCGAATTCCATCATCAGAAGCCGCGCTGGTCGTGGGCGCGCCGCTGCGTGCGTTCAAGCGGCACCAGGGTTCCCGGCTTTCACGCGGGGCGGTGTGGGATGACCCGCTGACCGGAACCGCGGCGCGTTTGGCCAGGGCATGCAAGCTGCGCGGCGCCGCGCGTCTGGCCACCGGCGCTGGCGCCTGATTGGTGCCCGGAAGGCCTGCGCCGCTCGCCTAAGATGGTCGGTTCTATGAACGAACCGCCATCGACCGCCCAACTGCTGGAGGGCGACCTCTCGCGCCATACCCCCATGATGGCGCAGTATCTGGCCATCAAGGCCGGCTTCCCCGACACCCTGGTGTTCTACCGGATGGGGGATTTCTACGAGCTGTTCTTCGACGATGCGCGCAAGGCCCACCGCCTGCTCGACATCACGCTCACCACCCGCGGCCAGAGCGCCGGTGCGTCGGTGGTGATGGCCGGTGTGCCGGTGCATTCGGTCGAGAACTACCTGGCCCGGCTGATCAAGCTGGGCGAGGCGGTGGCGATTGCCGAGCAGGTGGGCGACGTGGCCACCGCCAAGGGGCCGGTGGAGCGCAAGGTGGTGCGGGTGGTGACACCCGGCACCATCACCGACAGCGCCCTGCTGGACGATCGGGTGGATGCCCTGCTGTGCGCCGCCACCAAGCTGCGCAACACCTGGGGCCTGGCCTGGCTGGGCCTCTCCAGCGGCCAGCTGGGCGTGAGCGAATGCACCGACGCCGAACTGGCCGGCTGGCTGGCCCGGCTGGACCCGGCCGAGCTGCTGCTGCCGCAATCCACACAGGCCGGTGATCTGGCCGACAAGCTGCCCGCGGCCATCACCCAGCACCGCGCCGCCCGCACCGCCCGCCCGGCCTGGCAGTTCGACACCGCCCTGGGCCAGCGCAAGCTGTGCGCGCTGCTCAAGGTGGCCTCGCTGCAGGGCTTCAATGCCCAGGACCTGCCGGTGGCCCAGGCCGCCGCCGCCGCCCTGCTGAGCTTTGCCGAGCACACGCAGGGCCAGGCGCTGGCGCACGTGGCCACGCTGGATGCACAGCGCGCCAGCAGCCTGATCGACCTGCCGCCCGCCACCCACCGCAACCTGGAGCTGACCCAGACCCTGCGCGGTGAGAAGGCGCCCACCCTGCTGTCGCTGATCGACAGCTGCCAGACCGGCATGGGCAGCCGCAGCCTGCGCCACTGGCTGACCCACCCGCCGCGCGAGCGTGCGCCAGCCAGCGCCCGCCACACCGCCATCGCTGCCCTGCTGGACCATGGCGCCGACCCGTTGCGCGCCGCCCTGCGCGCGGCCAGCGACGTGGAGCGCATCACCGCCCGCCTGGCGCTGCGCCAGGTGCGCCCGCGTGAGCTGAGCGGCCTGCGCAGCACCCTGGCCCTGCTGCCGGTGCTGCGCGCCACCCTGCCCGACGCCGGCGCGGCCCCGCTGCTCGATGACTGCGCCGCCGGCCTGCAGCCCCCGCCCCTGCTGCACGCCCTGCTGCAATCGGCCATCGCCGACGAGCCGGCCGTGCTGCTGCGCGACGGCGGCGTGATCGCCACGGGCCACGACGCCGAGCTGGACGAGCTGCGCAGCATCGCCCAGAACTGCGACGCCTTCCTGCTCGACCTGGAGGTGCGCGAACGCGCCCGCAGCGGCATCAACAACCTGCGGGTGCAGTTCAACCGGGTGCATGGCTTCTACATCGAGGTCACGGCCTCCGGCCTGGACAAGGTGCCCGCCGACTACCAGCGCCGCCAGACGCTGAAGAACGCCGAGCGCTTCATCACGCCCGAGCTCAAGGCCTTCGAGGACAAGGCCTTGAGCGCACAAGACCGCGCCCTGGCGCGCGAGAAGTGGCTGTTCGAACAGCTGCTGGATGCCTTGCAAGCCCATCTGCAGCCGCTGGGCGCCCTGGCCCGCGCCCTGGCCACGCTGGACGCGCTGGCCGCCCTGGCCGAGCGCGCCGCCACCCTGGGCTGGTGCCAGCCGCGCTTCGTGCCCCAGCCCTGCATCGAGATCAGCCAGGGTCGCCACCCGGTGGTGCAGGCACGGCTGATGGAAACCGGCGGGCCCGACTTCATCGCCAATGACTGCCGGCTGGACGCCCGCACGCGTTTGCTGGTGATCACCGGCCCCAACATGGGCGGCAAGAGCACCTACATGCGCCAGGTGGCGCTGATCGTGCTGCTGGCGTCCATGGGTTCGTTCGTGCCGGCTGCCGCCTGCAGCCTGGGGCCCATCGACGCCATCCACACCCGCATCGGCGCGGCCGACGACCTGGTCAACGCCCAGTCCACCTTCATGCTGGAGATGACCGAGGCGGCGGCCATCGTGCATGCGGCCACGCCGCACAGCCTGGTGCTGATGGACGAGATCGGCCGGGGCACCAGCACCTTCGACGGCCTGGCCCTGGCCGGCGCCATCGCCAGCCAGCTGCATGACCGCAACCAGGCCTTCACGCTGTTTGCCACCCACTACTTCGAGCTGACCGAATTCCCGGCCAAACATCCCCGCGCACTCAACATGCATGTGTCGGCGGTGGAGGCGGGACACGACATCGTGTTCCTGCATGCCATCGAGCCCGGCCCGGCCAGCCGCAGCTATGGCGTGCAGGTGGCGCGCCTGGCCGGCATGCCGGCCACGCTGGTGCGCCAGGCGCGTGCCACGCTGGAGGCGCTGGAAGCCCAGCAGCGTGCCGGCGATGCGCAGGTGGACCTGTTCGCCGCACCACCGCAGGCCAGCGCGGCGCCCGAGCTCTCGGCGGTGGACGCGGCGCTGGCCACCATCGACCCCGATGCCCTCACCCCACGCGAGGCGCTGGACGCGCTGTACCGGCTGAAGACCCTGGCCGGCCGCGGCTGAAGCCCTGGCATCATCGCTCGCAGCCGGGCCCCGCCGCCGCCCGCACGGAGCACCCCATGGCCCAGGACAGCAGCACCACCACCGACCAGGCCCTGCGCCAGCGCGCCCGCCGCGTGGTGCCCGGCGGCATGACCGGCCACCTCAATGCGGCCGCCCTGCCTGCGGGTTATCCGCAATTCTTCCAGCGCGGCCAGGGTTGCCGGCTGTGGGACGTGGACGGCCGGGAATTCATCGACTTCATGTGCGCCTGGGGGCCCAACCTGCTGGGCTACCAGCACCCCGAGGTGCAGGCCGCCGCCCAGGCCCAGGCCGCGCTGGGTGATTGCCTGAACGGGCCCACGCCGCGTTTCGTCGAGCTGGCCGAGGCCCTGGTCGCGCAGATCGCCCATGCCGACTGGGTGCTGTTCCAGAAGAACGGCACCGACGCCACCACCGTGGCGCTGATGGTGGCGCGGGCAGCCACCGGCCGGCGCAAGGTGCTCGCGGCCCAGGGCAGCTACCACGGCGCCGCGCCCTGGTGCACGCCGGTGGCGGCCGGCACCACGGCCGAAGACCGCGCCCACCTGATCCGCTTCCGCTACAACGACTCAGACAGCCTGGCCAGCGCCGCCGCCGAGGCCGGGCCCGACCTGGCGGCCGTGCTGCTGAGCCCCATCCAGCACGACCTGGGCGTGGACCAGGCCGCGCCCACACCGGCCTTCGCCCAGGCCGCCCGCCAGCTCTGCACCCAGGCCGGCGCCGCCCTGGTGCTCGACGAGGTGCGCACCGGCCTGCGCCTGCATGGCGCCGGCAGCTGGGAGCCGCTGGGCGTGCGGCCCGACCTCAGCGCCTGGAGCAAGGCCATCGCCAACGGCCATGCCCTGGCCGCGGTGACCGGCAGCGACGCCCTGCGCGACGCGGCCGGCCGCATCTTCACCACCGGCTCGTTCTGGGCCGGCGGTGTGGCCATGGCTGCCGGCCTGGCCACGCTGGCCGTGGCGCAGCGTGACGGCCTGGTGGCGCACCTGGACCACATCGGCACGCTGTTGCGCCAGGGTGTGGCGGCGCAGGCCAGCGCGCTGGGCATCGGCATCCGCCAGAGCGGGCCGGTGCAGATGCCGCTGATCCTGTTCGACGACGATCCGGCCTGGGAGAAGGGCTTTGTCTTCACCGCAGAGGCCTTGCGCCACGGTGTGTATCTGCACCCCAAGCACAACATGTTCCTGAGCCTGGCCCACAGCGAGGCCGACATCGCCCAGGCGCTGCAGGCCACTGAGGCCGGCCTGCAGGCGGTGCGCCGGCGCTTCGGCGCGGGCTGAATCCCGGCCAGGCCGCCCGGCCTGCTACCCTCGCCGGTTTGCCGGTCGCCACCCGCAACCGGCCACTGCCAGACACACCCCATGACCTACTGCATCGGCATCCGCCTGAACGCCGGCCTCGTCTTCCTGAGCGACAGCCGCACCAACGCCGGCATCGACCAGATCAGCACCTTCCGCAAGATGATGGTCTACGAGAAGGCCGACGACCGCTTCATGGTGCTGCTGTCGGCCGGCAACCTCAGCATCAGCCAGAGCGTGCGCGAGATCCTGCAGCTGGAGAAGATCGACCGCGGCCCCGACCAGGAGGCGCTGACGATCTGGAACGCGCAGAGCATGTTCGATGCGGTGCGTGTGCTGGGCAGCGCGGTTCGCCGCGTCTACCAGCAGGACGGCCCCAGCCTGAAGGCGGCGGGCATCGATTTCAACGCCAGCATGATCTTCGGCGGCCAGATCCAGGGCGAGGCCATGCGCATGTTCCTGGTCTATTCCGCCGGCAACTTCATCGAGGCCACGCGCGAGACCTGCTTCTTCCAGGTGGGTGAGAGCAAGTACGGCAAGCCCATCCTCGACCGGGTGCTGACCCCCGCCACGCCGCTGGACGAGGCCGCCAAGTGCGCCCTGGTGAGCATGGACTCCACGCTCAAGTCCAACCTCAGCGTGGGCCTGCCGCTGGACCTGCTGGTCTACCGCGAAGGCAGCTTCCAGACCGAGCAGATGGTCTGCATCGACGACCAGAACCCGTATTTCCAGATGATCCACAGCACCTGGGGCCAGCGCCTGCGCGAGGTGTTCGAGGGCATTGCCGACCCGGTGTGGGACGGCAGCGCCGCCGAGCACCCGCTGGCGCCCAGCCAGCGCTATGCGCCCATGGGCAAGATCAGCAAGCCGGAAGACCGCATCGTCTGATGGCCCTGCCGGTCAGCGCTGCTGCCCGCCTGCGCGCCGATGCCGCCGCAGCACCAGCAGCCAGGCTGCCAGCAGGCTGGCCGGGGTGGCCGGCTCGGGCACGCTGCCGACCCGGGCCGAGGCCACGCTTGGCAGCACATTCGACACATCGCCGCGCACCAGGCTCCCACCGTCACTGACCTGCAGCGCCAGCTGCCCGGCAAACCCACCACGGTGTCGTAGAAGCTGGAATTCACCGTGCCACCGGTGTAGCCGCGGGCCACCACGACGCCGTCGATGGTGCAGCAACAGGGGTAGCCGGACGCGGCAAAGGCCTTGAGCGTGCCCACCCGGCCGGCAATGCGGCCTGGGCCCAGCCGCCGTTGCCGACCTCGGCAGCGGCGTCCAGGGTCTGGCACTGACGGGCCTCGGGCTGGTGCTGGTGCCGTGCGGCCCAGCCAACGGCAGGCCACCCCACATCCGCACCGGCCCGGACCCCCTCGATCAAGGAGGATGGCCGCCGGTCAACCCTCAGGCCGGTGTGCTGGCCAACGCATTGCCGGGTGCGTCGGCGCGCCACAGGTGCCGGCGCCAGGCCAGGGCGATCAGCAGCGCCAGCAGCAGGCCGGCGCCCAGCATCAGATGGGCGGTCCAGCCATAGCCGATGCGCGGAATCAGCGCGCCGGCCATCAGCAGGCCCAGTGGCAGCGGGTAGATGGCCAGCATGCGCACACCCATGATGCGGCCGCGGAAGCGCTGGTCGGAACTGCGCAGCAGCAGCATCGACAGCGCCAGCATGCTGGTGCTCTGGGCCGCGCCGGCGGCGGCCAGCAGCACCATGGCCAGCGCCGGCTGCCGCGTGGCGACGAAACCGAACAGGCACAGGAACCAGGCCACGCAGGCCAGCAGCATGGTGCGGCCGGGGCGCAGCCGCCCGCCCAGGGCGCCCATCAGCAACGATCCGGCCAGCGCCCCGCCGGCAAAGCTGGCCACCAGCCAGCCCAGGCCACGCTGGTCGAACTGGAACACGTCGCGGGCGATGTAGGGCATCAGCCCACCGCTGAACGGGAAGGCGGTCAGGTTGACCAGGGCCGCCACCGCCATCGCCGCCAGCAGCAGCGGCGTGTGCCAGATGTAGGCCAGGCCCTCGCGCAGCTCGCGCCAGGGCGACGGCCGGGGCGGCGCGGCCTGGCCGGCCGGGGCCAGGGGCTGGTGCCGGCCGCTGTCGGCCTGCAGTGTCAGCAGCGCGCCGGCCAGGTGGATCAGGGTGATCGCCACATAGGCCACCACCATGCCGAACACGGCCACCACACCGGCCCCCACCAGGGCGCCGGCCACCTTGGCCGAATCCATGCTGGTGCGCGAGATGCCCATGGCCGCCATCAGGTGCTGCGCCGGCACGGTGGCGCCCACCAAGGCAGTGCGCATGCCGATGTCCGACGGGCGGATCAGGCCCGCCACACCGGCCACCGCCAGCACCGCCCAGGGGCTGAGATGCCCGCTGGCGGCCAGCAGCAGGATCACGCCGGCCAGTGCAGCATAGGCAAAGCGCATGCTGGCCAGCACCCGGCGCAGGCCCAGCCGGTCACCCAGGGTGCCCAGCAGGGGCGAGGCCAGCGTGCCCACAAACTGCAGCGCGCCGAACACCGTGAGCAGCAGCACCGAGCCGGTCTGCACCAGCACATACCAGCCCAGGATCAGGGTCTCCATCTCCAGCGCCCAGGCGGTGCACAGGTCGGCCGGCCACTGGAAGCGGAAGCTGCGGCTGGCGAACGGCGCCAGAAAAGGCCAACGGGCTGCCGGGGGCAAGGGGGCTGCGCCCTCTGCGGCACTTGCCATGCATGGTCTCCTTGGGTGCCGCGCATGATGGCCGTGCACCCCGGCAGCCACCAGCACCTGAGCGACAGGCCGGCCCGGCAGGGCCCATGCGAAGATGGCCCGGCCACGCCACCGCCCGACGCCTGCGACGACGCCGCGCCCGCCTCCTGGCAGGCCGCCTACCCCGAGCTGAAGAAGATCGCCCGCGCCCGGCTGCATGCCGCCGGGCCCCAGCCCGGGCTGAACACCACGGCCCTGGTGCACGAGAGTTTTCTCAAGCTGGCCGGGCGGGTGGACAGCCTGCACTTCCACAGCCGCGGCCATTTCTACGCCTATGCGGCACAGGTGATGCGCTCGGTGATCGTCGACCTGGTGCGGGCGCACCAGGCCGAGCGGCGTGGTGGTGGCCAGGCCGTGCTGACGCTGGACACCGCCATCGAACAAGGCCTGGCGGCGACCGGTGCGGACACCGACGAAGCACTGCAGGTGGACGCGGCACTGACCACACTGGGCAAGGTGGAGCCACGCCTGGCCCAGGTGGTGGAGATGCGCTACTACGCCGGCATGACCGATGCCGAGATCGCCCAGGCCCTGGGCCTGACCGACCGCACCGTGCGCCGCGACTGGGACAAGGCGCGGCTGCTGCTGCGCAGCATGCTGGGCTGATGTCCGCAACGGGCCGGTTTGCACGTTGGCCGCACACACCATGCCCGCCCTGCCCTGCCCGCCCGAACACTGGGCAGCGTTCTCGCGCCGGCTCGATGCCCTGCTGGCCCTGCCCGCCGCGGCCCGCCCTGCGGCCCTGGCCGACCTGCCGGCCGGCGAGGCCCTGCTGCAGCCCTGGCTGGCGGCGGTGTTGGCGCGCCAGCCCGAGGCGCTGGCCGACGGCTACCTGACCGCGCCGCGGCTGGCGGCCCCCGCCGAGGACGGCGCGGCGCACCAGGCCGGCCAGCGCATCGGCCCCTATGCCCTGGTGCGCGAACTGGGCCGCGGTGGCATGGGCGTGGTGTGGCTGGCCGAGCGTGCCGACGGCGCCTATGCCCGCCAGCTGGCGCTGAAGCTGCCGCACCGCCATCTGCTGGAGAACCTGAACGCCGCCGGCGTGCGCGCCCGCTTTGCCCGCGAGCGCGACATCCTGGCCGGCCTGTCGCACCCGCACATCGCCAGGTTCTACGACGCCGGCGTGGCCCAGGACGGCCAGCCCTACCTGGCGCTGGAGCTGGTGGAGGGCGAGCCCATCACCACCTGGTGCCAGCAGCGCCAGCTGCCGCTGCCGGCCCGGCTGGCGCTGTTCCACCAGGTGGCCGACGCGGTGGCCCATGCCCATGGCCGCCTGGTGGCGCACCGGGATCTGAAGCCGGCCCATGTGCTGGTGACGGCCGACGGCCAGGTCAAGCTGCTGGACTTCGGCATCGCCAAGCTGCTGCAGGCCACCGAGGCCGATGCGGTGGCCGGTGATGCACACGGCGCTGCGCTGACCCGCGCCCAGGGCGTGCTGGCCACGCCGCAATACGCCGCGCCCGAGCAGCTGGCCGGCGGCCCGGTGCGTGTGGCCACCGATGTCTACGCCCTGGGCCTGATGCTGTTCGAGCTGCTGACCGACCAGCCGGCCTGGGCCGGCCGCCGGCGCGATGCGGCCAGCGACGTGCCGCCTGCGCCGTCCCGCCTGGCCACCAGCGCCGCCCAGCGCCGGGCCCTGGCAGGCGACCTGGACGCCATCGTCGCCCAGGCCCTGCAGCCGGCGCCGGAGGCGCGCTACCCCTCGGTGGCCGCCCTGGCCGACGACCTGCGGCGCCACGCCCGCCACCAGCCGGTGCAGGCGCGGCGCCTGGGTGCGGCGGCGCGGCTGCTGCGCTTCACGCGGCGCCACCGGCTGCCGGTGGCACTGGGCAGCGCCCTGGCCCTGGCCCTGGTGGTGGGCCTGGCCGGCGTGCTGTGGCAGGCCCAGGAGGCGCGCGCCCAGGCCCGGCGCGCCGCCGCGGTGACCGATTTCCTGCGTGGCATCTTCAGCGGCGCCGACCCGCGCCTGGCCGATGGCCGCCCTGGTGGCCAGCCCGGTGGCCAGACCACCGCCAGGACCCTGCTCGACCGCAGCGTGGCCCGCATCAACAGCCAGTTCGCCGACGACCCCGTGCTGCACACCGAGCTGCTGCGCACCGCCGCCGACCTCTACCGCGAGCTGGGCGACAGCAGCGCCCATGCGGCGCTGCGCGCCCGCCAGCTGGCCCTGGTGCGCGCCCACCACGGCCCGCTGCACGAGCAGCTGCTGGACGCCGGCATCGAGGCCGCCACCCAGGCTTATCTGCAGGGTGACCAGGCCGGCTGCCGCCGCCAGCTGGCCGCGGTGGACGCCGACATCCGCCGTGCCGGGCGCGACCGCTCGGCGCAGCGCGCGCACTGGTGGATGGCACAGGGCATCTGCCAGCGTGACCAGCCCGGCCAGGCCGCGGCCCGCCTGGCTGCGCTGCAGCGTGCCGAGGCGCTGTTCGCCCAGGTGGCGCCGGGCCAGCGTGGCCATGTGACGGCCTGGTCGGAGCTGGCCACCGAGCACCAGACCATGATGCGCCTGCCCGAGGCCCTGGCGGCCAACCAGCGCGCCATCAGCCTGGCCGAGGCCATGCCCCAGCGCAACGAGGCCGAGCTGCAGACCTTCCACGCCAACCGCGGCGTGGCCCTGCAGCAGGCCGGCGACCTGGCCGGCGCGGCGCAGGCCCTGGGGCGCGCCGCCGACATCGCGGAGCGCACCAGCGGGCTGGACTTTCCCACCGCCTGGGCGCCGCGTGGCAAGCAGGCCCGCACCCTGCACCTGGCCGGCGACCGGGAGGCCGCGCTGCCGCTGTTCGACGCCCTGCTGGCGCACCTGCCCCCGGCCGAGGCGGCCGTGCCCGATGCCAGCACCGTGCGCGAGGACCACGGCGAGCGCCTGGCCGCCGAGGGCCGGCCCGCCCTGGCCCTGCCGCTGCTGCAGGCGGCCGAAGCGGGCTTCCGCCAGAAGGCGCACTACGCCTTCGACCTGCGGCGCTGCCAGCGCCACCTGGGCGATGCGCTGGCCCGGCTGGGCCGCACGGCCGAGGCCCGCGCGGTGCTGCAGCAGGCGCTGGCCGACTACGAGGCACACGATGCCCCGGCCAGCCAGCCGCTGCTGGCCATGCGCGAGCGCTGGGCGCGCTTTCTGCTGGAACAGGCCGAGCTGCCCGCCGCCCGCGCCCAGTTCCAGCGGCTGCTGGACGACACGGCCAACCCGCACTGGGCCCATGTGCTGCTGGCCCGGGCCGGCCTGGCGCGGCTGGCGCTGCAGCAGGGCGACACCAGCACCGCGCTGCAGCACAGCGCGCTGGCCCTGGCCGGCTGGCAGGCCCTGCAGGGCTTTCGCGACGTGCGCATGCTGGCCTATCTGCAACGGGTGCGTGCCGCGGCCCTGAGCGCAGGTGGTGATGCGGCGCAAACCGGCGAAGCCCGCCGGCTGCGCGAGGCCGCCCTGGCCAGCGCCCGGCGCACCGACGCGCCCGACAGCCCCACGCTGCGCCAGCCGGGCTACCTGGGCCTGTAGGCCGAGAAGAACGGCGCTCGTCTGCGCCACCACGGGCGCCCGGCGCCGGGTGTCTGCATGCCGCGACCGTGGCGGCAGGGCCGAGGCTGCGGGCCATGGTCTTGGGTTCCTGCAGGCAGGGCACAGCAGGCTGACTGCAAGGTCGAGGCCGTGGGGCCGGGCAGGGCTTGGCATGCGAGGCGCGGCGGCCACCTCCCGCACCGCGGACTGTCCCGACGTGTGTTCGCGTGCCAAGCCCTGAACGGCCCCACGGCCTCGGCCTTGCCGCCACGGTCACCGCATGCAGGCATGCAGGCATGCAGCGTTGGAGAGAACAAGCCCCATGGCCGGATCAGCGCCCCTGAACAACGGCTGTTTGGGCGATGTGCCAGGCAGGCGGCCCCTATCGTCGACAGACATCCATCGGGGGTGGCGACCGCGCTTGCGCGCCCGCTCCCGATGCACCCCAACAGCCCCTGCCACAGACGCCCATGCCCCAGCCCATGCCCATGCCGCCGCGCGCCCTCCGTCCTTCCCTGCGCCGCCCCGGCGCGCCGCTGCGGCTGCTGGGCCTGGCCCTGCCCTGGCTGCTGGCCCAGGCGGTGCAGGCCCAGGTGCCACCCGCCCCGCCCGCCCTGCCCACGCTGGCCGAGCCCGGCCGCGCGCCCCTGCGTCCGGTGCTGCCCACGCCCGGCCTGGGCAGCGCGCCCATCAGCGTGCCGCAGGCGGCCGCCGCGCAGGCGCCGGCCGGTGCCGAGGCGCTGCGCTTCACCTTGCGGCGCCTGCAGATCGACGGCGCCAGCCGCTACGACGACGCCAGCCTGCAGCCGCTGTATGCCGGCCTGCTGGCGCAGGAGATCAGCGTGGCCCAGGTGTTCGGCGTGGCCCAGGCGCTGGAGCTGCGCTACCGCAACGCCGGCTTCGTCACCACCCGGGTGGTGGTGCCGCAGCAGACGGTGGAAGACGGTGTGTTCCGCATCCGCGTGGTGGAAGGCCGGCTCAGCGACATCGTGTTCGACGCCGACATCGGCCCGGCGCGCGCCGCGGTGGAACGCCTGCTGGAACCGCTGCGCGGCCAGGTGCCGGTCAGCATCCACGAGATCGACCGCCGCCTGCTGCTGGCCAACGACCTGGGCGGCCTGACGGTGCGTGCCACGCTGGAACCGGCGCCCAACACCCTGGGCGGCTCGGTGCTGCAGGTGCGGGTGCTGCGCCAGCCGCGCGAGGCCACGCTGAGCCTGGACAGCCGCAGCTCGCCCTACCTGGGCTGGGCCAGCCTGGGTGGCACGGTGTCGTTCAACGCCCTGGGCGCGCGCGCCGACCGCATCAGCCTGGCGGCACGCAGCTCGCTGGAGACCGGCCGCAGCGCCAATGCCAGCGCGGCCTGGGACGCCCTGCTGTCGGACGACGGCCTGAGCCTCAATGCCGCGCTGTCGCTGGCCGCATCGCGGCCGCGGCGCGAGCTGCAGGCGCTGGACGTGCAGAGCCAGGTGCGCTCGGCCCAGCTGGGCCTGACCTGGCCGCTGATCCGCTCGCGCCAGCAGAACCTGCGGGCCGTGGGCCAGCTGGAGCTGCGCGACGTGGACACCGACATCGCCGGCCAGGCCTTCACCCGTGACCGGCTGCGGGTGCTGCGCCTGGGCCTGAGCTACGAGCGGGCCGACGAGCTGGACGGCATCAGCGCCGCCCGCCTGGTGCTGCACCAGGGCCTGCGCATGGCCGGCGCCCGGCGCAGCGGCGATGCCCTGGCATCGCGACGCAACGGCCGCCCCGATTTCACCAAGCTGACCCTGGACCTGACCCGGGTGCAGCAGCTGGGCGCACGCAGCAGCCTGATGCTGGCCGCCACCGGCCAGTGGAGCAGCGGCGCCCTGCTCGCCAGCGAGGAGATGGCGCTGGGCGGCGCCAGCTTCGGCCGCGGCTACGACGACGGCGAGATCGCCGCCGACCAGGGCGTGGCGGTGTCGGCCGAGATCCGCCACCACCCGCAGTGGGCCGGCCTGCCGCTGGCGCCGCAGCTCTATGCCTTTGTCGACGCCGGCCAGCTGCGCGCCACCGCCCAGGGCGCCCCACTGGCCAACGGCCGCAGCCTGGCATCGGCCGGCGCCGGTGTGCGTGCCGACCTGATGCCCGGCGCCATTGCCACGCTGGAACTGGCCAAGCCGCTGAATGCCACGCCACGCACCCAGGACAACCGCCACCCGCGCCTGTTCCTGCGCTGGGTGCAGCAGTTCTGAGCGCGGTGCGCCCAGCCCCCACCGCCGACCGCCACTGCGGCTGCAGCGCCTGCCCGGCGCCAGCCACCACCTCTTCTTCTGCACGGGCTTGCCGGCCCGCCATGCCATGACTGTCTCTGCCGCCGTGTTCGCCGCTGTCTCCGCCCCCCACGCCCGCCGCCTGCGCAGCGCCCGCGACCAGCTCTTCGTGCGCTGCCCGCGGCGCATCCGCCGCGCGCTGGGCTGGCACCGCCAGCGCAGCCATGGCGTGGCCTTCAGCGCCCTGGCCCTGCTGGCCGCGTCGGCGCTGGCACCGGCCACGGCCCTGGCCAACCCGTCGGGCGCCCAGGTGGTGGCCGGCCAGGTGCGCCTGGAAAGCAGCGTGCCGGCCACGCTCAACATCCACCAGGGCAGCGACAAGGCCATCATCCACTGGCAGCGCTTCGACATCGCCGCCGGCGAGACCGTCAACTTCATCCAGCCCAGCGTGCGCAGCGTCAGCCTCAACCGGGTGCTGGGGCGTGACCCCTCGGCCATCTTCGGCCGCCTGACGGCCAACGGCACGGTGATGCTGGTCAACCCCAACGGCGTGGTCTTCGGCCCCAGCGCCCGCATCGACGTGGGCGGCCTGGTGGCCACCACCGCCAACCTGCGCGACGACGACTTCCTGGCCGGGCGGCTGCACTTCGGCGAGGCCTCGCCCAATGCCCAGGCGCGCATCGTCAATGCCGGCGAGATCAGCATCCGCGACAGCGGACTGGCCGCCCTGGTGGCGCCGCGGGTGCAGAACAGCGGCGTGGTGCAGGCCCGCCTGGGCCAGGTGGTGCTGGGCGGGGCCCAGCGCTTCACGCTCGACTTCCAGGGCGACGGCATGCTGAGCTTTGCCGCGCCGCCGGCCCTGCAGGCCCAGGTGCTAAACACCGGCACGCTGCAGGCCGACGGCGGCACGGTGCTGCTGGGCGCCAGCGCCGTCAAGGGCGTGGTCGACCAGGTGATCAACACCAGCGGCCTGGTGGTGGCCGACAGCGTGAGCGGCACGCCCGGGCGCATCGTGCTGTCCGGTGGCGAGAGCGGCAGCGTGGCCGTGTCGGGCACGCTGCAGGCCAGCGGCGCGCAAGGCGGCACGGTGCTGGTCAACGGCCAGCAGGTGCAGGTGGATGGCAGCGCACGCATCGATGTCTCGGGCCGCCACGGCGGTGGCGAGATCGCCCTGGGCAGCGACGGCCTGGCCAGCGGTTACGCCCGGCTCAGCGAACAGACCACGGTGGCGGCCGGCGCCCGGCTGCAGGCCGACGCACTGCAGAGGGGCGACGGCGGCCATGTGACACTGTGGTCCAGCGCCCGCACCCGCTTCGGCGGCAGCATCTCGGCACGCGGTGGTGTGCAGGGCGGCGACGGCGGCTTCGCCGAAGTCTCCAGCCAGCGTGACATCGCCCTCACCGGCACGGCGGACCTGCGCGCCCCGCAGGGCCGCACCGGCCAGCTGCTGCTGGACCCCACCGACCTGCGCATCACCGATGCCGCATCCGGTGGCAGCCAGGACGGCAACGCCACCGATGCCAGCGTGGCCGCGGGCGACGCCAACCAGGGCGCGGGCGGCACGCTCAACACCGTGTCGCGCGGCCTGCTGGAAAGCCTGTCGGGCACGGCCAACATCAGCCTGCAGGCCACCGGCCAGATCACGGTGGACGCGATGGCCGGCGGCCTGATCGACCTGGCCACCACCGCCGGCCACGGCTTCAGCCTGCAGTCCACCCAGAGCGGCGGCATCCGCTTTGCCGATGCGGCCACCGAGATCCGCACCCAGGGCGGCCACATCACGCTGCAGGCCAACGGCATCGGCAGCGCACTGTCCAACATCGGCAAGCTCAGCAGCAACGGCGGCGCGATCACGCTGCAGGCCACCGGCGACATCACGCTGGCCGGCGCGCTGAACGCCGGCAGCGGGGCGCTGCGCCTGCAGTCCACCGTCGGCTCCATCGCCAATGCAGCGGCCAGCACGCCGCTGCTGAGCGGCGGCACGGTCAGCCTGTCGGCCCCGGGTGGCCACATCGGCGCGGCCGGCCAGGCCATCCACACCCACACCAGCAACCTGGCGCTGGCCTCGGGCGGCCACCTGGTGGCGGCCAGCGACACGGCGCTGGCCAACCTGGTGATCAACGCGGGCCATGTGGCGCCCACCGATGCCAACACCTACCAGGTCAGCGCCCCGGGCCTGGGCTTCCAGCTGAGCGACGGCGCCAGCCTGGTGGCCACCCAGATCGACCAGGCCAGCGGCCTGAACCTGAGCCTGAGCACCGACCGCTCGCTGCAGCTGGGCACCGTCGACGTGGGCGCCGGCACGCTGACGCTGGGCTCGACCGGCGGCAACCTGCTGGGCGCCGCCGACACGGCGCTGAGCGCGGCATCGCTGGTGTTGAGCGCCGCGGGCAGCAACGGCAACAACGGCGCCATCGGCAGCGGCGGCCAGGCCCTGCTGACCAGCACCGGCCAGCTGCAGGCAACCGCCGGCAGCGGCGGCGTGTTCCTGGCCAATGCCAGTGCCCTGGCGCTGAACCGGCTCAGCACCACCGGCAGCTCGGGCATCAGCGCCGCCGGCACGCTCACCGCCGGCGATGTGAGCGCCGGCAGCGCCACGCTGGCCCTGGCCTCCAACGGCGGCAGCGTGCTGGACGACGGCGATGCCGGCACCCGCATCAGCGCCGGCACGCTGAACCTGACGGCCGCGGGCGCCATCGGCAGCAGCGGCACGCGCCTGTCCACCAACGCCAGCACACTCTCGGCCAACGCGGGCTCGGGCGGCATCCATGCCGGCACCACGGCCACGTCCAGCGTGTTGTCGTCCATCGTCTCCGGCGACGGCGCCATCGACATCCGCACCGGCGGCAGCACCACGCTGACGGCGCTGAGCTCCACCACCTCGTCGGCCACCAACAGCATCACCGTCACCGCCACCGGCACCGGCTCGTTCAGCGTGGGCAGCGTCAACGCCGGCGCACTGGGCGATGTGTCGCTGGCCACCAGCTCGGGCTCCATCAGCGGCAACAGCGGCCTGATCACTGGCGAGACGGTGACACTGCACGCCGCCAACAGCGGCTCGGTGTCGGTGCGCACGGCCGCCTCGCACCTGGATGTGCGGGCCGGCTCCAGCAGCATCAGCATCACCCAGACCGGCGCGGTGACGCTGGACCGCATCAGCACGCCCAGCACCGTGGTCAGCGTGACCAGCAGCAGCGGCGACATCACCGTGGGCACGGTCAGCACGGCGGCCAGCGGCCAGGTGAGCCTGACGGCCAGTGCCGGCGCCATCCACGACGACGGCGACACCAGCACCCGCATCCGCACCGGCACGGCAACGCTCAACGCCAGCGGCGCCATCGGCGCGGCCGGCCAGGCGGTGCAGACCCAGGCCACCGGCCTGGCGGCCACCAGCACCGGCGATCTGCACGTCAGCAACACCGATGCCACGCTCACCAGCCTGAGCATCACCAACCGCCATGCCACGGCCGGCGTGGCCAACCTGCTGCAGGTGACTTCACCCTATCTCACGTTCGACGTGACCGACAGCGGCACGCAGTACAGCCTGAACCGCCTGGTGGGTGTGCCCCTGAACGCACTGGCCTTCAGCGGCGACCAGACGCTGCAGATCGGCCAGGTGCAGGCGGGCGGCTCGGTGAGCCTCAGCGCCACCAACGGCCACCTGGTGGACGACGGCAACCTGAACTCGCGCGTGACCTCGGGCAGCACCCTGAGCCTCAGCGCCACGCAGGGCAGCGTGGGCAGCAGCAGCGCCGCCATCGGCGCCAACGCCGGCAGCCTGGCGCTGACCACCCGCGGTGACCTGTACGTCAGCAACCTGGCGGATCTGGGCACGCTCACCATCAACAGCAGCCACGCCGACACCACCACCAGCCACGGCATGGCCATCACCGCGCCGTCACTGAAACTCAGCGTCAGCGATTCGGCCGCCGGCCATGCGGTGCACACGCTCACCGACAACTCGTCGCTGTCGCTCACCTTCACCAGCGACCGCGACATCACCCTGGGCCAGGTGGACCTGAGCCACACCGGCACGGCCCGCTTCACCTCCAGCGCCGGCAACATCCTGGACGACGGCAACAAGACCAGCCGCGTGCTGGCCAACAGCGCCACCCTGGTGGGCCGCGCCGTGGGCGCCAGCGGCAATGCCCACCTGGACGTGGTGACCGGCACCCTGGCCGCCACCGCCAGCGCCGGTGGTGTGTACGTGGACGTGCCCATGCCCACCGGCAGCACCAACACCACCAGCACGCTCACCCTGGGCACCATCACCGCCACCGGGCCGGTGGCCATCACCGCACGCGAGGGTGATCTGTCGCTGGGCGGCTTCATGACCGCCAGCAACCAGGCCGTCAGCCTGACGGCCAGCCAGGGCTCCATCCTCAGCCCCAGCGGCTACAGCATCGCCATCGGCACCGGCAGCCTGACGCTGGACGCCGCCCAGGCCATCGGCAGCAGCAGCCGCCCGGTGCCGATCAGCAGCAGCACCGGCGCCACGCTCACGGCCCAGGCCGGTGCTGCGCTGTTTGCCAGCGGCAGCGGGGCCCTGGTCCTGTCCAGCCTGGACGCGGGCACCAGCATCAGCTACACCCAGAGCAGTGGCAACATCACCGTGGGCCAGGTGGACGCCACGGCCGGTGGCACGGTGGCCATCACCGCCACCACCGGCAGCATCCTGAACGACGGCGACGCCGCCACCGGCATCCGCGCCAACCAGGTGGCCCTGAGCGCGGCCCAGGGCAGCATCGGCAGCGGCACCGCCATCGCGGTGAGCACACCCCAGCTGCAGCTCACCGCCAACGGCCAGGTGGCCGTGGCCGACAGCGCCACGCTGGACAGCCTGTCCATCACCCGTGGCAGCGGTTCATCCGGCAGCCTGGCCGTCACGGCCGGCGCGGGCCAGACCTTCAGCCTGTCGGAAGACGGCAGCAGCCACCACCTGGAGACGGTGGACAGCAACACGGCCCTGGCCTTCAGCTTCGCCGGCCAGCGCAGCGTGCGCATCGGCCAGATCGACGTGGGCAGCACCGGCTCGGCCAGCATCAGCTCGGCCAGCAGCCTGGCCAACGACGGCACGCCGGGCGCGGGCATCGCTGCCGGCACGGTGGCGCTGACCTCCGGCACCACCAGCTCCATCGGCGCGGTGGGCGATGCCATCAGCCTGGCCGGCAGCACCAGGCTGACGCTGAGCACCGGGCGCAACGCCCACGTGACCAGCGACACTGCACTGAGCGACCTGGCCATCACCAGCACCAACGCCACCACGGTGGCGGGCACGGCCAGCCAGTTCGGCCTCAGCGGCCTGGGCCAGAGCTTCGGCATCACCGACAGCGGCACGACCCAGACCCTGGACTTCAGCGGCACGGCGCTCACCCATGCCAGCTTCAGCACCCGCAAGAACATCGCCGTGGGCGCCATCACCGCCATCGGCGACGTGGCACTCAGCACCGCGGGCGGCGGCGCCAACAGCAACATCAGCAGCGACAACGGCAGCGGCAGGATCGCCGGCAACCGCGTGCTGCTGACGGCCACCTCCAGCACCGCCGGCGGCGGCTCCATCGGCAGCAGCGGCACGGCCCTGCGGGTGGATGCACCCACCGTGATCCTGGCCGGCAGCGGCAATGTGTACCTGGACGATGCGCAGAACCTGGCACGCCTGGACATGACGCTGACGCATGGCACCAACACCACGTTCGGCTACGGCGTGAGCGCCGGCAACCTGAACAGCTTCACCGTCACCGACGGCAGCACCCAGAGCCTGGGCCTGGCCGTCAGCGGTGCGATGGACTTCAGCTACAGCGTGGACCGGGCGCTGAGCCTGGCCACCATCGATGCCGGCACCTCGACCACCGGCTCGATCGCACTCACCTCGCGCAGCGCCCCCACCGGCACCGGCGCCCAGATCAACCGCAGCAGCGGCAGCCTCACCGGCGGCCGCATCACGCTGTCGGCGGTGGGCAGCAACGGCGGCGTGGGCGCCGGCGCCACGCTGAGCACCAACACCAAGAACCTGGCCATCGCCGCGGGCGGCAATGTCAGCGTGTCCAACAGCACCACGCTGGAATCGCTGAACCTGGATGCGCGCCACAACACCAGCGGCAGCAGCACGCACAGCTACAGCATCAGCTCCACCGGCCTGACCTTCAGCATCAGCGACACCCTGGGCAGCAACGCCTTCCAGCTGAGCAACATCTCGCAGAGCGGCCTGGACCTCTCGCTCAAGGCCGACCGGGTGCTCACCGCCAGCAGCGTCAACACCGGCGCCGGTGGCAAGGTCACGCTGCACAGCAGCAGCTATGTGCAGGGCGGCAGCGGCGCCAGTGCCGGCAGCCCCAGCATCACCACCGGCGACCTCACGCTCAACGGCGGCAGCGCCTTCGGCTACCAGGGCGGCACGCCGCTGTACACCGCCGCCAGCACGCTGGGCAGCACCCTGAGCAATACGCTGTACCTGTCCAACGCCGGTGCGCTGAGCCTGCTGGCCAACAGCGCGGGCAGCTCGGCCGACGTGGCCAGCAGCAGCAACAGCCTGCTGCAGGGCAGCGGTGGCCTGTTCAGCACGCCCACGCTCAAGCTCAGCGCCAACCAGTCGCTGGGCAGCAACAACACCCTGCAGACCGATGCCCGCCGGCTCACCCTGGTGGCCCGCAACAACATCGACGTGGCCAACGCCTCCGACCTGTATGCGCTGACCATGACCTCCACCCACGGCACGCCCGGGGTGCAGAACAGCGTGTCGGTGGCGGCGCCGCGTCTGGCCCTGGCACTGACCGACAGCGTGGGTGGCAACCAGTACCACCTGGCCAACCTGGTGGACAGCAGCGGCCTGGACTTCACCCTCAGCACCGATGTGGACCTGAACCTGGGCACGGTGAACGCCCAGGCCGGGCGTGCGCTGGCGCTCTACAGCACCGGCAGCACCACGTCCATCAGCAACGACGGCAGCAGCCTGCTCAGCGCCGGCAGCATCACGCTGTCGGCCGGTGGCTCGGTGGGCGCGGCCGGTGGCAGCGGCACCCGCCTGCAGACCGATGCGCTGAGCCTGAGCCTGGCCACCGGCGCCAATGCCTTTGCCGACAACGCGCAGGACCTGAGCAGCCTGTCGCTGACCAGCAGCCAGGCGGCGGGCGGCACGGCGCCGGTCTACCAGGTGACTGCACCGCAGCTGAGCTTCGACATCAGCGACAACGGCAGCACCCGGATCAACCAGCTGGCCGACAGCACCGGCCTGAACTTCGTGCTCAACACCCGGCGTGACCAGGCGGTGAACACCATCGACCTGGGCCGCTCGGGCACGGTGTCGCTGACCAGCACCGGCGACATCCTGGGTGATGCCGACAGCAGCCACCGCATCCACGCCGCCAGCGCCAGCTTCTACGCCAGCAATGGCGGCGCCATCGGCAGCGTGGGCAACCCCATCCACCTGTCGGCGCCGCTGACCAGCTTTGCACCCACCGGCGCGCTGAACGTGGAGTCGGACACCCACATCCACCGCCTCAGCATCAGCACCACCCACCCCACCGTCACCTACGGCGGCACCTACAGCATCGTGTCCACCCCCATCAGCGGCGCGGCCTACCTGCTGTTCAGCGCCACCGACAGCGTGACCGGCACGGCGCTGACCAGCCTGGACGACCCGCTGGGCCTGGCCTTCAGCTTCACCAGCGACCGCGCCATGCAGCTGGGCACGCTGAACCTGGGCAGCACCGGCACGGTGGCGCTCACCGGCACCGGCAGCGGCGACATCCTGGGCGATGGCGACGCCAACACCCTGGTGCAGGCCGCCAGCCTGAGCATGACCAGCTATGGCGGCGCCGTGGGCGCCAGCGGCAGCGGCAACGGCATCGACGCCACGGTCAACAGCGTCAGCGCCACCGCCCAGGGCGGCGGTGTGCACCTGTCCCTGCACGGCCGCACGCTGCTGGGCAGCATCTCCGCCACCGGCGGCGTGGCGCTGAACAACGACGAGGGCGACATCGCGCTGGGGTCCATCAACGCGGGTGGCCAGGCGGTCAACATCAACAACCAGGGTGGCTCCATCCTCAGCGGCTCGCTCTTCAACACCACCACGGTGGCGCTCACCGCCAGCGGCTCCATCGGCAACACCAGCGCCATCGGCACATCGGCCAACGGCGGCGGCACCACCACGCTGACCGCCTCGGCCAGCGCGGCCCATGGCGCAGTGGGCAGCATCGCCATCAGCGAGAGCTACAACCTGGCGGCCAGCGTGGTGACGGCACCGGCCGGCGTGACGCTGAACAGCGGCTACAACCTGATGGCAGGCACGGTGACCAGCGGCGGCGCGGTGGCCCTGGAGTCCTACCAAGGCAGCATCAGCGGCATCGACGGCAACAATGCCATCACCGGCAGCAGCGTCAGCCTGTCGGCCCGCTACGGCGCGGGCAACAGCATCGGCAGCGTGGGCACGCGCCTGAACCTGAACACGCCGCAGCTGGTGCTCAACACCCCGGGCAGCGTGTATGTGACCGACAGCGCCGACCTGAACCTGCTGACGCTGGACCGCACCAACTACACCGGCGCCAGCAGCGGCGGCACGCTCAGCGTGATCGCCAACGGCCTGAGCTTCAGCGCCAGCGACAGCGCCGACACCACCAGCCTCAGCAGCCTGGCCGACAACACCGGGCTGGACTTCAGCTACCTGGGCATCGGTTCGCTGGCGGTGGGCAACCTGAACGTGGGCACCGGCAGCCTGCTGCTGCAGGCCTACCTGAGCAGCGGTGACGGCAACATCAACGCCATCAACAACAACGCCCTGATCACCGCCGGCAGCCTGACCCTGCAGGCCTATGGCACGGACAGCAACATCGGCAGCAGCGGCACGGCGCTGGGCCTGGCGGTGGGCAGCCTCACCGCCAGCGCGGGCAGCGGCGGCATGGTGCTGCGCCAGGCCGGCGCACTGAACCTGTCCAGCCTGGCCACCACCGGCGACCTGGCGGTGACCACCAGCAGCGGCGACCTGACCCTGGGCACGCTGAGCTACGGCAGTGCCAGGACCCTCAACCTGACGGCCAGCGGCGGCAGCATCCTGGCCGGCGGTGGCACCCTGGCCGGCAGCGGCGCCAATGCCGCCATCACGCTGAGTGCGGCCAACGGCATCGGCACCGCTGCGGCGCCCATCCTGGTCAACGCCTCGGCCGGCCACACGCTGAATGCCAGCGTCACCGGCAGCGGTGGGCTGCACCTCAGCAGCCTGGGCACGCTCAACGGCGGGCTGAACAGCGCGGTGCACGACGGGGCCACCCACATCACGGCCGCCGGCAACATCAAGCTGACCGATCTGCGCTCGGGCACCGACGCGGCCGGCAATGACATCCGTGTCAGCGCCAGCGCCGGCGACATCAGCATGCTCAGCGTCTCGGGCGGCAGCGGCGCGGCCTTCAATGCCATCGACCTGTCGGCCAATGCGGGGCGCCTGCTGGCCCTGCCCGGCGCCACGCTGGAAGCCTTCGACGTGCAGCTGCACGGCGCCACCGGCGTGGGCAGCAGCAGCAACCGGGTGGCGGCCAACGGCCAGCGGGTGCAGGTCAGCAGCAGCGGCGGCGCCATCTACCTGACGGCGTCCACGCCCTCGGTGCTGTCGTCGGTGGCATCGGCTGGCGGTGCCATCGACATCAGCCACAGCGCCGACCTGCTGCTGGCCCATGCCGCGTCCAGCGGCGGCGCCATCAGCGTCAGCAGCAGCACGGCCAACACCAGCCTGTTCGCCGGCAACCTGGATGCCGGCAGCGGCGCGCTGACGCTCAGCGCCAGCGGCGCCGGCAGCCGCCTGCAGGACGACGGCAACCACGGCACCCGGGTGACCGGCGGGGTGGTGAACCTCAGCGGCACGGCCGGCGTGGGCAGCAGCACGACCAGCCTGCAGACCAGCGCGGCCACCCTGACCGCCAGCAGCGGCAACGGCATCTTCATCGACGACGCCCGCAGCGCGGGCACCACGCTGGCGTCGGTGGTGGCCAGCGGCGGCGCCGTGTCGGTCCGCAGCGCCGGCCCCACCCTGGCCAGCCTGGTGCGGGCCAGTGCCGACAGCGCCGGCAACACCGTCACGCTGGCCACCAGCAGTGGCGACCTCACCCTGGTCAGCGTGACGGCAGGCGCCAACCACGGTGCGGTCAGCCTGTCTTCTGCCGGGTCCATCCTGGCCGGTGGCAACGGCACGCAGGTCAGCGGCCACAGCGCCACACTGGCGGCGGCTGAGGACATCGGTGCCGTCAGCAACCTGACCACCGGCGCCGGCACCCCCATCACGCTGGACGTGACCAGCATCGCCGCCCTGGGCACCAGCGGCAGCAACCGCGTGGTGTCGGTGCACAACATCGGCAACACCGCGCTGACCCTGGGCGGCGGTGCGCTGAGCCTGGGCAGTAGCAGCTCGGCCTACCTCAGCACGGCGGGTGATCTGGACCTGAGCGCCGGCATCAGCCTGGCCAACGGCAACCTGGCGCTGACGGCCGGCGGCACCCTGCTGCTGCCCACCAGCGCCATCAGCACCACCGGCGCGGTGCGCCTGAGCGGCGGCACCGACATCCTGACCAGCGGCAACGGTGCGGCGGCGCGCACGCTGCAGGTCAACGCCGGCAGCCTGGTGCTGGACAGCGGCGCGGCCGGTGGCGACACCTGGCTGACCACCGCTGTGGTCAGCCTCAGCGCCACCCTGGCCGCTGCGGGCGACCTGCATGTGGCCAACACCGGCACGCTCAGCAGCACCAGCCTGGCCACCAGCGATGGTGACATCAGCGCCACCAGCAGCACCGGCATGACGGCGGGCTCGGTGGTGGCGGGCGGCAGCGGCCGGGCCATCGGCCTCACCGCCACCGCCGGCAACCTGGTGGTGGGCACGGTCAACGCCGGCAACAACGGCAGCATCACGCTGGCGGCCACGCAGGGCGCGCTATCGGGCGCGTCGGCCAGCCTGACGGCCAGCACGCTGGACCTCAGCAGCGGCAACGGCATCGGCAGCAGCGGTGCCGCCTTCGGCGTGCACGCCGCCAACGTCAGCGCGCAAGTCACCGGCACGGGCGGCATCCACCTGGCGTCGGGCAACGCGCTCACGCTGGGCAACCTGTCCACCCACGACGGCGACATCGCCATCACCGCCGCCGGCCACCTCAGCGCAGGTGCCATCAGCGCCGGCCAGAGTGGCAATGTGAGCCTGGTCTCCACCGGTGGCAATGTCACGCTGACCCAGGCCTACACCCAGGCCGGCAGCGATGCCAGCCGCGCCGGCCTGCACCTGCAGGGCCAGGCCATCAGCGTGGGCGCGGTGTCCACCACCGGTGCGCAGACCTACACCGGCGCGCTGGGCATCGGCGGCGACCTGTCGGCCGCGTCGATCACGGTGACCGGCGACGCCAGCCTGTCGGGCGGTGCACGCACGCTGGCGGGCAGCCTGCACATCAGCGGCAGCCTGGCCGGCGGCGGCCATGCCGCCACGCTGAACGCAGGCAGCGGCACGGTGGTGCTGGACGGCGCGGCCAGCGGCCTGGCCGCCCTGGCGGTGACCGGCGCCAGCATCCAGCTGGCCGATGTCACCACCACCGGCGGGGCCCAGACCTACCAGGGCGCCACCCGCTTGAACGGCAGTTATGCCACCCAGGGTGGTGCCTTCAGCGTGGCCGGGGCGGCCCTGCTGGACGGTGCCACCAGCGTGGCCACCAGCGGCGGCCAGGCCAGCTTCAGCGGCACGCTGGACGGCAGCGCCAGCCTGGCCCTGGACACCGGCGCCGGCCATGCCAGCTTCGGCGCCGTGGGCCAGACCACGCGCCTGGGCAGCCTGGTGGTCCACAGCGCCGGCACCACCGGCTTCGACGGCGCGCTGTCGGCGGCCTCGCTGCTGACCGACGCGGCCGGCAGCCTGCGCATCGCCGGCGGCAGCCTGCACACCACCGGCAGCCAGCACTACGGCGAACGCGCCGTGCTGGCCAGCCACACCACGCTGACGGGCAGCAGCATCACCCTGGGCGCCGGCGCCGATGCCGGCACCGCTGGTGGCCAGGCCCTGGTGGTGGTGGGCGATGCGGTGGTCAACGGCCCGGTGGGCGCCCAGGTGGCGCTGGCCGGCCTGTCGGTCAGCGGCAGCAGCACGCTGGGCGGCTGGGTGGTCCGCACCACGGGTGACCAGCTCTACAGCGGCGCGGTAGCCCTGGCGGGTGATCTGGCGCTGACCAGCAACGGCGGCACGGTCACCCTGGCCGGCACGGTGGACGGCGCCCATGCCCTCGGCCTCGACACCGGCAGCGGGGATGCCCGCTTCGGCGGTGTGGTGGGCGGCAGCACGCGGCTGGGGGCCATCACGGTCAGCGCCGGTGGTGCCACGCAGTTCGGCGCCGCGGTCAGCGCCACGTCGCTGCACAGCGACGCGGCCGGCACCCTGGCCATCGACGGCGGTAGCGTGCACACCACAGGCAACCAGTACCACGGCGAGCGCGCCGTGCTCGGTGCCCACACCATCCTCAGCGGCAGCAGCATCACCCTGGCCCAGGGTGCCGACGCCACCAGCGCCGGCCAGCAGGCCCTGGTGCTGAACGGCAATGCCCTGCTGCAGGGCGCCATCGGCGCCCAGGCGGCGCTGCAGTCGCTGACCAGCCATGGCGACACCCAGCTCAGCGGGGGCAGCGTGGCCACCACCGGTGCACAGACCTGGAACGGCGCCCTGAGCATCGGCAGCAGTACCCAGCTCACGGGCCAGGGCCTGCACTTCGGGGCGGCCGTGGACAGCGCCGCCGGCAGCACCGCCGCCCTGGCCATCAACGCCGGCAGCGGTGACGTGCGCTTCAGCAGCAGCATCGGCCAGACCCGGGCGCTGGGTGCGCTCAGCATCACCAGCGCCGGCGCCACCCGCTTCGACGGCGCCGTGGCGGCCGCTTCGGTGGCCACCGATGCCGCCGGCAGCCTGGCGCTGCACGGCGGCAGCGTGGCCACCAGCGGCAACCAGTCCTGGGGTGAACGCCTGATCCTGGGTGCCGACACCACCCTCAGCGGCAGCAGCATCACCCTGGCCCAGGGCGCCGATGGCAGCACCGCCGGCCAGCAGGCCCTCAGCCTGCAGGGCAACAGCCAGCTGCACGGCGCCACCGGTGCGCAGGCAGCGCTGAAGGCCTTGCAGATCCACGGCAACACCGTGCTGCACAGCGCCAGCGTGGCCACCACCGGCACGCAGGCCTACCAAGGCGCGCTCAGCCTGGCTGGCGACAGCCAGCTCAGCGGCGCGGGCATCAGCCTGGGCGGCGTGGTGGACAGCGCGGCCGGCAGCACCGCCGCCCTGGCCATCGACGCCGGCAACGGTGACGTGCGCTTCATGGCCGGCATCGGCCAGACCCGGGCACTGGGTGCGCTCAGCATCACCAGCGCCGGCGCCACCCGCTTCGACGGCGCGGTGGCAGCCGCCTCGGTTGCCACCGATGCAGCCGGCAGCCTGGCGCTGCACGGCGGCAGCGTGGCCACCAGCGGCGCCCAGTCCTGGGGCGAACGCCTGGTGCTCACCACCGACACCACCCTCAGCGGCAGCAGCATCACCCTGGCCCAGGGTGCCGACGCCACCAGCGCCGGCCAGCAGGCCCTGGTGCTGAACGGCAATGCCCTGCTGCAGGGCGCCATCGGCGCGCAGGCCGCGCTCAAGGCGCTGCAGGTCCACGGCGACACCCGGTTCAACGGGGGCAGCGTGGCCACCACCGGCGCGCAGACCTGGAGCCAGCACCTGGTGCTGGGCAGCGACACCACCCTCAGCGGCAGCAGCATCACCCTGGCCCAGGGCGCCGACGCCGCCAGCGCCGGCCAGCAAGCCCTGGTGCTGAGCGGCAATGCCCTGCTGCAGGGCGCCATCGGCGCGCAGGCCGCGCTCAAGGCGCTGACCAGCCATGGCGACAGCCACCTCAGCGGGGGCAGTGTGGCCACCACCGGGGCGCAGACCTGGAACGGCGCCCTCAGCATCGGCAGCGCCACCCAGCTCACCGGTCAGGGCCTGCACTTCGGTGCGGCCGTGGACAGTGCCGCAGGCAGCACTGCCGCCCTGGCCATCAACGCCGGCAGCGGTGATGTGCGCTTCAGCAGCACCATCGGCCAGACCCGGGCGCTGGGTGCGCTGGTCATCACCAGCGCTGGCGCCACCCGCTTCGACGGCGCGGTGGCAGCTGCCTCGGTGACCACCGATGCAGCCGGCAGCCTGGCGCTGCACGGCGGCAGCGTGGCCACCGGCGGCAACCAGTCCTGGGGTGAACGCCTGATCCTGGGTGCCGACACCACCCTCAGCGGCAGCAGCATCACCCTGGCCCAGGGCGCCGACGCCGCCAGCGCCGGCCAGCAAGCCCTGGTGCTGAGCGGCAATGCCCTGCTGCAGGGCGCCATCGGCGCGCAGGCCGCGCTCAAGGCGCTGCAGGTCCACGGCGACACCCGGTTCAACGGGGGCAGCGTGGCCACCACCGGCGCGCAGACCTGGAGCCAGCACCTGGTGCTGGGCAGCGACACCACCCTCAGCGGCAGCAGCGTCACCCTGGCCCAGGGGGCCGACGCCGCCAGCGCCGGCCAGCAGGCCCTGGTGCTGAACGGCAATGCCCTGCTGCAGGGTGCCATCGGCGCCCAGGCGGCACTGCAGTCGCTGACCAGCCATGGCAGCACCGTGTTCACAGGGGGCAGCGTGGCCACCACCGGGGCGCAGACCTGGAACGGCGCCCTCAGCATCGGCAGCGACACCCAGCTCACCGGCCAGGGCCTGCACTTCGGCGCAACCGTGGACAGCGCTGCGGGCAGCACCGCCGCCCTGGCCATCGACGGTGGCAGCGGTGATGTGCGCTTCAGCAGCACCATCGGCCAGACCCGGGCGCTGGGTGCGCTCAGCATCACCAGCACCGGCGCCACCCGCTTCGACGGCGCGGTGGCGGCCGCTTCGGTGGCCACCGATGCAGCCGGCAGCCTGGCGCTGCACGGCGGCAGCGTGGCCACCAGCGGCGCCCAGTCCTGGGGCGAACGCCTGGTGCTCACCACCGACACCACCCTCAGCGGCAGCAGCATCACCCTGGCCCAGGGCGCCGATGGCAGCGCCGCCGGCCAGCAGGCCCTCAGCCTGCAGGGCAACAGCCAGCTGCACGGCGCCATCGGTGCACAGGCAGCGCTGAAGGCCTTGCAGATCCAGGGCAACACCGTGCTGCACGGCGCCAGCGTGGCCACCACCGGCACGCAGGTCTACCAGGGCGCGCTCAGCCTGGCCGGCGACAGCCAGCTCCGCGGCGCGGGCATCAGCCTGGGCGGCGTGGTGGACAGCGCCACCGGCAGCACGGCAGCCCTGGCCATCGACGGTGGCAGCGGTGATGTGCGCTTCATGGCCGGCATCGGCCAGACCCAGGCCCTGGGTGCGCTCAGCATCACCAGCGCTGGCGCCACCCGCTTCGACGGCGCGGTGGCGGCCGCCTCGGTAAGCACGGATGCAGCCGGCAGCCTGGCGCTGCACGGCGGCAGCGTGGCCACCAGCGGCAACCAGTCCTGGGGTGAACGCCTGGTCCTGGGTGCCGACACCACCCTCAGCGGCAGCAGCATCACCCTGGCCCAGGGCGCCGACGCCGCCAGTGCCGGCCAGCAGGCCCTGTTGCTGAACGGCAATAGCCAGCTGCACGGCGCCACCGGCGCGCAGGCAGCGCTGAAGGCCTTGCAGACCCAGGGCGACACCGTGCTGCACGGCGCCAGCGTGGCCACCACCGGCACGCAGGTCTACCAGGGCGCGCTCAGCCTGGCCGGCGACAGCCAGCTCCGCGGCGCGGGCATCAGCCTGGGCGGCGTGGTGGACAGCGCCGCCGGCAACACGGCCGCCCTGGCCATCGACGGTGGCAATGGTGACGTGCGTTTCATGGCCGGCATCGGCCAGACCCGGGCGCTGGGTGCGCTGGTCATCAACAGCGCCGGTGCCACCCGCTTCGACGGCGCGGTGGCAGCCGCTTCGGTGGCCACCGATGCGGCCGGCAGCCTGGCGCTGCACGGCGGCAGCGTGGCCACCAGCGGCAACCAGTCCTGGGGTGAACGCCTGGTCCTGGGTGTCGACACCACCCTCAGCGGCAGCAGCATCACCCTGGGCCAGGGCGGCGATGCCACCAGCGCCGGTGGCCAGCGCCTGAGCATCCAGGGCGATGCAGTGCTGAACGGGCCGCTGGGCGCCACCCAGGCGCTGCAGCAGCTGGTGGTGAGCGGGTCCAGCAGCCTGGCTGCCGGCCAGGTGCACACCACCGGTGACCAGCGCTTTGGCGGCGCGGTGCAGCTGGTGGGCGACCAGCGCCTGCACAGCCAGGCCGGCGACCTGGTGCTGGCCAGCACGGTGGACAGCAGCGGCCGCGCCAGCCTCACGCTGGACAGCGACGCCGGCGCCGTGGCCGTGGCCGGCGCGGTGGGCAGCAACGCTGCCCTGGGCGCCCTGACGGTGCATGCCGGCAGCGGCGTGGACTTCTCGGGCAGCATCCGCGCCTACCGCCTGCAGCAGACCGTCGGCGGCCTGGCCCACCACCTGGGCACGGTGTGGGTGGACGGGCCGGAGGGTATCGAACTGCGCGCCGGCAGCGTGCGCTTCGACCAGGCGGTGAGCGCCGGTGCAGGCGCGCTGCAGGTGGCGCTGAGCGACGCGGCCGGCGTGCTGCAGTTCGCACCGTCGGCCCACCTGGCCACCGCCACCGGCTTCACCCAGACCGGTGGTGCGGCGGTGGTGCTGCCAGCCGATGTGCAGGTCGTCCAGGGGCCGATCAGCCTGGCCGCGCCCGCCAGCCTGCCAACCGGCAGCGCCCGGATGCTGACCCAGGGCGACATCAGCCTGGCAGGCCTGTCGGGCCCGGCCACCGCCCTGACCCTGGCCAGCGGCCACGGCCTGGGCGGCAGCGAAGGCGCAGGCCGGCTGGCCATCGGCAGCCCCCAGGGCAGCGCCGGCCAGCGGCTGGACGTGGCCAGCCTCAGCGTGCCCGATGCGGCCTCGGCGGTGCTGCATGGCCGCATCGGCGGCCAGGGTGGTGCGTTTGCAGCCTCGCGCATCGGCGGCCCGCTGCGCGCCGCGCCGTACTACATGAACGACACGCCCTGGGGGCCGCTGGACAGCCTGGTGCGCCTGGTGGCCAGCACCACGCCGCTGAGCGTGGTGCCCAGCACGCCCCGTCTGACGCCGCTGTTCGAGCGCCAGATCACACCGGGCACACTGGCGCCCGGCGTGCTGCAGGCCTTCGGCACGCCGCAATGGCTGCAGATCAGCGGTGCCGGCGTGCTGCTCAGCGGCGACAACGTCAACACCGGTGGCACACCCTGAGACCCGCATGGCCCTGCCCGAGCACCTGCCCCAGTTCTACCGCCGCCCCCGGGTGCTGGACCCCGCCCGGCACGGCCGGCTGGGCCTGGGGCCGGCGCCGCTGCAGGCCTTTGCCGGCCAGGCCAATGCCGTGCCCCTGCTGGCGGCGGAGTTGCACGCCGCCAGCCGGCACCTGCCCATCGTCTTCAGCACCGGGCCCCAGGCCCAGCCGCTGGCGGTGCTGGGCCTGCGCAGCGGCGAGAACCGCTTCATCGGCCTCGACGGCCAATGGCGGGCGGGCAGCTACCAGCCGGCCTATGTGCGGCGCTATCCCTTCATCCTGCTGGAAGACGAGAACCGGCAGACGCTGAGCCTGTGCATCGACGAGGCGGCGCCGCATCTGGTGGACGACGGCAGCGGCCAGCCGCTGTTCGATGCCGCCGGCCAGCCCAGCGCGCTGACGCGTGACGCCCTGGCCCTGTGCCGCGACTACCAGGCCCACCACCGCCTCACCCGCGACTTCATGCACGCGCTGGCCGGCGCCGGGGTGCTGGTGGACCAGCGCGCCGAGATCAGCGCCGGCCCGGGCGCCACGGCGCTGGCGCTGCAGGGCTTCCAGGTGGTCGACGAAGACCGGCTGCAGCGCCTGCCCGACGCGGTGTTCCTGCACTGGCGCGACCAGGGCTGGCTGCGCCTGGTCTACAGCCACCTGCAGTCGCTGGACAGCTGGCAGGCCCTGGTCGGCCCCGGCCCGGCCGACCGCGCGGGCTGAACCAGGGCGCTGCAGCCGGGCTGCCCCACGGGCCCAGGCACACTGGCAGGTTGTTCCCGGCCCCTGCACCGCCCCATGCGCCCCACCCTGGTCTTTTCCCACGCCAACGGCTTTCCGGCCGGCACCTACCGCCAGCTGTTCGCCATCTGGCGTGCCGCGGGCTGGCGGGTGCTGGCCATCGAGCAGTTCGGCCACGACCCGGCCTACCCGGTCACCAGCAACTGGCCACGCCTGCGTGACCAGCTGATCGACTTCATCGACGCCCAGGCGCCGCGGGGGGCCTACCTGGTGGGCCATTCGCTGGGCGGGCTGCTCAGCCTGCTGGCCGCCAGCAAGCGGCCCGACCTGGCCCAGGGCCTGTTGCTGCTGGATTCACCGGTGTTCACCGGCTGGCGCAGCCACACGGTGCAGGTGCTCAAGCGCAGCCGGCTGATCCAGCGCCTGGGCCCGGGCAAGGTGTCGGCCACACGCCGCCATGCCTGGCCCAGCCGCCAGGCGGCGTTCGACCACTTTGCTGCCAAGCCCAAGTTCGCCCGCTGGGCGCCGGGCGTGCTGGCCGACTACATCGCCTGTGGCACCCACCGCGGCACCGGCGACGAACGCGGCCAGATGGTGCTGCGCTTCACCCGCGAGGTGGAGACCCGCATCTACAACAGCCTGCCCCACCACCTGGGCCGGGTGCTGCAGCGCCACCCGCTGCGCTGCCCGGTGGGCTTCATCGCCGGCACCCGCTCCACCGAGATCCGCCAGGGCGGCCTCGAAGGTGCACGCCGGCTGGCGGGCGAGCACCTGCAGTGGCTGGACGGCAGCCACCTCTACCCGATGGAGAAGCCGCAGGAGACGGCCGAGGCGGTGCTGGAGCTGCTGCAGCGGCTGCAGGCCGCCGCGCCAGGCTGAGCACGGCGGGCCACACACCGCACGCAAGCCCGGGTGTGCCGGCGCGGGGGGCTCGGGTATAACGGGCCGCTTTGCCCCACCCCCACCCGAGCCGCGCATGCAACCCACCCTCCAGACCCTGCTCGCCACCGGCGCCGATGCCGCACCGGCGATCTCGGCCCCCTCCCGCAGCCCGCTGTCCTTCGGTGCGCTGCGCACCCTGATCGCCGACACCCTGGCCACGCTGAACGGCCTGGGCATCGGCCGCAACGACCGGGTGGCCATCGTGCTGGCCAACGGGCCCGAGATGGCCACCTGCTACATGGCCTGCGCCAGCGGCGTGGCCAGCGCGCCGCTGAACCCGGCCTACCGCGCCGACGAGTTCGAGTTCTACCTGGCCGACCTGAACGCCAAGGCGCTGATCGTCGAGCAGGGCAGCAGTTCACCCGCCATCGCCGTGGCGCAGAAGCTGGGCGTGCGCCTGATCGACCTGGTGGTGGCCGACGGCGCGCCGGCCGGGCAGTTCAGCCTGCAACCGCGTGATGCGGCTGGCACCACCACCGCCACCACCGCCGCCACCGCGGGCGGCTTTGCCGAGCCTGGCGATGTGTCCATGGTGCTGCACACCTCGGGCACCACCTCGCGGCCCAAGATCGTGCCGCTGAGCCAGGCCAACCTGGCGGCCAGTGCCACCCACATCCGGCGCACGCTGCAGTTCAGTGCCAATGACTGCGGGCTGAACATCATGCCGCTGTTCCACATCCACGGCCTGATCGCCGGTGTGCTGGCGCCGCTGGCCGCGGGCTCGCAGGTGTTCTGCACACCCGGCTTCAACGCGCTGAAGTTCTTCGCCTGGATGGACGAGGCCAAGCCCACCTGGTACACCGCCGTGCCCACCATGCACCAGGCCATCGTGGCGCGCGCGTCCAAGAACCTGGACGTGATCGCCCGCCATCCGCTGCGCTTCCTGCGCAGTTCGTCCAGCTCCATGCCACCGCAGGTGATCAGCGAGCTGGAGGCCATCTTCAAGGCCCCACTGATCGAGAGCTACGGCATGACCGAGGCCACCCACCAGATGGCCAGCAACCCGCTGCCACCGGCGGTGCGCAAGCCCGGCACCGTGGGCGTGGCCAGCGGGCCCGAGGTGGCCATCCGCCACGAAGACGGCCGCATCCTGGCGCGTGGCGAGACCGGCGAGATCGTGATCCGCGGCCCCAATGTCACCGCCGGCTACGAGAACAACCCCAAGGCCAATGCCGAAGGTTTTGCCGACGGCTGGTTCCGCACCGGCGACCAGGGCGTGATGGACGCCGACGGCTACATCAGCATCACCGGGCGGCTGAAGGAGATCATCAACCGCGGCGGCGAGAAGGTGAGCCCACGCGAGGTCGACGAGATCCTGATGGACCACCCGGCCGTGGCCCAGGTGGTGTGCTTCGGCATGCCCCACGCCAAGCTGGGCGAGGAAGTGGCCGCGGTGGTGGTGCTGCGCGACGGCCAGCAGGCCAGCGAGCGTGAGCTGCAGCAGTTCGTGGCCGGCCGGGCGGCCGACTACAAGGTGCCCAAGAAGATCCTGTTCATGGACGAGATCCCCAAGGGCGCCACCGGCAAGCTGCAGCGCATCGGCCTGGCGCAGAAGCTGGGCCTGGGCTGACTTGCGCGCGGTGTCGATTCAGGTTTTCCTGAACTGCACCTTGTGTTGATCTGAATTGACCGGTTTGAGCGGTCTTCCTACATTCAGATGACGAGGCCGCTTCGGCGGCCCTTGTTTTGCCCAGAACACACCCAGGAGACACCATGCCACCCTTGTTGACCCGCCTGGCCGGCCCGGCCGCTGCTGCCCTGGCGCTGCTGGCCGCCCCCAACACCGCCCTGGCCGCCTGGGAGCCCACCAAGCCGGTGGAATTCGTGGTGCCGGCCGGCACCGGTGGTGGCGCCGACCAGATGGCGCGCTTCATCCAGGGTGTGGTGGCCAAGAACAAGCTGATGAAGCAACCCATCATCGTCGTCAACAAGAGCGGCGGCGCCGGGGCCGAGGGCTTTCTCGACGTCAAGGGCGACAAGGCCAACCCGCACAAGATCGTCATCACCCTGAGCAACCTGTTCACCACGCCGCTGGCCACCGGCGTGCCCTTCAACTGGCGTGATCTGACGCCGGTGCAGATGCTGGCGCTGGACCAGTTCGTGCTGTGGGTGAACGAGGAATCGCCGCACAAGACCGCCAAGGCCTACCTGGACGCGGTGAAGGCCGGCGCGCCCAACAGCTTCAAGATGGCCGGCACCGGCAGCAAGCAGGAAGACCAGATCATCACTGTGATGATCGAGAAGGCCGCCGGCAAGAAGCTGACCTACATCCCCTACAAGGGCGGTGGCGACGTGGCGGTGCAGCTGGTGGGCAACCATGTCACCAGCTCGGTGAACAACCCCATCGAGGCCGAGAGCCACTGGCGTGCCGGCAAGCTGCGCCCGCTGTGCGTGATGGACAAGGCGCCCATGCCCTACAAGACCAAGCTCACCGCCACCCAGAGCTGGGCCGACGTGCCCACCTGCGCCTCGGCCGGCCTGCCGGTGGACTATGTGATGCTGCGTGGCATCTTCATGCCCCCGGGTGTCACACCCGACCAGGTGGCCTACTACACCGAGCTGTTCAAGCAGGTGCGGGCCCTGCCGGAGTGGAAGGAGTTCATGGACAAGGGCGCCTTCAACACCACCGCCCTCAGCGGCCAGGCCTTCTTCGACTGGCTGGGCAAGAACGAGCAGATGCACCGCGAGCTGATGCGCGACGCCGGCTTCCTGGCGAAGTAGGCATCCATGGCCAGCCCAGACCACGACCAGCGCTCCACCGCCGTGCGCACCCGGGGCCCCGAGCTCGCGGTGGCCGGCTTCCTGTTCATCATCGCCATGCTGGTGATCACTGACAGCCTGCGGGTGGGCATCGGCTGGGCCGATGACGGGCCACGCGCCGGCTACTTTCCGTTCTACATCGGCCTGCTGCTGGCCGCGTCCAGCGGCTGGGTGCTGGTGACCCAGATGCGGCGCTGGGCGGTGGACCGGGAAGAATTCGCCACCCGCCAGCAGGTGGGCCTGGTGGTGTCGGTGCTGGTGCCCATGGTGGTCTACGTGGCGCTGATCTTTGGGCTGGGCATCTACCTGGCCTCGGCCCTGCTGATCGGCTACTTCATGTTCCGGCACGGCAAGTACAAGGCCAGGCTGGCGCTGCCGGTGGCCGTGGGCGTGCCGCTGTTCTTCTTCGCGGTGTTCGAGAAGTGGTTCCTGGTGCCCCTGCCCAAGGGCCCGATCGAGCAGCTGCTCGGCCTGTGAGGGCGCCGCACCATGGAAGAACTAGGCAATCTCGCGCACGGCTTCGGCGTGGCACTCACGCTGCCCAACATCGGCTTCATGTTCGTGGGCATCATCCTGGGCGTTCTGATCGGCGTGCTGCCCGGCCTGGGCGGCGCCAACGGCATCGCCATCCTGCTGCCGCTCACCTTCAGCATGAACCCCACCTCGGCCATCATCATGCTGAGCTGCATCTACTGGGGTGCGCTGTTCGGCGGGGCCATCACCTCCATCCTGTTCAACATCCCGGGTGAGCCCTGGAGCGTGGCCACCACCTTCGACGGTTATCCCATGGCCCAGCAGGGCAAGGCGGCGCAGGCGCTCACCGCGGCGTTCACCAGCAGCTTCGTGGGCGCGCTGTTCGCGGTGCTGCTGATCACCTTCCTGGCGCCGCTGCTGGCGCGGTTTGCGCTGAAGTTCGGCCCGGCCGAGTTCTTCGCGGTGCAGCTGCTCACCTTCGCCAGCTTCGTGGGCATGAGCAAGGAGCCGCCGGCCAAGACCCTGGCCGCGATGATGCTGGGCTTTGCCCTGGCCGCCGTGGGCATGGACAGCGTCACCGGCACGCTGCGCATGACCTACGACCAGCCGGTGCTGCTCAAGGGCTTCGATTTCCTGATCGCGGTGATAGGCCTGTTCGGCATCGGCGAGATCCTGCTGACCATGGAAGAGGGCCTGGCCTTCAAGGGCAAGAGCGCCCGCATTTCCAGCCGCGCGGTGTGGAACACCTGGGGCGAGATCTTCAAGTACTGGAAGACCTTTCTGCGCAGCACGGCCATCGGCTGCTGGATGGGCATCACACCCGGCGGCGCCACGCCGGCGTCCTTCATGAGCTATGGCATGGCGCGGCGCCTGTCCAAGCACCCCGAGCGCTTCGGCAAGGGCGACATCCAGGGCGTGATCGCGCCCGAGACGGCGGCGCATGCGGCCGGCACCAGCGCCCTGCTGCCGATGCTCACGCTGGGCATCCCCGGCAGCCCCACCGCGGCGGTGCTGCTGGGCGGCCTGCTGATCTGGGGCCTGCAGCCCGGGCCGATGCTGTTCGTCGAGCAGAAGGACTTCGTCTGGGGCCTGATCGCCAGCATGTACCTGGGCAACATCGTGGGCCTGATCGTGGTGCTGACCACCGTGCCCTGGTGGGCCGCCATCCTGCGCATCCCGTTCAGCGTGATCGCCCCGGTGATCATCGTCATCTGCGCCATCGGCGCCTACACCGTGCACAGCTCGATGTTCGACGTGGTGCTGATGCTGGTGTTCGGCGTGCTGGGCTATCTGTTCAAGAAGCTGAAGTACCCGCTGGCGCCGCTGGTGCTGGCCCTGGTGCTGGGCGACATGGCCGAGGCCAGCTTCCGCCAGGCCATGCTGCTGAGCCAGGGCAGCCTGGCCATCTTCTGGTCGAATGCGCTGGTGGGCAGCATCGTGGCTCTGGCGCTGGTGATGCTGCTGTGGCCGCTGTGGGGGGTCGCCAAGCGCAGCCTGGCGCGGCGCGAGGGCGGTGCCTTCGGCGAAGTGAAGTGATCTGAAAGCGCAACGATGAAGTTTGCTGTGGTGGGCGCCGGCGCGATCGGCGGGTATCTGGGGGCCAGGCTGGCACTGGCGGGGGAGGATGTCACCTTCATCGCCCGCAACCGCAACCTGGCGGCGATCAATGCCAACGGCTTCAGGCTGGTCAACGAGGACGGCAGCACCCAGCACGCCACGAACGTGCGTGCCGTGCAGGCCATGGCCGACGCCGGGCCGCAGGACATGGTGCTGCTCACCGTCAAGGCCCACCAGGTGGGTGACCTGCTGCCGGAGTTGCAGGCGCTGTTCGGCCCGCAGACGGTGGTGGTGACCATGATCAACGGCATCCCCTGGTGGTACTTCCACCAGCTGGGTGGCGCGCACGACGGCCGCGGCCTGGACAGCGTGGACCCCGGCGGCCGCATCGCCGCCCACATCGAGCCCGGCCGCATCATCGGCAGCGTGGTCTACCCGGCGGCCGAGCTGCTGGAGCCGGGTGTGGTGCAGGTGATCGAGGGCAACCGCTTCACCATCGGCGAGCTGAACGGCGCGCGCACCGAGCGCATCGACGCCCTGTCCCAGGCCCTGATCCGCGCCGGCTTCAAGGCGCCGGTGAGCAAGGACATCCGCAGCGAGCTGTGGATCAAGCTCTGGGGCAACCTGAGCTTCAACCCCATCAGCGCGCTCACCCATGCCACGCTGGAAGACATCTGCCGCTTCCCGGCCAGCCGGGCGCTGGCCGCCGGCATGATGGCCGAGGCCCAGCAGGTGGCCGAGGCCCTGGGCGTGCAGTTCAAGATCTCGCTGGACAAGCGCATCGCCGGGGCAGAAGCAGTGGGTGCGCACAAGACCAGCATGCTGCAGGACGTGGAGGCCGGCCGGGCGGTGGAGATCGAGGCCCTGGTGGGCGCGGTGGTGGAACTGGGCCGCATCACCGGCGTGGCCACGCCGCAGATCAGCGCCATCTACGCCGCCACCAAGCTGCTGGCGCACACGCTGGCGCAGCAACGGGCGCGGGTGGGCTTGCAGCCGGCCTGATACTGGCCCATCGCAGCAGCGGGGGTGGTCAGATGGGGCGGCTGAGCTTGTATGCCGATGCGCAGGGCCGCACGGCGCTGCATGAGTCCGGCTTCTCCTGGATGGCCGCCTTCAGCCTGCCGGTGTGGGCGCTGCAGCGCCAGCAGCGCCTGCTGGCGGTGGTGATCCTGGTGGTGCAGCTGGGCCTGGGCATGGTGGTGGCGCAGCTGGGCCTGGCCGAAGGCACGCAGCTGGCGCTGTTTGTCCTGAACGTCCTGGCCAACGGCTTTCTGGCCGCGCCCCTGCAGGCCTGGCTGTTGCGGCGCCGGGGCTGGGTGCGCAGCGCCGAGGAGCCACCGCCCCGCCCGGCACGGGGGCAGCCATGATCGACCTCGGTTGCCTGCAGGGCCTGCCACCGGCCAAGGCCGACCAGCTCTTGTCCGACGGTGTGTTCAGCGTGCTCGGCGGCGGGCTGCTGGTGGCCATGCTGCTGGCCGCCGGGCTGTCCGTCTGGCTGCGGCGGCGCTACCGCCAGCAGGTGGTGCGCCTGATGGGCATGGACCAGCTGGCCAGCGCCCCGGCGCGCCCGGCAGCGGCCGATGCCGTGGTGCGGCGCAGCGGCCCACCCGCCACCGACAGCGGCCACCTGGGCACACTGGCCAGCGCCCGTGAACACCGCATCACCCGCGCCACGGCCGTGGCCTGGCTGGTGTTCGTGGGCCTGGGGCTGTGGGTGGCCGGTGTCGACCCCGAGGCCGGCCTGTCCTCGCGCCTGGGCTTTGCCACCGCTGCCGGCCTGCTGGCCCTGGGGCCGGCGCTGACCAATCTGCCACCACGCTGGTCACGCGGGGCACTGGCGCTGGGCGCGGCGGCCTGCGTGGCCGGGCTGCTGGTGGTGGGCCTGATGCCCGAGCACGGCCCGGCCACCGCGGCCGCAGACGACGACCTCTCCAACGGGGAGACCGTGGCCCTGGTGCTGTTGTGTGGCGCTGCCTACCTGGCCATGTTCCACCGCAGCCTGCGGGGCCAGGTGCTGCCGCTGTTCGTGCTGCTGGCCATGGGCCTGCTGGTGGTGATGCTGCCCTATGGCCTGGTCGAACCCCATGCCGGCGCCTGCCTGGACCTGGCCGGACAGGCGGCCGAGGGCTCACCGCTGAAGTCGGCCAGCACGCTGTTGCTGAGCCTGGTGATCACGGCCAGCCTGTGGCTGGCCTTCCGGCTGCTGGGCGGCCTGGTGCGCCTGATCGACCGCGGCTGGGTGAGCGAGCTGTCCCTGCCCAGCCTGGTGTCGCTGTGCGTGTTCGCGATGGTGATGGTGCTGGGCCAGCTGCCCGAGGACCCCGACCGCTACAGCGCCTGGGCCACCTGGGTGCCGCTGCCCTGGGTGGCGGCCACGCTGGCCGCCTATGCCCTGGCGCTGGGCCGGCCGCCGGCCGGCGACCATGGTCCGCAGCTGCTGGTGCTGCGGGTGTTCTCCGAGGACAGCCGGCGCCATGGCCTGCTGGACGCGGTGCAGGCGCGCTGGCGCTACGTGGGCGCGGTGCACCAGATCGGCGGCCCCGACATGGTGGCGATGAATGTCGACCCCTATGAATCGATGATGTTCCTGGCCAACCGGCTGCATGAGCTGTTCCTGCCGGTGGCGGCCAGCCCGGCGCAGCTGCAGGCCAGCCTGGTGCAACAGCCCGACCGCGAAGGCCGTTACCGCATCAACGAGGTGTTCTGCTTCAACACCGCCTGGCGCCACACCGTGGTGCAGCTGATGCAGCTGAGCGACGCCATCGCCCTCGACCTGCGGGGGCTGACGGCGCAGCGCGAAGGCACCAGCTTCGAGATCGGCCAGCTGGCCCGCCACGGCCTGCTGGGCCGGGTGGTGGCGCTGGGCGATGCGGCCACCGACTGGGCCCATGTGGACCGGCTGCTGCAGGCCGAGGGCTGCGCGCCGGGCCAGCTGCAGCGCATCGGCCAGGACCAGGCCGACCCGCAGGAGGCGCTGTTCGGCCTGCTGCTGCAGGTGGCCGCAGCGCCTGCGGGGCAGCGCAGCACACGGGCGGCGGCCTGAGAGCTTGAGATCCTTTCGCCCATGCCCGCTCATCACGCCAAAGCACGCCCGCTCGTCGTTGCAAATGCTCGCCATAGCCCGAGCTATGTCTGCGCTTTGCGCCTAGATCGGACGCGCCTTGGCGCGCTGCTCGGTCACGCTCGAAAGAATCCCAAGCTCTGAGCCTCAGCCGTAGGTGTTGGCCAGGGTGCCGATGCCGTCGACCACCACCTGCACGGCCGTGCCCGGCTTCATCGGCATGGCGCCCAGCGAGGTGCCGCACAGAATCACATCACCGGGCTGCAGCACCAGGTCTTGCGAGATGCGGTGCACCAGCTCGGCCGGGCTGAAGAACATGTCGGCCAGGGCGTAGTGCTGGCGTTCACGCCCGCCCACCAGGGTGCGCAGGCTGGCCGCGGCAGGGTCGAAGGCCGTCTCGATCACCGGCCCCAGCGGGCAGAAGCCGGCCAGGCCCTTGGCGCGGGTCCACTGCGGGAAGCTGGGGTCGCGCTGCAGCAGTTCCAGCGCCGTCACGTCGTTGGCCAGGGTGTAGCCGAAGATGTGGGCCGGGGCATCGGCCAGTGGCACGGCGTGCGTGCGGCGGCCGATCACCACCGCCAGCTCCCCCTCGTAGAGCACCCGCCCGTCGTAGGACGCCGGCACCGGGATGGGCTGGCCATGGGCGTTCAGGCTGCCGACGGCCTTGCTGAAGTACAGCGGCTCGGGCGGCGTGGCCCAGCCGTTTTTCTCGGCGGCGGCACGGAAGTTGTTCCACAGGCCCAGGATCTGGGCCGGCTGGCAAGGTGGCAGCCACTGGCAATCGGCCAGCGGCAACACGGCGCCGGTGGGCTGCGGCGCCTGGAACATGTCACCGGTGTGCACCTGCACCTGGTCACCGCTGAGCAGGCCGAAGCCGGTGGCACCGGCATGGCTGAATCGCATCCACTGCATGGCTTGGCATTCGCTGAAAACACAAGGGCCCCAATCTTGCCTGCCGCAGGCCGCGCGGCCCATGCTGGCAAGCCCGCAGCGACCCCACCCCTATAATCGCGCTTTACCACCAGAGCATTCCTGCGTCCTGCCGAGCCAGCATCGGTTGCGACCCCCAGGGTGCTGCACGACATGACCAAGTACGTCTTCGTCACCGGCGGTGTGGTGTCCTCTCTCGGCAAGGGCATCGCGTCGGCCTCGCTGGCGGCGATCCTCGAATCGCGCGGCCTCAAGGTCACCCTCATCAAGCTGGATCCCTACCTCAACGTCGACCCGGGCACGATGAGCCCGTTCCAGCACGGCGAGGTGTTCGTCACCGACGACGGCGCGGAAACCGACCTCGACCTGGGCCACTACGAGCGCTTCATCACCACGCGCATGAAGCGCAGCAACAACTTCACCAGCGGCCAGATCTACAAGAGCGTGCTGGAGAAGGAGCGCCGGGGTGACTACCTGGGCAAGACGGTGCAGGTGATCCCGCACGTCACCAACGAGATCCAGGAATTCATCAAGCGTGGCGCCACCGACGTGGACGTGGCCATCGTCGAGATCGGCGGCACGGTGGGCGACATCGAGAGCCTGCCCTTCCTGGAAGCGGTGCGCCAGCTCAGCCTGAAGCTGGGCCCGACCAACACCGCGTTTGTGCATCTGACCTATGTGCCCTGGATCGCCGCGGCCGGTGAGCTCAAGACCAAGCCCACCCAGCACACGGTGCAGAAGCTGCGCGAGATCGGCATCCAGCCCGACGTGCTGCTGTGCCGCGCCGACCGGGAAGTGCCGGCCGAGGAGCGCGAGAAGATCAGCCTGTTCACCAACGTGGTGCCGCATGGCGTGATCAGCATGTGGGACGTGGACACCATCTACAAGGTGCCGCGCCTGCTGCACGAGCAAGGCCTGGACGAGCAGATCTGCATGAAGCTGCAGTTGCTGACCAAGGCCGCCAACTTGAAGCGCTGGGACACCCTGGTGCACGAGGTGGGACACCCGCTGCACGAGGTGACCATCGCCATGTGCGGCAAGTACACCGACCTGTCGGACTCGTACAAGAGCCTGAACGAGGCCCTGCGCCACGCCGGCATCCACCAGCATGCGCGGGTGAAGATCGAGTACGTGGACGCCGAGACGCTGACGCCCGACACCGCCGACAAGCTCAGCGCCTACGACGCCATCCTGGTGCCCGGCGGCTTCGGCAAGCGTGGCATCGAGGGCAAGATCATCGCCGCGCAATACGCCCGCGAGCACCAGCTGCCCTACCTGGGCATCTGCCTGGGCATGCAGGTGGCCACCATCGAGTTTGCCCGCCATGTGGCGGGCCTGGCCGGCGCCAACAGCACCGAGTTCGAGCCCGACTCACCGCACCCGGTGATCGCGCTGATCGACGAGTGGCAAGACCGTGACGGCAGCATCCAGAAGCGCGACGCCCACAGCGACCTGGGCGGCACCATGCGCCTGGGCGCGCAGAGCAGCGACGTCAAGCCCGGCACGCTGGCCCACCAGATCTACGGGCCCGTGGTCACCGAGCGCCACCGCCACCGCTACGAGGCCAACGAGAAATACCTGGACCAGCTGCAGAAGGCCGGGCTGGTGATCTCGGCCATCACCCAGCGCGAAAAGCTCACCGAGATGGTGGAGCTGCCGCAGGCCCAGCACCCCTGGTTCGTGGGCGTGCAGTTCCACCCCGAGTTCAAGAGCACGCCCTGGGATGGCCACCCGCTGTTCATCAGCTTCATCGCCGCCGCGCTGGCGCACCGGGCCGCGCCGGCGCTGGCCGCCTGACACCGGAGACATTCCATGCAACTGTGCGGCTTCGATGTCGGCCTCAGCCGGCCCTTCTTCCTGATTGCCGGGCCCTGCGTGGTCGAGTCGCTGCAGCTGCAGATCGACGTGGCCGGGCGGCTGAAGGAGATCACCGGCGCGCTGGGCGTGCCCTTCATCTTCAAGAGCAGCTACGACAAGGCCAACCGCAGCAGCGGCACCAGCTTCCGCGGCCCGGGCATGGACGCCGGGCTGGAGATCCTGGCCCAGGTCAAGCGCCAGCTGGGCGTGCCGGTGCTGACCGACGTGCACAGCGAGGCCGAGATCCCCGCCGTGGCCAGCGTGGTGGATGTGCTGCAGACACCCGCCTTCCTGTGCCGGCAGACCGATTTCATCCATGCGGTGGCGAAGAGCGGCAAGCCGGTGAACATCAAGAAGGGCCAGTTCCTGGCGCCGCACGACATGGTCAACGTCATCGCCAAGGCGCGGGCTGCGGCCAAGGAGGCGGGGCTGAGCGAAGACCGCTTCATGGCCTGCGAACGCGGCGCCAGCTTCGGCTACAACAATCTGGTGAGCGACATGCGCAGTCTGGCCATCCTGCGCGAGACCGGTGCGCCGGTGGTGTTCGACGTCACCCACAGCGTGCAGCTGCCGGGCGGCCAGGGCACCAGCAGCGGCGGGCAGCGTGAGTTCGTGCCGGTGCTGGCACGTGCCGGCGTGGGCGTGGGCGTGGCGGGCCTGTTCATGGAAACCCATCCCGACCCGGCCAAGGCCTTGAGCGACGGCCCCAATGCCGTGCCGCTGAAGCACATGCAGGCCCTGCTGGAGCAGCTGGTGGCCATCGACCGTGTGGTCAAGTCCCAGCCGCTGCTCGAGAACGACTTCAGCTGCTGAGACATCGGCCGCACATCCGGAGACCGCCATGCCCTGCGCCTACGTCATCGTCGACATGAAGATCAGCGATCCGGAGCAGTACAAGCAGTACATGGCTGCGGCGCCCGCGGCAGTCAAGGCCTTCGGCGGTGAATACCTGGTGCGCGGCGGCCGCCATGCGGTGCTGGAAGGCAGCTGGCAGCCCACGCGGATGGCGATGTTGCGCTTTCCCAGCCTGGAAGCGGCCCAGAGCTTCTACGACGCCGAGCAATACCGCGCCGCCCGCGCCCAGCGCGACGGCGCCACCGACTTCTTCAACATGGTGGTGGTCGAAGGCGTGCACGCGCCGGTCTGACCCCCCTCCTCTCTCCACAACATCAAAGGACCCCCATGAGCGCCATCGTCGACATCGTCGGACGCGAGATCCTCGACAGCCGCGGCAACCCCACGGTCGAATGCGACGTGCTGCTGGAGAGCGGCACCATGGGCCGCGCCGCCGTGCCGAGTGGTGCCAGCACCGGCAGCCGCGAAGCCATCGAGCTGCGTGACGGCGACAAGGGCCGCTACCTGGGCAAGGGCGTGCTGAAGGCGGTGGAGCATGTCAACACCGAGATCAGCGAGGCCGTGCTGGGCCTGGACGCCAGCGAGCAGGCCTTCCTCGACAAGACCCTGATCGACCTGGACGGCACCGAGAACAAGAGCCGCCTGGGCGCCAACGCCATGCTGGCCGTCAGCATGGCCGTGGCCCGTGCCGCGGCCGAGGAATCCGGCCTGCCGCTGTACCGCTACTTCGGTGGCTCGGGCGGCATGAGCCTGCCGGTGCCGATGATGAACGTGATCAACGGCGGCGCCCACGCCAACAACAGCCTGGATCTGCAGGAGTTCATGATCATCCCGGTGGGCGCGCCCAGCTTCCGCGAGGCGCTGCGCTGGGGGGCCGAGACCTTCCATGCGCTGAAGAAGATCCTGCACGACCAGCACATCAGCACCGCCGTGGGTGACGAGGGTGGTTTCGCCCCCAGCGTGGCCAGCCACGAGGCCGCCATCCAGATGATCCTGCAGGCCATCGAGAAGGCCGGCTACAGCGCCGGTGACCAGATCGCCATCGGCCTGGACTGCGCCGCCAGCGAGTTCTACAAGGACGGCAAGTACGTGCTGGAAGGCGAAGGCGGCCTGGCGCTGAGCGCCGAATCCTGGACCGACATGCTGGCCACCTGGGTGGACAAGTACCCCATCATCAGCATCGAAGACGGCATGCACGAAGGCGACTGGGCCGGCTGGAAGCACCTGGCCGACCGCCTGGGCAAGAAGGTGCAGCTGGTGGGGGATGACTTGTTCGTCACCAACACCGCCATCCTGGAGCGTGGCATCCGTGAAGGCGTGGCCAACTCCATCCTCATCAAGATCAACCAGATCGGCACGCTGACCGAGACCTTCGCCGCCATCGAGATGGCCAAGCGCGCCGGCTGGACGGCCGTGATCAGCCACCGCTCGGGCGAGACCGAAGACTCCACCATCGCCGACATCGCGGTGGGCACCAATGCCGGCCAGATCAAGACCGGCAGCCTGAGCCGGTCGGACCGCATGGCCAAGTACAACCAGCTGCTGCGCATCGAGGAAGACCTGGGCGACATCGCCAAGTACCCGGGCCGCGGCGCCTTCTACAACCTGCGCTGACAACTGCGAACCCCCGCCATGCGCTTCGTCACCATCGCCCTGCTGCTGCTGCTGGCCGCCGTGCAGGGCGAGCTGTGGCTGGGTGATGGCGGCATTCCGGCGGTGATGCGCCAGCAGGCCAAGCTGGATGCCAAGCTGCAGGCCAATGCCGAGCTGGCCCAGGCCAACCAGCGCCTGGCCGCCGAGGTGGACGATCTGCGCCAGGGCCTGGAGATGGTGGAGGAGCGGGCGCGCAGCGATCTGGGCATGGTCAAGCCCGACGAGATCCTGGTGCAGTACGCACCGCGCCGATGAGCGCTGCAGCCTCCTGCCCAAGGCGCCGCAGGCGCCTTTTTCATGGGGTGCCTGCGTGAGCGATCTGCTGGCCGCCACGGCGCCCTGGCTGACGCCGGCCTTCGCCGTAGGCGGCAGTGCCGTCACCTGGCTGGAACTGGTGGCCCTGCTGCTGTCGGTGTGGATGGTGCTGTGCAACATGCGCGTCAACCCCTTGGGCTGGCCGTTGGCCATGGCCAGTTCTGCGCTGTACGGCGTGCTGTTCCTGCACAGCAAGCTGTATGGGGAGGCCGGGCTGCAGCTGGTGTTCATCAGCCTGGCGGGCTGGGGCTGGTGGCAGTGGTTGCGTGGCACCGGTGCGGCCGGCCAGCCGCTGGTGGTGCGCTGGCTGGGCAAGCGCCAGCGCCTGCTGGCGGCAGCCCTGACCCTGGCCGCCTGGCCGCTGCTGGGCCTGCTGCTGCAGCATGGCACCGACAGCGACGTGCCCTACCTTGACGCCCTGCCCACGGTGGGCAGCATCGCCGGCCAGCTGCTGCTGGCGCGAAAGCAGGTGGAGAACTGGCCGGTGTGGGTGGCGGTGAACCTGGTCAGCGTGGCGCTGTTCAGCACCAAGGGGCTGTGGCTGACGGCAGGCCTCTACCTGCTGTTCACGCTGATGGCGGTGGTGGGCTGGCGGGCCTGGGCCGATCTGGCGCGGCGGGGCCGGGCCCATGGCTGAGCCCGCACTGCGCATCGCCATCGTCGGTGCCGAGAGCACCGGCAAGACCGCGCTGGCGCAGGCGCTGGCCGGGCGCATCGCCGAACTGACCGGCCTGCGCTGCACCTGGGTGGGTGAACACCTGCGGGCCTGGTGCGATGCCCAGGGCCGCACGCCCCGCCCCGACGAGCAGGCCGGCATTGCCGCGCAGCAGCAGGCCTTGATCGACGCCGCGGCAGCCCGGCACGACGTGGTGGTCTGCGACACCACACCGCTGATGACGGCGGTCTACAGCGAGTGGATCTTCGGCGACCGCAGCCTGCATGCCGGGGCCCTGGCGCAGCAGCGCCGCTGCGATCTGACCCTGCTGATGGCGCTGGACATCGATTGGCAGCCCGACGGCCTGCAGCGCGACGGCCCACAGGTGCGGGTGCCGGTGGACAACTGCATCCGCAGCCTGCTGATCGGCCAGGGCCTGCCCTGGGCCCTGGTGACGGGCCAGGACGCGTCGCGGCTGGAATCAGCGCTGGATGCGGTGGCGCCGCTGCTGCGCCAGCGCCTGGCTGCCGCACCGGCCTCGGGCCTGTTCAGCAGGCTGGCGGCGCGTGACGCCGCCCAGCCCGCCTGGCGCTGGGCCTGCGACAGCTGCGATGCGCCCGAGTGTGAACACCTGCTGCTGCGCCAGCGTGGCGTGGAGAGCAGCCAGTCGGACGAAAAAACTGCAGCCGCAGCTAGTGACAAGCCAAAAAATTGAATGCTAGAATGCTTTGCTTTACCCGACACGGGTCGTTAGCTCAGTCGGTAGAGCAGCGGACTTTTAATCCGTTGGTCGCGTGTTCGAGTCACGCACGACCCACCACTTGAAAGTCGTGGTCAAGGTTTCGGGCTCCTAGCTCAGTTGGTAGAGCAGCGGACTCTTAATCCGTTGGTCGACAGTTCGAATCTGTCGGGGCCCACCAGAACGAGAAAGCACCCTCTGCGAAAGCGGAGGGTGCTTTTTTCTTGGTGCGTGATGACCTGCAACGCAGGGCGCGACCACAAAGACAAAGCCCCTGGCTTCCTGCAGAAGACCAGGGGCCCCGGGGCGCGTGATGCGCCGCCATGCACCACGCTCACATGTGGTCGATCATCACCTGCCCGAAGCCCGAGCACGAGACCTGGGTTGCACCTTCCATCAGGCGGGCAAAGTCGTAGGTCACCTTCTTGCTGGCGATGGCGCGCTCCATCGACACCAGGATCAGGTCGGCAGCCTCCTTCCAGCCCATGTGGCGCAGCATCATCTCGGCCGACAGGATCTCGGAGCCGGGGTTCACATAGTCCTTGCCGGCGTACTTGGGCGCCGTGCCATGGGTGGCCTCGAAGCAGGCCACCGAGTCGCTCAGGTTGGCGCCTGGGGCGATGCCGATGCCACCCACCTGGGCCGCCAGTGCATCGCTGATGTAGTCACCGTTCAGGTTCAGCGTGGCAATCACCGAGTACTCGGCCGGGCGCAGCAGGATCTGCTGCAGGAAGGCGTCGGCAATCGAATCCTTGATGGTGATGGTCTTGCCCGTCTTGGGGTTCTTGAACTGGCACCAGGGGCCGCCGTCGATCAGCTCGGCGCCGAACTCCTTCTGCGCCAGGTTGTAGGCCCAGTCGCGGAAGCCACCCTCGGTGTACTTCATGATGTTGCCCTTGTGCACGATGGTCACGCTGGGCTTGTTGTTGTCGATGGCGTACTGGATGGCCTTGCGCACCAGGCGCTCGGTGCCCTCGATGGACACCGGCTTGATGCCGATGCCCGAGGTCTCTGGGAAGCGGATCTTCTTGACGCCCATCTCGTCCTGCAGGAACTTGATCAGCTTCTTGGCCTTGTCGCTGCGGGCCTCGTACTCGATGCCGGCATAGATGTCCTCGCTGTTCTCGCGGAAGATCACCATGTCGATCTTGTGCGGCTCCTTCACCGGCGAGGGCACGCCCTTGAAGTACTGCACCGGGCGCAGGCAGACATACAGGTCCAGTTCCTGGCGCAGCGCCACGTTCAGGCTGCGGATGCCACCGCCCACCGGCGTGGTCAGCGGGCCCTTGATCGACACCACGTACTCACGCAGCGCGGCCAGGCTCTCTTCCGGCAGCCACACGTCCGGGCCGTAGACCTTGGTGCTCTTCTCGCCCGCATAGATCTCCATCCAGTGGATCTGCTTGCGGCCACCGTAAGCCTTGGCCACCGCCGCATCCACCACCTTGAGCATGACCGGGGTGATGTCGAAGCCCGTGCCGTCGCCCTCGATGAACGGGATGATCGGCTGATCAGGCACGTTCAGGGAGAAGTCGGCGTTGACGGTGATCTTCTGCCCACCCTCGGGCACCTTGATGTGCTGGTACATGTGCGATGGCTCCGCGCGCTGCGCTTCGGTTGGATAACCGCCGAAGTTTATGCCACCGGGTCTGTCAACCGGCTGGTGTCGGCCAGCGTTCTGCTCGGGCTCGCCCAACGCTGGCGGGCATGTCAAACCAACCTGAGGATCCTCACAATGACCAAGCTCCTGGCCGCCCTGTCCATCGCCGCTTTCGCCGCCACCGGCGCTTTCGCCCAGGCCAAGAAGGAGGAAAAGGCCGCTGCGCCCGCTGCTGCCGCGTCGAAGGCCGATGCCAAGGCCGACAAGAAGGCCGCCGCTCCCGCCGCCGCTGCTGCGTCGAAGAAGTAAATCGCCTGGTCCCCGGGCCGCAGCAGCGGCCCGGGATTCAAGCGCAGACGCCCGGCCCCGCCGGGCGTCTGTCGTTGTGGGCCACGCAGCAGCGGCCCCGCCCCCGCCCGGTCAGGCCAGGCACCAGGCGATCACCCGCATCCACAGGCCGTGGCCCAGCGCCCAGGCCGATGCCAGGGCCAGCGCGGCACCTGCCCAGCGCACGGCCAGTGCCGGCGACACCGCTGCAGCACCGGGCCGCCCGCCCGAGATGCGCCACCACAGCGCCGGTCCCAGCACCAGGCCGGCCGCCGATGCCGCCGCAAAACCGGCCATCACCAGGGCGCCTGCCGTGGGCGTGTTGGCCAGCGCCGCCACCAGCAAGGCCGACTGCAGCAGGCCGCAGGGCCAGGCCACCCAGGCCAGGCCGATGCCGGCGCTGCGCGCCGGGCCACGCACGGCCTGCCAGCGCTCACCGCCGCGGTGCGACACCAGTTCGCCACGGGTGCGGCCCAGGCGCTCCATCCAGCCCGGCTGGCGCCCTTGCCACAGCAGGAACAGGCCCAGGGCCAGCGCCGCCATGTGCACCAAGGTCCACAGCGGGCGCAAGGCCGTCACCGCCTGCCCTAGCGCCGCCAGGCTGCCCACGCTGGCGGCAGCCACCGCACCCGCCGCCGAATAGGCCAGCATCCGCGCGCCGTGGAAGGCCAGCAGCCGGGCCGGCTGGCCACCACCCGCCGCGGCGGTGCAGGCCGCGCCGCACATGGCCAGGCAGTGGGGCGTGCCCGCCAGGCCCATCAGCACGGCGCTGAAGATCAGCGCTTGGTCCATGGCCGGCAGTGTGTCAGATCGCCGCTCAGATGATGCGCGAGAAGCGCTCGCGCACCTGGTCGGCGCGCAGGTGCTTGTCAAACACCATGGCCACGGCCCGCACGAAGTACCAGCCGGTGGGGGTGACCTGCACACCGTCGGGCTGCAGTTCGCACAGGCCCAGGGCCTGCAGCTCCGCCAGGTCTTCCAGCTCGGCCTTGAAGTAGTCGCGCATCTTGATCAGGTGCGCCAGTTCGATGGATTCAAACTCCACCCGGCCCTGGCACATCAGCGCCATCACCACCGCGCGCCGCACCAGGTCGTCACGCGTGAGGGCCAGGCCGCGCACGGTGGCAAACTGGCCCTGGCGCACCGCGTCGTAGTACTCGTCCAGGGTCTTGGCGTTCTGGTTGTAGGTGGCACCCATGCGGCCGATGGCCGACACGCCCAGTGCGATCAGGTCGCAATCGGGCTGGGTGCTGTAGCCCTGGAAGTTGCGGTGCAGCCGGCCCTGGCGCTTGGCGGCGGCCAGCGCATCACCGGGCAGCGCAAAGTGGTCCATGCCGATGTAGGTGTAGCCCTGGGCCATGAAGCCGGCCATGGCCCCACCCAGCATCGCCACGCGGTGGTCGGGCGGCGGCAGCTGCTCGACGACGATGCGCCGCTGCGGCTTGAAGCGCTGCGGCAGGTGGGCATAGGCATACAGCGCAATGCGGTCGGGCCGCAACTCGGCCACCTGGGCCACGGTGCGGGCGAACGATGCAGGGGTCTGCTTGGGCAGGCCGTAGATCAGGTCGGCGTTGATGGATTCAAAGCCGATGGCCCGCGCAGCCGCCATCAGGTCACGCACGGCTTCGAAGGGCTGCACCCGGTGCACAGCCTTCTGCACCTCGGGGTCGAAATCCTGCACACCGAAGCTCAGGCGGTTGAAGCCCAGCGCCGCCAGATGCTGCAGGCGCTGCGGCGTGGCGGTGCGGGGGTCGACCTCGATCGAGGTCTCGGCACCGGGCGCCAGCTTGAAGGCGTCGTGCAGCATGGCCATCAGCCGGCTCAGCTCGGCGTCGGACAGGAAGGTGGGCGTGCCACCGCCCAGGTGCAGCTGCGACACCGCCTGGCCACGGCCCAACACGGCGGTGTGCAGCGCCACCTCCTGCGCCAGCACGTCCAGGTACTCGGCCGCCTTGTCGTGGTGCTTGGTGATCACCTTGTTGCAGGCGCAGTAGTAGCACACCGATTCGCAGAACGGGATGTGCACATACAGCGACAACGGCGGCTTGCCACCCACCATGGCACCGCTGGCACGCTGGGCCAGCGCCTGCGCGTACTCGGCGGGGCCGAAGGCCTCGACGAAGCGGTCGGCCGTGGGATAGGACGTGTAGCGCGGCCCGGGCCGGTCCAGGCGGCGCAGCATCGCTTCGGTCAACACGGGCACGGGATCCACTGCAGTCTTTGGCATGGCCGCCACTGTGCCAAACCGCTGGCACTGCCCCTTGATCTGCCTCAAGCTGCGCGTCAGCTTGGGCCAAAACAATGCAGACAGTCCTTCCCGGGCCCTGCCCGACGCCGCGCACCTGGCAGCAGAACTTGATCCCGGGCAACCGGCAACCTCCCATAATGAACTCCATGAACCCCACCGCCGAATCCACGAAGCTGCGCCTCGAGCCGTTCAAGGTGGCCTGCTCCAGCTGCAACCTGCGCGAGCTGTGCCTGCCCGTGGGCCTGAACCGCGAGAACCTCGACCGGCTGGACAGCCTGGTGGCCACCCGCCGCCAGGTGGCACGCGGTGACACGCTGTTCCGTGCCGGTGACGAGTTCCAGTCGCTCTATGCGGTGCGCACCGGCTTCTTCAAGACCTGTGTCTCGTCGGAAGACGGGCGTGACCAGGTCACCGGGTTCCAGATGGCCGGCGAACTGCTGGGCCTGGACGGCATCAGCACCGACAACCACACCTGCGACGCGGTGGCGCTGGAGGATTCGCAGGTCTGCGTCATCCCCTACGACCAGCTCGAAGGCCTGTCACGCGAGTTCAGCGAGCTGCAGCACCAGTTCCACAAGATCATGAGCCGCGAGATCGTGCGCGACCACGGCGTGATGCTCTTGCTGGGCAGCATGCGGGCCGAGGAGCGGCTGGCCGCCTTTCTGCTGAACCTCACGCAACGCCTGCAGGCGCGCGGCTTCTCGGCCTCGGCGCTGATCCTGCGCATGACGCGCGAGGAGATCGGCAGCTACCTGGGCCTGAAGCTGGAGACGGTGAGCCGCACCTTCAGCAAGTTCCAGGACGACGGCATCCTGGACGTGAAGCAGCGGCAGATCCGCATCCTCGACCAGGACAAGCTGCAAGGCCTGGTGAACGGCACCAACTGCTGACGACGCGCCTGAACCCGCTGCGCGGGCCGACCTGGCGCCCCCTGCGGCTCAGTGCCGGAAGGCCCCCGAGGCGCCTTCGCGGTTGATGTGCTCGGGGTCGCCCTCCAGCAGCCGCGTGAGCAGGCCGGCGGCGGCGATCACCCCCCAGAAGACGAAGAACGCCAGCGTGTAGACCGCGTTGGACGACAGCTGGATCAGCTCGCCACCCATCCAGCGCAGGCTGGCCGGGTCGACCAGGGCGAACACCAGCATCTCCAGCACGCCGGCCATCAGGAACGACGGCCACAGGATGGCCATCAGGTGCATGCGCAGCGTGGGGCGTCGGGCCATGGCGATCTGGGCGGTGGGATGCACGGCTCAGCGCGGCGCGGGCGTGGCGGCGTGGTTGCGCCCTTGCATGGCCGGTGTCTGCGGGCCCAGCTGCTTGACCACCTGCTGTGCGGTGGGTGCATCGGTCAGAACCGGGTCGGCCCCGCGGTAGGCGATCACCGCCGTGGCGATGGCGGCCACCACCACCACCGCCGGGCCGCCCAGCACCAGCCACACCATGCCCACCCGCCACCAGGCGGGTGAGGCGTCGTCGGCCGGTGCCGGGTTGAAGGGATGGGTCAGCTTGGCGGGCATGGTGGGTCTCCGGCAGGTGCGCTCAGCGCGGCACCACAAAGGTTGATTTTTCACGCACGGCCGCGCCGGCCGTGGCCTGGCCAGCCGCGTCGGTGGCCAGCAGTTCGATCTGGAAATGGATCTCGTGCGCACCCGGGCCGGCCGTGCTGGCCGCCTCGGGCGGCACCCGCACATTCAGCGTCACCCAGCGCGCCTCGGCCGACTGCAGGGCCAGGTCGGGCAGTTTCTCCAGCGTGATGCCGGGCAGGCCCTGCACCGCCACACGGTAGCGCTGCGGCTGCTCGGTGGCGTTCATGATCTGCAGGCGGAACACGTTCTCGATCTGGCCATCGTCCACCAGGCGCGCCAGCGAGGCGCGGTCACGCACCACGTCCACCTTGAAGGGATGGCGGGTGGCCAGGCTGTAGAAAAAGGCCAGCACGATCAGGCCCAGGATGGCGCTGTACACCAGCACCCGGGGCCGGAAGATGCGGCGCAGGCGCTCGCTGCGGCTCAGGTGCTGGGCCAGGCCGTTCTGCGTGTCGTAGCGGATCAGGCCCTTGGGATAGTTCATCTTCTCCATCACGCCGTCGCACACGTCGATGCAGGCGGCGCAGCCGATGCATTCGTACTGCAGGCCGTCGCGGATGTCGATGCCGGTGGGGCAGACCTGCACACACAGGCCGCAGTCGATGCAGTCGCCCTTGCCGATCTTGCGCGGATCGGCCTTGCGGCTGCGTGAGCCGCGTGGATCACCACGCTCGCTGTCATAACTGATGATCAGCGTGTCCTTGTCGAACATCACGCTCTGGAAGCGTGCATAGGGGCACATGTACTTGCACACCTGCTCCCGCAGGAAGCCGGCGTTGCCGTAGGTGGCCAGGCCGTAGAACAGCACCCAGAACCATTCCCAGGGGCCGAAGCCCAGGCTGGCGGCCGAGGCGGCCAGACTCTGGATGGGGGTGAAGTAGCCGACGAAGGTGAAGCCGGTCCACAGGCTGAACACCACCCAGGCCAGCTGCTTGGCACTCTTGCGCCACAGCTTGTTGGCCGTCCACGGGCCCTCATCCAGCCGCATGCGGGCGATGCGGTCGCCCTCGATCTTCTTCTCCATCCACATGAAGATCTCGGTGTACACCGTCTGCGGGCAGGCAAACCCGCACCACAGCCGCCCCGCCACCGCGGTGAACAGGAACAGCGCATAGGCCGAGATGATCAGGATCGCGGTGAGGTAGATGAAGTCCTGCGGGTACAGCACCAGCGGGCCGATGTAGAAGCGCCGCGCGCCCAGGTCGAACAGCACGGCCTGGCGCCCGTTCCAGCTCAGCCAGGGCAGGCCGTAGAACAGGATCTGGGTGAACCAGACCAGGCTCCAGCGCCAGGTGGCGAACAGCCCGGTCACCGCCCGGGCGTAGATCTTCTTCTGCTTCTGGTACAGCGACACCATGGCGCCGGCGGCGTCGTCGCCGACCAGGCCATGGGCATCGGGGCTGGCGGGCAAGGCAGCGGCTTGCGCCGGGGTGCCGGAGGTGTCGCTCATCGGGGACGCAAGCTGTGGCTGGAGAAGTGGATGGGGTGCGGCTTACTTGGCCCCGGCGGCGGCCACGGCCGTGGTCTGCGACAGGTTCCACACGTAGGCGGCCAGCACATGGATCTGCTCGGCCGACAGGCGGTTCTCGAACGCCGGCATCACGTTCTGCTTGCCGTTGTTGACGATGTGCGCAATCGCCGCCTCGCCCCAGCCGTGCAGCCACACCTTGTCGGTGAGGTTGGGGGCCCCCAGGGCCTGGTTGCCCTTGCCGTCCGCGCCATGGCAGGCGGCACACACCGCGAACTTGGCCTTGCCCAGCTGGGCCGCCACGTTGTTGTGCGGGCTGCCCGACAGGCTGAGCACATAGTGCGACACGTTCTTCACGTCGTCGCCACTGCCCACGGCCGCGGCCATGGGCGGCATCATGCCCACCCGGCCGCCGTGGATGGTCTTCTTGATGTAGTCGGCCCCGGTGCCGCCCAGCCAGTCGCCGTCCGCCAGGTTCGGGAAGCTCTTGCTGCCGCGTGCATCCGAGCCATGGCACTGGGCGCAGTTGTTGACGAACAGGCGCTCGCCGATGCCCATGGCCTGGCTGTCCTTGGCCAGTGCATCGGCCGGCATGGCGGTGAACTTGGCATACACCGGGGCCATGGTGGCGTAGGCCCGCTGCTGCTCGGTCTCCCACTGGCCGGTGCTGCTCCACTTCAGCGCGCCGGGGTTGGTGCCCAGGCCGGGGTACAGCGCCAGGTAGGCACAGGCAAACACCACGGTGATGATGAACAGCCACATCCACCAGCGCGGCAGCGGGTTGTTCATCTCGCGCAGGTCTTCGTCCCAGACATGGCCGGTGGTGTTGTCGGCGGCCATCACGCGGCGCTTGGCGGCCACCACGAGGATGAACACGCAGAACGCCAGCGACGCCACGGTGAGGCCGGCCACATACCAGGCCCAGCCGCTGTTGATGAAGTCACTCATTGCTTCTCTCCTGCTGGCTCGCCAGCAGCGGGCTGGTCGTCCAGGAATGGAACTTGGGCCGCTTCGTCGAAGCCGGCGCGCCGGCGCCTGGACACGGCGAAGCCGACGATGCCGATGAAGGCCAGGAACATGAAGACCGTGCTCAGGGCACGCAGGTCATTGACATCCACGGTGGTCTCCGGTGCGGGTCACTTGCGGGCCGTGCCCATCACCTGCAGGTAGGCGATGACGGCATCCATCTCGGTCTTGCCCTTCACGTCCTCGGCCGACTTGCTGATCTCGTCGTCGGTGTAGGGCACGCCCACCATGCGCAGGCCGCGCATCTTGGGTGCCAGCTCGGCCGGGTCCAGCGTGGCGCCCACCAGCCAGGGGTAGGCCGGCATGTTGCTCTCGGGCACCAGGTCACGCGGGTTGATCAGGTGGATGCGGTGCCACTCGTCGCTGTACTTGCCGCCCACCCGGTGCAGGTCGGGGCCGGTGCGCTTGCTGCCCCACTGGAACGGATGGTCGTAGACGAACTCGCCGGCCACCGAGTAGCTGCCGTAGCGCAGCGTCTCGGCGCGGAACGGGCGGATCATCTGCGAGTGACAGTTGTAGCAGCCCTCGCGGATGTACACGTCGCGCCCGGCGAGCTGCAGCGCCGTGTAGGGCTTGAGGCCCGCCACCGGCTGGGTGGTGCTCTTCTGGAAGAACAGCGGCACGATCTCCACCAGGCCGCCGAACAGCAGCGCCAGCAGGATCAGCACGATCATCAGGAAGTTGTTGGTCTCGATCTTCTCGTGACCGCCAACGGGGGCATGGGATGCCATGTCTTTTTCTCCTTGTGGGCTCAGTGGTGGCGTTCAGGCGTGCGCGGCGACCATGGGCACGCGCTGCTGCACGGCCTTGCCACCCTTGACGGTCATGAACACGTTCCAGGCCATGATCAGCATGCCGCTCAGGTAGAGCAGGCCACCACCCAGTCGGATGACGTAGAACGGATAGGTGGCCTTCACGCTCTCGACGAAGCTGTAGACCAGGGTGCCGTCGGGGTTGACGGCGCGCCACATCAGACCCTGCATCACGCCGGCGATCCACATCGCGGCGATGTACAGCACGATGCCGATGGTGGCCACCCAGAAATGCAGCTCGATGGCCTTGGTGCTGTGCATCTTCTCGCGGCCGAACATGCGCGGGATCAGGTGGTACAGCGAGCCGATGGAGATCATGCCCACCCAGCCCAGGGCGCCCGAGTGCACATGGCCCACGGTCCAGTCGGTGTAGTGGCTGAGCGCGTTGACGGTCTTGATCGACATCATCGGGCCCTCGAAGGTGGACATGCCGTAGAACGACAGGCTCACGATCAGGAACTTCAGGATGGGGTCGTCACGCAGCTTGTGCCAGGCACCGCTGAGCGTCATGATGCCGTTGATCATGCCGCCCCAGCTGGGCGCCAGCAGCACCAGGCTGAAGACCATGCCCACGCTCTGCGCCCAATCCGGCAGGGCGGTGTAGTGCAGGTGGTGCGGGCCGGCCCACATGTAGGTGAAGATCAGGGCCCAGAAGTGCACGATGGACAGGCGGTAGCTGTACACCGGGCGGCCGGCCTGTTTGGGGATGTAGTAGTACATCATCCCCAGGAAGCCTGCGGTCAGGAAGAAGCCCACCGCGTTGTGGCCGTACCACCACTGGATCATCGCGTCCTGCACACCGGCATAGGCGCTGTAGCTCTTGGTCAGGCTCACCGGGATGGCCGCGCTGTTGACGATGTGCAGCAGGGCCACGGCCAGGATGAAGGCACCGAAGAACCAGTTGGCCACGTAGATGTGGCGGATCTTGCGGGTGCCCACGGTGCCGAAGAAGACGATGGCATAGGCCACCCACACCACCGCGATCAGCAGGTCGATGGGCCACTCCAGCTCGGCGTATTCCTTGCCCTGGGTCATGCCCAGCGGCAGGGTCACCACCGCGGCCAGGATCACGATGTTCCAGCCGATGAAGGTGAACATCGCCAGCCCGGGCATGAACAGCCGCGTCTGGCAGGTGCGCTGCACCACGTGGTAGCTGGTGGCAAACAGCGCGCAGCCGCCGAAGGCGAAGATCACCGCATTGGTGTGCAGCGGCCGCAGGCGGCCGTAGCTCAGCCAGGAGATGCCGAGGTTCAACTCCGGCCAGGTCAGCTGGGCGGCGATGATTACGCCCACCAGCATGCCGACGATGCCGTAGACCACCGACATCAGCGCAAAACCGCGGACCACGGTGTCGCTGTAGACCGGTGCGGCGCTGGTTGGACTGATTGTGGAACTGCTTGCCATTGAAAGGCCTCCTTCCGGGGTATCAGATCGATTCAAACTGCAGATGTGCGGGATTGTTCGGGGGTGGGTCCTGCGGTTGATTGATCACCGTCAACCACGGGTGCTTCACCCTCCAGAATGCGGGAACCTTCGCGCTCGACGTCGTCGAACTGCCCCCGGTGCAGGGCCCAGCCGAAGATGCCGACAATCAACAGCACCAGCACGGCCGACAAGGGGATGAGCAGGTAGAGGATGTCCACGTCAGCCTGCCGTCAGGTGTTGGGGGTCGCTGCCCTGCAGCGGCCGCGCCAGGCGCATGGAGTTGCCGATCACCAGCAGCGAGCTGGTGGCCATGCCCAGGCCGGCGGCCCAGGGCGGCAGCCAGCCCACCAGGGCCAGCGGGATGCACACCGCGTTGTAGGCTGCGGCCCACCACATGTTCTGGCGCACCACGGCCATGCAGCGCCTGGCCAGGTCGAGCGCCAGCACCAGGTCACCCAGACGGCTGGAGGCCACCACCGCATCGGCCTGGGCCCGGCTGACCAGGGCGCCCTGCCCCATGGCCAGGCTGACATCGGCCCGGGCCAGCACCGGCGCGTCGTTGATGCCGTCGCCCACCATGGCCACCTTCAGGCCTTGCGCCTGGGCCGCGGCCACCTCGGCCAGCTTGCTCTCGGGCGTGGCGCCACCGATCACCGCATCCACCGCCAGGCGCTCGCCCATGCGGGCCGCGCGGTCAGGCCGGTCGCCCGACAGCAACAGCACCTGCAGGCCGCGCTGGCGCAGCGCGGCCACCGCAGACAAGGCATCGGGGCGCAAGGCCTCGTCGAAGTCGAAGCGCAGCATGGGCTGCCCGTCGGCGCCGAACCACACCGCGGCGCGGCCACCGCCGTCGGCGCCATCGTGCTGCGCCTGCGGCGCCACGAAGGCCGCCCGCCCCAGGCGCCAGCAGCGCCCCTGGGCATCCAGGGCCTGCAGGCCCTGGCCGGGAATCTCCTGCACCTGCTGCCAGGCCGGCACCGCAGCCACCAGGGCGGGATCGGCTGCTGCCACCAGCGCCTGGGACAGCGGATGGCTGGACCAGCCCGCCAGCGCCGCCGCCTGCGCCAGGCCATGGGCATCGTCCAGGTCGTCGGCAGCGCCCGCCAGCCGCTGCAGGCGGCTGTACTGCAGGTGCTCGTCGGTCACCGTGCCGGTCTTGTCGAAGTAGATGCGGTCCAGCGTGGTCAGCCCTTCCAGGGCGTCCAGCCGCTGCAGCAGCACACCGCGCCGCGCCAGCGCGCTGGCGGCCGACAACAGGGCCGAGGGCGCCGCCAGCGACAAGGCGCAGGGGCAGGTGACGATCAGCACCGACACGGCCACCCAGACGGCGCGGGCGGGGTCGATCACGCTCCACACCGCCGCCGCACCGGCGGCCAGCAGCAGCACCGCCCACAGAAAGGGTGCCGCCCAGCGGTCGGCCGCGCGGGTGAGCGAAGGCCGCTGGCTCATCGCATCCCGCATCAGCGCCACGATGCCTTCGAGCCGCGTGTCGCTGCCCACCCGCTGCACCTGCACCAGCACCGGCGCGCCCAGGTTGATGCTGCCGGCCACCACCGCCGCACCCAGCGGCTTGGCCACCGGCACGCTTTCGCCGGTGAGCAGGGCCTCGTCGGCACGGGTGCTGCCCTCGATCACCGTGGCGTCGGCCGGAAAGGCCTGGCCCACCGGCACGCGCACCCGGTCGCCCGGCACCAGGCGCTGCACGCTGACCCGCTCCACCTGACCGCTGGCGTCCAGCCGCAGCGCCGTTTCGGGCATGCCGTCGAGTGCAGTCTCCAGCACCTGCGCCACACGGTGGCGGGCGCGCACCTCCAGCAGGCGCCCGGCCAGCAGGAAGCTGACGAACATGGTCAGCGAATCGAAATACACCTCATGGCCGAACAGACCATCGGGCGCAAAGGTGGCGCCGGTGCTGGCCACGAAGGTGACCAGCACCCCCAGCGCCACCGGCACGTCCATGCCGATGCGGCGCTGGCGCAAGGCCCGCCAGGCGCCACTGAAGAACGGGCCGGCCGCAAACACCATCACCGGCAGGCTCAGCAGCCAGCTGCCCCAGTTCAGCAACTGGCGCAGGTCGGGTGCCAGCTCGTCGCCGACGGCCACATAGCTGGGCGTGGCCATCATCATCACCTGCATGCCGCAGAAGGCCGCCACGAACAGCCGCCACACCGCCTGGCGGTGATCCAGCTTGCGCGCCTCGCGGGCGTCGACCGCGGTGTCGGGGCTGGCGTCATAACCCGCAGCGCGGATGGCCGCCAGGATGTCGGTGAGCCGGGTGCGCCCAGGCAGCCAGCGCACGTGGGCACGCTCGCCGGCGGCACTGACCGTGGCCTCCAGCACCCCGCCCACACGCCCCACGGCCTGCTCGATCAGGCCGGCACAGGCCGCGCAGTGCATGCCGGTGATGCGCAGGGATGAATCCGCCAGCACCTGGCCGTCGGCATCGGTCTGGAAGCGGGTGAAGCGTCGCTGTTCGACGGGGTCGTCCAGCACGGCCAGCCCATCGGGCACGGCCACCTGCGCGCTGGCAGCGGCGGGCATGGGGTGCGCGGCGGTGGACGGAAAAGGCATGGTGAAATGAAAGTCGACAGCGCGCGGCACCCGGCAGACGACCAGGCCCAGAGGGACAGCGCTAATCTAATGGTCTTCCCGAGGTTTCAACATGATCCATGTCAAGGCCAGGGCGCTGGCCACGAGTGTGCTGTTTTTTGCCGCGGCTGTGCTGGGCGGCCCTGCTGCTGCCCAGGGCGATGCCGGCCAGCCGCAGCGCCTGCAGGCCATCACGCTGAGCGCCGGCATGCACAACATCCGCGCTGAACTGGCGCTGACGCCCGAGCAGCGCCAGAAGGGCCTGATGCACCGGCGCGACCTGGGCAGCCACGAAGGCATGCTGTTCGTCTTCGAGAACGCCACGCCGCAGTGCTTCTGGATGAAGAACACGCCCACGCCGCTGACCATCGCCTTCCTGGCCGATGACGGCAGCATCGTCAACCTGGCCGACATGAAGCCCTTCGACGAGGCCTCGCACTGCTCGGCCAAGCCGGTGCGCTATGTGCTGGAGATGAACCAGGGCTGGTTTGCCAAGCGGGGCATCAAGCCCGGCTTCAAGCTCGCCGGCGCACCGTTCAAGTGACTCCCCCCAGGGGCGCCGCCAGCGGCCCGGCGAAGCCGGTTCCGCGGCGGCCGCATGGTGAAGGTTTGCGGCGGGCTCGACGCAGACGCAAAAAAGGCCGGACGGCTGTGCCGTCCGGCCCTGGTCACGCGCTCAGCAGACGCTGGATCAGGCGAAGTTCGCGGCCGCGAAGTCCCAGTTCACCAGCGAGGTGAGGAAGGTCTCGACGAACTTCGGGCGGGCGTTGCGGTAGTCGATGTAGTAAGCGTGCTCCCACACATCGATGGTCAGCAGGGCCTTGTCGGCGCTGGTCAGCGGGGTGGCGGCATTGCTGGTGTTGACGATGTCCACCGAGCCGTCGGCCTTCTTCACCAGCCAGGTCCAGCCCGAGCCGAAGTTGCCCACCGCGCTCTTGGTGAAGGCTTCCTTGAAGGCGGCGTAGCTGCCCCACTTGGCGTTGATGGCCGCTGCCAGCGCGCCGCTGGGCTCGCCGCCGCCGGCCGGCTTCATGCTGTTCCAGAAGAAGGTGTGGTTCCACACCTGGGCAGCGTTGTTGAAGATCGGGCCCGAGGACTTCTTGACCACTTCTTCCAGCGCCAGGCCGGCGAACTCGGTGCCGCCCACCAGGTTGTTCAGGTTGGTGACATAGGCCTGGTGGTGCTTGCCGTAGTGGAACTCGAAGGTCTCGGGCGAGATGTGCGGCGCCAGGGCGTTGGTGGCGTACGGCAGGGCAGGCAGGGTGTAGCTCATGGAGGGCATCCTTAGCGGGTGCGGCGCCGCTGGAACAGCCTTGGCGCCTGGGTTGCGAAGTTCGTGCAGCAGCGCATTGTAGGCAGCGGGCCCATGCAGGCCAGGGCTCAAGGGCTTGTGCCCGGCTTGCTGCGGCGCCGCCGCGGCGCAGGTGGCCGGCTGGCCGCTGCCGCCGTCGGCGCTGCGCCCGCCTGCACGCTGAGCACCTGCACCTGGGCGCTGCCATCGGCCCATTGCGCCGCCAGGCTGCTGCCCACCACCAGCCCCGCCGCCTGGGTGACCGGGCGTCCGCTGCTGTCGGTGAGCCAGGCATAACCGCGTGCCAGCACCTGGCGGGGATCGTTGGCAGCCAGGCGCAGGGCCAGCCTGGCCAACTGCTCGCCCCGCGCATGCAGCTGCAGTTGCAGGCCGCCGCGCAGGCGCTGGGCCAGCTCGTCCAGCCGGCGCTGGCGCTGCGCCAGGGCCTGCGCCAGCGCCTGCTGCCGGCGGGCCTGCAGCCGGTCCAGGCGGGCGCCCTGCTGATCCAGCAGGCGTGCAGGCCGGCCGATCTGCAGCGCCAGCCGGTCCAGCCGCTGGGCCTGCTGGTCCAGCCGCCGCCCCACCGCGCGCTGCAGGGCCTGGGCCAGGGCCTGCAACCGGGCCAGGGCCTCGCTGCGCAAGGGCACGGCCAGTTCGGCCGCGGCCGTGGGCGTGGGCGCCCGCAGATCGGCCGCCAGCTCGGCCAGGCTGGTGTCGGTCTCGTGGCCCACGCCGCACACCACCGGCAGCGCGCTGCCGGCCACCGCCTGCACCACGGCCTCATCGTTGAAGGCCCACAGGTCTTCCAGCGAGCCACCACCCCGGCAGACGATCAGCAGGTCCACCTCCTGGCGCCCATTGGCCTGGGCGATGGCGCGCGCAATCTGCGCCGGCGCCTCGGGCCCCTGCACCAGGCAGGGGTAGACCACCACGCGCAGCTGCGGCGCACGCCGGGCGATGGCGGTGAGCACATCGTGCAGGGCCGCCGCCCCCAGCGAGGTGACCACACCCACCGCGCGAGGAAACACCGGCAGCGCCCGCTTGCGCTGGGCATCGAACAGGCCCGCCGCGGCCAGCCTGGCCTTGAGCTTCAGGAACAGCTCGTACAGCGAGCCATCACCCAGGCGCTGCAGGTGCTCCACCACGCACTGCAGCTCGCCGCGTGATTCGTACACCGTGATGCGCCCGCGCAGCTCCACCTGCTGGCCGTCGGCCGGGCGGAAATCCAGCAGGCCTGCCGCGCGGCGGAACATGGCACAGCGCAGCAAGGCGGCCTGGCCTTCGCTGTCCTTCAGGCTGAAGTAGCAATGGCCGCTGGCGGCACGTGTGAAGCCGGAAATCTCGCCACGCACGGTGACCGCACCCAGCCGGGTGGCCAAGGCATCGGCCACCGCCAGCAGCAGGGCGGCCACGCTCCAGGCACGGCCGGCGGGTGGGCTGGTGGCGGGTTCAGGCCAGGCCATCAGCGGCCCCGCCTGCCAGCCGCGCCGGCAACGGCTGCGGATGGAATTCCACAGGCCCAGGGCTTGCCGCGCAGACCGCCACAGGCACCGTCACAACACTGTCGCAATGGTGCAAGTGCTTGATTCCGATCAGAAAAATGCTGCCTCAATTTTCAGCAATCCAAGGCAAGGCCTGAAAATCCGTGGTTTTTGGAGGGCCCCAAGCCAGTTGCCCACATGGTTGTCCACAGTTGCGGTGGATGGATGTGGCCGGCCACCGGCAGCGGCCGGGCGACGGGCCGGGCCCGCCGGCCCAGCGGGCCATAATCCGCCCCAAGCCGTGGTGGCAGAAGCCACCTGCCCCTTGTCATGCACCGCCTGAGAGGCCTCTGTTGCTGTCGATCATACAAGCCGCTGGTTGGCCGATCTGGCCTCTGATCCTGTGCTCCGTGGTGGGGCTGGCGCTGGTCATCGAGCGCCTGATGAGCCTGCGCAGCGCCCGCATCGCACCCGCCCTGCTGGTCGACGAGGTGCTGAGCATCAGCCGCAGCAACCTGCCGGCGATGGACGTGGTGAACAAGCTCAGCGAGAACTCGGTGCTGGGCCAGGTGCTGGCCAGCGGGCTGCGCACCATGATCGTCGAGCCCCGCACCACCGAGCGCATGCTGCGGCAGAGCTTCGAGATCGCCGGCCGCGCCGCGGCCCAGCAGCTGGAGCGCTACCTCAACACCCTGGGCACCATCGCCGCCGCCGCACCGCTGCTGGGCCTGCTGGGCACGGTGGTTGGCATGATCGAGATCTTCGGCTCACAGGCCCCCACCGGCACCAGCAACCCGGCAGCGCTGGCGCATGGCATCTCGATCGCGCTGTACAACACCGCCTTCGGCCTGATCATCGCCATCCCGGCACTGATGTTCTACCGTTACTTCCGCGGCCGTGTCGACGACCACCTGATGAGCCTGGAACTGGCCGCCGAGCGCATGGTGCCGCACCTGATGCGCTTTGCCGTGCGGGCCATGCCGGCTGCCGCCGGCAGCCGCTGAGCCCCGCATGAACTTCCGCCGCCGCCAGAGCGAAGCACCCGAGATCAACCTGATCCCGTTCATCGACGTGCTGCTGGTGGTGCTGATCTTCCTGATGCTGTCGACGACCTACAGCCGCTATGCCGAGCTGCAGATCACCCTGCCCACGGCCAATGCCGACAAGCTGGCCGAGCGGCCGGCCGAGATCCTGGTGAGCGTGGCCGCGGATGGGCGCTATGCCATCAACCGCACGCCGCTGGACGGGCGCAGCATCGAGCTGCTGACCGCCGCACTGGCCAAGGCCGCAGGCCCCGCCGCGGCCACGCCCGATGCCTCGCCGGTGGTCATCGTCTCGGCCGACGCGCTGGCGGCGCACCAGTCGGTGGTCAACGTGATGGACGCGGCCCGGCGCGCCAACCTGCCGCGCCTGACCTTCGCCACCCAGCTGCCGGCCGACGCCGCGCCGCGCTGACTTGGCCACACCCGGCAGCGGCCTGGCTGCGCGCCTGGCGACCTGGCTGACGGCGTCCTGGGCACGGCCGCAACCAGGCCTGGCGGCGCGGCTGCTGCAGCCGCTGTCCTGGCTCTACGCTGGCCTGGCCGCCGCCCACCGCGGCCTCTACCGCCTGGGCCTGCGCCCGGTGCAGCGGGCACCGGTGCCACTGCTGGTGGTGGGCAACCTGGTGGCCGGCGGCGCCGGCAAGACACCCGCGGTGATGGCCGTGGTCGAGCTGCTGCGCGAGCAGGGCTGGACACCGGGCGTGGTGTCGCGTGGCCATGGCCGGGCCGGCCAGGGCGTGCTGCAGGTCGACCGCAGCCAGGCCGCCGCCACGGTGGGCGACGAGCCCCTGCTGGTGCACCTGCGCACCGGTGCACCGGTGGTGGTGGGGGCCGACCGCGCCGCTGCGGCCCGGGCCCTGTGCGCGGCGCACCCGGCGGTGGACATCCTGGTGGCCGACGACGGCCTGCAGCACCACCGCCTGCAGCACGACATGGCCCTGCTGGTGTTCGACGAACGCGGCGCCGGCAACGGCCTGCTGCTGCCGGCTGGCCCGCTGCGTGAGCCGCTGCCGCAGCGGCTGGGGCCCAGCCAGCGTGTGCTGTACAACGCCGCCCGGCCCAGCACCGCCCTGCCCGGCAACACCGGCACGCGCCGCCTGGCCGGCGTGCAGCCGCTGGCCGACTGGTGGGCCGGCCGGCCGCTGCCCGCCGACGGCGGCTGGCCCGCGCTGCGCCGCGCCGCCATGGCCGGCCCAACGCTGCTGGCCGCCGCCGGCCTGGCCCGGCCGGAGCCCTTCTTCACCATGCTGGAGGCGCAGGGCCTGGTGATCGACCGCCTGCCGCTGGCCGACCACCATCCGCTCAGCCCTCTGCCCTGGCCCGCCACCACCCGGCTGCTGGTGCTGACGGAGAAAGACGCCGTCAAGCTGCCACCCGAACGTGCCGGCAGCGTGCAGGTGTGGGTGGCGCGGCTAGACTTCCAGCCCGAGCCGGCTTTCGCCGAGACCCTGCGCAACCTCTGCGCCCCTCACAAGACACCCCCATGAGCCTGGACCACCGCCTGATCGACCTGCTGGTCTGCCCGCTGTGCAAGGGCCCGCTGCAGATGGGCCGCGACCCGCAGGGCCGCCCCAGCGAGCTGCAATGCCCGGCCGACCGACTGGGCTTCCCCATCCGCGACGGCATCCCGGTGATGCTGGAAGCAGAAGCCCGCACGATGGAAGACTTTCCGGCCCCGGCGCCCTCGCCGCTGTAGACGGGCATGGGCTTCACCGTCCTGATCCCGGCGCGGCTGGCCAGCAGCCGCCTGCCCGACAAGCCGCTGGCCGACATCGCCGGCGCGCCCATGGTGGTGCGTGTGGCCCAGGCCGCCGCACGCAGCGGCGCCACGCGGGTGGTGGTGGCGGGGGATGCACCGGCCATCGTGGCCGCCTGCCAGGCCCATGGCGTCGAGGCCCTGCTGACCCGCAGCGACCATCCCAGCGGCAGCGACCGCCTGGCCGAGGCCTGCGGCCTGCTGGGCCTGGATGGCGATGACCTGGTGGTCAATGTGCAGGGCGACGAACCCCTGATCGCGCCCGCCATGGTCGACGCCTGCGCCGCCCTGCTGCGCCAGCGGCCCGATTGCGTGATGGCCACCGTGGCCCATGCCATCGACGACCTGGCCGAGTTCGGCAACCCCAATGTGGTGAAGGTGGTGCTGGACGCGGCCGGCCGGGCGCTGTACTTTTCGCGCGCACCCATCGCCTGGTGGCGCGACGGCTTCGCCCAGGGCATCCACCAGCTGCCCACCGAGCCAGCGCCACTGCGCCATGTGGGCCTGTATGCCTACCGCGCAGGCTTTCTGCGGCGCTTCCCCAGCCTGGCCGTGGCGCCACTGGAGACGCTGGAATCGCTGGAGCAGTTGCGGGTGCTGTGGCACGGTGAGCGCATCGCCGTGCATGTCAGTGCCGAGCGGCCCGGACCGGGGGTGGACACCCCCGAGGATCTGGCCCGCGTGCGGGCCATCTTCAGCCCCGGCTGAGCCGGCCGGCACCGGGCGTGCGGCCCCCGGCGCGTCAGCTTGACGCAGGGCATGGCGTGCTATTCTCAAATGAACATGTCACACGTCGTGCAGGGCTGACCCCGCGGCGGGCCGACCCAAGATTTCACATCACACGACGAGGCAAGGATGAGACTGATTCTGTTGGGGGCGCCAGGCGCCGGCAAGGGCACACAAGCCAGCTTCATCTGCCAGAAATACGGCATCCCCCAGATCTCCACCGGTGACATGCTGCGTGCCGCCGTCAAGGCCGGCACCACCATGGGCCTGGCGGCCAAGCAGGTGATGGATGCCGGTGGCCTGGTCAGTGACGACATCATCATCGGCCTGGTGAAGGAGCGCATCACCCAGCCCGATTGCGCCAAGGGCTTCCTGTTCGACGGCTTCCCGCGCACCATCCCCCAGGCCGACGCGATGAAGGCCGCCGGCGTGAAACTGGATCTGGTGCTGGAGATCGACGTGCCCGACGCCGCCATCATCGAGCGCATGAGCGGCCGGCGTGTGCACCAGCCCTCGGGGCGCAGCTACCACGTCAAGTTCAACCCGCCCAAGGTGGCCGGCAAGGACGACCTGACCGGCGAAGACCTGATCCAGCGTGACGACGACAGCGAGGCCACGGTGAAGAAGCGCCTTGACGTGTACCAGGCCCAGACCCGCCCGCTGGTCGACTATTACGCCCAGTGGGCCGCCACCGGTGACGCGCAGGCACCGCGTTATGCGCGCATCGCCGGCCTGGGCACGGTCGACCAGATCACCACCCGGGTGATGGCGGCACTGGCCGGCTGACGCCCGCAGGCCACACCCGCACCAAGACGGCCACGCTCAGCGTGGCCGTTTGCCTTTTCAACCCCACGACAGGAGCACACAGCATGGACATCCGCAACAAGGTCTTCATCGTCACCGGCGGCGCGTCGGGCCTGGGCGAAGGCACGGCCCGCATGCTGGCGCAGGAAGGCGCCAAGGTGGTCATCGCCGACCTGCAGGCCGACAAGGGCCAGGCCCTGGCCGCGGAGCTGGGCGGCGCATTCGCCAAGTGCGACGTCAGCCAGGAGGCCGACGGCCAGGCCGCCGTGGCCGCTGCGGTGGCCCTGGGGCCGCTGTTCGGCCTGGTGAACTGCGCCGGCATCGCCCCGGCGGTGAAGACGGTGGGCAAGGACGGCGCCCATCCGCTGGCCAGCTACACCAAGACCATCATGGTCAACCTGGTGGGCAGCTTCAACATGATCCGCCTGGCGGCCGCAGCCATGGTCAACAACACGCCCGAGCCCACCGGCGAGCGGGGTGTGCTGATCAGCACCGCCAGCGTGGCCGCCTACGACGGCCAGATCGGCCAGGCGGCCTATGCGGCCAGCAAGGGGGGCGTGGTGGGCATGACCCTGCCGATCGCGCGCGACCTGGCGCGCAACGGCATCCGCAACATGACCATCGCGCCGGGCATCTTCGGCACGCCGATGCTGTTCACCATGCCGCAGGCGGTGCAGGACGCGCTGGCCGCGGGTGTGCCCTTCCCCAGCCGCCTGGGCACACCGGCCGACTATGCCAAGCTGGTCAAGCACATCATCGAGAACGACATGCTCAATGGCGAGGTGATCCGCCTGGATGGGGCGATCCGGCTGGCCCCGAAGTGAAGCGCTGACCCACCATGAAAAACGCCCTCGGCTTGCCGAGGGCGTTTTGTTGTCCGACAGCGGTTTGTTAAACCCACCGCCGCATGCTGCGGCGGTGGGCCCGACAAACGGTCAGAACTGGTACGAGGCGCGCGCGTAGTACTTGCGACCGGTGGGGTCGGTGAAGCGCGGGTCGTAGTTGGCCTGGAACACCTCGCCCTGGTTGGAGTAAGGCGGCTCGCGGTCGGTCAGGTTGTTGACACCGAAGGTGAAGCTGAAGTTCTTCAGGCCAGTCCAGGTGACATAGGCGTCCACCGTGGCGTACGAGCCCACGGTGTTGACCGGGTCCTGGTCGGTGTAGCCGCTCTTGTAGCGGGCCACGCCACCCACGGTCCAGCTGCCCATGTTCCACACCGCCGTGGTGGCATGCTGCCAGCGGAAGATCGGCGCCACGCCGACATAACGGCCCACGTTCTGGTTGTACGGGCTGCCGATGAAGTCCTGGTACTCGTACTTCGTGACATAGGTGCCGTTCAGGCCCAGGGTCAGACGGCCCATCGCGCCCAGGTTCTGGCGGAAGGTGGCGTTGAAGTCGACACCACGGGTGTTGGTGTTGCCCAGGTTCTGCTGGCGCAGGTCCAGGTAGCCGCAGTCGGTGCCAGGGCAGGAGAAGCCGTCGATCGACAGGTTGCCATCGGCATTGCGGTTGATGTACTGGCCGAAGGTGACGGCATCACCCAGCACCGTGGTTTCCGACAGGGCCGAGATGGTGTCCTTCACCCGCACCCACCAGAAGTCCAGACCCGCCGACAGGTTGGCAGCCGGCTCGAACACGAAGCCCAGGGTGAAGTTCTTGGCCTTCTCGGGCTGCAGATCGATGTTGCCGCCGGTCAGGCGCTGGAACTGCACATTGCAGTTCAGCGCGCGCGACTTGCCCGCGATGGGAACGCCGCCGGGGCAGTTGACCGGGTCGTTGACGTTGCCGGTGTTGGTGTACGACGGCGTGGCGTTCAGCTCATACAGCGACGGTGCACGGAAGCCGGTGGAGAAGCTGCTGCGCACCAGCAGTTCCTTCATCGGCTGGTAGCGCAGCGTGAACTTCGGGTTGATGGTGTCGCCGAAGTCGCTGTACTTGTCGTAGCGCACCGCAGCGCTGGCGTCCAGCGTCTTGGTGATGGGGATGCTCAGCTCGGTGTACAGCGCCGACACATTGCGCGTGCCTTCGGACAGCGAGCTGGGGTCGACACCCGTGCTGGCCTGCAGCAGGGCCGCCACCGGCGCATTGGCCGCCGAGATGAAGTCTTCCTTGCGGAACTCGGCGCCGATCGCCACCGCCGAGCGGCGGCCGCTGCCGAACCAGTCGCCCAGTTCACGGCTGATGCGGCCGTCGACCGTGGTGACCTTGCCCTTGTGGTTCTGCAGGTTGCCGCCCAGCAGCGCGTCCTGGATGGCCGCAGCGCCGGCAGCGTCTTGCACGTTGCTGAAGGGGTTGATCACGCCATTCAGCATGCCGATGGTGATCTTGTCGCCGTCGGAATAGCCGCTGACCATTTCCTTGATCTTGTTCTCGTTGTAGCTGATGCCCGCCTGGTAGTCCCAGCCGGCGACCACGCCGTCCAGGCTGGCCAGCAGGCGTTGCTGGTTGTTGATCGAGGTGTTGCTGCGCGAACCACCGTCCAGGGCGCGCCACTTGACGACGATGAAACCGGGTTGCAGCACGGCACCGGGACGCGGCGTCATGTTGGCCTGCACGTAGTTCGGGTTCAGCGGGAAGCTGGGGTTGAAGGCACTGCCGGGGTTGCCGGGGTAGTACGGGTTGGGCGAGCCATCGGGCCGGTTCTTGTTCATCCACAGCGTGCCGTAGGGCACGGGGGCGATCTCGGTGGTGGTCTCGTTTCGGGTCTTGAACCACTCCAGCGCCAGGTTGTGGTCGCCAAAGCGCAGAGTGCCACGCAGCATGCCCGACACACGCTCGGACTCGGGCGTGTAGTCGACGAAGCTCGAGGTCTTGATGATGCAAGACGTGCCGTCGCCGGCCGGCGTCAGGAACGCGGGAGAGGTGCAATCCGGAGCGGCGGGGTTGCCGGTGATGGCACCGTCCTGGTAGTAGTTGGCCGGGAAGGGCGTGGGCGACAGGCCACCCGGGAAGCGGGCGTTGATCGGACGCTGCAGGCCGTTGATGCGGTGCTGGCGGTTCACGTCCAGGAAGCCGAAGACGTTGAAGCCCTGCTTGCCCAGGTCGCCGAAGCCGAAGCCGACGTTGGCGCTTTCGCTCTTGCCACCGTCGTGCTGGGGCACGTCGGCGCCCAGGGTGATGCTGCCGCCCTGGTAGTCGTTGCGGGTGATGAAGTTGATCACGCCGCCGATGGCGTCGGTGCCGTACAGCGACGAGGCGCCGTCACGCAGCACTTCCACCCGCTCCAGCGACGCGAAGGGGATCATGTTCAGGTCGACAGCCGAGCCGTCGATCGCGTTGTTGGCGATGCGCCGGCCGTTCAACAGCACCAGGGTCTTGCTGGCGCCGATGCCGCGCAAGTCAGCAAATGCCGCACCACCGGTGCCGGCACCCACCTGCTGGCTGGAGCCCTGGGTCAGCTGCACCGCGCTGAGCGAGTTCATGATCTGCTCGACGCTGGTGACACCCTGTGCCTTCAGCTCTTGGATCCTGACGATGGTGACCGGCACGGCGGTTTCGGCGTCGATGCGCTTGATGGCCGAGCCGGTGATTTCCACACGCTGCTGGGCCATCACCGACGCTGCGGTCAGTGCGCTCAGGGCCAACAGCACGCCGGTGCTGACTTTGCTTCGCTTGAACATGGGAATGCTCCTGGAGAGAAGGGGTTGGATCCGTAGATCGACGAGCCACCTTGCCAACGTCAACGGCTGGGTAAGCCGATTTCGTCTGGCGGTAAGCGGTATGTAAATTGATTCTCTCCGGGCGCTGCAGGCCCCTTGTTCTAGGGAAACCCTCGAGAACCGCCGCTGTGGGGTGCAGGCGCAGCAACTTGGTGCGGCAGTGCACCGCGTGGCGCCCAAAAGTCTTGTTGCGACAAGCACTTAAGCGCAGATCCATGTGTTTCCCGGGGCACCCCCCGAACACGGGCCTAGAGGCTGGCCCCTAGATTCGGCCGATCAAGCCGTTGGTACGTTGCAACAAAGCAGCACAAATGGCATCCCGGGCATGCCGTGCACCCAGGTTCCAGCGTTGCTGGCGCCCACCGGTTACAGCCGCGGTACAGCCGCCAGCAGGCTGCGGGTGTAGTCGTCCACCGGCCGCTGCAGCACGTCGGCACAGGCGCCCTGCTCGACGATGCGCCCGGCACGCATCACTGCCACCTGGTCGGCGATGTACTCCACCACCGCGATGTTGTGGGTGATGAACAGGTAGCTCACGCCCAGTTCATGCTGCAACTCGCGCAGCAGGTTCAGGATCTGCGCCTGCACGCTGACGTCAAGCGCCGATGTGGGTTCGTCGCAGACGATCAGCCGCGGGTTGACGGCCAGCGCCCTGGCGATGGCGATGCGCTGGCGCTGGCCGCCCGAGAACTCATGCGGCCAGCGCTGCAGGGCCTCGCGCCGCAGCCCCACCTGCTCGGCAATGCGCTCGATGCGGCTGCGGCGCTCGTCGGGTGTGGTGTCGGGCTGCAGCGCGGCCAGGCCCTCGTCCAGGATCTCGGCCACTCGCATGCGCGGGTTCAGCGATGCGAAGGGATCCTGGAAGATGATCTGCACCGCACGCCGCGCATCCCGCAATTCGGCGCCCTGCAAGTCGAACAGGTTGCGGCCATCCAGCAGGGCCTGGCCCTCGATCAGCGCCTGGTGGCGCAGCAGCTGCACGATGGCCTTGCCGGTGGTGGTCTTGCCACAGCCCGATTCGCCCACCAGGGCCAGGGTCTGGCCGGCCGCCACCTTGAACGACACCCCCTTGACGGCGTCGAAGCGCGGCGGCTGCTTCTGCAGAAAGCCCTTGCGCAGCTGGAAGCTGACGCTCAGGCCGCTGACCTGCAGCAGCGGCGTGCTGCCCGTCGGTGGCAGGGCCGCCGCTGCGGCGGTGCGGGCCACCGCTGGCACGGCATCTGGCGCAGCCACCAGGCCGGGCCCGCCGGGCTGCAGCAGCAGGCAGCGCACCTGGTCACCTGCGGGGCCGACCAGTTCGGGCCGCTGCACATGGCAGGCCGGCTGGGCGAAGCTGCAGCGCGGTGCAAAGCGGCAACCGGCGAAGTCCTGCGTCAGCGCTGGCACCGTGCCGGCAATCGCCGCCAACGCCTGGCCACGCCGGCCGCTGTCAGGCAGCGCACGCAGCAGGGCCTGGGCATACGGATGGCGCGGGCGCGCAAAGAACTTTGCCGCCGGCGCCACCTCGATGATCTGGCCGGCATACATCAGCGCCACATGCTGGGCCATGCCGGCCACCACCGCCAGGTCGTGCGTGATCAGCAGCAGGCCCATGCCCTGCTCCCGCTGCAGATCACGCAGCAGGTCGAGGATCTGGGCCTGGATGGTGACGTCCAGCGCCGTGGTGGGCTCGTCGGCCACCAGGTAGTCGGGCTCGGCGGCCAGGGTCATCGCGATCATCACGCGCTGCTTCTGGCCACCGCTCATGCGGAAGGGGTAGTCGTCGAAGCGGCGCTGTGGCTCGGGGATGCCCACACGCTGGAGCCAGTCGATGGCCTTGGCGCGCGCCGCATCGCCGCGCAGCGTGGTGTGCGTCTCGATGGTCTCGCGCATCTGCTGGCCCACGGTCAGCACCGGGTTCAGGCTGGTGCCGGGCTCCTGGAAGATCATGCCGATGCGCCCGCCGCGCACCGCGCGCATGGCCGATTCGGGCAGGCCCAGCAGGTCGTCACCATCCAGCGTGATGTCGCCGCCGGTCACCGCGCCGCTGTCAGGCAGCAGGCGCATCAGGGCCAGGGCCGTCATGCTCTTGCCGCAGCCCGATTCACCCACCAGGGCGAAGGTCTCGCCGCGCCGGATGGCCAGGGCCAGGCCGTCGATGGCGCGCACGATGCCGGCCTCGGCATCCAGCTCCACTTGCAGTTGGTCGATGGCGAGCATGGCGTCAGGCCTTGGCGGCCGGCTTGCGGCCCAGGAAACGCGGCCGCAGCGCGCGGGAACGGGGATCGAAGGCGTCGCGCACACCATCGGCAAACAGGTTGGCGGCCAGCACCAGGGCCACCATGAAGCCGAAGGCCGCGGCAAAGCTCCACCACACCACCGGATCCCGGCTCATCTCGCTGCGCGCCAGGTTGATCATGCCGCCGAAGCTGCTGGTGCTGGGGTCCACACCCACGCCCACGTAGGTGAGCACGGCCTCGTAGAGGATCAGGTCGCTGAAGTTCAGCACCGTGGTGATCAGCACCAGGTGCATCACATTGGGCAGGATGTGGCGCGCCATGATGCGCGCCGGTGCCACGCCGAAGGCGGTGGCGGCCTGCACGAATTCCAGTTCGCGCAGCTTCAGCGTCTCGGCACGCACCAGACGGCACAGCGTGGCCCAGCCGGTCACGCCCAGGATCACGCACAGCAGGAAGACCTTCAGGTCGGCACGCTCGGCGCCGGTCTCGAACCACTCGGGGTGCTTGTCCAGCGCCACCTGCACCATCAGCACGCAGGCGGCGATCAGCAGCACATTGGGCACGCTGGACAAGGTGGTGTAGAGGTACTGCACCACCTCGTCCACCCAGCCGCGGTACCAGCCCGCCAGGATGCCCAGCACCACGGCGATGGGCAGGGTGGCCAGGGTGCTGAGCATGCCGATCACGAAGGCGGTGCGGATGCTCTTGAGCGTCTGCACCAGCACGTCGTTGCCGGTGCGGTCGGTGCCGAACACATGGTAGTGGCCCATCAGCGCCACCACCGCGCCGCCAGCCACGAAGACCAGGGCCGTGGTGAGCAGCAGGGCCCGCACCGGGTAGTGGGTGCGGTCGGCAGCGATGGCGCGCCAGGCCGGGCCCAGCCCGCCATGGGAGCGGCCCAGCAGCACCGCAGCCCCCAGGCCGGCCAGCAGGGCCACACCCAGGCCCAGCAGGGCGCCGGTGGCAGCACGCCGCACCAGATCGGCCTGCCATTGCGTGGCCGGGTCCGTGAGGTGGGCCCCGCCGTGGATCAGCCGCGGCAGCTCACGCACCGCCTGGCCATCGCGGGTGACGGTCTGCTTGGTGATGGCCAGGTAGGCCAGCGGTGCCGAGTAGGTGGTCTCGCGCATCGCGATGGGCCGTGCCAGCACCATGTCCAGCAGGCTCTCGGTGCGGGTGTCGTAGAACACGCGGCCGGCAGCCTGGCCGGCACTGGCTGGCAGCGCCCGCCGGAAGTGCACGCTGTCGAGCAGGGTGATCAGCACGAACAGCAGCAGCACACCGGCCGAGCAGACGGCCGGCGCGTCGCGCAGCACCCGCCGCCAGGTGGCACGCAGGTTGTCGTGGCGCGCCACGCGCAAGCCATAGCCGGCGATGGCGGCAAACAGCGCCCACAGCGCCACGTCGGTCCACAACACAACAAACTTGAAGCCCATGCTGCTTCCTGGATCAGGACAGCCGCACCCGGGGATCCACCCAGGTGTAGGCAATGTCGATCAGCACATTGCTGGCGATGTACAGCGCCGCACCCAGGAACACCATGGTGCGCACGATGGCGAAGTCCTGGCCCGAGATGGCCTCGATGACGAAGGCGCCCAGGCCGGGGATGCCGAAGAAGCTCTCGAACACCAGGCTGCCCATGAACACATAGGGCAGGTAGGCGCCGGCGCTGGTGATGATGGGGATCAGCGCGTTCTTCAGCACATGGCGGAACAGCACCACCGCCTCGGAGAGGCCCTTGGCGCGTGCGGTGCGCACATAGTCGCGGCCGATCTCTTCGAGGAACATGGCGCGGTACAGCCGTGCCTCGCCGCCCAGGCGCGCCAGGAGGCTCAGAAAGATCGGCAGCGCCAGGAAACGCACCGCATCGAAGCCGGCCGCAAAGCCCGAGATCGGCACCAGGCGCAGCACCCGCGAGAAGAAGAACTGGCCGACGATGATGTAGAACAGGCTGCTGATCGACAGCATCAGCACACACAGCACCACGCCCCAGAAATCGATGCGGCTGTGGCGGAAGTACACCAGCATCAGCGAGAAGCTCACGCTCACGATCAGTTGCAGGATGAACAGTGGCAGCGCCAGCTGCAGGCTCACGCCCATGCGCGTGGCCACCTCGTGGCCGATGTCGGTGGAGCGGGCCGAATCACTGCGGCCGAAGTCCAGCAGCATCAGCGAGACGCTGCGCTCCCACAGCACGGTGCGGGTGATCTTCTCCGTGCCCTCGGCCGCGTGGTTGATGTAGAGCGGCTTGTCGTAGCCACGCTCGGCCTTCCACTTGTCGATCTGCTCCTGCGTGATGCGCTTGCCGCCGATGTTCAGCCGCGCCATGTCGTCGGGCGTGTTGACGGTGAAGAACAGGAAGAAGGTGAGCAGGTTCACGCCGATCAGGATCAGCAGGCCGTAGCCCGTGCGGCGCAGGATGTGGCGGAGCATCGTGGGGTCTCGGGGTGCGTCAGGCCGCTGTCATGCCGGCACGCGGCGGCGGGCGGTGGCGGTCTCGCGCTGGTGCACGCTGCGCCGCGCCCCCCACAGCAGGGCCAGCAGGCCCACGGCCACCACGGCCAGCGGCCAGCGCACCGGGGCATTCCATTCGGCCTGCTTCGTGGCCCGCAGCTGCGCGTCCACCCGGTAGTACTTGGCCATGTCGCGGATCAGGATGCTGGGCTTGCCGTTGTGCACCCATTGCTGGAAGGCCAGGCCGCCCCAGGGGAAGTAGCCGAAGGCCCAGGGCGCGTCGTGCTGCAGGATAGCCACCATGCGGTCGAGCGCCGCCTGCTTGGCCGGGCCGTCGTCGAGCATCTGCACCTGGCGGTGCAGCGCGTCGTACTCGGCGTTCTGGTAGTTGGCGATGTTTTCGCCGTTGTTCTTGCTCTTGGAGTTGGGGCCGTAGAGCAGGAAGCTGAAGTTCTCGGCATCGGGGTAGTCGGCCAGCCAGCCGCTCCAGAAGATCTGGTGCTTGCCCTTGAGGGTCTTGTCCTGGTACTGGTTGAAATCGGTGGCACGGATCTCCAGCTGGACGCCCAGCTTGGCGAACTGCTTGACCATCCAGTCGTTCTCGCTCTTGAACTCGGGCGTCACCGCGCGCTGGAAGTCGTAGTTCAGCACCAGGGGCTTGCCGCTCACCGCATCACGCCCGCCGGGGTAGCCGGCCTCGGCCAGCAGCTTCTGCGCCTCGTCCACCGAGCGGCGCACCACCTGGCCGTCCACCAGCTTGTGCGTGACCGGGTTGTGGAAGCTGCCCTCGCCCTCCCGCGAGCCGAACAGCCCGGGCGGAAACGGGCTGTGTGCCGCCACGCCGCCCTTGTGCTTGAAGATGCGGCCATAGCCCTCTTCGTAGTCGATCACGATGGCCAGGGCCTGGCGCAGCTTGCGGTTCTTCTCGGCCTGCTCGGGCGTGGCGCCCTGGCCCACCACCGGGTCCAGCATGTTGAAGCCCAGGTACCAGTTGCTGATGTCGGTCATCAGCGGAAACTGGAAGCCCCGCGCCTTGAACAGCGCGGCCACTGCATCGGAATCGCCGGCGTCGTTGCGGAAATCGACGCCCCACTCGGGCCGCTCGATCTCGGGCACGTCCAGGTAGCCCTGCTTGAACTTCTCCTTGCGCGCCACCTTCTCCTTCTCGATGGTGACGTAGAGCTTGTCGATGAAGGGCATGGGCTTGCCGCAGTCGTCGAGCAGGCCGGCCTCGCGGTCACCGGGCATGCCCTCGCAGGGGTAGGGGTCGTCGCGGTAGTTGGGGTTGCGCACCATCACATGGCGGCGGTCACGCACGAACTCGGCCATCATGTAGGGCCCTGTGCCCACCGGCCACTGGTTCAGACTGAGGCCGGCCTCGCTCATGCCGGGCTGGGCATAGAAGGCATCGGCCTCCCAGGGCACGGGCGCGGTGAAGGCCAGCGCCATCCAGTAGTTCCACTGCGGGTACTTGCCCTTCAGGCGGATGCGCAGCAGGTGCTTCTCGGGTGCGGTGGCACCGGCCAGCGGCCAGCGGCGGAAGTCCAGAAACGGCTTGTCGCGCAGGTCTTCCGGCAGGCCGGCCAGCAACTTGGCATCTTCGCGCTTGACCAGGGCCGCATAGTCCTTCAGGCCGATCACGTATTCGGCGAACACCGCATACACCGGCGCCTCGATGCGGGTGGTGGCATGGCGCTTGAGCGCGTAGACAAAGTCCTCGGCCACCACCTCGCGTGTGCCCTGCTGGGCAAAGTCGAACGGAGAGCGCCGGCTGCCCAGCTGGGCCTGGCTCAGCGGGTTCTCGGAGTGGTACAGGTGCCGGCCTTGCGCATCCACCGCAAACGCCGGGTGCGGCTGGAAACGCATGCCGGGGCGGATGGGCACGTCGTACACGCTCTCGGCGATGGCCTCGCCGGGGGCGTCGTCGGGCAGGGGCTGGCCGTTCTTGTCCAGGTAGCGCGGCTTGGCCACGGCAGCGGCCGACTTGGGCACCAGCTGGTAAGGCCGCTTCAGGTAGTGGTAGCCGTAGGGCGGGTCGTACGCCTGCATGGTGTACGCCGTCTCCGGGTTGGAGTAGGAAGCGGTGGGGTCCAGGTAGCGCGGCGAGCGTTCGTCGAAGCTGTAGAACAGCGTGTTCTCGCGCTCGGCCCCCAGCGGGTAGGGGTTGTTGTTGCAGCCGCTGGCCAGCAGGGCGGCGGCACCAGCCAGCGCCAGGCCGGCGCGGCGCAACAGCGGTAAGCAGAGAACAGCGATGCCGCGCATGCGGACAGCTCCTGGAGCGGTGAGACGGCGGGGGCCAGGTCAGCCCCCGCAGACAGCCATGAATGACATCGCCTCGGCAGGGCCCGCTTGTGGCCGACCCTTGCGAGGCGATGCCGCATTCTAGGGGCCGGTCTTGCCGCATCCACCCGGGTTTCAGCCCATGGCCGGCGCTTTGGAGAGGCCGCCCTACCCCCGTCTTGCGGGGGCGTGCTGCGGGCTCACCAGCCGATCAGCACATCGCGCCCCTGAACCACCAGCTGCACCCTGGCACCCACCGGCAGCGTCAGCTTGGTGGGCACATGGCCGAAGGGCAACCCGGTGAGGATGGGCGTGGCACACACGCTGCGCAGGTGGGCCACGGCGCTCTTGAGGCTGTAGCCCCGGTCCAGCGGGCTCTTGCGCCAGCCGCTGAAGTCACCCAGCAGCACCGCCTTCTGCCGTGCCAGCACGCCGGCCTGGTGCAGCTGCAGCAGGGCCCGCTCCACGCGGTAGGGGTGCTCGTTGATGTCCTCCAGGAACAGCACGCCGCCGCTGATCTTCGGCCAGTGCGGCGTGCCCAGCAGGCTCAGCAGCATCGCCAGGTTGCCGCCCCACAGCTTGCCCTTGAGGTCCAGGCCGTCGAAGCCGGCTTCGGTGCGAAAACCCACCGCCTCCAGTTCACCCGACATGGCCTCGGTGAAGCAGCCCACCGTCACCTCGTCGACACCACCCGCCTCGTCGCTGCGGCCGAAGTCGTCGCAAGCCATCGGCCCCTGCCAGCTGGTGGCGCCGGTGTGGGCCAGCAGGCCCAGCTGCAGCGCGGTGATGTCGCTGTGGCCCACCCAGCGGGTGCCCCGCTCCACCGCACGCGCCAGCAACGGCCAGTCGATGCGGCCGAGCAGGCGTGTGAGGCCGTAGCCACCACGGCAGGCCAGGGCCACGGCCGGTGCGGCCTCGGCCACGCGGTGGATGGCGGCCAGGCGGGCGTCGTCGTCTCCGGCAAAGCGCTGGTGGCGGCCACGCAGGCCGGGGTCCATGGTGACGGCATAGCCCAGCGCGCCCAGGCGCTGGCGGGCCAGTTTCAATGCGGCCGTGCGCAGTTCCACGCCGGCCGGCGCGTAGACATGCAGCGTATTGGTGGTGCTCATGGGGTCTCGCTGGCAGGAGGTGCTGACGGGTCGGGCATGCCATGGTGGTGCAGCTCGGTCGATTCCCCGACCGGGATCGACAGCGGGATCGGCAGCGGGGTGTCCGGCGAGGCCGATGCAGGCACGGCCAGCGCGGTACGCAGCGCATCACGCTCGGCCCGCTGCTGGGCCCGCCGCTCGGCGAAGAAGCGGCGCAGCAGGGCCGACGCCGGCTCGGCCAGCACCCCGCCCACCAGGGTGGTGTGGTGGTTCAGCCGTGGCTCGGCGAACAAGTCGGCCACCGATCCGGCGGCACCGGTCTTGGGGTCGGTGGCGGCAAACACCACCCGCTTGAAGCGCGCATGCAGCAGCGCCATTGCGCACATCGCGCAGGGCTCCAGCGTCACGTACAGCGTGCACTCTGGCAAGCGGTAGTTCTGCAGCAGCTGTGCCGCGTGCCGCAGTGCCACGATCTCGGCATGGGCCGTGGGATCGTGGGTGGTGATGGGCCGGTTGTAGCCGGTGGCGATCACCTGCCCGTCCCGCAGGATCACCGCGCCCACCGGCACCTCGCCCGCCAGCTGGGCGTTCAGGGCCTGGTCCAACGCCAGGCGCATGCCCAGCTCATCGGCGGTGGTGGGATCGAGCGACATCGTCACATGCATCATCCGGTGGAACGGGCACAAAGAAAAACAGCCCAGGGGCTTGCGCCTCTGAGCTGTGTTTCTAGAACGGGTGTTCTGGTGCGGCTGGCAGGAATCGAACCCACGACCCCTTGGTTCGTAGTTGCCAGATCGCATTTAAGTTGTTGATTTATAAGGGGTTGTTGCCGTCTGTTCCGACCGATTTTAGGCTGTTTTGTACTGTTCTGAGCATCTGAGTCCCCCAAAAGTCCCCCACGGGATTTGAGAAGCGTATTTGTCATTGGGGTTGTCTCGGTTACCGAGTCAATCGTCGGCGACGAACAGGTCGGCCACCGCGGCTTCAACGCGGTACCCCATGGCGCGGTAGCCGACCTGGCGCTTCGCCCACATCCGCATCAGCGCCGGGTGACCGGCATCGACGAAGTCCACGATCTGCACATGCGTCTTGCCAGCGTGCTCGCGGTGCAGCCGCCCGGCGTATTGCTGCAGGGTGCCCTTCCACGAGATCGGCATCGCCAGCACCAGCGTGTCGAGCGGCGGATGGTCGAATCCCTCGCCCACCAACTTGCCGGTGGACAGCAAGACTCGTGGCGCGCCAGGTGCCAGCGCTTCCAGCCTGGCCAAGGCGGCCACCCGCTGCTTTTTCGAGGACCGGCCCTGCAGCGTGACCAGGTCCTCAACCCGCCCGCCCAAGGCCGCCTCGATCGCCGCGAGATGCTCGGTGCGCTCGGTCAGAACCAGAATCTTCCTGCCTTGCTGGTAGGCGTCGACGATTTCCTCGGCAATCCTGGCCGTGCGGGCGTCATCAATCGCCAGCGTCCGGAAGACCTCCTGGATGCCGGCGTCGGGCGACACGATGACTGTCGCGGACAGGACGCGCGGCGTCACCTCCAGCGTCTGCGGCGCTCCGTCCGGATTCGCTGCCGTATGCCGAATCGGCCCGCACTGCATGAAGATGATGGGCTGCTGCCCGTCGCGCCGTATGGGTGTGGCTGTCAGGCCAAGCACGTACTTGGCCTTGGCCCGCTTCAAGATCGCCTCGAACGAGAAGGCCGACATGTGATGGCACTCGTCGACGACGATCTGTCCGTAGTTCTCGACCAATGAATCGACCTCGCCCTGCCGCTGACCCCTCCCGGCAAGGGACTGCATCACCGCCACGTCGATCCTGCCGGTCGGTCTGGCCTTGCCGCCGCCGATGGTGCCCACCACGTCAGGGCCAACGCCGAGAAAGGACTGCAGCCGTTCCTTCCACTGCCTGAGCAACTCTGTGCGATGGACCAGGACCAGGGTGTTCACGCCACGGCTGGCGATCAGAGCAGCCGCGGTGACTGTCTTGCCAAACGCCGTCGGCGCGCACAGCACGCCGGTGTCATGCTTCAGCATCGCCTTGGCGGCGGCGTGTTGGTCGGGTCGTAGCGTTCCCACAAAATCGACCGCGAGCGGTTCGCCCGCTGACCGTTCGTCCCGCAGGTCGCAGCGAATTCCATGGTCCCGCAGCAGTTGTTGCACAGCCTCCAGGCACCCACGAGGCAGGCCGATGTGCTGGGGGAAGTTCTCGGCGCAGCCGATGACGCGCGGCTTATCCCACACAGGCATGCGCATGGCCTGCGCACGGTAGAACTCCGGGTTCTGGAAGGCGGCCAGACGCACCAGGCGGTTGGCCAGTGATTGCGGCAGCGGCCCCTTCTCGACATACACCAGGTTGGCCTGGGTCACCGACACGGACTCCGGCATCGGGCCGGTCAATCGTTGGTTGGCCGACGGACGGGGCTTCCACGGTTCGAGCGAGTCTTCGTCGGCCACGAAGGTCAAATCGAGCGGATGTGCGCCACCGGTGGCGCGAAGAATCGTGGGCTCGATGTCGTGCGGCTCCATCGGCCTCACGGACGTCAAGAAGGCCCATTGATCCGGAAACGGTTTTAGCGCTTCGTCGACGAACACACTGCGGCCCAACTCGCGGGGCAGCTTCTGCAATGGCAGCGCAATCAGGTTGCCGAACCCGCCCTTGGGTAGCGTGTCCTGGCTGGGAAAGAGGCGGTCGTAGGACGTGAGCTTCAACTGCCGGGTCCGGGCACAGGTGAAGCTGATCAGGGCCGTGCCGAGGCGACGGGCGTCACGTGCCGAAACGCTTGCCGAGAAGAAGACCCAGGCATGGGCGCCCTCACCTGAGCGCGAGACCTCCAGGGCTACGGGCACGCCCAGTTCACTGCAAGACTTCGCGAAGCCCTTGGCGTCCTGCCGCCACTCCGCATCGTCGAAGTCCACCGCCACAAAGTTGCAGGTGTCGTTGGTGAGCAGCGGGTAGACGCCGGTGGTGTGCCGCCCCGCGAGGTGATCGAAGATCGTCCGGTCGGTCAGCGCAATCAAACTTCGGTGGCCACAGTCGGCGCACTTGATCCTGGGTTTTTCGCAGACACCGGCACGCCACTCGTTGGCGCAGGCCGGTGCGTAGCCGGTCTTGCCGGCTTTGCTTTCCCAGCGCACCGGGTAGACGTCAGTACGTCCGGCGAACAGCCGGCGAAACAGCATGACCTTCTGATCGGTGCTCAACGCCGACGCTGCGGGCGGCACGTCGATCTCGGCCGGCTTGCGCCACTCGATGCCGTGAGAGACCAGCAGTGCGACCAGGCGCGCGTTCTCAGCGCGCAGGTCCGCGCCATTGCCGCTATTTCCGTCGCCGGTCATGGCTGGCTAAGTCTGGCCTGCTTCAGGGCTGGCCAGAGAACTGCGCGGATGACAGCTACCACTGCCATCAAAGGCCGGTGGACGATGGCATTCTTCTTCAAGAGCGCATGCCACAGCGCCATGCGGGTGTCGTCGCTCGCGAACTCGTCGCTCAAGCCCACTGGCAGCGCAGCCGGCAGCCCTGTGCCGCGCCGCAGAAACGTCGCGGCGATGGCCAGCGCCAGCGTCGCCGCATCGAGAGTTTCGCGCTCCACCATCACCACCAGGTCGAGATAGTCCTTCAGGCGGCTGTTCACCATGCCCAGCACCACGACGGCATGCAACTTCTCGGCGATCACGGTGTAGACCGGATAGGTGCGCAGATGCGGCGCCGGCAGATCGTCCAACAGCACGGGGTAGACCGCATCGCTCGGCCCCGGCGTCACGGCATCCCCGAATCCGACGTCCACCTGGGCCACGCAGCGCGCATTGGCAAGCTGGCCATTCAGCGTCACGCGCACGCCGCCGTAGCCTGCATCCTTGCGGATCACCTCGACCCGGACCGAAGCGGGGTCAAAGACGATGCCGTCGTCTCCAGCCATGGCGGCGATGTCTGTGAACACAGCAGCCATCGATGCCGTATCGCTGGCCCCGAACCCCAGCAGGTCGGCGTCCCGAGTCGCCCGGTGCGGCAGGTCGTACCAGAGCGTGAAGAGCAGCGCACCCTTCAGAACGAAGCGGTCAGCATGGGCCGAGGTGGACAGGCGATACAACAGCCGTTCCAAGGCGAAACGGACCAGCACCAGGTTGAAGTCCGTGCCGGTCGCTTTGGCGACGTTCAGCAGACGCGCCCGCACCGAGGCAGCGCGGTCCCGGCTCATGCCAACGCTTCCATGTAGGGCCGCATCACGTTGGCGACGCGGCAGACCTTGGCACACCGCCACAGGTCGTCGAAGCTGGCCCTGCCGTCCTTGCGATCCGGAGATCGGGCGTCCTTGAGCGCTTCCAGCGCCACGTCCATGCCGATCTTGTTGCGGTGCTTGAAGCAGTCGGCCACCGTCTTGGCCACGCCGTACACATGCAGTTTGACACCGTCATGCTCGTGGATCTCGATCCCATGCGTGTAGGCCTCGCCGGTGAACTGCACCATTTTGATCGGCGGGTGGTCAAGTCGCGGCACGTGGCTTCCGCGAGGCATGGCGATCCAGACCTGCCACGGCAGTTGAGTGGTCAGCCCGTGAAATTGCAGTGCGCTCAGCAGGCAGATCACCGCCTGCGGCACCTTGCGGGCCACAGTCACCAGCCCTTCATGCTCGGAACTGCTCGCGTCCGGCAGGCGGTACAGGCCGCGTGCCGCCCGTTCCAGTTGACCGCTCGCCGTCATGCGCGTGAGTACGACGCGCGGTATGCCCGCACCGGCCAGGTCGCCGGCGCGCAGCCAGCCGTTCTTGCGGACGAGCTGCAGCACTCTCTCGGTGTGAGTCTCAGGTGCATGCATGTCAGGGGGACGTCATCAGTTTGGTCTGATCCCAGTATGTTCCAAATATTCGTCGATAGCAAATAACAGACGAAACTAAGGTCAACAATCAGGTGCCTGAGCCCGGTGCGCCAGGCAGAAGAGGTTCAACCGGCATGGACGAAATGATCCGAACCACTTCCGTCTTCATTTCCGGGGTCACCTCGTCGTCAACTGCCACAAACGACGAAGGACAAGGATCGTCCGGTGCTACTGTCCGACACTTCATGCACAGCCCGTTGCGCTTGAGGACGCAGAGATGCCAGACCGTGTCGCCGGTTACCTGATCCACTTCGACGAGGAGAGGCGAAACCATCTGTTGAACGGCATCCGCGATCCCGGCGATGGATTCTCGGACGCCTTGAGTAGCGCGGACTGGTCTGTTCGACAGTGGGAGGTCTGCGGCCTGATGTTCGAGCCCGATACGATTACGCACTGGGCGCTGGCTCGCAAGGGGCATCGGGTCGCCACGGGCAAGGTGAAGGTCGACTTCACCGAGGTCACGCCAACTGGCATCAGCATCGCTGATGTCGTTCAGCGCGTCGGCGAGACGGTACAGCGCAACATCATCAGCAGCCGGTCAGGGTCTGGTGGCCCTGTCCCAGGCGCCACATGGCAAAGCCTCAAACGAGCGCTGCAGGAGATCGACCCGGTTGCGCTCCAAACTGTTGAGCGGCTTGAGCGGTTGCGGGATCAGAGCCGTAACCGGATCACCCGCCCGGGGACCGAAGTCGTTGCACAGGAGCGTGATGCGATCGGCCTTGCGCTCGATGTGTTCGATCAGACCGGGCGGCTTCGCAAGGCCACCTTGCAGGGTTGGACTGCCCCGGCCGGAGAAGGCCTGACATCGTTCTTGGACGGTTTGGCCGGAGTTCGCACGATCGAAGATCAGCTGATAGCTCGCGACGCTGCCTCGTTTCCGGAGAGCGTCGGCCGGCGTACCACCCTGCTCGGGTCCGTCTTCTCGACCGGCGGGCGCAAGTTGGAAGTGTTCAACGTCAACCGCACGACTGTTGAACATGCACTCGGCGTGGACCTGTTGTACTTCCACGATGAGTTCGACGCATGGACCATGGTGCAGTACAAGTCCATGGAGCGTCCGGATGACGCCGCCGAGCGCACGGCGGTCTACCGGCCCGACGCGAGGTTCGATGCCGAACTACTACGCATGGTGAGCTTTCGTCAGGCGACCCCAGACCGTTGGGAACCCGCCGACGGGAAGACTGCATACCGCTTGCATGGAGACGGGTTCTTCTTCAAGTTCTGCTCTCGGATTCAACTGGAGGTGCTTTCGGACACGCTCCTGCCAGGCATGTACCTCTCGCGGGAACACATCCAGGCTGTCCTGGCCGATCCTGCATCGATGGGCCCGCGAGGAGGTCGCCTGATCACCTTCGAGAGCTGTGGTCGCCATCTGAGCAACACGCTGTTCGCGGACCTGGTGCGAGACGGCTGGATCGGCACACGCACGGTCTCGTCAGCACAGATCGCCCAGATAGTGCACGAGAGCCTATTGGCGGATCGCTCCGTCGTTATCGCCAAGGCGAGGCAGGCAGGTCACTCGGCCAACGTCGAGCAGACCCTCGAGTCGCTGCAACTGTAGGCGTCTGGCTGAGAAAACACCATGCTCAAGCCTAACGGAGGACCGACGGGGTGACTGGGGACTTTGGCGAATTGGGTCGGCTGCTGGACCGCTCCCACGACCTTGAAGTCGAGCTTCACCGGATGCTGGGTGGTGACGAACTGCAGCTCTTCGACGACAGCATGCGAACTCTGGTCACAGTGTCAGCAGCACAGACGTCCTTGGAGCACGGAGTCGCACTCCGCACGCTGCTGGCGCAGCCGCTTCCGACTGCCGGCATCAGCATGATGCGACTGCAGCACGAGTCCCTGACTCGGGCCGTATGGTTGCTGTATGCAGCGTCAGACGAGCAGATCGATCGGTTGGTGGCGCCGCTGGACTCTATGGCGGAGAAGGCCGCGTCAAAGTTGCCGATGGCCAAGACGATGATCGATGAGATCGCCGGAAAGGCACCGTTGGGTGCAGTCGAGATGCTGACCCACTTCAAGGACGTCAACGCGCCGGCCCTTCACTCATTCGTACACGGTGGCATTCATGCCATCCAGCGCGGACTGACAGGCTACCCAGTTGAACTGCTCGCGAACGTGGTGCGCAGCTCGAACGGGCTTTACACAATGGCGGGGATGCTACTGGCCATCCTCTCCGGTGACGAGGCGCTGGCAAAAAGCATGAGCAAGATTCAACCGCGCTTTGCCGACTGCCTTCCGCCGCTACTTCATCCCCCAGGAAAAGGGGTCGGACACAGCTGATGCTCAAGGCTGGCCCTGGACGCGAGCCGCTCCTTGCATATTCGAGGAGGCGGTTGGGCCTGGTTGACAGGGGGTCGTGACCAGTCCGATTGGGCCACAGCATGTTTCGAACCTTCGTCGATCGAAAGTATTTGACGAAACTCAGGTCGACAGACGCACGCCCCATCCCCTTGGCTCAGCCAAAGATCATCCTCCGATCAGATGCCGAGCGTCAGTCGTCATGCGGGCCCGGATGCAGTGGACCTCCACTTGCCACGACCCGGAGGTCGCGCGTCGAAGGACTATCGAGCTGACACATGAGCTCGTCGAAGCGGGCTTGGTCGAAACGCAATTGGGCAAATAGGCGCACGACTTCTCGCTCGATCTCTACTCGCCCACCCAACACCAGGCGCATGCACTGCGCAGGGCCTGCGGCGACTCGATCGTCAGGTTGATTGCTCATGGTGTCTATCTTCGTCAGGATTCTGCGAAGGTGCAATGCTCAAGTTCTTCGGTCAGAAGTCAGCGCCGGTAGCGCGTCTGCTGTAGTCGCGGCGTCTCGATGAATGCGATTGGAATGGTCAGCTGCGCTTCGGGAACTGCCGCACGACCTGCTCGGTCCGGACCTGACTGAGCATCAGATCGACTTGGCTCTGCAGTCGCCCGCGCACCAGCCAACGGGCCACGACGATGACAGGCAAGTAGAGAACTCCCAAGGGCACGGCCACCACGAGGACGAGCGGCGAGGTGACGGCCGAAAGCACTAGCCCGCCCAACGACATGAACACCGGCCAGACTACGTCGCGGCTCTGCAGCACGGGCATCGGATCAGCACGGGTGAAGTTCACGCTGGCGCCGATGGTCAAGTTGACCATACCCACCGGTCGATCGTCGGCCACCACGAACGTCACCGAGTGCCCACATCGGGCTGGCATGGCGCGGCTTGCCACCGTCAACTTGACCTCGCTGCTGGACCGCTCGCTGATCCACACCTCCCAGCGCTCCTGCGCCGGGTCGGGCTCATTGAGGCGTGGCCATCGGTTCATGTAGCGCCTGGCCTCGATGACGCGACCGCTGATGGTGGTGAATTCGTACATGGCAACCTCGGTGTGGTGAGCCAACTCACGCTCCCACGAAACGTCGTCACTTCAAGTCCGCAGCCGATGCCCCGGTCAGCTCACCGACGACGGCATTGACCCCAAGCGCACATCACTCGGGCGCCATCCATGCAGTTGAAGCGCTCGGCACTCCAGGCAATCGCCGCACGCATGGGCGCGACCTGCCGGCACTGCGTCAATCCGTCAGTGGTGCTGCTCGCCCACGGCGGTCAGCCCGCCACAGGTCTTGCGGAATGCGCGGCGCTGTTGCCCTGCCGTCGGCACCGCCGATCGGCCGTGATCGCAGCGATACCCCCTTGAATCGCTACACGACGCAGCGTCTTCACAGGGGTAAACGATCATGGGAATCAAACGATGCCTGGCTTGTGGTGATCCCTTCCCGCTGCGAACGCAGTCGCCCGACCAGAGCTACTGCTCCGCTTCCGAGTGCCAACGCCAGCGCCGCAAGCTGTGGCAACGCGAGAAGCGCCAGACGGACGACGACTACCGGCAGAACCAGGCCCGGGCCCAGAGAAAGTGGCTCGACAGCCAGCCCGACTACTGGCAGCGGTACCGCGCCGATCACCCCGACTACACCCAACGCAATCGCGAGCAACAGCGTGCGCGCAGCGCCACGCAACGCGTCGGCACGGTTGCAAAGATGGACGCGTCAAAGCCCGCGCCGGCGCTGGCTTCCGGCACCTACCGACTCAGCGCCATCGCCCCCAAGGGCGTTGCAAAGATGGACGCGTGGATCGTCGAAATCACAGTGCTGACAAGCACTTGAGGCCATTCCGCCGAGTTTGCAAAGAGACGACTCGTTCGGCTTTTCGGGGCAACGCTGTTACTGTTGCCGCACACGCCGCGACGCGCCTGTTCGCCGCCGTGCCGACCACCGACGTACACGCTGCCGACCGAGGCGTGCATCGGCAGAGACCGCCATTCCGCCACCCCTCCAGGTGAGGCCCCCATGGAACCGGGCAACGACAACATCACTGAAGACGTGCCACCGCCGCCGCCACGAATGCGCGGGGCTGAGTACGTTCGCATGTCGACCGAGCACCAGCAGTACTCGACCGAGAACCAGGGCGACAAGATCCGTGAGTACGCCTCTCGTCGTGGCATCGAGATCGTCCAGACCTACGCCGACGAAGGAAAGAGTGGCCTGCGCATCGATGGCCGCCAGGCATTGCAGCGCCTGATCGCTGACGTTCAGAACGGCCGCGCCGACTTCCAGATCATCCTGGTCTACGACGTCAGCCGATGGGGCCGGTTTCAGGATGCTGACGAGAGCGCGTACTACGAGTACATCTGCCGCCGCGCCGGCATCCAGGTCGCCTACTGCGCCGAGCAGTTTGAAAACGACGGCTCGCCGGTGTCAACCATCGTCAAAGGCGTCAAGCGCGCCATGGCCGGCGAGTACAGCCGAGAGTTGTCGGCCAAGGTGTTCGCCGGCCAGTGCCGGCTGATCGAGCTGGGTTTCCGACAAGGCGGTCCTGCGGGTTTTGGCCTGCGACGAACCCTGGTCGACGTGCAGGGCGCCGTCAAGACCGAGCTGGCGCGGGGCGAGCACAAGAGCCTGCAGACCGATCGCGTGATCCTGATGCCGGGGCCCGACGACGAGGTACGCATCGTCAACGACATCTACCGCTGGTTCATCGACGACGGTCTGGTCGAGTCCGAGATCGCTGGCCGCCTCAACGGCATGCGCGTGCAGACCGATCTCTGCCGCGACTGGACACGCGCCACTGTGCACGAGGTGCTGACCAACGAGAAGTACGTCGGCCACAACGTCTACAACCGGGTGTCGTTCAAGCTGAAGAAGCTGCGGGTTGTGAACACGCCGGACATGTGGATTCGCCGCGAAGGCGCCTTCACCGGCATCGTCGCGCCCGACGTGTTCTACACCGCGCAGGGCATCATCCGTGCGCGCGCACGCCGCTACACCGACGAGGAACTGATCGACCGGTTGCGTGGCCTCTACCGCCATCGTGGCTTCCTATCGGGCCTGGTGATCGACGAGTCCGAAGGCATGCCCTCGGCGTCGGTCTACGTGCACCGCTTCGGCAGCCTGATCCGGGCGTACCAGATGGTGGGCTACACGCCCGATCGCGACTATCGGTTCCTGGAGATCAACCGCTTCCTGCGACGCACCCACCCGGAGATCGTCGAACAGATCGAGAAGCAGATCGCCAGCCTGGGCGGCTCGGTGGTGCGCGATCCGGCAACCGACCTGCTGTGGGTCAACCGGGAGTTCTCGGTGTCGGTGGTGCTGGCCAGGTGCCAGACCACCCCCTGCGGACATAACCGCTGGAAGATTCGGCTGGACAGCAGCCTGTCACCAGACATCTCGGTGGCCGCGCGCCTGGACCCAAGCAACCAGGCGCAGCTCGACTACTACCTGTTGCCGCGCATCGATTTCGGACCGTCACGCATCAGCCTGGCGGAGCAGAACCCGGTCGAGTTCGAGAGCTACCACTTCGAGTCGCTGGACTACCTGTACGGGATGGCGGCCAGGGCCCGCTTGAGGGTTGCAGCATGACTGCCCAGTTGTCCGTCGGCGAGGTGCGCTCGTTGCCGATCGACAAGATCGAGGTCCTCAACCCGCGGGAACGCAACAGCCGCGCCTTTAGCGAAGTCGTCGCCAACATCAAGGCCATCGGCCTGAAGAAGCCGATCGTGGTGACGCCGCGGACGTTGGACGACGGCGCCGAGCACTACCTGCTGATCTGCGGCGAAGGCCGGCTGAAAGCGTTCAAGTCCTTGGGCGAAACTGCCATCCCAGCGCTGGTGATCGTGGCGAGTGACGAAGACGCCTTCATCATGAGCCTGGCCGAGAACATTGCGCGGCGCCAGTGGCGTCCATTGGAACTGCTGGCGGGAATCGAGCAGCTGCGTGATGCCGGCTACACCGCCAAGCAGATCGCCACGAAGACCGGGCTGGCCTTCAAGTACGTCCAGGGCATGCTGACATTGCTGCAGCAGGGTGAACAGCGCTTGTTGGTGGCCGTCGAGAAGGGGGCCATCCCGCTCAACGCCGCGCTGGCCATCGTCGGCGCTGGCAAGGACGAACAAGCGGTTCAGGCCGCACTGCAGGAAGCCTATGAGTCCGGCACCCTGCGCGGCAAGCGCCTCATCGATGCCCGGCGGGTGTTGGAGCGCCGCGCCAACCTGGGCCGGACGATCGACAAGAACACGCCGCGCAAACGCGCCGACGTGTCGACATCGAGCCTGGTGCGCACCTACCAGAAGGAAGTTGAACGGCAAAAGCTCGTGGTCCGGAAGGCCGGTTTCACCCAACAGCGCCTGCTGTTCGTCGTCAGCGCACTGCAGGAACTCTTTCAGGACGAGAACTTCACCAACCTCCTGCGCGCCGAAGGGCTGGACACCCTGCCGAAGTACCTGGCGGAGCGGGTCTGGCCAGACGGGCGGCGAGCATGACAGGCGTCGTGCTCGGGTTCGTGCCCGAGCCCCTGATGGTGCCGCTGGACAAGATCCTGCCGTCGCGCAAGGTACCGGTCGGCCTGGCGACATCACGCAAGTACAACCAGATCCGCGCGTCGATCGAGGAGGTGGGCCTGATCGAGCCGCTGTCGGTGGCGGCGGTGGACGCCGCGTCCGGCCAGCACCTGCTGCTGGATGGCCATGTGCGGCTGGTTGCGCTGGGCGATCTCGGCCACCAGGCCGCGCCGTGCCTGATCGCCACCGATGACGAGAGCTACACCTACAACAACCGCATCAACCGCCTATCCACGATCCAGGAGCACTTCATGATCCGCCGGGCCGTCGAGCGCGGCGTCTCGCCCGAGCGCCTGGCCAAAGCCCTGAGCGTGGACATCAGCCACATCACCAAGAAGATCAACCTGCTGGAAGGCATCTGCCCGGAGGCCGTGGAGTTGTTCAAGGATCGGCAGTTCTCGGTGGAACTGGGCCGCGTGATCCGCAAGATGAAGCCGACGCGGCAGGTCGAGTGCGCCGAGCTGATGGTGGCCGCCAACAACATGACCGTGGCCTACGCTGAAGCGCTGCTGGTCGCCACGCCCAGCACCTCGCTGGTGGACGGTGTTCGCCCGCGCAAAGTCGTCGGTGTCGGCCCGGAACAGATGGCCCGCATGGAGCGCGAGATGTCGAATCTGCAGGGGCAATATCGGCTGGTCGAGCAGTCGTATGGTCAGGACGTGCTCAACCTGGTTCTCGCCCGCGGGTACTTGGCGAAGCTGCTTGAAAACGCCAAGGTCACGAAGTACGTGAAGCAACGGCAGCCGGAGGTGCTGGAGCAGTTCACCGCCATCGTGGCGACCACCTCGCTCGATCAGTGAGGCTGGGCGCGGCCCCGCTCTCTACCCATCGTGTACCCAAGAGGTCCAGCGCAGACGGAAACGCTGCCCGTGCCGTAGGCGGCGCAAGCCCGGTCAGATGGCGATCCGCTCGACTTCATCGAGCTTGATCTGGTCACCGCGCCGATCGTAGAGCCCTGTCGTTCGCGATGACTCGTGGTTGGCCATCTGCTGCGCGATCTCCAGGCGCCCGCCGTTCTTCAGGTACTCGGTGATGCCGGTCGCTCGAAAGCTGTGGCACCCGATGTGCGTGCGAATGTCGGCGGCCTCAACCCGCCGGCAGATCATGCGGTACACATCGCCCTGCCGCATTGGCTTCGTCGACAGCGCAGCGCCCGGGCCCTTCGCCGTTCGAAACAGGAAGCCCTTGGCGTCGTCGAGCCCGGCGCCCTCGACGTAGGCATGCAGGTACTCCTCCAGGTTGTGGTGGCACGGCATCTCGTGCAGCTTGCCGCCCTTCTCATGCAGCCGAACCCAGGTGCGGCGCCGCTGCACGTAGACATCCTCCAGCCGCATCTGCACCGCGGCGCCCACCCGCGCAAACGTGTAGACCATGAGCCCGATGAGCGCGCGGTCCCGAAGACCGATGATCGTGTCGGTCTCGATCGAATCGATGAGCGCCCGAACCTCCTCGGCCGACAAGACCGGCGTCTTGCCCTTCTTGAGGGAGTAACTCGGACCTCGCACCGATGCTGCCGGATTGACCGGCATCACCTGGCCGACGACCAACCAATCGAACAACGTGCGCAAGGCCGCCAGGCGTTGCTTCACCGAAGGCGCTGCAAGCTGCAGCTGCTCGATGTAGGCCGCGACATGCACGGGCTCGATCTGCTTCAGGGCCGCGATGCCGCGTGCCTGGCACCACCTCGCGAACTCAACGCCGGCCCGTGCATACGCCTTGCGCGTGTTGGGGTTGCGAATGTTCGCCGTGAAGAATTCCAGCGTCCTGCGGGCTGCCGCAGGGTCCGGCGCATACAACGCCGGCAGGCTGTCACTGAGGGTCGCCACCTCGTAGTTCGTCATGCTGTCGCCTCCAGGCCTTCATGATTGATAACGTCCTTTATCAGTCATGTGAGTCTGAAGCCGCCGGAGCGCTTGCCAAGCCTTCAACCGGAAGCCTTCGACCATGGATTTGCAGCTGGCGCAATGCATGTCGTCTACCGGCGCCGACGGCCTTTCGGCTCACTCCGTCATGCGTTCGACGTCAGCCAGCCTTCTTGCTCCAGCCGATGCCAAGCAGAGGCGATGTGCTGCGGCGTCATCAGCGTCTTCTTGCGATCGTTCCAGCCATGCACTGCTGCAACCGCATCGCCCAGGGAGTGAACGCCATGCTCATGCACGGCAACCCAATGCACCGACGCCAGCAATTCCATTCCGTATGAGGATTGATAGCCATCGATCAATCGACCCACGCGCTCCACGTGGCCAGCCAATTCGGCGTGCTCCTGCTCGGCAATGAAGGCCTCAGCTTCAGCGAGCGCGTCTTCCGTGGGCTCGATCTCGGCCTCGACAACGCCGTCACCCAGACCCCGGATGAAGTGCCCCTCCATCGTATTCAGCGCATGGCGTAGGGTGTCCGAATAGGGGCCGTAGTGGTGTTTCACGAACGGCAGCTTCAGTGGCTCGCCGGCTTCCTGCAGAAAGTACGCAAGCTTCTGCACTTCGATCTTCGACAGCCCGTAGTTCAGCTCGCGATAGGTGTCCAGCACCTTCACGATGGCCGCCCGACCAGGTGTCATGCGTGGCCGTTTGGTCCGTACTTCCATGCTCTTTGGGTCAGGGGCACCTGCGGGCTCGAAGAGCCGCACCTCCACATCAGGCAGGGCTTCGAAAGCATCCTCGATCAATGGGCGTACATCCGCCCAGTTCAGCCCCCCATTGCCGCACCCAAGGGGCGGGACGGCGATGGAACGGATGCGCAAGCGCTTGACTTGCGCCACCAGGTCGACCAAGCCGTCGCGGATGAAGTCGATCTTGGACGAACCGCGCCAGTGGTCTTTGGTGGGGAAGTTGATGATGAAGTTCGGCTTGACCAGCCCGCCCGAATCAAACACGAGCATGCGGCCCGGGCGCACCTGCCCCGCCTTGCAGGCGGCGGCGTACGCGGTGAAGTTGGCGGGCCACTTGTTCTTGAACTGCAGGGCGATGCCCTTGCCCATGACGCCGACACAGTTCACCGTGTTGACGATCGCGTCCACGTCGTCTTGCTTGAGCAGATCACCCTGGGTGAGCTTGATCACGATGTCTTGTTCCTAAAAGTACCAGCTCGGCATGATGTCGACCGCCAATCCTACGCCCGCCTGTACCAACAGCGCCTGCACCTGCGCCTGACGGGCGGCATCGATCACGCCCAGGCGCGTCATGCAGTGCAGCGGAGCACGGTCCTTGACCAGAAACTCAGCCTGGCGGCGCTCCATGCGGTCCGCATAGCGGTCCACCGCAGCCCGGTTCTGCCAGTACGCGCAAAAACCATCGAGCTGTGGCGCCTCCGTCAACAAGTCCCAGGCCACGGCGGTGTTCAAGTAAGCAAGGTCGGTGTAGGGCGTGCTGAAGGCCAGCGTGGCGTTCCGGTCGTAGAAGACGTAGGCCCGCCCCGTACCGGTGACTTTCTGGACCGTGGTCTCGAAGTGAACGATGTCGCCTTGCCGCCAAGGGCAGCCGGCCACTCGGCCACCATTGATCGCATACAACATGGGCGACCGCGGTGCAAAGTAGAACGGCACGAAGTCATGCACCAGCCCGCCTGGTGGGTTGGGAACCGCGCGCACCGCGCGGGCACCCTGCGCGCCTGCGTGTGCGATGTTCTGGTAGTTGATGCCAGCCGCGGCGCCGCCGTTCTTCGACACCAGCGCACCCGCGGCAAAGATCGCCTGCAAGTTGGCGATGGCCGTGATGTGGAACAGGCGCGTTGGCTGCGGGGCAGGCATTCGTCAGCTCTCGGTGGCCTGCGGGGTTTTTGACGCGGCGATTGCGCCCCGGCCTTCATAGGCCATCAGGATCAGCGGCTTCGCTGCGTCCAAGTCCGCCTGCGTGGTCAGGGCCAGTTCCAGATCGCCGGTGCCCCAATGCCCTTGCTGGCCGACATCGCGAGCGTTGGCGGGCAGCGGTGCCACCTGGGCGGGGTCGAGGTGCAGGTACATCAACAGACGGTTCTTCTGCGGCACCACGGTGGCAAAGTTCTTCAGCCGCTTGAAGGCGACATAGAGCTTCAGTTCCTTGCGCTGCACATCGTCGCCCAGCGACAGCACATACCCCTCCAGCGATGCGACCAGCTCGCTCAGATGAGGTGGCAGCAACGGAAGCCATTCCGCGAATGAACGATCACCGGGTCCTGGTTTGGCGACAGCAGGCTCGGCGGCCTGGGCCTTCGGTGCCTTCGGTGCCTTTACCGTTGCTGAACGCCCGGTGTTGGCGCTGGTCGCATTCGCCAGCTCAAGCAGCAGCAACTCGTCGCCGAAACGCCGGTACCGGATCAACTCGATGTTGCGATTGATCTGCTGCACGGCGTGCCCGTCGTACTTGGTGAAGTCGGCTGCGATGCACACCAGCCGCGGCGCCGTCCAGTCGATCGCATCAGCGGCAGGCTTGCCCAGCCGGTCCATCACAAGCAGCTTGAACTCTGCCTGGTGGTCCATCAGCCAGTCCAGGTAGAACAGCCCCTGATTGATGACGTTCTCGCCGACCGACCGCTTGTATTCCAGGATCGCCGGGCAGTTGTTTTCATCCAGGCCCAGTGAATCGATGCGGCCGGCGTGGGTCTTGCCGGTGGAGTACTCCGTGGCCAGGAAGCGTATGCCCAGCAGCGTCTCAAGATTGGCCTCTATCAGCGTTTGAAGCGGCTTCTCCAGGTCGGTCGCATCGCCTTGCAGCTCGGTGGCTTTGCCGACCACTAGCCTGAACAGCTTGATGTCACTCACGGGGCGGCTCCCATCTGTTCGACCGGTGCGCACAGATCGCCGTAGCCTAGGAAACGCAGTTGCGCCCGAGCAGCTGCGGCGTAGGGTTGGGTCGGTTGTGTCAGGCGCTGAAGTTGGTTGAGCTGTCCGCCGATTGGAAGCCTCGTGGCGATCATCGCCGAGGCTTCTGCAGCCGAGTCGGCTGCAACCAACACGTTCTGAACCTGATCCACCAACTCTTGCACCAGCCGCATCGTGCGTTGTCGTGCGCCCAGCAGGCCAGGCAAGTCCAGCCCCAGAAGCTTCACGCTTTCGGCCACGCGCGTCCGCTCGTAGTCCCCAAGGCAGAGCCGGCTAGCGCCCATCTTGCCGGTGGCTGTGACTTCAATAAGTCGCACATCCTCCAACTTGGTCGGATCCAGCAACACCGGCCGCTCTGCGTCAACGCAACGATCGGCCCATGTCGCCCGTTGGCTGCCCTGCATCAAGGGGAACCATGCCCCTTTACCGACAGAAGGCTCCGACTCGTCCTCGCGATTGATCTGATTGGACCGTTGCGCCGCCAGGCGGAAGTTCTCCCAGGAAAACGCCAACCAGGGATAGCCGTCGTCGCTCTCTGTCTCGCTGCGCTTGGCCTGCTTCTTTGGTCGGTAGTGGTCAACATCCTTGAACGACTGCACGCAGTCGCTTTCCGAGTACCAGCACTTGCCGTAGGACATCTTGGCCAAGTAGCGCGCAAAGGCCCGCCAAACCGGCGCCTTCTTCTCAATGAAGGCAGCACGCTCTTCGGATGGAAGCGCCTCCAGCGCCTGCTGCGCGCGCTCGGCAACTCGCAGCACCTTCTCAGGAATCAACGCCGGATCACGTCGTACGAAGATCATGCCTTGGCCTCCATCACCATGAGCTGCTTGATCAGCTCCTTCATGGCCCGTTGGCGGGCTTCGATGTCGGACGGACTCAGCGGCGGCCGATCGGCATACCGCAAGTCGTGCCAGGCGCGCAGAAAGTCTTGGTACAGCGGCTCCCTGTCCTCAAGCAGAAAGCCCAGCCGTGCAAGTTGGTCGTTCAGCTCGATCAACCTGCGCTGCTGCTCGCTATTCCGCTCTGGCAGTTGAACAAGCCCATTTCGCTCATCCACCAGCCGCTGGGTGTCGACGTCCAGGCTCGTGGCCATGCCAAAGATCTCTGTGAGCGTGGCGGTGAAGCCCAGGCCCTTTGGGTCCGCATAGGGCGGCTGTGCCGTCGTCCTGCCATCGTCATGCGCCGTGAGCACCCGCACCTCTTCCCGGGACAGCGCCGAAATCGTCAACGGGTTGTGCGAGGTCAGCACGATGTGGCTCTTGTCTTCGTCTGAGGCGATGCCGGTCCACTCCTTGATCAGCTCCAGATAGCTGTGCTGCCAATGCGGGTTGAGGTGGGTGTCGGGCTCGTCCAGCAGGAACAACACCCGCTTGCCACGCGACATGCGGATCAGGCCCAGCACCATCAGCAGTTGCCGTTCGCCGTCCGACAAGTCGGCGAAGCCCACGTCACCGCTGGCGTCGTTGTCGCGCGTCACCCAGACCACCATCTCACGGATCAGGTCGGAGATGTCCATGGCCTCCAGGGCGTAGAACAAATCACGCTCACCGGCGAAACCGTTGGCAAAGCGCTTGAGGTGGTCCAGTGACGGCAGGAAGGTGGCGTACTGCGACTCGGTCTGCTGCTTGTCGCGATAGTCGTCAATCGCGTTGCCGTCCAGCGCGATAGGGTGGAAGGCCTCAGCATGGAACTGCCTTGCCGTCCGTCCCGCGGGGCCGGCTGCACCCCAGAAGTCGGCAGGTGCCGCCTTCTTGCCACGTGCGAACCAGGGTTCACGGAAGTGCGACAGCAGCGAGTGGAATCCCGTGATGCCAAGCTTTTCGGTCAGCTCACGGGCCACCTTTGCATCGGGGAATGCAAAGAGCGCCACCAGGGCCAGTACGCCGTGGATGGGCCGGCAGTAGAACAGGCGTCGTGCAGATTGCGCCTGGGCCACCAAGTCAGCATCATCTTCCAGCTTGATGGCGTCGTAGTAGCGCCGCTGGTGCGCATCGAACACCGACTCCAGTCGGCGACTGCCACCCGAGTAGTAGCCAAACACCAGGTCCGGAAACCAGTCGTGCTTGCGCTTCTCGAACTCGGTACGCCTCACCTCCCGGCTGTCGATGTGGATGCTGTGCTCGCCGGGGGCACCGCCCAAAATCACACGTGTAGGCTCGGCCTTGGCGCCCGCCCGCGGTTGGATCCGGTACTCCACGCGGTAACGGAATCTCGGCTCGTGACGCCGCAGGTCCACCCAGCGGAACACCTGGGCGATCGCTTCGATGAGGTTGGACTTGCCAGCGCCGTTTTGGCCGATCAGAACAGTGGTCAGGTGTCGCTCGTCGAAATCTACCTCCAGAGCTTGGAGGTTCTTGAAGCCATCAATGAAGACCTTTTCAAGCCGCATGGCCGGGCGCTAGCAGCGTCTGCTGGTCTTTCACATGCCCCTGAGCCACTTCCCAGGCGAGTTGCTTGTAGAAGTCCGCCACGGGAAGTTCAGCTAGCTTGAAAAGCGCTTCAGCTGATGCAGGCGCGCCCAGTCGGCGCAAGTGCTGGGCTAGGTAGGGCTGCCCCATCACGTCGTTGTCGTGGCGACTCTTGGTCATTGCGTGAGTCTCCTGCGGCCCGCGCTGCGCTCGCTGCTTGCGGGGTTGGCGGGCCTTGGTGGACGATGAGGCTTGGTCGCGCTGAGCTGCGATTCGGGACAGCAGCGCGCCGGCCGGTTCGTCCCTGGGGTCTTGGGGGACCAACTCACCGCGGAACGCCTTCCCGAGTAGCAGCGAGTTCAGACGTTGGGCATGCATACGAGCGTCGGAGTACCGGGCTTCTATGCTACCGGCAAGTCTAAGCAGGGATTCAGCGCGACGAACAATCTCGCTTTGCTCTGAAAGCGGCGGGATTGGCACCGGGAGAGTCTTTAGTTGCTCCAGGTTCAAGGTTGGTCGCGCAACCTCCCTGGCATCACTCTTCATGATGCGAATCGCCGTTGCGGACAAGAGCCAAAGGTGGACATAGCGCGCGGACACCTCTCTCACAGGCAGCTTCGCGATTGCCCGCGCAATATTGAACCCAGCGACCTCTGGCGGGGCAATTGACGACTCTCCAATACCCGCTCCGACCACCGTGACAAGAACCTCACCGCCTCTGAGTCTGGAGCGCCGGTGCTCTACATCGACCGAAGCGGGAATCCGGCGAAGGTCAGCCAGATTCACTGTTCCTTCCTTCAAGTCGCCAGCACGTACGAGGAAAACGCCCGAAGCGTCGTCATGACCTGGCTGAACCACGCCGTAGCAAAACGGCTCCTCCGGCGAGAGTAGAAACTGGAGGTTTGTCCATCGCCAACTGTGAGGCAGCGGAAAGAGTCCGTCGAGACTCCGCGGCTCCGCAGACATGGATTGTGGGCGCCGCTTTGCAAGCTCCGATAGCAAGCTCTCAGCGGTGTGTTCAGTCTGTTCGCTCCCCTCCCAATCCGAGGTAAGACCTCCAGATGTGGCAGCGGCCAAAACTGCCTGCCGAAACCGTTTCAGCAATGCCGAGACTCTGTCCAGCCGATCCCAGCAGGCCTGTACTCGGGTCAGCACAGTGTCGAGTTTATCGGCGATGCGGGTCTGCTCATCCGAGGGTGCCACCGGCGCCACGAACGACCTAACGTCCTTTGAGCGAACAGCCGGATAGAGGGCGCCCTGAACCAAGTTCGACATGGACGCGACGAACTCGTCAGTGCGAACGAGATAGTTCAGCCACCGGGCATCAATGCCTTCGCTGGGCCGCAGCACGTCAAACCCCGTCGAAGCAATCTCCCCATTCAGCTCTGTGGGCACCAGCGCCACGGCATTGAGGTTCGGACGAGTCATCGAGACCAAGGTGTCGCCAGTCGAAACTCGCTTTCGCGCACGGCTTGGCGCATCTTCGCCCCGAAGCGTCTGCGGATTGACGATCAACTTCTTGACCCGATCGATAGACCCAATGTCGATGTAGCGAATTGAGTCCCCGTGAGCTGGAACAACCTGCTCGGGCTCAGTGCTGAGCTGACCCAGGGTTGCCGCGGTCCAGTTGACGGGCAGATCACGCATTCGTCGAACCCTCAAGTACTTCGAGTTCGTCGAGGTCCACATCAGGGTCTTCGCCAAGATCCTCCAACAATGTGCGCAGCTCATTCACCGCCGCGTTCAGTTCCACAAGGGCGAGGCGCGCGACTCGGGCTGGATCGTCACGCGTGGTCTCACCTGTCGTACCGCTGTCATCCTTCAGCCAGCTGATATCAAGGTTGTCGCCTCGCACGGAGATCTGCTCACGAGTGAAGCGCCGCCAGCGACCGGCATCGCCGGAGTCCTTGCGCCGGGAGAGTGCGTCAGGGCCACCGTAAGGATCATTGCCGAACACGTCTTCGAACCTGTCACGCGATGTGCCGTTGGGGGCATCGTCGGGTGTGCAGAAGTAGTCGCGCGTAAACGGCGTGCGTTTGCCAAACTGCGGCATGTTGGCGCGCATGTCGTACACCCATACTTCCTTGGTGGTGCCCTTGTCGACTTCACCGCGGGTAAAGAACAGAACGTTGGTTTGCACGCTCTGGGCGTAGAAAATGCCGCTGGGCAGCCGCAAGATGGTGTGCAGGTTGCACTTGTCCATCAAGTCGCGCCGGATGTCTGTGCCGATGTTGCTCTCGAACAGCACGTTGTCAGGCAAAACTACGGCGGCTCGACCACCCGGCTTCAAGCCACGATAGATGTGCTGCAAAAAGGCGAACTGCTTGTTGCTGGTCTCGAAAGTGAGGTCACCACGAGTTGGCAGGCCACCGCCCTTCTTCGTGCCGAAAGGCGGGTTCGACAGGATCAGCGTGGCCGGCGGCAAGGCCTTGTGGTCGTCGCTGAGTGTGTCGCCATAGGTCACGCCACCTTCAATGCCGTGCAGCAGCATGTTCATCAGCGCCAGGCGATGCGTGTCCTGCACCAGTTCCATGCCGTAGAAGGTTTGGTGGCGATAGTGACGCTGAGCCTGGTCGTCAAGGCTGTCGAAGTCGTTGTGCGCGCGCAGGTAGTTGTTCGCTGCGATCAAGAAGCCGCAGGTGCCTGCCGCGGGGTCCTGAATCACATCGTTGAGCTTCGGCTGCATCACGGTGACGATGCTGTCGATCAGGTGGCGCGGCGTGAAGTACTGGCCAGCGCCGCTCTTCTTCTCGCCCGCATTGCGCTCCAACAGGTCTTCGTACAGGTCGCCTAGGTCGTCGCGCTGCACGCTGTACCAGTCGAGCCCGTCGATGTCGGTGACCAGCTTGCTGAGCGTGGCGGGCTTGGTGACAAAGGTGTTGGCGTTGGCGTAGATCTCCTGCACCGCACCTCGACCATGTAGGCCGTAGTCCAGCAGCATTTCCTTGTAGATATCCAGCCGGTCCGGGGCGGATGCACTGAGCAAGTCGTCCCAGCGCGTGCCAGGCTGTTCCACCTTGAGCGCACCCTTCTTGCGCTCGATGGGCTTCCAGACTTTGAGACGTTCTTCCTGGCCGGTCTCCTTCATCATCTTCAAGAACAGCAGGTAGGTCAGTTCGCTCAGGTACTGGTGGTAGGTGACGCCATCGTCGCGCAGCACGTGGCAGAGCGACCAGAGTTTTGCGCCGATATCGAGCGCTGCGATGTGGTTGGACATGAAGGTGCGTTTTAGCGTTGGGCAGATTCGGGCGGAGGCGCCCAGAGCGCGTCATTGAAGGCCTCCAGCACCGGCTGGAGCTGGCCGTTGAAGACCTTGTCCAGGCGTTTGAAGCCACCGCCTTCGCGTTTGAAGATCAGATCGGGGTCATCGAGTGCAGCGCGGTCCACTAATACGTTGGCCTTGGTCTGTGCCGCGATGCGCTTGAGCCAGTCACGCTGGGGTGTGCTCCAGGGTTTGCCTTCTGGCGGATGGGTCAGCAGCCGCTGCAAGGCGTGGTCGACGCGTTCGCTGTAGGGCAGCAAAGCGTCGCCGATGGCAGCCTGGCGGATGTAGCCAACGATGCGGGCGACGATGTCCTGGTTGGTCAGCTCGCGCCACGCAGCGGCCAAGTTGGTTTCCGTGAAACCGGCGCGGTCCAGCGCCAACACCAACTCTCGCAGCTGGGCGCGTGTCAGGTCGCGCGGGCGGGTGAGCACGGTCACCAACGCCGGGATGTCGTTGCTGTGGCTCTTGATGTACTCGCCAAACTCGCGCAGATAGTCTTCGGGCTTATTGGCCTTGCCGTAGCCACGTTCAGCGCTCTCGAATGCATCAGCGTGCTCAGACACGTACAGCGCCCGGGCAGGGCCGTCGGATTGCCGATCAAGCAGTTCGCCCAGCGCGGGGTTCTGGACGAACCAGCCGGCCACGTCGGTCAGCGGCATGGCTTTCAGATTCTGGATGAAAGCCGTGATCGGCATGCCAGCCGCGGCCTCAAAGTCCTGTCGATTCCGGTCTGACAAGTGGCGCTTCTTGCGCTGCAGCTTGGCCAGGAACTGATCTCGCGCCAGTGCGGTGGCCGATTCGTCCTTCAGCGTCGCCAGTTCCTGCGCCAACTGGGTGAAGCTGATCTTGGCGTTGACGACCACGGGCTTCATGGCCGTCATGTCGCCGATGGCTTCGAAGATGCGCACGGCATCGAAGACGCGGAACGCGTCCTTGACCTCGGCACCGCCAAAGTTGCACAGGCGCGTGGCGCGACCGAGCATCTGGTCGAACAGGATGCGGCTGCTCACCTGGCGCAAGAACACGAGGTTGCAGATCTCGGGGACATCCACGCCAGTGGTGAGGAGGTCCACAGTGACGGCCACATTGGGCAGGCGCTCGTTCTTGTAGCGCCTGATCAACTGCAGCGGCTTGTCAGCTGCGCCGGTGATCTTGATAACGGCATCGTCTTCGACGCTGCCGTATTGGGCGGCGAAGGCTGCCTTGAGCAGGTCCACCACCAGGTCGGCGTGGCTGTCGGTCACGCAGAAGATCAGCGTCTTGCGGCGCGACGCCGGGTCCAGTTCCTGCGCGAGGTAGTTGCAGATGACTTCGTTGAACGCACGGGTGATGACCTTGCGATTGAAATCTTCGACCTTCAGCATGATCTCGTCTGGGGTCTTGAAAAGCTCGATCTGCTGGCGGCCGGTGTTGTAGACCTTGACCTCCTCGCCCACCCGCCACGTCATGCCTTGGGTAGAGAGCTGCGTATAGATCTGAATCGGCGGCTCATAGTCCACCAGATAGCCATCGACCACGGCCTCACGGTAGCCGTAGGTGAAAACCGGCGCACCAAAGATCTGGGTGGTGTGCAGTGCCGGCGTGGCGGTCAGGCCGACCTTGACCGCATCGAAGTAGTCGAGAACGCGCCGGTACTTGGAGATGTAGTCGTCATAGCCCCGAAAGCTCAGTTCGGTGTCGGACAGTTCCCGGTCCAGCAGGTAGCCGCGATGGCATTCATCCACCACGATGCAGTCGTATTGGTCAATGGGCGGCGGTGAAGTGCCGTCGGCCGAGTACAGCACGCGCTGCACCATGCCTTGCACGGTGGCCAGGTGGACCGCCGTGTCGCCGTCAGGTTTCTGGTCGTCAAGTTCCTTGATGCCGAAGATATCGGCAAAGGTCTGAAGCCGCTCCATCCGCGTGTCCTTGAAGGCATTAGCGGCTTGCTCGCCGAGCGCCGAGCGGTCAACCAGGAACAGGATGCGCCGGAAGCGCTGCGCCTTCAGCAGCCGGTAGATGAGCGCGATGCAGGTCTTTGTCTTGCCCGTACCGGTGGCCATCGCCAGCAGTATTGCGCGCTGCCCGTCCTGGATGCTGGCCTCTGTGGCACGGATGGCTTGCTCCTGGTACGGGCGCAGGGGGAAGCCGTAGTCGAAGGGCGCGTTCTTCAGCGCCTCGTGCGCACGCGCTTCGTCGCGTTGCAGGAGGGCGACCAGGCCATCCGGCGTATACCAGCCATCGAGGGCATGGCCGTGGTTTTCAGGCTGGCGCAGATCGCAGAACCACACCCCACTCTGATGTGCCAGCTGGCGCAGAAAGGGGCGCCCGTTGGTCGAGAAGACGAACGGGACCCGGAAAGCTCCTCCGTCGCCGTAGTTGCCGTTGGCAAGCTCGACTTCGGCTACAGGCCTGAAACCGCGGCTGTAGCGCTTGGCCTGCTGCAAGGAAGCCGACACATCGACGTTTTTGCGTTTGGCCTCGACCACCGCTACCGGGTTCATGCCGATGAACAGAACATAGTCGGCCGGCCCGGTTTCGGTGGGCCACTCAGCGATGGCCATCGCTTTGTTCTTCTGTGGGCGCGCACCCTTGTTAAAGGAGAGGGCGGCGGAATCTGCGGTCCAGCCCGCGGCAACCAGCTGTTCGTCGACCAACTTGCGGGTGTCCGCCTCGCTGAGTTGAATGGTGGCCGCCGCAGAGTTGGCGGCAGCCACCAGCTTGTCAACAGCCTGCGCTGGCTGGGTAGACGACTTGGCCTGTAGGGCCGCGAGTCGCTGGGCCATTTCATGCTTCGCGGCCTCAGCATCCGCAGCCATCGCTTCCCAAAACGCGCGCTCTTCTTCGGTCTGCTGCGCTTGCGCCTTGGTGGCCTCCAGCGCGTGCGCAGTGCCCTGGTGAGCGGCACGAAAGGCCGCCAACTCCGACCTGATGGCGTCCAGCTCGACCTTGAGTTCGGCGCCTTCATCGGCCGGTGGAGCCGGCGGCAAGAAGGGCCCGGACTTGAAGCCGGCCTCCTTGAAGGTGCGGTGGAACCAGACGCTCAGCTGCCAGGCGAACCTTAGCGCCATGAGGGCACTGCGGTGGTCATCAGCCAATTTGTGGTTGGCATCGTTTCCCGCGCGGCGAATCTCGTGGAACAGCGCGCCGACCTCACGCGGCACGATGCCGTGGTCTTGCAGTCGGCGCAGAAGGTCGGCTTGCTTCTCGTCAGGGGTGGTGAGCAGGCCAACCCTAGACGCAACAGACTGGGCCAAGCCCTCGGCCAGTTGCCGCAGCTTCAGCAGGCAGGTGTTGGGGTCATCTGCGAAGTAGCGCTCGGCCAGCCTGCCAAGGCGCACAAACTGTTCGTCATGCGCCGCGAGAACGCTGAAGTTGGACGAGGCAGGCGCGGTCATGGTGGGGCTATTCTCTCCGCGCACTACAGTGCTTCGAGCTGGACTGCGCGGGCGGCGGCCAAGACACCAGAACGAACGCTCTCGAAAAGCGCGGCAGGGAAATCTGGCGGCAAGGCGCTGCAGACGGACTCCAATGCCGGGCCGGCCCGCTCGATCATGTCTTGAACCATCGCGTCCGGCGCCTGGCCGTTGGCGCCCACCACGCCATTGCGCCGGCCCATGGCCGACCAATGGCGCCGCCTGATCTCGCCCATGCGCCAGTGCGTATTCTTCGAGCGCACCGCCATGGCCACGCGCACCTGGTGCGGCGATAGGCGGCCCGGGCCCTCCCCCAGCACTGGATAAGCCGACATCACGTCGTACAAGGGCGCGAGCGTGAACCTGCCGCCGGCTTGCAGCGCGATGCTGAAGTTCTTGGCGTGGCCGTCTGGTGCGCAGAGCAGCCAGAACAGAAACTGGGCGCGGAAGAAGACTTCGCGATTTCGTTCCCGATCTTCAGATGCGTTCAGCAGCCCCAGGATGGTGTCGATTCCAGGGCCGCCATCAGCCTCGTACTTGAGGTCGGGCGGCGTGGCGGTGGCTTGGCACATATCTTCTTGCGGAAGACGTACGAGCCACGGCCCGCGCGGCCCGTCGTTTGCCCAGCGTCGGTCGAATCGCTCGACCACCAGAACTCGATGATCCTCGAACTGCAACGGATGGCAACGGGCCACGGGCAGGCCGAAGGCTTGAAGAATCAGCGCGCACAGCCACTCGTTGTCGACAGAGTCGCTGAGGTCGAGTTGCATGTTGCCCACGCGCCCGAGCGGCAACTTCAGAATGTGCGTGGTGGGGGTCATGCCCGTTGGCCGCCACCATCGGCCCTCGTGCCAAAGCAGTGCTGTCTTTTCCTGAGCCCCTGCGATGGAAATGCGCAGCTCATCCTGCTCTTCGAACAGAGACCCAGCCACTCTGGTAGGGCCTGTCGCGCGCAGCAGCCTGGCCACTGCGGCTTCGTCGAGCGGTTCAGCATCGATACAGCGGCCCTCCTCCGGGGCCGTGTCTACGGGCGCGATGTACAGCGCACCGGCACAGTCACGCCCCACCTCGGCGAGCAGGTCAAAGGCGTCGGTACTGTTCGCACGAAAGCGCTGCGCGATGCGCTGTCGGATGGGCCGGCTGTCTGGCAGCAAGTTCTCGAAGTACGCCTGCACGGGCGCGCCACGATGGGCCGGGTTGCCGGGCCGAAACGGCAGTGACAGCGACAGGGGCCGACCCCGCGGCGATGCGACCCAGGCATCGTCGTACCGCAGTTCTTCCGCGGCCGGCGAGTGACTCCAGGTTCCAACCCGGTCGCCATTCATCCATAGCGCGAGATTGCGGGTGTGCGAGCGCCGTCCCATGGTCAAGGGCCTACCAGGTCCCTTTGTCGCCATCATTGGCGGCACCGGATTTCTTGGGCCTCAGCACAAGTTCGACGCCAAGCATGTTCAGCAGCTTCAGCAGCCGACCCGCACTGACCTGAGCAGCGTTGCGCTCCAGGGCCGACATCGTCTGCTGCGTGACGCCCAGCCTCGCGGCAACCTCGGCCTGCGTCAGCCCAGCAGACTTTCGGAAGGCCTGAAGCATCACGTGCAACTGTTGCGGGGTCCGAACGGGATAGTCGGTCATACAGTCTTTGAGCTGTGCTCCTCAAATACGCCTTATAGGCTGTTTTGTGAACTTACACAGTATAGGCTGTACGCCTAGAGAGTTTCCATCTCTTCGCCGCCGACGGTTCCTCCACCTGCTCAGGTCGCCTTCACAGTCGCGTGTACTTCTCCGATCGCCCGCGCGACTTCTCAACCGGGTACTTGAGCGCGTTGGCCTCCATCTTCCGCGAGACAGCGGCTGCCAGGTCGACGCCCAGGTCATGGCACAGGTAGGCCAGCAGCATCCCGACATCGGCAAGCTCGGCTTCGATTTCATCCCGGCGCTTGTCGACGATCTCGGCCACGTCGGCGTCCCTGGCCCAAATGAAGTGCTCCAGCAGTTCGGACGCCTCCACGGACAGGGCGGTCGCAAGGCTTCGCGCGTTATGGAACTGCTCCCAGTCGCGCTCGGCACGGAAGGCCAGCAGGCGCTGGGTGAGTTCTTCGGGCAAGTGCGTCATGCCTGAAACCTGTTCTTGAGGTGCCATTGCAGGCGGTCGGGATCGGGCCGGTATTCCGCCCGCGTCGGCGTGACGGTCAGCGGCTGGCCGTCCATCCGGTAGTACGCCTTGCCGTTGAACCACGCTTCGCGGATGCGCGGGCTGACGCGGATCGTCATGTCGGGCGTCACCGAAACGAGCCCGGCGTCGAACAAGCGGTGGAAGTCGGCCCGCAGCAGTAGTCCGTTGCGCACGTCATGGGCACCTTCCTCGGCGTAGGGCACGATGTGCGCGGCCTCCAGTGCTAACAAGGTGCTTTCGCCGGTGATGGCGCACTTGCGGTTGTAGGCCTCGGTGACAACCACGCGGAACGAGCCCTGGCCGAGCCGGGGCCGCATCAGGATGGGCTCGCCGTACCGCGCCGCAGGCTCGTTCACGACCAGAGCGCCGCTGTCCGAGGCCTCGGCCTGGGCTTCGAGGCCACGGGCGAGCAGCGGAAGCACGTGCGCCCAGATCGTGGCACCGTCGGCCTCCTCGGTCCGGTACATCTTGCCGCGCACGATGTTGGACGACCAGCCCGGCGGATCGGGCAGCCAGTCTCGCGGTTCGAAGAAGACAGGATTGGCGATGACCTGGCACGTGATCTGGGTGAGCGGCGTGCCGCGGCCGGCCAGGAGCCCCAGAAGCTCACGCAGTTCTGCGAGTGAAGCGGCGCCGTTCTTCTGTCCGAAGATCTCCCAGGCCAGGTCGAGCGGCAGCACGCTGCGGGTGATGAAGTAGCCGGCACCCGCAATGTGGTTGTGGGGACGCTTCACCTTGAAGACGAACGGCATGCCGCTGGGCGCGTTCTCGAACGCGGGGCGCACCGATGGCTGCCAGAAGTTCACCTCGTCCAGGTGACGCGGGGCCAGGAACTCGAACCAGCGCGTATCTGTCGTGCCAACCCAGTAGATCATGACGGTGATCCCTGGCGTGCGACTGGATCGACGGGCGGACGATGGCGGACAGCGCCAGGACGGCATGCGATGCGTGGGCCGGTCATCGGCGCCAGATTCCCAGAGCGGTTCTGCCACCGAGCTTGTTCGTTGAACCGAATCGACCCAGCGGTCATGGAGTCACCATCTGCACGTCCCTGTGTAACGGTCACTCTAGCATCGCTCCGCGTGCGGCTTGGAACGGGCGACGCGACGTTGCCGAGCGCTTGGCGGGGCCTCTGAAGGGCCTCCGTCGGGTACCAAACGTCGAGGGCGGCGCTTGCGTGAGATCGACGGCGGTGCCCCTACGGGTACTTCCAGCTTGGAGGTCCTGCCCACCCTCAACCATGCCCAACGTCGCCAATCAAATCCTGTCCGAACTAGAGGCCGGAAGAATCGTTGTCAACACCGCGCGGTTGCTGACGCAGGTTGTGCTTCAAACACTAATAGCCACTTGATGGACTTCTTGGAAACGCTTCTGACGGCTCCGGGTCGCAGACCCCTGCCGAATGGTCATGCGACAGTTGTATCGCGGGCCTTGACGACCGCGCCTGATCGCGTGTCAACTCTGTGCTGAGCCTTGCGTGCCTGCCGCAAGACCTTCAAGTCCAAGCAGGCCGGACGCTGTGTCCGTTGGCCTCGGTGCCATGAAGCAGCCGTTAGCGGTCGTGACCCGCACCTGCCGCCGGCTCCTGTTCTTCAAGTTCGAGAGCCGTACCGCGCCCGACGCGGTGATGCCATTCCATATCGATCCGTTCATCGGACCCTTCGAAGTCGCAGACGCCGCCGATGTGCGAGCCTGCGACGTGCGCTGCCCTACGGCCGCGCATGACCAACCCGAGCCTTCGTCGACCGCCCTTGAGGCGCCCGTGTGCTTTGTCGCCCCTCTGAGGCGCGGCACCCGGCCGTAGACGCGGCCCCGCTCTCCCCGGTGGTAGGGGAGTTCTTCCAGCGGGAAGCACCGGGTCCATGAGCAACCCAGGGAACCCAGGTCAGCCTGGGCGGCAGCCTGCATCCGACGAGATGCCGGTGCCATGCACTTTGAAGTGCGCGGGGGTGCCTTGCAGAAACGCTCTGCACTCACCTGGATAGACATTTTTACGACCACCAGCAGCCGACATCGGCTGCAAACCTGGAAGCGTCCACCGGCATGGAGGCCTGCCGCTCGGATGACATCGATCGACCTCCAAAGCCATGCCCGTGCGGGGACGCCGGTGCAGGGTTGACACCCGGTTGCGTTCCCGCCCAATTGACGACCGCCTTGGCTCGCGCGGCCCACATCTGGAGACCTCAAATGTCATTGGACAGATCTCGGCACAAGTGGCGCAACGGACTGCTGCGCCCCGACACCCTTTCATGCCTGCATCCGACAGGATCGCGTGCGCGCTCAGCCACGGCCTACATCGTGGCCCAGCCGCGCGGCCCGCTGACGCCGGCGGAAGCGTCGGACGATGCCCAGGCAGGAGATGCGCCGTGAAGCGCGGCCTGAACAGCGCCGAAGCGATGGAGTACCTCGGCATGCGGCGCCGGACCTTCGAGAGCACCGTCCGGCCGCACCTGACAGCGCTGCGGCTCGGCACCAGCCTCGTCTTCGACGTGCAGGACCTCGACCGCGTCTTCGATGAGATGAAGCAGCAATCCGGCGCCCCCGCCGTCGATGACGCCGAGCCTGGCGCGGCGCAGAATGCCCGCTGGAACGGACGGCCCGTTGCAAGGAAAGGAGAGAAACGATGGGCCGAAATACACGGGGCATCTACCCCGACAAAGAGGGCACCTGGCAGGTCGACAAGTACTGGCGAGGCACTCGACTTCGCCAGCGCGGCTTCCCGAATTTTGCGGAAGCGGACCGGTGGCTGATCCGGCAACTTGACCAGCTGCGCGCCGTGGCCATCCATGGCGAGCGGCCGGTGAGGACGTTTGACGAAGCCGCCGCGCATTACCTGCTGACCCACCAGGGCAAAGTGAGCATTGAAACCGATACCTACCTGCTTCAACGCATCATGCCGTTCATCGGCCAACTGCAGCTTCACCAGGTGCATGACGGCACCCTCGCCCCATTCGTTGCGAAGCGACTGGGCGAGCGCCGTGCGCACAAGACCGTGAACCTTGCGCTGGGCATCGTGCGCCGGATCCTGAATCTGGCGACGAAGTCCTGGCGCGACGACCACGGCAACACCTGGCTGGCGCATGCGCCCAGCATCACGATGCTGCCACTTGTGGGCCACCAGCGTGAGCCTCGGCCCATCACCTGGGCCGAACAGCGCGCGCTGTTGCCTCGGCTGCCCGCTCACCTCGCACGCATGGTCTTGTTCGCCCTGAACACGGGCGTGCGGGACGACGTGGTGTGCAGCCTCCAGTGGGCCTGGGAGATCAAGGTGCCCGAGCTGGGCATCTCGGTCTTCGAGGTGCCGCGTGAGCATGTGAAGGGCCGACGGCGGGCGCGGGTGGTGGTGTGCAACAGCGTGGCGCAGTCGGTGATCGAGTCCGTGCGTGGCCAGCACGAGGAGTTCGTCTTCGTGTACCGCCGCGAGCGGGTCAAGAACACCGATCAGCCGGCCACCATGCCGTACCGCCGGATCGAGACGATGAACAACTCCGGCTGGCAGCGGGCGCGGCGTGAATGTGACTCCGGCGGCCTGGCCGACCTGCACGTGCACGACCTGCGTCATACCGTGGGCATGCGCCTGCGTGAGGCTGGCGTGCCGGAGAGCACCACCGCCGACATCCTGTGGCACAGCAACCCGACGATGACCCGCCACTACAGCGTGGCGCAAGTCGTCGAGTTGCATGCAGCGCTGGAGAAGATCAAGGAAGACAGCGGGCGCTGGAATAAGAGCCTGGCGATGCTTCGGCGCGAGCAGGAAGAGGCTGCAAGGCTGGCGCGAAACGGTCTGGGGGACTCGCCGGGGGACGGAAGTCCCCCAAAAGTCCCCCAGCAAAGAAAAACAGCCTAGAGACCGAAATCTCTAAGCTGTTGATCTAGAACGAAAGTTCTGGTGCGGCTGGCAGGAATCGAACCCACGACCCCTTGGTTCGTAGCCAAGTACTCTATCCAGCTGAGCTACAGCCGCGAAGCCTCAGACTATACATCGGATTCACACCGCTTGGTGATCGCCGCGCAAAAAATCCGGAAAACAGGTCCACGCGCCGCTCAGTCCTGGGCCGCGGCCTGGCGCAGGCAGTCCAGCGCACGCGCATCGTCGCCCTCCTCGGTGGCCAGGCGCGACAGCGCGCGCCAGGCCTGGCGCCGCGCACGTGGCTGCAGCAGCACGTCCCGGGCGGCCATCTCCAGCGGGCGGCGCGCCTTGCCCCACAGCTGGCACTCGGCCAGCACGGCACCCACGGCGGCCTGCACCGCGGGCTCGGTGGGGTGGACGCGCTGGGCGGTCTCGATGCGCGCCAGCCAGTCGGGCCCCAGGCCGGCCACGGCATCCACCAGGGCCAGGGCCACCTCGGCACGGCCGTCGGGCCCCAGGCTGTCGAAGCGCTCCCACAAGGGCCGCAGCCAGGCACGGCCGTCTTCGGCCGCCTGCATCTGGGCCGCACGCCGGGCAGCACGGGCGGCGACGAAGGGATCACGCTGGTCGGCCACGTCGAACTGCTGCCAGGCGCGCCGCAGCTGGTCGGTGTCATGGGCCGATTCCAGGGCCTCGATGGCCAGGGAGCGCAGCAGGCCCTGGGCCGCCGTGCTGGAGAAGGCCTGGTGGTTGGCGAGCAGGCGGGCGGTGTGCAGCGCGTCCATCGGCCGGCGCTCCAGGCGCGCAGCCTGCAGCTTCAGCCGCAGGGCCTGGGTGCGGCGCGCCACGCCGGGCTGCAGCTCGGCCAGCAGCGATTCGGCACGTGGGCCGTCGCGGTCGTCCAGCGCCCATTCGGCGGCCAGCAGCCGCGCGCCGTCGTCCACCGCCTGGCTGGTTCCGCGCCGGCCGGGACGCAGGGCCTGGCGCAGCAGTTCGTCGCGGCGGCCACGGTCCTGCAACCGGTGCAGGCTGCCAGCGGCCAGCAGATGCGCCAGGGTGCGGAACTCATGGTCGTCACCCGGGTCGTGGCGGTCGTCCTGGATGGCGATGGCACGCTGCGCCGCCTTGTGCGCACGGCCGTAGCGGCCGCCGAAGTACTCGGCCAGGGCCTCGCGCAGCGCCGCCTGCGCCGCGCGCTCGAGCCGCAGCAGCCGCCATTCACGCGCACGCTCGGGCAGGCCGATCAGTGCATTCACCGCCTGCACCGCGGTCATCAGCGCAAAGCCGGTGGCCAGCGCGGCCAGGATGAAGAAGTTCAGCGACAGGTCGACCCGCCAGCCGCCCCAGTAGAACGAGGCCATGCCGGTGTTGTCGCCCAGGGTGAGCGCGGCCACCACGGCCACCGCGAACAGCAGCACCAGCCAGACGACGTTGCGCATCGGCCCGTCCTGTCTAACGGCCCGCCTGGGCGGCCGACAAGGCGGCCAGCGTCTCGTCCGGCCGCGGCAGGCTCACCTGGCGCGCCTGGCCGGCCACCTGGCGCACCAGGTCGGCGGTGAGCACCACCCGCCGGGCGCTGCGGTCGAAGTAGCGGTCCAGCGCTGCCACGGCGTCACGCAGATCGGCCTGGGCGGTGTCGTACTGGCGCGAGAGCAGGGCCAGCCGGGCGTTGAGCAAGCGCAGCTTGAGGTTCTCGCGCAGGAACCAGGCCTGGTCGGGCGCCACCAGCACGGCCTCGGGGTGGGCAATGCGGGTGATGCGCACCAGGCTCTTCACCTCGCCCCAGACCCGCTCGCCGGCCCAGCTGCTCTGGGCCTGCAGCCAGGGCCACCAGGCCATGCCCGGTGCGGGCGCCGGTGCCGATGCCGCCGAGGCCGCCGCCGCCGCGCCGGGGCGCGGTGCAGCGGCGGGCCGGCGCTCGGGCTGGGCCAGCAGCGGCAGGTCGTCGACGGTGCGGATGGCCTCGTCGAGCTTGATGGTGAGGGTGGCGATGTCGCTGACGGCCACGGCGCGCACCCGGTCCAGGTCACGCGCCAGGGCGCGCCGCACCCGCTCCACCCGGGGCTGGTTCATGCGCGCCAGGCGCTCCTCGCTCTGCCGCAGCGCCGCCGCCAGGGGCTCGGCGCTGCCGGTGATGGTGCTCTGCTGCACGGCCACCCGCACGGCGGCGTCCACGTCGGCCAGCACGTTTTCATCGCGCGAGCGGGAGAGCTGCTGGATCAGTTCCTCGAGCTGCGTGCGCTGCAGCGCGGTCTCGGCCACGCGGCCGTCGAGCAGGGCCACCTTGCTTTCGGCCGCGCGGGCCAGATCCTGCGCCTGCTGGGCCAGCGCACGGGCCTCGATGGCCTGGCCCTGGCTGTCCTGCTGGCGGCGCACCAGTTCCTGCTCCAGGCTCTTGATGCGCTGCTGGCCCATCAGCGCGAGGGTGATGGCCACCACTGCCAGCGCGCCCACCACGGCGACGCTGATCCACCAGGCACCGGGCAGCGTGGTGGTGGTGGCCACGGCGGCCGGTGCGGGTGCCGCGACGGCATCGGCGACGGCGGGGTTGGCGGCGGTGGAGGCGGTGTCGTTCACGTTCAGCAAGATTGTATCGACGCCCCCCGGGCCGGCGGCGCCGCGCCGGGCCGGGCGGCCCCGCAGGCATCAGCCAGCGATGGCCCCGCGGTGCACCCAGTCGGCCACAGCCTGCGGCGTGGGCAGCACGCTGTGCACCCGGCCCAGGCCCAGCCGCTGCGCGGCCTCGGCAATGCGGGGGTGGGTGGCCAGGGCAGTGGCGCTGCGCCAGTCGGCGCCCGGTGCCAGGCCGCGCAGATGGCCCACGGCCTCGCTGCTGGAAAACAGCCAGCAGAAGGCAGCGGGTTGCTGGATCGCCTGTTGAAGCAGCCGCTGCGCGGCGCCGGCAAGCACCGGCACGGTGCGCTGGTAGGCCTCGACAAAGTGCACCTGTGCGCCCTGCTGGCGCAGGGCATCGGCCAGCCAGTCGCGGCCGGCTTCACCCCGCACCACCAGCGCGCTGGCGCCAGGCCAGCTGCAACGGGCCTGCAGCACCGCCCACAGGGCCTCGGAATCAAAACGACCACCCGCTTCGGGCGGGCTGCACAGCGCCGCCGCGGGCACACCGGCCTGCAGCAGCGCCTGGTGTGTGCCCAGCCCGGGCGCGGCCGCCACCACCCCGGCCGGCCACGCCAGCCCGGCCGGCCGTTGGCCGAAGAAGCGCCGCACGGCGCTCGGGCTGACGAACATCACCATCGCCAACCGGCGCCCGGCACCGTCGCTGCCACGGGCGATGGCCTGCCAGGACGCCTGCACCGGCGCGGGGTCGGCCGGATCGGCGATGCCCAGCAGCGGGAAGGCGCTGGCCACCAGGCCCAGCGCCTGCAGGCGCTGCACCCAGTCGTCGGCCTGGGGCTGTGGCCGGGTGACCAGGAGATGCGGCAGATCGGCCATGCGTGCGGCGCGCGAGGTGTGGCGCCGGCAGGCCCGTCAGGCCGAGGGTGCGGCAGCCAGGTAGGCGTCGGCGCCCAGGTCGCGCAGCTGGGCAGCGGCCTGGCGGCCCAGCGCATCGGCGGCCGCGGTGGATGCGGTGCCGCTGTCGGCCGTGATGCGGGCCTGGGCCTGGGTGCGCAACAGCGGACGGGCCGTGTCCTCGGCATGGCCCAGGGCGGCCGTCATCACCAGCGCATCGCCCTGCCACACCGCGTGCGCCGCCAGCGGCATGCTGCAGCTGCCCCCCAGCGCGCGCGACACCGCACGCTCGGCATGCACCGACAGCCAGGTGGGCGCATGGATCATCTCGCCCAGCTGGGCGCGCAGGGTGGTGGCGTCGGCACGCACCTCGATGCCCAGCGCGCCCTGGCCGGCGGCGGGGATCATCGCCACCTCGTCGAAGGGCGCACGGATGCGCTCGGCCAGGCCCAGTCGCTTGAGGCCGGCAGCGGCCAGCACGATGGCGTCGTAGCCACCTTCGTCCAGCTTGCGCAGGCGGGTGTCCAGGTTGCCGCGCAGCGGCTCGATGCGCAGATCGGGCCGCAGGTTCTTCAGCTGCACCACCCGGCGCAGGCTGCTGGTGCCCACCACCGCCCCCAGAGGCAGGTCGGCCACCGAGGCATAGCGGCTGGACACGAAGGCGTCCCGCGGGTCTTCACGCTCCAGCACCGCCGCCAGCACGAAGCCCTCGGGCAGCTCCATCGGCACGTCCTTCAGCGAATGCACCGCCAGGTGGGCGCGGCCCTCTTCCAGCGCCACTTCCAGTTCCTTGACGAACAGGCCCTTGCCGCCGACCTTGCTGAGCGCGCGGTCGAGGATCTGGTCACCGCGGGTGGTCATGCCCAGCAGGCCCACCCGCAGGCCGAAGCGGGCGGCCAGCAGGTCGCGCACATGCTCGGCCTGCCACAGCGCCAGGCGGCTCTCGCGGGTGGCGATCAGGGTGTCGGGTGTGGCGTCGCCAGGGGTGGAATGCGTCATGGCCCGATTATCGCTAGGCGCCTGTGGGCGCCATCGGGTGCCGACCCAGGTGCCGGCGGCCGCGCTTCCGGCAGCGCTCGGCCGTCGCGGTGCCCGTAGCCGTTTGGTAACATTGTTACTCCTTTGGAGTCAGCCCATGCCGAGTTCCACCGCCCCGAAGAAGCGCACCGCCCGCAGCAGTGTTCCGGCCACCTCCGCGGTGAAGCTGGCCGATGCTGGCGATGCTGCCGCCAAGAACAAGGCGCTGATGGAGGACATCCGGTTACTCGGCCGGCTGTTGGGTGACGTGATCCGCGAGCAGGAGGGCAAGGAGGCCTTCGAGCTGATCGAGCGGGTGCGCCAGCTCAGCGTGGGCTACCGGCTGAAGAAGGATGCCTCGGCCGGGCGGGTGCTCGACCGGCTGCTGAAGAACCTGTCGGCCGACCAGACGGTGAGCGTGATCCGCGCCTTCAGCTACTTCAGCCACCTGGCCAACATCGCCGAAGACCGCCACCATGTGCGCCGCCGCCAGCACCATGAGCGCCAGGGCCACCAGCAGGACGGCAGCCTGGCGCTGAGCTTCGAGCGCCTGCACCAGGCCGACATCCGCTCGGCCGACGTGGCGCAGATGCTGACCCAGGCCTACATCTCGCCGGTGCTCACCGCCCACCCCACCGAGGTGCAGCGCAAGAGCATCCTCGATGCCGAACGTGCCATCGCCGAACTGATCGGTGTGCGCGACGACCTTTCCACCGAGCGGGAGCGCCGCAGCAACGAGGCGCTGATGCGCGCCCGCATCACCCAGCTGTGGCAGACCCGCATGCTGCGCTACACCAAGCTGACGGTGGCCGACGAGATCGAGAACGCGCTCAGCTACTACCAGAGCACGTTTCTGCGCCAGATCCCGCGGCTCTATGCCGAGATCGAGGAACACCTGACCGGCTTCGCCGTGCCCAGCTTCCTGCGCATGGGCCAGTGGATCGGCGGCGACCGCGACGGCAACCCCAATGTGACGGCCGACACCCTGCGCATGGCGCTGGCGCGCCAGAGCGAGGTGGCGCTGCGCTTCTACCTCACCGAGGTGCATGCCCTGGGCGCCGAGCTGTCGATCAGCCAGATGCTGGCCGGCGTGACGCCGGCCATGCAGGCCCTGGCCGAGGCGTCGCCCGACAAGAACCCGCACCGCGAGGACGAGCCCTACCGCCGCGCCCTGGTGGGCATGTACGCCCGCCTGGCGGCCACCCTGCACGACCTGACCGGCACCGAGGCCCTGCGCCACGCCGTGCCGCCGCAGAACCCCTACACCAGCCCGGCACAGTTCCTGGCCGACCTGGGCGTGATCGCCGCCAGCCTGCAAAGCCACCACGCCCAGGCCCTGGTGGCGCCGCGCCTGGCGCCGCTGATGCGGGCGGTGCAGGTGTTCGGCTTCCACCTGGCCACGGTCGACCTGCGCCAGAGCAGCGACAAGCACGAGGCGGTGGTGGCCGAGCTGCTGCGCGAGGCGCGCCTGCATGCCGACTACAGCGCGCTGGACGAAGACGCCAAGCGCAGCCTGCTGATGGGTCTGCTCAACGACGCCCGCCCGCTGCGGGTGCATGGCGCGGCCTACAGCGATCTGGCGCAGAGCGAGCTGGCCATCTTCGAGGCCGCCAAGACCATGCTGGCGCGCTACGGCCGCGAGGCCCTGCGCCACTACATCATCAGCCACACCGAGAGCGTGAGCGACCTGCTGGAGGTGCTGCTGCTGCAGAAGGAATGCGGCCTGCTGGCCGGCCCGAACGGTGGCACGCTGGACGGCGGCGCGGTGAACGCGCTGATCGTGGTGCCCTTGTTCGAGACCATCGGCGACCTGCGCCAGGCCGAGCCCATCATGCGCGAGTTCTATGCCCTGCCCGGCATCACCGAACTGATCCTGCGCAGCGGTGGCGAGCAGGACATCATGCTGGGCTACAGCGACAGCAACAAGGACGGCGGCTTTTTCACCAGCAACTGGGAGCTGTACCGTGCCGAGCTGGCCCTGGTGGGCCTGTTCGGGCCGCTGCGGGCCGAGCACGGCATCACGCTGCGGCTGTTCCACGGCCGCGGCGGCACGGTGGGCCGGGGTGGTGGCCCCAGCTACCAGGCCATCCTGGCCCAGCCCCCGGGCACGGTGAACGGCCAGATCCGCCTCACCGAGCAGGGCGAGGTGATCGGCAGCAAGTACGCCAACCCGGAGATCGGCCGGCGCAATCTCGAAACCCTGGTGGCCGCCACGCTGGAGGCCACCCTGCTGCACACCAGCGGCAGCAAATCGGGCGCTCCCAAGGCGTTCCTGGAGGCGGCGGCGGCCATCAGCGAAGGCAGCTACGGCGCCTACCGCAAGCTGGTGTATGAAACCCCGGGCTTCACCGACTACTTCTTCGCCGCCACACCGATCCGCGAGATCGCCGAGCTGAACATCGGCAGCCGCCCGGCCAGCCGCAAGGCCACGCGGGCGATCGAAGACCTGCGCGCCATCCCCTGGGGCTTCAGCTGGGGCCAGTGCCGGGTGGCGCTGCCGGGTTGGTGCGGCTTCGGCTCGGCCATCGCCGCCTTCCTGGGCACGGGCGCCGAACACGACGAGCGGCTGAAGCTGCTGCAGAAGATGCACAAGCAGTGGCCGTTCTTCCGCACGCTGCTCTCCAACCTGGACATGGTGCTGGCCAAGAGCGACCTGCGCATCGCCTCCCGCTACTGCGAGCTGGTGGAAGACCAGAAGCTGGCCAAGCGCATCTTCAGCGCCGTCAAGGCCGAGTGGGAGCGCACGCACGAGGCGCTGTCCTTGATCACCGGCGAGGCCGAGCGCCTGCAGAGCAACCCGGCGCTGGCACGCAGCATCGAGCACCGCTTTCCGTACCTGGACCCGCTGAACCACCTGCAGGTGGAGCTGATGCGCCGCTACCGCAACCGCAAGGAGGGCGCGCCGGAGAACGAACGGCTGCAGCGCGGCATCCACCTGTCGATCAACGGCGTGGCCGCCGGCCTGCGCAACACGGGCTGAGCGCGGCGCACCCACCGGTGGAAGGCCGCCACGTCCTGGAACAGGTCGGCCGCTGTCTGGTCGGCGTGGCCGGGACCAGGCGGGCGGCGTGTGCCAGCAGCCGCGCCTCGGCCAGCACCAGCTGCCGGGGGTCGGCACCGGGCCGGGCGGCCGCCCGCAGCAGCGGCCGCAACGCCTACCGCGGCTTGCAGTCCAGCACCTCGGTCTTGCCGGTGTTGGTGTCCAGCCAGTTCAGCGTCACCACATCCCCCTGCTGCACCAGGCCGACGTTCTGGCCTTCGAACTGGCCGGCCGCCGGCTGTCCCACCTGCCACAGCGTCTTGCTGCGGTCGCCCCGCTCCAGGCGGACGGTGGCCGGGTTGCTGGCGAAGTAGGACAGCACCAGTTCGTTGGCCGGGTTGTTCTGGCAGGCGTAGGCCACGGTCCTGGGCGGCAGCAGCTGCCACACGGCCTGCAGCTCGGCGGTGCGCAGCCGGTACTGCGCATCGATGCAGCCGCGCACCGTGTCCACCGTCCAGGTGGCGGTGATCCAGGTCGGCTGGGTGGCCTTCCAGCAGTCGTTGCGGCCTTTCACCCAGCCACGCTGCTCGGCCCGCAGGGCCGCCCCCATCTTGCCGGCGGCCTTGGCGGTGGCTGCCTTGTAGACGGCGTCGAGCTGGCGGTCGAGTGCAGCCAGTTCCGCGTCACTGCAGATCTGCTTCTCGACCGTGCCCGCGGCCTTGGCGCACGGGAACGCAGGGCCCTGGGCGGCGGCGGCCGTGGCCCCGCCTGCGCTGCAGAGAACAAGGGCAAGCTGACGAAGGTTGGGCATGTTGTGGCGTGAAGGGGGCGGGTGGAGGGATGCAGGATTGTTGCGGTGACCGCCGGCAGCCCGGTGAGCAGAGTGGGCACCGCCCGGCATCACACCGCGCCGGGCGACCCTCAACCCAGCCGCAGGGCCACCACCCCGCCCACGATCACCGCGGTGCCGAGGGCCCGCTGCAGGCCGAACCGCTCCTTCAACAGCAGCGTGCCCAGCAGGGCCGCGAACAGCACCGAGGTCTCGCGCAGCGCGGCCACGCTGGCCACCGGCGCGCGGGTCATGGCCCACAGCGCGATGCCGTAGCTGCAGATCGACGCAACGCTGCCCAGGGCCGCCAGCGGCCAGCGGCCACGCACGTAGGCCAGCGCCTGGGCCCGGCCGGCTGCGCCACGGCGCCGCCACACCAGCAGGGGGTAGGCCAGGCTGTTGAGCGCGAACAACAGCAGCACGTAGCGCAGTGCGCTGCCGCCGGCGGCCACTTCGGTGCGCACGCCCAGGCCGTCCACCACCGTGTAGGCGGCGATGAGCACGGCATTGGCCAGCGCGTACAGCAGGGCCTTGTGGTGCTGCAGCGCCTGCGCCGGCCGGCTCAGGCCCAGCAGCAGCACGCCCAGGGTGATGGCCAGCACGCCGGCCCAGGCGGCGGCGCCGGGTGGCCCGCCCATCAGGCTGGCGCCGCCGAAGCCGGCCACCAGGGCCACCAGCAGCGGCGCCAGGCCGCGCATGATGGGGTAGGTCAGGCTCAGCTCGCCGTGCTGGTAGGCGCCGGCCAGGGCGATGAAGTAGCCGATGTGCACCAGCACCGACAGGCCGATGTAGGGCAGCGCCGCCGGCTGCGGCAGGCCGGTGAGCAACAGCAGCGGCAGCGCCAGCACCGAGCCCAGCACATGCACCAGGGCCGTGTCCAGCGGCTTGTCGGCGCTGCTCTTGATCAGCGCATTCCAGCCGGCGTGCAGCAGCGCACCCAGCAGCACGGCGGCCACCACCGGCCAGGTCAGCGTGGGCAGGGCAGCCGCGCTCACACCGGTTCAGCGCGGGAGGTTGTCATCCAGGTCGACCAGCTGCGACGCGCGGATGCGCGTGGCCGACAGCGCGCCCTTGCTCTCCAGGATGGGGTAGGCGATGGAGCAGATGTGGCTGTTGATGCGCTTCAGCTCCGACAGCAGGTCCAGGTGCAATGAACTGGTCTCGATGCTCTGGGCGGTGTTGTCCTGCAGCCGGGCGATGTGGTTGGCGGCGTATTCATGCTCCAGGTCGCGGAAGCGCGCCTTCTCCTCCAGCAGCTTCTGCGCATCCCGCACATGGCCGTCGAGGAACACGCTCATGCCCAGGCGCAGGTTGCTCAGCAGGCGCTCGTGCAGGTGCACCACCTCGGCCATGCCGGCTTCGCTGAAGCTGCGCTGCTTGCGGATCTTCTTGTCCTCGATGTCGATCAGCACCCGCTCGGTGCAGTCGCCGATCTGCTCCATGTTGATGGTGAAGCTGACGATGTCGGTCCAGCGCCGGCTCTCGCGCTCGCTCAGCGCCTCGCGCGAGATCTGGGTCAGGTAGAACTTGATGGCGCTGTAGAGCTGGTCCACCGTGTCGTCCATCTGGCGCAGCCGCTCGGCCAGCACCAGGTCGTTGTCGCGCAGCACCGGCAGCACGCCGCGCAGCATGGTCTCCACCACGTCGGCCTGGTGCAGGGCCTCGCGCGCGGCGCAGCTGATGGCCAGGCTGGGTGTGGCCAGGGCCACAGGGTCGAGGTGGCTGTTGCGGTGGCCACCGGCGCCATTGGCGGCTGTGGGCAGCCAACGCTCCACCAGGCGGCCCACGGCACCGGTGAAGCCGATGAACAGCAGCGCCAGGCAGAGGTTGAAGCCCAGGTGGAACACCACCACCTGCTCGGCCACCGTGGGCACGAACTGCTGCAGCAGCACATGGGCCTGGCCCAGCAGCGGCACGGCCAGCACCGCCCCCATCAGCTTGAACAGCAGGTTGCCCAGCGGCAGGCGGCGCACCTCGGGGCTGCCACCACCGGTGGCGATGATGGCCAGCAGGCCACTGCCCAGGTTGGCGCCGATCACCAGGCCCAGGGCCGCATGGGTAGGCAGCAGGCCCTGCGAGGCCAGCGTGGCGGTGAGCAGCACGATGGCCAGGCTGGAATACGACAGCACGGTGAGCACCGCGCCCACCACGATGTCCAGCAGCACCTCGTTGGGCAGGGCGGCCAGCAGGGCCCGCACCGCCGGGCTCTCGGTCATCGGCCGGGTGGCGCCCACGATCAGCTGCAAGGCCAGGGTGATCAGGCCCAGGCCGATCAGCACCCGGCCGATGCGCCCGGCGCCGCTGGCCTGGCGGGCGATGAACATCACCACGCCCACGAAGATCAGCAGCGGCGACAGCCAGCTCAGGTCGAACGAGAACACCACCGCCATCAGGGCCGTGCCCACGTCGGCACCCAGCATCACTGCCAGCGCCGCGCCGGTGGGCACCAGGCCCTTGCCGACGAAGCTGGCCACGATCAGGCAGGTGGCGGTGGCGCTCTGCACCAGGCTGGTGACGCCCAGCCCCGCCAGCAAGGCCGCCGGCCGGCTGCCGAAGCTCTTGGCCAGCACGCCGCGCAGGTTCTCGCCAAACACCCGCAGCATGCCGGTGCGCACGATGTGCGTGCCCCACACCAGCAGGGCGATGGCGGCCAGAAGATTCAGCAAATGGGTCAAGACCGGCCTCCGGCCAGGGGTTCGAGCAGCCTGTGGATGAAGCACCGCAGCAGCCGCGGCACACCCCATGCTTGTACCACCCGGTCCACAGACAAGGCACACTGCCGCCATGCCCTACCGCGCCCGCCTCGGCGGCGAGAGCTTCCGCTTCGACAGCCTGGCCAGCCTGCTGGCCAAGGCCGCACCCGCCCGCTCGGGCGATGCACTGGCCGGCATCGCCGCCGACAGCGCGGCCCAGCGTGTGGCCGCGCGCCTGGCGCTGGCCGACCTGCCGCTGGCCACCTTCCTGCATGAGGTGGTGGTGCCCTACGAGACCGACGAGGTCACACGCCTGGTCATCGACAGCCACAGCGCCGCGGCCTTTGCCCCGGTGGCCCACCTCACCGTGGGCGGCCTGCGCGACTGGCTGCTGTCGGATGCCGCCAGCACCCGGGTGCTGGCCGCGCTGGCGCCCGGCCTCACGCCCGAGATGGTGGCCGCGGTGAGCAAGCTGATGCGCAACCAGGACCTGATCGCGGTCGCCCGCAAGGTCACGGTGGTCACCCGCTTTCGTTGCACCCTCGGCCTGCCCGGCCACCTGGCGGTGCGGCTGCAGCCCAACCACCCGGCCGACAGCCCGGCCGGCATCGTGGCCAGCGTGCTCGACGGGCTGATGTATGGCGCCGGCGATGCGGTGATCGGCATCAACCCGGCCGCCGACAGCGTGCCGGCCCTGATGGACTTGCTGCGGCTGCTGGACTGCCTGATCCAGACCCATGGCATCCCCACCCAGAGCTGTGTGCTGACCCATGTCACCAACAGTCTGCAGGCCATGGCCCAGGGCGCGCCAGTGGACCTGGTGTTCCAGAGCATCGCCGGCACGCAGGCGGCCAATGCCAGCTTCGGCCTGAACCTGGCGCTGCTGGACGAAGCCCATGCCGCGGTCTTGTCGCTGCGGCGTGGGCCCCTGGGTGATCCCGCAACGGCGAACTGCATGTACTTCGAGACCGGCCAGGGCAGCGCGCTGTCGGCCAACGCCCACCACGGCGTGGACCAGCAGACGCTGGAGGCCCGCGCCTACGCCGTGGCGCGCCGCTACCGGCCGCTGCTGGTCAACACCGTGGTCGGCTTCATCGGGCCCGAGTACCTGGCCGACGGCAAGCAGATCATCCGCGCCGGGCTGGAAGACCATTTCTGCGGCAAGCTGCTGGGCCTGCCCATGGGCTGCGACATCTGCTACACCAACCATGCCGATGCCGACTCGGACGACATGGACAACCTGCTGGTGCTGCTGGCCACGGCCGGCCTGAACTTCATGATGGGTGTGCCGGGGGCCGATGACGTGATGCTGAACTACCAGAGCACCTCGTTCCACGATGCGCTGTTCGTGCGCCAGCTGCTGGGCCTGCAGCGTGCGCCCGAGTTCGCGGCCTGGCTGCAGCGGCAGGACCTGACCGATGGCCAGGGCCGCCTGCTGCCGGTGGCGACAAGACCGGCACTGGCCGCCGGCTTCAGCGCCCTGCTGCAAGGGCCGGGCCCATGACGGACATGCAGCCCGGCGCTGCCCCGCCGCCCGACCCCTGGGCCGAGCTGCGCCGCCACACGCCGGCGCGCATCGCCCTGGGCCGCAGCGGCACCAGCCTGCCCACCCACGAGCTGCTGCGCTTTGCCGCCGCCCATGCCCAGGCGCAGGACGCCGTGCATGTGGCGCTGGATGTGCCCGCACTGCAGGCAGCGCTGGCGGCAGCAGGCTGGGCCGGCACGCCGGTGCACAGCCGCGCCGCCGACCGCCACACCTACCTGCGCCGGCCCGACCTGGGCCGCCGCCTGGCCCCCGACAGTGCCGACGCCCTGCAGGCCGGCGCCAGCGGCCCGGTGGACCTGGCCATCGTCCTGGGCGATGGCCTGTCGGCCGTGGCGCTGCAGCGCCATGGCCTGCCCCTGCTGCAGGCGCTGCGCAGCGCGCTGGACGGCCGCCTGCGCCTGGCCAGCCCCGTCATCGCCAGCCAGGCCCGGGTGGCGCTGGGCGACGAGATCGGCGCCCTGCTGCAGGCCAGGCTGGTGCTGGTGCTGCTGGGTGAACGGCCGGGCCTGAGCGCGCCCGACAGCCTGGGCGCCTACCTCACCCATGCCCCCCATGTGGGCTGCCATGATGCCCAGCGCAACTGCGTCAGCAACATCCGCCCCGACGGCCTGCCACCGGCTGTGGCCGCCCAGCGCCTGGCCTGGCTGGCCACCGAGGCCCTGCGCCGCCGCCTCACCGGCATCGGCCTCAAGGACGACAGCAGCCTGGCGCTGCTGAACCACCGTGTCGCGACACCCCCGGGCCCTCCCCCATGAGACCGCCCGGCCGCCCGAAGGGCGAATACCGCAGTGCAAAGCACGAAAGTCCCCCAGTGAGCACCCTGCCCCCGATCGAGCTGCAAGCCCCCGACATCCGCGCCCATGCCAGCGGCAACACCGGTGTGCCCTATGTGCACCGCATCGACTCCGGCCGCCTCGGCCCGGTGGTGATGGTGCTGGCCCTCACCCATGGCAACGAACTGTGTGGCGCCATTGCCCTGCAATGGCTGCTGCAGCAACCGCTGATGCCGCTGCAAGGCTGCCTGGTGCTGGCCTTTGCGAATGTGGCGGCCTTCGAGCGCTTCGACCCCGCCGCGCCCCATGCCGCACGCTGCGTGGACGAAGACCTGAACCGGGTCTGGGCCGATGCGGTGCTGTTCGGCCCGGGTGATTCAGTGGAACTGCGCCGCGCGCGCGAACTGCAGCCTTTCGTGGACGCGGCCGATCTGCTGCTGGACATCCACTCGATGAGCGAGCCCTGCCGGCCGCTGATGGTCTGTGGCACGCAGGACAAGAACGCCGCGTTCGCCCGCCAACTGGGCATGCCGGCCGATCTGCTGATCGACACCGGCCACCCGGCGGGCCTGCGCCTGGTGGAGCGTGGGGGCTTCGGCGACCCGGCCAGCCCACGCAAGGCCTTGCTGCTGGAGTGCGGCCAGCACTGGGAGCGCGGCGCGGTGGACGTGGCCATCGACGGCCTGGTGCGCTTTCTGCACCTGGCCGGCGTGGTGGACGCCGCCTGGGCCAGCGAACGCACCCGGCTGCCGCTGCCGGCCAGGCAGCAGCTGGTGCGGGTGACCGAGGCCGTGGTGGCGCGCAGCAGCGGCTTCCGCTTCCTGCTGTCCACCACCGGCCTGGGCGTGGTGGCCGAGGCCGGCACGCCCATCGCCGACGACAGCGGCCAGGTCTGGTGCACACCCTATGCCGACTGCGTGCTGGTGATGCCGTCCACCGCCCACGCCAGGCCGGGCAATACGATGGTGCGGCTGGGCCGCTTCGAGACCGACTGAGCCGCTACACCAGCACCCGTTCGATGCCACCCGCATTGGCGCGGCCCACGTAGTCCTGCAGCCAGCTCTCACCCAGGATCTTGCGCGCCATCTCCACCACGATGTAGTCGGCCTCCAGCAGGCCGGTCTGCATGTCGTCCTGGTAGCGTGTCAGGCCCTGCAGGCAGCTGGGGCAGCTGGTCAGGATCTTGACGTTGGCACCCGGCGCCACCGAGCCGGTGGCGCGCAGGTCGGCCTCGTCCTGCCGCAGTTCTTCTTCCTTGCGGAAGCGCACCTGGGTGGCGATGTCGGGCCGGGTCACGCCCAGGGTGCCGCTCTCGCCGCAGCAGCGCTCGCTCTTGAGCACGTTCGGCCCCACCAGCGCCTTCACCGTCTTCATCGGCTCCTGCAGCTTCATCGGCGTGTGGCAGGGGTCGTGGTAGAGGTAACCGGCGGCATTGCCGTCCTGGGCGCCGGGCAGGGTGATGCCCTTCTCCAGCAAGTATTCGTGGATGTCGATGATGCGGCTGCCGGGGAAGATCTCCTCGAACTTGTAGCCCTGCAGCTGGTCGTAGCAGGTGCCGCAGCTCACCACCACGGTCTTGATGTCCAGGTAGTTCAGGGTGTTGGCCACGCGGTGGAACAGCACCCGGTTGTCGGTGATGATCTTCTCGGCCTTGTCGTACTGCCCGCTGCCGCGCTGCGGGTAGCCGCAGCACAGATAACCCGGCGGCAGCACGGTCTGCACGCCGGCGTGCCACAGCATGGCCTGCGTGGCCAGGCCCACCTGGCTGAACAGCCGCTCCGAACCGCAGCCGGGGAAATAGAACACGGCCTCGGTCTCGGCGGTGGTGGCCACCGGGTTGCGGATGATGGGCACGTAGTCCCGGTCCTCGATGTCCAGCAGGGCACGTGCCGTCTTCTTGGGCAGGCCGCCGGGCAGCTTCTTGTTGATGAAGTGGATCACCTGCTGCTTGATCGGTGCGGCGCCCAGCGTGGCCGGCGGTGCGCTGGTCTGCTTGCGCGCCGCCAACTTGAGCACGTCGTTGGCCAGGCGCTGGGCCTTGAAGCCCACGCCCACCATGGCGCCACGGATCAGCTTGATGGTCTGCGGGCTGGTGGCGTTGAGCATCAGCATGGCCGCGGCATTGCCGGGCCGGAAGCTCTTCTGCCCCATCTTGCGCAGCAGGTTGCGCATGTTCATCGACACGTCGCCGAAGTCGATCTTCACCGGGCAGGGGCTCAGGCACTTGTGGCACACCGTGCAGTGGTCGGCCACATCCTCGAACTCTTCCCAGTGCTTCAGGCTCACGCCGCGGCGGGTCTGCTCTTCGTAAAGGAAGGCCTCGATCAGCAGGCTGGTGGCCAGGATCTTGTTGCGCGGCGAGTACAGCAGGTTGGCGCGTGGCACATGGGTGGCGCACACCGGCTTGCACTTGCCGCAGCGCAGGCAGTCCTTGATGCTGTCGGCGATGGCGCCGATGTCGCTCTGCTGCATGATCAGCGACTCATGCCCCATCAGGCCGAAGCTGGGCGTGTAGGCATGGCTCAGGTCGGCGGCGTGCAGCTGTTCCTCGGCGCTGCCCAGGCCACGCAGCGCCTCGCCGCGCAGCAGCTTGCCCTTGTTGAAGCGGCCCTCGGGGTCGATGCGGGCCTTGTAGTCGGTGAAGGCCGCCATCTCGGCGTCGCTGAGGAATTCCAGCTTGGTGATGCCGATGCCATGCTCACCGCTGATCACCCCACCCAGGCTGCGTGCCAGCGCCATGATGCGGGCCACCGCTTCATGCGCCGTCTGCAGCATCTCGTAGTTGTCGCTGTTGACGGGGATGTTGGTGTGCACATTGCCGTCACCGGCATGCATGTGCAGCGCCACCCAGGTGCGGCCCCGCAGCACCTCGGCATGGATGCGCCTGAACTCGGCCACGATGGGCGCAAACGCCGCACCGGCAAACAGCAACTCGAAGGGCTTGAGGATCTGCAGTTTCCAGCTGGCACGCAGGCTGTGGTCCTGCAGCTGCTCGAAGTGGCTGCGGCCGCCTTCGCCGCCATCGGGCACCGGCGCCACGTCCAGGTTGTGCAACCAGTGCTGCCACTGGCCACGCACCTCGCGCAGCTCGGCCAGGGCCGCCTGCACACGGTCTTCCAGCAGCTCGGCGCTGGGGATCTCGCTGGCGTCGTCGGTCTGGCCCAGCGGCAGGCTGCCGGTGGCCAGGAAGGTCTCCAGCCGGTCGAGCAGCTGCAGCTTGTTGCGCAAGCTCAGCTCGATGTTGATGCGCTCGATGCCCAGGGTGTATTCACCCATGCGCTCCAGCGGGATCACCACGTCTTCATTGACCTTGAAGGCATTGGTGTGGCGGGCGATGGCCGCCGTGCGCTTGCGGTCCAGCCAGAACTTCTTGCGCGCGTCGGCGCTGACGGCCACGAAGCCCTCGCCCGACCGGCTGTTGGCGATGCGCACCACCTCGCTGGTGGCACGTGCCACGGCGTCTTCGTCGTCGCCGACGATGTCGCCCACCAGCACCATCTTGGGCAGGCCGCCGCGCTTGCTCTTGGTGGTGTAGCCCACCGCCTTGAGATACCGGTCGTCCAGGTGTTCCAGGCCGGCCAGCAGAACGGGGGAGGGGCCCCGTTCTTCCGTGTTCTGGCCGCCGGGCTTCTGCGACAGCGAGAACAGGTAGTTCTTGATCTCGACAATGGACGGCACCGAGACGATGGGGTTGCCGAAGAACTCCAGGCACACGGTGCGCACATGCCGCGGCATCTTGTGCACGATCCAGCGCGCGCTGGTGATCAGGCCGTCGCAGCCCTCCTTCTGGATGCCGGGCAGGCCGGCCAGGAACTTGTCGGTGACGTCCTTGCCCAGGCCCTGCTTGCGGAACACGCCGCCGGCGATGTCCAGCTGCTCGGTCTTCTCCAGCTGCTTGCCGCTGGCGTCGTACCAGTCGAGGCGGAAGCTGGCCACCGCCACATCATGGATCTTGCCCAGGTTGTGGTTCAGCCGGGTCACCTCCAGCCACTTGGCCTGGGGTGTCACCATCTTCCAGCTGGCCAGATTGTCGAGTGCCGTGCCCCACAGCACGGCCTTCTTGCCACCGGCGTTCATCGCCACGTTGCCGCCCACGCAGCTGGCTTCGGCGCTGGTGGGGTCGACGGCGAACACATGGCCGGCACGCTCGGCCGCGTCGGCCACGCGCTGGGTGACCACACCCGCGCCGGTCCACACCGTGGCCACCTTCCGCGCCACGCCGGGCAGGTCGATGAACTCGACCTCGCTCATCTGCTCGAGCTTCTCGGTGTTGATCACCGCGCTCTTCCAGGTGAGAGGCACGGCGCCGCCGGTGTAGCCGGTGCCGCCCCCACGCGGGATGATGGTCAGGCCCAGCTCCACGCAGCCGGCCACCAGGGCGGCCATCTCGGCCTCGGTGTCGGGCGTCAGCACCACGAAGGGATATTCGACACGCCAGTCGGTGGCGTCGGTCACATGGGACACGCGCGACAGGCCGTCGAACTTGATGTTGTCCTTGGCGGTGGCCCGTCCCAGCACCTTGCGGCTGCGGGCACGCAGCTGCGCCACGGTGGCGAAGTGGCCGGCAAAGCGCTGCACGGCGGCGCGCGCCATCTCCAGCAGCGCGCCCACATGGCCGTCACGCACGGCGTCGGCATCGGGCGTGCGCCGCTGGGCCACCTCGTTCAGGCGGTGGTTCAGGGCGTCGATCAGCAGCTGCCGGCGCCTGGGGTTGTCCAGCAGGTCGTCTTCCAGGTAGGGGTTGCGCTGCACCACCCAGATGTCGCCCAGCACCTCGTAGAGCATGCGCGCAGACCGGCCGGTGCGGCGCTCGTCGCGCAGCAGGTCCAGCAGTTCCCAGGCGCGGGCGCCCAGCAGGCGCAGCACGATCTCGCGGTCGGAGAACGAGGTGTAGTTGTAGGGGATCTCGCGCAGGCGCGGTGCGTGGGCCGGCTCCACGGTGCGCTGGGCCAGCTGGGTCAGGTCGATGGGTGCATTCATGGGGGTGCGGGCGCCGGGTTCAGGGTTGACGGTCAGGGACGCCCTGGCAGGCACCGTGGAACCCGCGATTATCGCAGCGCAGCACGCGGCGCAAGCCGTCCGGGCATGGCGGCCCGCACCGGCTGGCGGGTTAATCCCGTTGCGCCGGCAGGTGACGGCATGACAGAAACGCGACTGTCATGGAGCACCGACACAATCCCGCGGTTTTGCCACCTGACGCCTTCACGGAGACACCATGCAATTGAAACTTCAAGCCGCCGCCTGGGCCGCTGCCGCCGCACTGTGTGCGCCCGCGCAGGCCCAAACCGAGATCCAGTGGTGGCACTCCATGGGCGGTGCCCTGGGCGAATGGGTGAACGACCTGGCCAACGAGTTCAACGCCAGCCAGAAGGACTACAAGGTCATCGCCACATTCAAGGGCAGTTATGACCAGAGCATGACGGCGGCCATCGCCGCTTTCCGCGCCGGCAATGCCCCCAACATCCTGCAGGTGTTCGAGGTGGGCACGGCCACCATGATGGCCAGCAAGGGCGCCATCGTGCCGGTGGCCAAGGTGATGACCGACGCCGGCTACAAGTTCGACCCCAAAGTGTACGTGGGCGCAGTGGCGGGCTACTACACCGCCCCCAATGGCCAGATGCTGAGCTTCCCCTTCAACAGCTCGACGCCGGTCTTCTACTACAACAAGGACGCCTTCAAGGCCGCCGGGCTGGACCCGGAGAAGGCCCCCGGCACCTGGCCCGAGGTGGCGCTGGCCGCCGCCAAGCTCAAGGCCAGCGGCCACAAGTGCCCCTTCACCACCAGCTGGCAGAGCTGGACCCAGCTCGAGAGCTTCTCGGCCTGGCACAACGTGGCCTTCGCCACCAAGGCCAACGGCTTCGGCGGGCTGGACACGCGCCTGGTGATCAACACCCCGCTGCATGTGCGCCACATCGAGAACCTGGCCAACATGAGCAAGCAGGGCCTGTTCGTCTACAAGGGCCGCGCCAACGTGCCCGATGCCACCTTCCCCTCGGGCGAGTGCGCGATGTACACCGGCACCTCGGCGCTGTATTCCAGCGTGTCGAAGAACGCCAAGTTCGCCTACGGCATGAGCACCCTGCCCTACTACCCCGATGTGCCGGGTGTGCCGCAGAACACCGTCATCGGTGGCGCCAGCCTGTGGGTGATGGCGGGCAAGAAGCCGGCCGAGTACAAGGGCACGGCGGCGTTCTTCAACTTCCTGTCCAGCGCCGAGGTGCAGGCCAAGAGCCACCAGCGCACCGGCTACCTGCCGATCACCACCGCCGCCTTCGAGATGACCGACAAGAGCGGCTTCTACAAGAAGTTCCCCGGCACCGACGTGGCCGTGACGCAGATGATCCGCAAGACCACCGACAAGTCGCGCGGCATCCGCCTGGGCAACATGGTGCAGATCCGCACCGTGATCGACGAGGAGATGGAGCAGGTGTGGTCGGGCAAGAAGAGCGCCAAGGAAGCACTGGATTCGGCCGTGCTGCGTGGCAATGAATTGCTCGAGCGCTTCGAAAAGGCCAACAAGTCCTGACAGACTCGCGGGCTTCGCCGCCGGACATGGCGCACCCCTCCCAGCCTCCCCGCCATGCGGGGAGGCCTCACTGATGAAGCGATCCTGTGGCAGCTGAAAAGCGCGTCCTCTTCCAATCCGCCTGGCTGCCCTGGCTGCTGCTGGCACCGCAGCTGATCGTCATCGCGGTGTTCTTCTTCTGGCCGGCCGGCCAGGCGCTGGTGCAATCCCTGCAGCAGCAGGACGCGTTCGGCACCAGCGTGGAATGGGTGGGGCTGGAGAACTTCCAGCGCCTGTTCTCCGACCCCACCTACTTCGACAGCTTCAAGACCACGCTGGTGTTCTCGGTGCTGGTGGCGGGCTCGGGCATCGCCATCAGCCTGCTGCTGGCGGTGATGGCCGACCGCATCGTGCGCGGCGCCACGGCCTACAAGACCCTGCTGATCTGGCCGTATGCGGTGGCGCCGGCGGTGGCGGGGGTGTTGTGGCTGTTCATGTTTGCGCCCAGCATCGGCGTGGTGGCCTGGTACCTGCGTGCCTTCGGCTTCGACTGGAACCACCTGCTCAACGGCAACCATGCCATGGGCCTGATCGTGATGGCCGCCGTGTGGAAGCAGCTGAGCTACAACTTCCTGTTCTTCCTGGCCGGCCTGCAGAGCATCCCCAAGAGCCTGATCGAGGCCGCGGCGATCGACGGCGCCCGCCCCTGGCGCCGCTTCTGGACCATCGTCTTCCCGCTGCTGTCGCCCACCAGCTTCTTCCTGCTGGTGATCAACGTGGTCTATGTGTTCCTGGACACCTTTGCCATCGTCGACGCCTCCACCCATGGCGGCCCGGGCAAGGAGACCGAGATCCTGGTCTACAAGCTCTACTACGACGGCTTCAAGGGCATGGACATCGGCTCGTCGGCCGCGCAATCGGTGGTGCTGATGGTGATCGTGGTGCTGCTGACCATCGTGCAGTTCAAGTATGTGGAACGGCGGGTGAACTACTGATGAAGGCACAACGTGGTTGAACGCCGCCCCTGGTTGAACCTGCTGTCCCACGCCGTGCTGCTACTGGGCGTGGCGGTGGTGGCCTTCCCGGTCTACCTCACCTTCGTGGCCGCCAGCCACACCACCGAGGCCATCGTGCAGGCGCCCATGCCGCTGCTGCCGGGCGGGCACTTCTGGCGCAGCATCTTCGATGCCCTGGGCGGCAACATCAGCGGCCCCGGCAGCAAGGCCCCGGTGGCGCAGATGATGCAGGTCAGCCTGATCAGCGCGCTGATCATCGCCATCGCCAAGATCAGCATCTCGCTGCTGTCGGCGTTTGCGATCGTCTATTTCCGCTTCCGGTTCAAGATGTTCTTCTTCTGGGCCATCTTCGTCACGCTGATGCTGCCGGTGGAGGTGCGCATCTCGCCCACCTACAAGGTGGTCAGTGACCTCGGCATGCTCAACAGCTATGCCGGGCTCACCATCCCCTTGATCGCCAGCGCCACTGCCACCTTCCTGTTCCGGCAGTTCTTCCTGACCGTGCCCGACGAACTGGTTGAGGCCGCGCGCATCGACGGCGCCGGCCCGATGCGCTTCTTCAAGGACGTGCTGATCCCGCTGTCGTCGACCTCGATCGCGGCCTTGTTCGTGATCCAGTTCATCTATGGCTGGAACCAGTACCTGTGGCCGCTGCTGGTGACCACCGACGAACGCATGTACCCCATCGTGCTAGGCATCCAGCGCATGATCTCCGGCGGTGACGCAGCCAATGAATGGAACCTGGTGATGGCCACCGCCCTGCTGGCCATGCTGCCACCTGCGCTGGTGGTCATCGGCATGCAGAAGTGGTTCGTCAAGGGCCTGGTCGACTCCGAAAAATAACAAGCAAAGCACACGCACAACATGGGCGCCATCCGCATCCACAACATCGTCAAGCGCTACGGCAAGGGCCCCAAGGCCAACCAGGTGATCCACGGCGTGTCGGCCGACATCGCCGACGGCGAGTTCATCGTCATCGTCGGCCCCAGCGGCTGCGGCAAGAGCACGCTGCTGCGCATGGTGGCGGGGCTGGAAGAGATCAGCGAAGGCGAGATCAGCATCGGCGGGCGGGTGGTCAACGACGTGGAGCCGGCCGACCGCGACATCGCCATGGTGTTCCAGAACTACGCGCTCTACCCGCACATGAGCGTGTACGACAACATGGCCTACGGGCTGAAGATCGCCAAGCTGCCCAAGGCCGAGATCGAGGCACGGGTGCAGAAGGCGGCGAAGATCCTGGAGATCGGGCCGTTTCTGCAGCGCACGCCGCGCCAGCTCTCCGGCGGCCAGCGCCAGCGCGTGGCCATGGGCCGGGCGATCGTGCGCCAGCCGGCGGCCTTTTTGTTCGACGAGCCGCTGTCCAACCTCGACGCCAAGCTGCGCGCCCAGACCCGGCTGGAGATCCAGAAGCTGCACCGCGAGCTGGGTGTCACCAGCCTGTTCGTCACCCATGACCAGGTGGAGGCCATGACGCTGGCCCAGCGCATGATCGTGATGAATGCCGGCCGCATGGAACAGATCGGCACGCCCGAGCAGGTGTACGGCAAGCCCGCCAGCAGCTTCGTGGCCAGCTTCATCGGCTCGCCGCCGATGAACCTGCTGCCGGGCCAGGCCGACGGTGGTGAGGGTCAGGGGCGCTTCAGTGTGGGCAGTGGCGCGCAGGCCGTCAGCCTGCAACTTCCCAGCGCCGCACCCCGCGCCGGCGCCCTGGTGCTGGGCCTGCGCCCGGAACACACCGAGATCGACCCGCAGGGCCTGTGGCCGCTGCAGGTGGAGACGGTGGAGATGCTGGGCGCCGAGCGGCTGGTGCATGGCCGGCTGGGCGATGCGCTGTTCACCGTGCGCATCGACGCCACCCTGCCACCACCACGGGTCGGTGAAGCCATCCGCATGACGGCCTCGCCCAGGCATTTGCACTGGTTCGACGCCGACACCGGACTGCGTGTCGGTGATTGAGATGACCAGCACCAAGGGCTGGCCCTGCCCACGCTGGATTGCCCACCGCGGCGCCGGCAAGCTGGCGCCCGAGAACACGCTGGCGGCCTTTCGCCTGGGCGCTGCCCATGGCTACCGTGCCTTCGAGTGCGACGCCAAGCTGTCGGCCGATGGCGTGCCCTTTCTGCTGCACGACGCCACGCTGGAGCGCACCAGCAGCGGCCAGGGCGTGGCCGGCGACCAGCCCTGGGCGGCGCTGTCGCAGCTGGATGCCGGCAGCTGGCACAGCCGCCAGCATGCGGGCGAGCCCCTGCCCACGCTGGCGGCCGTGGCGCGCTTCATCCAACACAACGGGCTGCAGCTGAACATCGAGATCAAGCCCACACCCGGCCAGGAGGCCCTCACCGGCCAGCGGGTGGCCGCGCAGGCCGCCGCGCTGTGGAGCGGCCAGCCGGTGCCGCCGCTGCTCAGCTCGTTCCGGCCCGAATCCCTGCAGGCCGCGCGTGACGCGGCGCCCCAGCTGCCGCGCGCCCTGCTGCTGGACAACCTGTGGCCGGGCTGGTTCGAGCTGGCCACCCAGCTGGGCTGCGTGGCCATCGTCACCAACCACCGGCTGATGGATGCGGACCTGCTGGCGCGGGCCCGCCAGGCCGGCTGGCTGGCCATGGTCTACACCGTCAACGAGCCCGAGGACGCCCAGCGCCTGCTGGCCCTGGGTGTGGACGGGCTGATCACCGACGCGGTCGACCGCTTCGCACCCGCGCTGGGCTGAGCTGCCGGACGCTCAGGCGGGCTCCACCTGCTTGTCAGGTGCCACCTCGGTGGCCGTGGGCAGTGCCCGCACCGCACGGATCACCGTGCTGCGCCAGGCCAGCACCGCCAGCAGCAGGGCCGTGGCGCCGGCGGCACCCAGGGTGTGCGCGAGGCCGAAGCGCTCCCCGATCCAGCCACCCAGCAGGGCACCCGGCACCGCAGGCAGCAAAATCAGCCAGCGCATGGTGGCTGTCATCCGGCCCAGCAGCGGCGCCGGCGTCACGGCCTGGCGCATGGCCAGGAAGTTGATGAAGATCAGCACCCCACCAGTGCCCGACAGCAGCAGCATGGCCACGAAGGCCACCACGCCGCTGTCACCCACCGGCGACAACCAGGGCAGCAGCCAGCCGGCCCCGCACAGCGCAAAGCCGATCACCATCGACGGCCCGGGGCCCACCCGCGCGCTGAGCCGGTTGCCGTAAAGACTGGCCGAGATGGTGCCAGCACCCAGGGCGGCGTAGCACAGGCCGATCATCTGCTCGCCCAGGCCCAGGCCGCGGCTGGCGTGCAGGATCTGCACCACCAGGGCCGCGTTCTGGCACAGCTGCCAGCCACCCACCGCCCAGGCCAGCGCCACCAGCAGGCGCTGCTGCCGCACGAACTGCAGGCCGGCCCGCAGTTCATGCCAGAAGCCTGCACTGCTGCGTGGCGCCGGCACGTCGGCGACGCGGATGCCACGCAGCATGGCGGCCGACAGCAGCAGCAGCAGCGCATCCAGCAGCAGGGCCAGCGGTGCGCCCAGCCACTTCACCAGCATGCCGGCCAGGCCCGGGCCCGCCACCTCGGCGCCCGAACTGGCCAGGGCATTGCGGGCATGGGCCTCGACCAGGCGGTCCCGCGGCACCACCTGGGTCAGCACGATCTGGGCGGCACTGCCGGCAAACACGTTCACCAGGCCGATCACGAAACCCACCAGGTACAGGCCCGGCATGGCCAGCGCGCCCAGCCACCACGCCAGGGGCACGGTGAACACCGCCAGCGCGATGCTGAGCTCGCCCGCCACGTACACCGGCAGCTTGCGCACCCGGTCCAGCCAGACACCGGCCGGCAGCGAGAACAGCGCAAACGGCAGAACCTCGACCGCGGTGAGGATGCCCATCTGCGTGGGCGTGGCGTCGAGCAGCAGCGCGGCGGTCAGCGGCAGGGCCAGGATGGTGACCTGTGCACCGACCGAGCTGATCAGGATCGATGTCCACAGCCGCCGGTACACCGCGTCGAACAGCAGATCGCCGGGCGCCAGCCCCCAACGCCCACGCGCCGGCCCTGGCCGGATCTCATGCTTGCTCGCCAAAACTCCCCCCTGCGCTGCAGCGGCGTCGCCATGGCGCCGCTGTCTTGACAACGATTGTCACTGCAGGCCGCCAAGCCCTCCCTCCTTGCAGGAAGGGAGGGTGCAAGCGCTCAGCTGCGGTAGTCGGCGTTGATGCTGACGTAGTCGTGCGACAGGTCGCAGGTCCACACCGTGGTGCAGGCCGCGCCACGGTGGAGCAGCACGCGCACCGTGATCTCGCTCTGCTTCATCACACGCTGGCCGTCGGCCTCGCTGTAGGCCGGGTGCCGGCCACCTTGTGTGGCCACGTGCACGTCGTCCAGGTACAGATCGATCAGCGACTGCTCCAGGTCATCGATGCCCGCATAACCCACAGCCGCCAGGATGCGGCCCAGGTTCGGGTCGCTGGCGAAGAACGCGGTCTTCACCAGCGGTGAATGGGCAATGGCATAGGCCACCAACCGGCACTCGTCTTCGGTCTTGCCACCCTCGACCTGCACGCTGATGAACTTGGTGGCGCCCTCGCCATCCCGCACGATGGCCTGCGCCAGCTGCTGCGCCACCGCGACCACCGCGGCACGCAAGGCCCGGCCCTCGGCCGACTCCAGCGTGGTGATCTGGGCGTGCCCAGCCTGGCCGCTGGCAATCAGCACGAAGGAATCATTGGTCGAGGTGTCGCCATCGATGGTGATGCGGTTGAAGCTGGCGTCGGCTGCCTCCTGCACCAGCGCCTGCAGCAGCGCCGGGGCGACCACCGCGTCGGTGGCCATGAAACCCAGCATCGTGGCCATGTTGGGGCGGATCATGCCGGCGCCCTTGCTGACCCCGGTGATGCTGACCGTTCGGCCGCCGATCTGGACCTGGCGCGATGCTGCCTTGGGCAGGGTGTCGGTGGTCATGATGCCCTGGGCAGCCGCGGCCCAGCCATCGGCGCGCAGATCGGCCAGTGCCGCCGGCAGGCCCGCAGCGATGCGGTCCACCGGCAGCGTTTCCATGATCACGCCGGTGGAGAACGGCAACACCTGCTGTGGCGCCAGATCCATCAACTGCGCCAGCGCGCTGCAGGTCTGGCGCGCCCGCGCCAACCCATCGGCCCCGGTGCCGGCATTCGCATTGCCGGTGTTGACCACCACGGCACGCACGGCCTGGCCACTGGCCAGGTGTTCACGGCAGACCTGCACCGGCGCGGCGCAGAACCGGTTGCGGGTGAACACGCCGGCCACGCTGCAACCAGGGTCCAGCGACAGCACCACCAGATCGGCCCGGTTGGGTTTGCGGATGCCCGCACGGGCCACGCCCAGGCGGACACCAGGAACGGCATGCAGGCTGGCCGGGTCGAGGGGGGGCAGATTGACGGGCATGCGCAGGAACCTCTGGTCAGTGGCGGTCGAGCACCGGATTGTAGAAGTGTGGTTGACCGACACAGGCAGGCCGGCTGCGCAGGCGGTGGGCGCCCAAAGCGTCCGCCCAAGAAGAAAGGCGGCCGAAGCCGCCTTTCAAACCGAGCCGCGATGCCTTCGCGGTTGATCAGCCGTTCTTGCGGCGGCTGGCTAGAAAGCCCACGGCAACCAGGCCGGCGAGCATCATGGCGTAAGTCTCGGGCTCGGGCACCGGCGCGGCCGCGATGAAACCAACCGCGCTGGTGGCCACGGACGAGTAACCGAACACGTTCAGCGTGTAGTCACCAGCACCCAGGCCAGCGAACGTGAAGCCGTCCTTGGCATTGGTGTCGGTGTAGCTGGCCATGCCGTTGCTCACGGTCACGCCGATCTCGGAAACCATTCCGATGGGGAACATCGTGGCGATGCCCGAGACATCGCTCAGCGAACCGAGGGAAAAGAGGTAACCCGACGAGAACAAGCCCGGGCCTGCTGCAAACAGGAACGAATCCGGCGCTGCAGACAGTTCACCCAGATCGTGGGCAGCAAACGCGCCGCCTGACAGGGCTAGCGCAGCTGCAGCCGCGACAAATTTCAATTTCATAAGAACCTCCTGAGGACTTCTGACCACAAACAAAACGCCAACAACCAACTGCAAGTTTCGAGCCACAGCTTCCGGAGAAATGTGTACTACACCCGATTTGGCGGAGTCTAGCGGTGTACCCCCCCGGGTACACCCCCTAGCCAAGGGATCTCCCGGGTATGAAAGTGCTACGAAATGCAGTTGTAAATATCTGTACAGCGATCGAATCTGCAAAGCTGGTCAGAACCACGGCTGCGCCATGGTGCTTCAGGCGAGCTTGCCGTGGCAACTCTTGTACTTTTTCCCACTGCCGCAGGGGCAGGGATCGTTGCGGCCCACACGCGGCAGGTCGCCGCTGGCCACCGCGGCTGTTTCGGTGTCCTGGCTGACACTGCCGTCTTCATTCGGATGGGTGTAGGTGACGTTGCCGACATGGCTGGCCTGGGCCTCGATCGCCTCGGCAGCCTCGGCCACCTGCTCGGGCCCCTGGATGCGCACCGTCAGCAGCAGGCGGGTGACCTCCATCTTCACCACGTCCAGCAACTGGCTGAAGAGCTCGAAGGCCTCACGCTTGTATTCCTGCTTCGGGTTCTTCTGGGCGTAGCCACGCAGGTGGATGCCCTGGCGCAGATAGTCAAGCGCCGCCAGGTGCTCACGCCAGTGGCTGTCGATGCTCTGCAGCAGCACCATGCGCATGAAGGGATTGAACTGCTCCTGACCCACCACCGCGAGCTTGCCTTCGAACACCTGGTCGGCCGCCGCCACCACCTTGTCGACGATGTCCTCGTCGGTGATGGTGTCGCTCTTCTCCACGTCCGCGGCCAACCCCACCGGCACCTGCCATTCCTCGGCCAGGGCCTTCTCCAGCGCCGGGATGTCCCACTGTTCTTCCACGCTTTCAGCCGGCACCCAGGTGCGCACCACATCGGTCATGGCGCTCTTGCGCAGATTGGTCACCTGGTCCAGCACCGAGCTGGATTCAAGGATCTCGTTGCGCTGCTGGTAGATCACCTTGCGCTGGTCGTTGCTGACGTCGTCGTACTCCAGCAGCTGCTTGCGGATGTCGAAATTGCGCGCTTCCACCTTGCGCTGCGCGCCTTCAATGCTGCGGCTGACGATGCCGGCCTCGATGGCCTCCCCTTCAGGCATCTTCAGCTTGTCCATGATCGCGCGCACCCGGTCGCCCGCGAAGATGCGCATCAGCGGATCGTCCAGGCTCAGGTAGAAACGGCTCTGGCCCGGATCACCCTGGCGCCCGGCACGGCCGCGCAGCTGGTTGTCGATGCGGCGGCTCTCGTGACGCTCGGTGGCGATGATGCGCAGGCCGCCGGCAGCCTTCACCTGCTCATGCAGGCCCTGCCATTCATCCTTGAGCTGCTGGATGCGCATGGCACGGTCGGCGTCGCTGACGCTGGAATCGGCTTCCAGCAACTGGATCTGCTTCTCCACGTTCCCGCCCAACACGATGTCGGTGCCGCGGCCCGCCATGTTGGTGGCAATGGTGATCACGCCGGGGCGGCCAGCCTGGGCCACGATCTCGGCCTCCTTGGCGTGCTGCTTGGCATTGAGCACTGCATGCGGCAACTTGGCCTGGGTCAGCAGACCGGAGATCAGCTCGCTGTTCTCGATCGAGGTGGTGCCCACCAGCACCGGCTGACCCCGCTGGTGGCAGCCGCGGATGTCCTCGATCACCGCGTTGTACTTCTCGCGGCTGGTCTTGTAGATCAGGTCCAGCTCGTCCTTGCGGGCGGTGGGCCGGTTGGGCGGGATGACCACCGTCTCCAGGCCGTAGATCTCCTGGAATTCATAGGCCTCGGTGTCGGCCGTGCCCGTCATGCCGCCGAGCTTGCCGTACATGCGGAAGTAGTTCTGGAAGGTGATCGAGGCCAGGGTCTGGTTCTCGCTCTGGATCTGCACGCCTTCCTTGGCTTCCACCGCCTGGTGCAGGCCGTCGCTCCAGCGGCGGCCGGTCATCAGGCGGCCGGTGAACTCGTCGACGATGACGATCTCGCCGCCCTGGTTCACATAGTGCTGGTCGCGGTGGTACAGGTGGTTGGCCCGCAACGCCGCATACACGTGGTGCATCAGCGAGATGTTCGCCGCGTCGTACAGGCTGGCGCCCTCGACCAGCAGGCCGGCCTCGGCCAGCAGGCGCTCGGCGTTCTCATGGCCCTCCTCGGTGAGGAAGACCTGGTGGCTCTTCTCGTCCACCGTGAAGTCGCCGGGCTCGATCACGCCTTCGCCGGTGCGTGGGTCGGCCTCGCCGATCTGCTTCTTCAGGCCCGGAATGACGGCGTTGATGCGCACGTACATCTCGGTGTGGTCTTCGGCCTGGCCACTGATGATCAACGGCGTGCGGGCCTCGTCGATCAGGATGGAGTCCACCTCGTCGACGATGGCGAAGTTCAGTCCGCGCTGCACCCGGTCGGCCAGCTCGTAGACCATGTTGTCGCGCAGATAGTCGAAGCCGAACTCGTTGTTCGTGCCATAGGTGACGTCGGACGCGTAGGCCGCCTGCTTCTCCTCGCGCGACATGCCGGGCACGTTGACGCCGACTGTCAGGCCCATGAAGCGGTACAGCTGCCCCATCCACTCGGCATCGCGCCGGGCCAGGTAGTCGTTGACGGTGACCACATGCACGCCCTTGCCCGACAGCGCGTTCAGGTAGACCGGCAGCGTGGCCATCAGCGTCTTGCCTTCGCCGGTGCGCATCTCGGCGATCTTGCCGCTGTGCAAGGTCATGCCGCCGATCATCTGCACATCGAAATGGCGCATCTTCAGGCTGCGCTTGCCAGCCTCACGCACCGCGGCAAAGGCTTCCGGCAGCAGTTCATCCAGCGCCGTGCCCTGCGCCACGCGCTGGCGGAATTCATCGGTCTTGGCGCGCAGCGCAGCGTCGTCTAGTGCCTCGAACTGCGCCTCCAGCGCATTGACCTTGTCGACGACCCGGCGCTTCTGCTTGAGCAGACGATCATTGCGGCTGCCGAAAATCGAGGTGAGAAGCTTGGGCAACATGCGGTGTCTTCGGGGATGATGGCGGGAACTTGCACATGCCGGGCAGGCCAGGTTCAGCCCACCGGATACCGACACGCAAAGCCGATCAGTCTACCATTCACACCCGCCGCATCGTGCATTCTGGTGGCAGGCAACAGCCCCATCCGGCGCCCACTCACATGACCGACAGCACCGGCCCACACAGCGGGGCCGCCACACAATCCATCGCCCAGGCGCTGGCCAGCAGCGATGCACTGTCATCGCTGACAGCGCGCATCCATGCGTCGCAGGCGCGCCTGGCCGCACTGCAGGCTGTGCTGCAGGCGCCGATCCGTGCGCAGGTGCGCGCCGGCCCCCTCGACAGCGAGGGATTCACCTTGCTCGCCGCCAGCCAACCAGTCGCCGCCAAGCTGCGCAACATGCTGCCGGCCCTGGAGGCATGCCTCGCCGCGCAGGGATTCACGCAGCTGCCCATTCGGGTGAAGGTGCTGGCGCTGCGTTAGAACCCTTCGCGCCACCATCAGACAGTGCGCCCAACCAACAAAACGGCCCGGTGAAAACCGGGCCGTTTGGGTGAGCGGCGGGGTCGAACCCCGCCAGTGGTCAGTTTGCAGCGCGGCGCCGCGATGCAGCACCCAGGCCCAGCAGCGCCAGGCCGACCAAGGCCATGGAGCCCGGCTCGGGGACATTGATGCCCGGCTGCGGGGCACCGGCCATCAGGAACACGTCCACGTTGCCGCCGCCGTCACAGTTCTGGGTGGAGCCACCGCTGAGGTAGCCCGCACCAGACTTGTTATCACCGGCCTTGTCGAAGCAACCGAACAGCATGCGCACAGAAACGGCGTCGTAGCCGTCCGCAGCGAAGGTCTCCAGGCCCGCATTCAGCTCGGGCAGGAAGCCGATGATCTCGGTGCTGTTGTCCCCGGTGGCGTTGTTCACGGTCTCGTAACCCACTCCCCACTGGCTGCAGTCGCCGGTGGCAGTCGGCTTCACATCGATCACGATGCCGGAGCCATTCAGCTTGTAGCAAGTCTTGGTGTTCACCTGCGAGAACTCATTGCCGTTGGGCTGGCTGTTGAATGTCTTGCCCGAGTTGAAAGCTGCATACCCGGTCGGGTCATTCTTGAGCTCGTAGTTCTTCTGCCCGACGATGATGCCCTTGCCGTTGCCATCCAGCACCAGCGCTCCAGTGCCGTCACGCTGGTAGTCGACCACCGTGATCAGGGCCCAGTAGTCCACGGTACCGGTGGAGTTCTGTGCCTGGTTGAAGTCGAAGCCGAACATCAATTCGCGGCGCTTGTTGTCCAGCGTCAGTGCGCTGATCAGCCAGTTGAGGTCCACGTCCCAGGTGCCGGCCTGGTCAAACGCCGAATTCATCGCATTGTTGCCCGGATCACCCAGGTTGCCCGCGGTGGCGCCAGTCTTGCCGGTCGCAGCGAAAGTGTCGCCAGCGTTGTTCGTGGAGTACCCGTTTTCAGCCCGTGCCGTGGTCGGGTCGATGTTCGAGTTGTCGTTACCGCCCATGCCGCCCGAACCCAGCGTGATGGCCTGCTTCAGCTGACCCTGGCCGGTGGGCGCCACGACGTAGCCGCCCGGGGTTGCCGCACTGAGCGCGGTGCTCGCGGTCTTGCTCAACGCCGTGCCGGTGTACTGCTCGTGCAGCAGGTTCAGCATGCCGGCCGAGCAGCTGATGGCATCACCCACATTCAGACAGGCGCGCGGATCGGCACGCATCGCATTGGTGATGGCCGGCCCTGCGTAGAAGTCCATGGGATCCGCCATGGCGATCGGCGACAAGCCCGTCAAGGCCATCGCCACCAAACATGCGCTCTTGCTGAGCTGGAACGTCGTGGTCTTCATGATTTCCTCCGTCCTCACCGCGGCGTGCGGCATGAGATTCCTGAAACTAGCAATAACCGCACCATCCCACAAAGTCATACGTAACACGTTGATTCGGAACATCTTTCAGAAGCGCCCCAAAAATGCGCAGCACGATCCGTCAAGATTTCCGACAGTATCAGCCGCGCGCCTGCGCCAGGAGCGCCCGCACCTCAGGCTGCCGCGCAAACTCCTTACCCAGCTTTTCCAACCGCTCCAGCTCGAAGATGGCCGCATCCTTTTCACCCACCCTCAGTTGCAGGCGCGCCAGCTGCAAGCGGTATTGCGGCACGGCGGGGGCGAGTTCGACGGCACGCACCTGGGCCTCGACCGCTTGCGGATACTGGTTGTCGGCTGCGAGCGAGAACGCCAGCGTGTCGCGAAAGGACGCGATGTCCGGCGCCAGGCGCACCGCCTCTTGCGCTGCCGCGACAGCGCCGGGCTTCTTCTGGGTCGCCAGGGCGTAGGCCAGATTGTTCAGGGCCAGCAGGTGGCCCGGCCTGCGGGCGAGCACCTCACGGTAGAGAAGCTCCGCCTGCGCCGGCTGGCGGCGCGCCATCGCGGCGTCGGCCAGCTTCAACACGAAGATCTGGTCGTCTGGATGGGCCTTGCGCCACTCCGCAGCCATGCGCTCGGCGTCTTCTGCCTTGCCGGCGGCCACCAGGGCGCCATGCAGGCGCAGTGCGGTGTCGGTGGTGGGCGTGTCAGCCAAGGCCCGGTTATACGCAGCGGCCGCAGCCGCCCAGTGCCCCTGCGTGGCCTCGATCTCGGCCTCCAGGTTGAACCCTGCAGCCTTGTCACGCGCCTGCAGCTTGCGCGCTGCCTGCAGGGCATCGGCCGGCCGGCGATTGGCCAGCGCCGACCGAGCCACCGCCATCTGCACCGCCGGATCTGCCGGCGCCAGTTCCATGGCCCGCCGCAGGCTCTCGGCGGCACCCGCGGCATCCCCTGTCGCCGCCAAGGCGTCGGCCAATCGCAGATGCGGCCGCGCAGACCCACCGGACAGACGAACCCACTTGCGGAACGTGGCCACCGCCTGCAGCGCATCACCTTGCAGCAGATGGCTGCGGCCCACGCGGTCGAGCACATCCTCGTCGTTCGGGAACAAGGCCACGGCTGCCAGGGCGGCCTCCTTGGCCTGCACGATCTGGTTGGCCTGCATCAGGTGGTCGATGAGCTTGAGATGCGGGCCCACGTCGCCCGGCGACGCCTTGACCGCCGCCCGGTACCAGCGCTGCGTCTCGTCGGCCGGGCCTGCTGTGCGGTCGTTGAGCTCGGCCAGCGTCACCATGGCCCCGACATGCTTGGCATTGCGCTGCACCACCGCCTCCAGCCTGGCCTTGGCATCCGCAGGCCGGCGCTCGAGCAAGTCCAGCGTGGTCAGACCCATCAGTGACGGCATGTGGTCGGGGCTGCGCTGCAAGGCCTCCCCGAAGCTCTTGCGCGCCGCGGCGAAGTCCTTGCGCTGCAGGGCGATGCGCGCCCGCAGCACATGCGGCTGCGGGTCGTCGGGCAGCTTGGCCGCCAGCTTGTCGATGGCCTGCAACGCGTCGTCGACCGCACCCAGCCGCATGCTGCTGTTGATCAAGGCCAGATCGGCCGCCGAGCCTGGATCGCTGGCCGCGATGGCGCGCAACTCGGCCCTGGCCGTGGCGTGCTGACCCTTGGCCAGCTTGGTCAGCGCGGTGGCGGTGCGCACCCGTGGATCCGAAGGGCTGATGCGGGCCGCGCGCTCGTACAAGGCATTCGCACGGGCCGTGTCGCCGGTCTGCAGGTGTGCATAGGCTGCTGTCAGCATGGCCTCCAGATCAGGCGGATCGGCCTCCAGCAAGGGTTTCAGAATGGCCATCGCGCGGTCAACCTGCCCGGTGCGCAGCAGCACCTGGGCCAGCGCCTGGCGTGGCGCAGGCAGGGCAGGCGCCGCCTGCATGGCCCGCGTGAACAGCGCCTCGGCCTGCGCCATGCCACCGAGCTTGAACTCGGCACGGCCGGCCAGCATCAGCACACGCAGATCACCGGCCACCCGCCGCAGCAGCAGCTGCGAGAGCTCGCGGGTCCGGGTGAAGTTGCCCTTTTGCGCCTCGATCAGCGCCTCGTAGTACAGCGTCTGCACATGGCGTGGTGCCACCTTCTGCAGCGCCCGCCACTGGGTCTGGGCACCAGCCCAGTCGTTCTGGCCGGTCAACACCGCCAGCACCGAGGCATGCACCAGGGCGTCGTCGGGCTTGATGGCCAGGCTCTGGCGCCAGGACGTGACGGCCGCGCCGAGGTCCATCTGCGGTCCGCGCCGCGCCAGCAGGTCACCACGCAGGGCCAGCGCCAAGGCGTTGTCCGGCTTGGCGGCCAGCACTGCGTTGGTCTGCGACAGCGCCAGCGCCATATCGCCGCGCAGGGCCGACAGGCGCGCCTGCTGGATGTCGGCTGCCGTGGGGTCGACGGCGCGGCGGCGGGCGCTGTCGATCAGCGCCTGGGCCTGGACCAGATCCCCGGTATCGGCGGCCGCGGCCGCCAGCTGCGACTTGAGGTCGGCGTCTGCCTGCGGGTCTGGCAGGTCGGTCTTGCCGAACTGCTGCAGCAATTGCGCACCCGACCCCTGGCTCAGCATCGCCTGCGCCAGCAGCGGCAGCACCTCGACCTCGGGGTGGCGGGCCGACAGGGCGCGTCGCAACTCCGCCTCGGCGGCCGGCATTTCGCCCGCGGCCAGCAGCAGCTTGCCCAGCAGAAAGCGGCCTTCGGCAGCCTCTGGGTTGACCTGCAACAAGGCCTTGAGCGAGAGCACCGCGGCCTGGGTTTCTCGCTTGGCGATGGCGGCGCGGGCTGCGTCCAGCAGTTCAGCCTCGGTCGGCTCACCGCAGCCTGAAAAATTCAGCGCCAGGGCGGCCGCAGCGACGGCGGCCGCGCCGACGATCAGTCGTGCAGGGTGTTGCAAGCGCCACATGGATCCATGCCCCCGGGTGATCAGCCCCGCAGTATTGAACGCGGCCCGCGGCAGATCCGGCCCACACCCCCCTGGATTGCGGGGGATGAACCACCAGCCTGTGCACAGCCTGGCTGCGAGTGGTGCCGGCTATCCGAATCGAACGGATGACCTACCGCTTACAAGGCGGTTGCTCTACCAACTGAGCTAAGCCGGCACGGCTGCAACAAATTCTAGGGCGCAACCCGGCGCAAAGGCCGCGCGCCTCACTTCACGCGCTTGAGCGCGGGGCGGCCACCACCACCTGGCGCCGGTGGGTCCGGCGGCAGCTCGGCGGCGTCTGGCGTTGCCGGCGCCACAGGCGCAGCCACTTCGTCATCGCCGTCGGCGGCCCGCGCCAGGCGCAGGCCGGCCCGCACGGGTTCGGCTTCGCCTGCGGGAGCACCGGCTGCCGCCGGCTCGGTGGGCACCGGAAACGCCATGCCCTGGCCGTTTTCACGCGCGTAAATGGCCACCACATGGTCCACCGGCACCACGATCTCACGCGAGACGCCGCCGAAACGCGCCTTGAACTCGATGAACTCGTTGCCCAGCTGCAAGCCGCTGGTGGCCTCAAAGCCAACGTTGAGCACGATCTCGTTGTTCTTGACGTACTCCATCGGCACCTGGACGCCGGCCGACACATAGACCGCCAGATAAGGCGTGAAGCCGTTGTCGGCGCACCAATCGTGCAGGGCGCGGATCAGGTAGGGCCGGGTGGAACTGCCCTGCTCGTCGGGTGCAGGCGGTTTGGTCATCTGCCGGCGCCTCTTACTTGCGCATCACCTTTTCGGAGGGCGTCAGCGCCTCGATGTAGGCCGGGCGCGAGAAGATGCGCTCGGCGTACTTCA
>JAZKFQ010000044.1:0-72786 GCA_040386375.1 Pseudomonadota bacterium
CGGACACAAACAGTCCAGTGGACTGTTTGTGCCTGGCGAACGCCAGCGGCCACTGGCCGCTGGCACGGAGCAGAACACGCCCGCCCGGCACGGCGCGATCGCTCAGAAGCAGTCGCGCAGGAGCGTCATCAAACCCACTGCGCCAGCATCTCCCGCAGGATGCCCCGGCGGATGGTCTGGTTGGTGCGCTGCGGGTCGAACCACCACCAGCCATCGGCCTGCATCTCCTTGCAGGCGGCCACGAAGCGATGCACCACGGCCTTGAAGTCCTCGTCGCTGTAGTCCAGGCTGAACACCAGCCGGCCCGTGCCCACCCAGCTCAGCGCCAGCCCATGGGCGCGCAGGTAGAACTGCAGCATCCAGTTGTAGCGCGCGGGCTGGGTGTAGAACACCGTCCACACCGAGCCCAGGTTGGCCACCTGCGCTGGCAGGTCGGCCGCCAGCAGGCGCTGGTTCAGCATGGCAGCGCGCGCGTTCCAGCGGGCGTCCAGGCCGTCGTAGATGGCGCGGATGGCCGGCGTCTCCAGTTGCTCCAGGAACACCTGCATGCTGCACATCACCTGCGGGTGGGCGTTGAAGGTGCCACGCGCAAAGCAGATGTCGGCCGGCCGCTCCGCGCGGAAGCGCTTCATCAGCGCACGCTTGCCACACACCACGCCCACCGGCAGGCCGCCGCCCAGGGTCTTGCCGTAGGTCACCATGTCGGCACGCACGCCGAAGAAGTCTTGCGCACCCCCCGGCGCCAGGCGGAAACCCAGGAACACCTCGTCGAAGATCAGCACGATGCCGCGCTCGGTGCACACCGTGCGCAGCTGCTGCAGCCAGGCGGTGTAGGCGGCGCGGTCGAAGCCGGCGCGCCGGCTGCTGTCGACCAGGGCCGAATCCCCAGGCGCGGCGCGGTTGGGGTGCAGGCCCTGCAGCGGGTTCACCAGCACGCAGGCGATGTCCTTGCGGGTGCGCAGCACATGCAGGCTGTGGGCATGCATCTCCTGCAGGGTGTAGGTGTCGCGCGGCTTCACCGGGTTGCCGGGGCCGGGCTGCACGTCTTCCCACCAGCCGTGGTAAGCGCCGCAGAAGCGCACCAGGTGCGTGCGCCTGGTGTGGTAACGCGCCAGGCGCACGGCCTGCATCACCGCCTCGGTGCCGCTCATGTGGAACGACACCTCGTCCAGGCCCGAGATCTCGCGCAGGCGCTGCACGTTGAAGGCCACGCTGCTGTGCAGGCTGCCCAGCACCATGCCCATGCCCTGGGCGCGGGCCGCGCCTTCGGCCATGCAGCGCTTGTAGAAGTCGTGGCCGAACACGTTCACGCCGTAGGAGCCGGTGAGGTCGTAGAACACATTGCCGTCCAGGTCGGTCACGGTCACCCCGGCTGCGTCGCGGATGAAGCTGGCCACCTGCAGGTGCTGGCGCAGATAAGGGCTGTACTGGTAGGGCACGCGGTAGGCGCCGGTGAACTGCAGGTCCGACAGGCCCTTGGCGGTTTGCTGGGTCAGGGCCAGCGAGCGGGCATGGCGCTGGTTGAACAGCGCCGACAGCCGCTGCAGCGCTGCACGCCGGCGCAGCACGGCCTCGGCCGGGGCCTGGTCGGAATTGAAGAAGCGCTCGGCGTCGTAGGCATAACCCGGCAGCAGTGCGGCCACACGTTTGGCCATGCGCGCATGGCCGGTCAGCGACGGATGCTTGGCCATCGACAGCTCCAGCCGGCGCTTGGCCGCGGGCAGGGCAATCGCCAAGGTGGCCAGGCTGGCGGCAGCCACGGCCGACAGTGCAAGGGTCTCGTTCATCGGTGGGCTTTCTCGGCAGGGAAGCCCCTTTCTAACCAAGCGCTTTGACACCCGCATGAATCTCAGACACTGGCGTGACCGCGTCCTGCAGCAGGAAGACCTGAACTTCCTGCTCACCAACCGCGTGCCCCGCATCGCCCTCACCCGCTTCATGGGCTGGTTCAGCCAGATCCGCCAGCCGCTGGTGCGTGATCTCTCGCTGCGCACCTGGCGCTTGTTCAGCGACCTGGACCTGAGCGACGCCAAGAAGACCCGCTTCGACAGCCTGCACGACTGCTTCATCCGCGAGCTGCAGCCCGGCGCCCGCATGGTGGATGCCGACCCGCAGGTGCTTTGCAGCCCCTGCGATGCCATCCTGGGCGCCTGCGGCCCGGTGCGGGGGCTGGAGGTGTTCCAGGCCAAGGGCTTCCCCTACACCCTGCCCGAGCTATTCGGCCCCGATGCCCAGGCCTTTGCGCCCTACCGCGACGGCCTGTTCGCCACGCTGCGGCTCACCGCCAGCATGTACCACCGCTTCCATGCGCCGCATGACTGCCGGGTGCACCACGTCACCCACCACAGCGGCGACACCTGGAACGTCAACCCCATCGCGCTGAAGCGGGTGCACAAGCTGTTCTGCCGCAACGAACGCGCCGTGCTGCATGCCAGCGTGGGCGCAGCCGGCCACCCGCTGGCCCTGGTGCCGGTGGCCGCCATCCTGGTGGCCAGCCTGCGCCTGCACTGGCTGGCGCCGCTGCTGGGTGTGGACTACCGCGGCCCCGACGAGCTGCCCTGTGATGCGCACTTCACCAAGGGCCAGGAGATGGGCTGGTTCCAGCATGGCTCCACCATCCTGGTGTTTGCACCGCCCGGTTTCAGCCTGGCGCCCGGCCTGGCCAGCGGCAGCCGGCTGCGCATGGGCCAGGCGCTGATGCGCCTGCCGGCGCCTTGATGTTCAGGTTCAGAGCACGATGGCCGCCACCCGGCCGATGGTCCAGTAGGCGGCCATGCCGCCGATGGCATACAGCGCCGGCGTGCGTCCACGCGCCAGCAGCGGCTGGCCGCGCAGCGCGCGCCAGCCCAGCCACAGCACGGCCAGCACCAGCAGCTGGCCCAGTTCCACGCCCAGGTTGAAGCTCAGCAGGGCCAGCACCAGGTGCTGCTGCGGCAGGCCGATCTGCTGCAGCGCGCCGGCGAAGCCCAACCCGTGCACCAGGCCGAACAGCAGGGCCACCAGGGCCGGCCAGCGCCGCGACAGGGTCTGCCGCTGGTGCAGGGCCTCGGCCGCCACCAGCACGATGGACAAGGCGATGGTGGCCTCAACCGGCGGGCTGCGCAGGCTGATCCAGCCCAGTGCGCTCAGGCCCAGCGTCAGGCTGTGGGCCAGGGTGAAGGCGCTGATGGTCCACACCAGGCGGCGCTGGAAACCCACCAGGAACAGCAGGCTCACCACGAACAGCAGGTGGTCGATGCCACCCAGGATGTGCTCCACGCCCAGCAGCGCATAGGCGCGGGCGATCTCGCCACCACCGCGCTTGTCGTCGGCCGCACCGTACAGCTGCACCGTGGGCTGGCCCTTGGTGAGGGTGTAGACACGCAGGCCGCCGTCCAGCCAGTGCAGCTTGACCAGCACCGCCGAAAACGCCTGGCCCACGCCCTGCATGCCCAGCGCCCCGGCCATGCCGGCGGGCCCGCACTGCACCTGGTTGCCCTCGCTGCCGCACCCCTCGGGCCACAGCGGCACCAGATCATTGCCACCGCTGCGCATGCCGGCCGTCCACTGCCAGACGAAGCGGCCCGGCGCCACCTCCTGCACCAGCATCTCGGCCATGCTCATCTCATGGGCCTGTGCCGGCAGGCCCGGCAGCAGGGCCAGGCACAGCAGAGCCATCTGTAGCCCGCGGCGCCAGCAGCGGGCCAGCCACCCACCCGTCATGGCCTGGCCTCCTGGGTCCGGATGTCGTACTTCATGGCCATCAGCTTGACGGCGGCGGCGCGCTGCTCGGCCATCACCGCATCGGTCCAGTCCGCCAGCACCGTGCTGCGCAGGGCCTCGAAGCTGGCAGGCCGGGCGGATGTGCTGCCGTCCAGGCGCACCACCCGCCAGCTGTCGCCATGGCGCAGTGCACGCCACTCACCCGGCGCCTGGGCCTGCAGCGCGCTGCTGAACTCGGCGCCATAGCTCTGCGCGATGTTGGCCTGCGGCCGGCCCTTGAACACCCGCAGGCTGGCGTTGGCATCCCCCCCGCCGGCGGCGTTCAGGCTGGCGGCCAGCGTGCGCGCGCTGGCTTCACCGGGCGTGGCCTCGGGCAGCACGGCCTCGCTGAAGTCGAAGCGCGGCGGCTCGTCGTACTTGGCGCGGTTCTGCAGGAACCAGCCGCGCAGCACCTGGTCGTCCACCGGCGGCAGCTTGAGGCCGGCGTTGATGCTGGACAAGGCCTTGAAGATCACGCGGTCGCGGATGGCCTTGTCACCCTGGTCCATCTGCATGGCGATGCCTTCGCGGTACAGCACCTCGTTGTCCAGCCAGACGCGGCGCAGCGCGTACAGCTCGTCCCGGTCGGGCGCGCGGCCACGCGCCTCGGTGAACACCCGCACCGCCTCGGCGTCCACGCTGGCGTCGATCACGATCTGGCGCGGGTCGTCGCTGCGGCTGGCCAGCAGGCTGTCCAGGGTGAACAGCGCAGCGCCCAGCAGCAGAAAGTGCAGCAGGGGCTCACGCAACCAGCCCGGCAGCCGGCGGGCAGTGTCGGGCGCAGCGGCCGCAGCGGGGGCGGGAGGTGGCGTGTGCAGTGAGGGCAACGGAACAGAAGACATGGCGTGTGCGGTTTGGGGCCTGAGCGGCCGGGCTCGGAAACTGCGAAAGCGCCGTGCGTTGCCGCACGGCGCCAGGAGGGTCAGGCAGACCCGGTGCTTACTTCACACCCGCCACCACGGTGGACCCGGCCACCTCGATGAACACCGGGTTGCTGTAGAACCACAGGTCGGCCCAGGCCGCCACGTCGTAGCCCACCATGCGCTGGCCGTTGACCACCGGCAGGTGGTTGGGGCAGGCGTCGATGCCACTGCCGGCAAACACCTCGTCGCCGGGCACGTTGCGGCCACCGGTGGTGGTGCAGGGGATGCGCAGCATGGCGTTGGTCGGAAACTCCACCGTGCTCGGCGTGGTCTTGCTGTTGATGGAGCCGGTGTTGGTCCACAGGTCCGACAGCGGGTTGCCCGAGGCGTCGGTCTCGAAGGGCACGGCCGGCGGCAGGTTGGTGCCACGCAGGCGCACGTATTGCGAGGCCTGCACCGCCGGGATGCGGTAGCTCATGATCTTGTACTCGGCACGGCCCGGCGCCGTGCGCCAGCTGGTCTTGCCGAAGCTGCCGATCACCGCGGCCGTGGTGTTCTTGGCCGCCGCCGGCACCAGGGCCAGCGAGCGCAGCTGCTGCGGGTTGGCGCGGTCCACCCAGTCGTCGGGCCAGGCGCCGGCGTAATCGGCTGCGCCGGGGGCCCTGAAGCCGCTGACCATGCCGCGGATCAGGTCCACATGGTGCAGCTCGGGCATGTCCAGCGGCTGGTTGATGCCCACCTGCAGCAGCGACGGGTTGGGGAAGCTGTACGGCGAGTGGCTCTTGCCCGCCGGGTCACGCACCACCACCGCCACCACCACCTCGGCACCCGGGCGCACCTTGAGCTTCTCGCCCATGGTGGCGCAGCCGGGCACGTCGACGTCGGTGTTGTTCATCGCCGCCGCCACCGCGATGGCTTCCACCGCGACATTGGTGCGCTTGGCCGGTCCGCCGTAGGAGGCGCAGGCCACGAAGGCCAGGCGGTCGATCAGCTGGCCGCTGTCCACCCAGTTGTTGCCGGTGCGCAGGCCGTCCACGATCATCTGCGGGTTCACACGCTGGTTGCCGCCGTTGCGCACCATGGTGTAGTTGCGCTGGTACTCACCGGGCCAGAAGTCGTTGTCGGAGCGGCGGTCGTCCACGCTGAAGGCGCCGCGGCTGTGCCAGTCGCTGCTGGCGAAGAACCACCAGTTGCGGCCTTCGCCCAGCAGGGCGTCCCACACGCCGCCGATCTGCGCCGCGTACACGCCGGTGCCGCCGAAGGTGGTGCCACCCACCGAATCCACGTTCACGCCGCCGATGTTGTTGCGGCGCAGGTTGTACTCACCACGCCGGTCGGAGGCGCCGTGGCCGGGCTGGCTCTCGAAGCCGAACGCCACACGCGGCCCCGCGTTGTTCATGTTGCGCAGGTGCTCCACGTTGAAGCCGTTGTTGCCTGCCGGGTTGAACGGGCCTGCACGCTCCAGGTGGGCCGGCACGTAGTAGCTGCCATCGGGATGGAAGGCCGCCATCCACTTGATGCCTTCCAGCGTCTTCTCATGGCCCTGCACGCCTTGCGTGGGGCCGCTGGGCACCAGCTTCTTGGCGCCCTCGTTCCAGTAGGCGGCGCCGCTGTTCAGGCTGCCGGGCACCGCGCAGTCCCAGTTGTTGCCCACGCCGCTGGTGGTGCTGGTGTTGCCGCGGCTGGTGTCGCTGTTGCCGCGGTCGAAGCAGTACTGCCACATGGCCAGGGCATTGGCATCACCCTTGGCGGTGTAGCCGGCGCTGGTGGGCAGGGGGCTGGTGAAGGCCGAGGCCGGCAGCTGGCCGGTGACCACCGACATCGAGGTGTGCTCATGGCCGGCCACCACCGATTCCACGCCCACGAACAGCGGCTCGTTGCGCAGCACCGCCAGGTACTCCATCAGCGGGTACTGGTACTCCTGCACCGCCTGCCAGCGCCACATGTTGCGGTTGGGGCTGCTGCCCGAGGTGGCGCCCTTGGGCGTGACCGCCGGGGTCGAGTTCTGCCAGGTGGTGCTGGGGCCCTGCACCACACCGGCGGCATTGGTCACCACCGGGTAGGCCGGGGTGGCGAAGGCCGCGTCCTCGGGCAGGGTGCAGTTGCGGTTGCCGGTGCCGCCGTGGCCGGCCTGCACGAACCAGTCCAGGCCCCAGGGCGTCTCGGCCGTGCGGTCCATGGACTTCTTGACCTTCTTCTGCATCGACACCGCGCCGTCGGAGCAGGTGCTGTGGTTGTGGAAGTCACCGGCCAGGTACTTGCCGGCGGTCTTGCCGGCCTGCACCGGCTGCGGCACAACCAGCAGTGCGGCGGTGCCGATGGCCGTGGCCGCGGCCATGGCCAGCGGGGTCATGCGGGGGGTGGGAATCATGGGCAAGCTCCTCGGGGGTCGGTTCGGGTTCGGGTTCAGATGCGGGGTCAGGAAAAGCGCTCGAAGTCCACGCTCAGCACGGCGTGCACCACGCCGCTGCGTTCAAACGTCAGCTGCAGCGGGTAGCTGCGCCCGGCGTGCAGGGCCTGGCGCAGCGGCGCCAGGCGCAGGTGCACGCCGTGGTCATGCATGTCGATCTCGCTGCCGGCGGCAATCGGCAGGTCCACCGCCACACCCCGTTGCGACAGGCCCATCTCGGCGCCGTCGGCCACCGGGGTGTGCACGGCGATCAGCCGGTCGTCGGCGGTGACGCTGTCGATGCGCATGCACAGCACGCCGAACTCGGCGCCGGGCGCGGTGGCACGGGTCCACGGGTGCATCACCCGCAGGAACTCGGCCTGCACCTCGCAGGCCCTGGCAGCGGGCCAGCAGCTGGCCGCGGCCAGCCCCAGGCCGGCACGCAGCCAGTGGCGTCGATGGAAGCTGGGAAGCATGGGCAGGGACTCCGAAGGGGCAGCGGCGGGCCGCCGTGGTGGGCTCAAGACCGGGTCAGTGTCCGGACCGGCCGTGACTGCGGCGTGACCGCACCGTGACAGCCGGCCGTCACGCCGCTGTCGCACGGGCTGCGCACACTGCAGGGCTTCAATCCGGCTGCGGCGCCTGGCGCCCGCGGCACCACCACCCTGCGATGGAGATGCATGTGAACAAGCAACTGACTGTCCTGGCCGCCGGCCTGCTGGCCGCCCTGGCCGCCCAGGCCGCCGGCCCGGTGCTGATCGATGCCGAGACGCCCACCAGCTTCGCCTCGGTGCTGGCCCACTACGACGGCGGCGCCGACAGCGACGGCGCCATCGGCCCCGCCCTGGGCGTGCAGTTCGGCGCTGGCATGCTGGCGCTGCAGAACGACGCCGCCGGTACCTACTTCAGCAACGCGCCGTCGCCGCTGGGCGTGCTGGCTCCGGTGGATGCCGACAGCACCATGAACGTGGCGGCCGGTTTCAGCGGCAGCATCAGCCTGTGGTACTCGGCCTCGCAGTTCAGCGCCCAGGGTGTGAACGTGTGGAGCGGGCTGGACGGCAGCGGAACGCTGCTGGCCTCGTTCAACCTGGTGGCCAATGCACAGCAGGGCTGCAGCGACAGCGACTACTGCCGCTTCGACCAGCTCTCCAGCAGCTTCTTCGGCACCGCCCATTCGGTGAGCTTCGGCAACGCCGCCAACCTGGCGGCGTTCGACAACATCAGCATCAGCGCCGTGCCCGAGCCGACCAGCATGCTGATGCTGTCGCTGGGCCTGGCCACGCTGGTGCTGGCACGCCGCCGCCGCTGAACCCGGCCCAGCCCGGCCCTGGCGCGCACAAGTTGCGGCCGGGCCGGTTTGCACACGCCCCTGGTGCCCCCAGGGGCGTTGGTCTTGTTGCCCACCCCAACTGCCCCATGCCCAACCACGCGATGTCTGAAGTCTTCGGCCTGTTTCCCATTCCGGTGATGCGCCACCGCGCCACCCTGCCGGCGCCACTGGTGCAGGCGCTGGTGGCGCACTTCAGCGGCCAGGCACGGCATGCCAACAGCTCGTCGGCCAACCTGTCGCACACCGAGCTGCTGCGGCCTGCCGACAGCCCGCTGTTCGGCCAGGCTGCGGCCCACATCACGCCGCCGCTGGCCGGCTTCGGCAGCCTGCTGTTCGGCGAGACCCTGGGCTGGTCGATCAAGGAGATGTGGGTCAACCTGCTGGAGCCCGGCGGGCGCCAGGCCATGCACAACCATGCCAACAGCTTCATCTCGGGCGTGGTCTACCTCACGCCCACCCACCCCGACAGCAGCACCGTGTTCATGAAGTCGCCGGGCGGCACCGACTTCATCTTCCGCAACGACCACGCCGGCACCCAGGCCGGCCCCTACAGCGCCGACAAGTGGGCCAGCCCGGTGCCCGATCCCGGCGACATGCTGCTGTTCCCCAGCTACCTGATGCATGCCGTGCCCCCCAACCAGGGGGAACGCCGCATCACCCTGGCCTTCAACGCCATCCCCACGCGGCTGGATTCCTGGGGCTACAGCGTCGGCTTCAGCGGATGAGCCCGGGCGCGGTGGGCACGGCCGCCGGCCTGGGGCTGATGCTGGCCTCGGGCGCGGCCGGCCTGGGCTACCAGATCGTCTGGACCCAGCAGGCCACGCTGTGGCTGGGCCATGACACGGCGGCGGTGCTGGCGGTGGTGGCGGCCTTCTTCGGTGGCCTGGCGCTGGGAGCGATGGCCCTGGGCGGGCGCATCGCGCGCAGCCTGCAGCCGGCGCGCTGGTATGCCGTCTGCGAGCTGGCCATCGCCGCCTGGGGCGCGGCGCTGCTGCTGCTGATCGCGCCGGCCGGCGCCCTGCTGCTGCGGCTGACCGGCGCCGAGACCACACCGGCCTGGCAGTGGACGGTGGCCTTTGCCGGCACCCTGCTGCTGCTTCTGCCGGCCACCGTGGCCATGGGTGCCACGCTGCCCGCCATGGACGCCTGGCTGGCACGCGCCCACCCGGGCCGCGGCAAGCTGGTGGCGGCGCTGTATGCCGCCAACACCGCGGGTGCGGTGCTGGGCGTGCTGGCGGCGGCGTTCTGGCTGGTGCCGGCCCATGGCCTGCGGGCCACGGCCGGGCTGTGCGTGCTGCTGAACCTGGTCTGCGCGGCCCTGGCCGCCTGGCGCGGCTGGACGCTGCCCGGCACGCCGACCGGGCCGCAGGCGCCGCCGCCCCCCCGGCCCGCGGCCCTGCCGGGGCGCCGGACCGCGGTGGCCCTGCTGGCGGCCACCGGCCTGCTGGGCATCGCCCAGGAAGTGCTGGTGGTGCGGGTGCTCAGCCAGGTGGCCGAGAACACGGTCTACACCTTTGCCCTGCTGCTGGCGGTCTACCTGGTGGGCACGGCCGGGGGGGCGGCGGCCTTTCAGCGCTGGGGCGGCAGCGCGCAGGCCACGGGCCGCAGCACCGGCCGCCTGCTGGCGCTGCTGGGCGCAGCCTGCCTGCTCGGCAATGCCGCCCTGTGGTGGGCGCCCACGCTGCAGGCGGCGGCGCTGTCGGCCCTGCAGGCCCTGCTGGGGCCGGGCCTGGGGCCCTTGCTGGGCGCCGAGGCCGTGCTGGCCCTGCTGGCCTTCGGCCCACCCACGCTGGTGATGGGTGCGCTGTTCAGCCAGCTGATGGTCAGCGCCCGCAACCTGCAGCTGCCGCTGGGCCAGGCCATCGGCATCAACACCCTGGGTGCGGCGCTGGCACCGGCGCTGTTCGGCGTGGCCCTGCTGCCGGTGCTGCAGGCCAAGGCGGCGCTGCTGCTGGTGGCCGGCGCCTACCTGCTGCTGGCGGCCTGGCTGTGCTGGCGCCAGCTTTGGCTGGTGCCGGGCCTGGTCGGCCTGCTGGCAGCAGCCTGGCTGGCACCGCCGCTGCGCCATGTGCCCCTGGGCGAGGGCGGGCAATTGCTGGCCTGGCACGAAGGCGCCATGGCCGCGGTGAGCGTGGTGCAGGACGCCGACGGTGTGCGCCGCCTGCACATCAATGGCCGCCAGCAGGAGGGCGACAGCCGCAGCCGGCTGGCCGATGGCCGCCAGGCCCTGCTGCCCCTGCTGCTGCACCCGGCACCACGCACGGCCCTGTTCCTGGGCCTGGGCACCGGCACCACCGCCGCCGTGGCCGCCACCGACCCCCAGCTGCAGGTGCAGGTGGTGGAACTGCTGCCCGAGGTGGTGGCCGCAGCGGCGCAGTTCCGCGCCGATGCCCCGGGCGGCGGCCAGCGCCTGCAGATCCACACCGCCGACGCCCGCCGCCATGTGCGCAGCCCGGGCCCGGCCTATGACCTGATCGTGGCCGACAACGTGCACCCCGCACGCAGCGGCTCGGCCGCGCTGTACACGGTGGAACACTTCCAGGCCGTGGCCGCGCGCCTGGCGCCCGGTGGTGTGTTCTGCCAGTGGCTGCCCCTGCACCAGCTGGACCTGGCCACGCTGCGCAGCATCGTGCGCAGCTTCACCACGGTCTACCCCGAGGCCGGCGCCCTGCTGGCCACGCTGAGCCTGGACACACCGGTGCTGGGCCTGGTGGCCCGGCAGGGCGGTGGGCGCCATGACATGACCGTGCTGCAGCAACGCCGCCACCGCCTGCAGGCCAGCGTGCCCCTGGCCGACTACGGCCTGGGCGACGACTGGGCCGTGCCCGGCAGCTGGGTGGCGGGCCCGCAGGCACTGGCCCGGCTGGCGGCCGGCGCGCCGCTGAACACCGACGACCACCCGGTGGTGGCCTATGGCGCGCCGCAGCTGCTGGGCCAGCCGTCGGCGCTGCCCGGCACCGGCCCGCGTGAGCGCCTGCTGGCCCTGTTGCCGCAGCTGGGCCTGGCCGAGGGTGAACTGCTGGACGCGCCGCCGGGGCAGGCCGGTTGGGCACGGCGGCTGGCCGCCTACCACGCTGCCCGCAACGCCTTCCTGCTGGCCGGGCGCAGCGTGCAGCCCAGCGCCGACGTGCGGCAGATGCTGGCCCAGGTGCAGGCGCCGCTGCTGGCCGTGCTGCGCACCAGCGCCGACTTCCGCCCCGCCGACGAACCGCTGCGCCGCATGGCGCGGGCGCTGGCGCAGCAGGATCCGGTTGCCGCCCAGCAGCTGCAGGCCACGCTGCAGCAGATCACCGGCCGGTGAGGACCGGTCAGGGCGGCTGAGGGCCGCCGCGCTCACTGCAGCGAGATGGCCTTGTCGGTGGGCGAGGCGTCGAAGATCAGGGTCGCCGGCCAGGCCGGCCAGCTGATGCCCAGGGCCTGCGGCGCATTCGGGTCGCCCCGGCGTGCAAACGCGCCCAGGCTGCGCATCATCGCGTCCGACAGGGCCAGCCGACCCGGCCGGTTGGCCGTGCTGTTGGCCACGTTGGCAAACAGCGAGGGCCCGAAGTTGCCGAACAGGAAGGGCAGGTCGAAGGCATGGGCCGCGCCGTAGATGGCGTTGAACGGGGCCGGCTCCTCGTCCCAGTCGAAGCGGTAGAACCAGACCTCGTTCTGCTGCGACTTCAGCGTGTCCAGCACATTGGTGGTGGCCGCACCCAGGAACAGCTGGTCCAGCAGTTCGGTCATGGCGGTGAAGCCGGTGACCGGCTTGTCCACCGGCAGGTAGGCCTGGGGAATCCACTGCGCGATGTCGATCTGCGGTGCGGCATCGGGCTGGTAGGCCAGCTGGATGTTGAACAGCTGCTGGTCGTTCACCAGCCGGCCGCTGGGCCCGCCGAACAACGCGAGGAAGGTGGGAAAGAGCTTGCCCTCGTCACGGGTGTTGCCGGCCAGCACCGGCACCCGGAGGTAGTGGCCCGCGGCCATCGCAGCGATGGGGTCGGTGGGCAGCATCGCCCCGTCGGGAATCGGCCCGGAGCCGGCCAGGCCCAGCGGCGCCAGCTGGGTCAGCAGGGTCGACAGCAGGGCCGGGGCCGGCTTGCTGCGCAGATAGGCCGCCACCTGGGCCGGCGTCTGGCTGGCCACCCAGGCGGCGGCACCGGCCAGGTCGGGCACCAGCTGGTCGGCGATCAGCTGGCGGTAGAGCAGCTGCAGGCCCTGGGCCGCGTACACCGGGGCGGGGTTGAGCGTGGGCAGGCGGCCGGGTGGCAGGTTGCTGGCCAGCGAGATGCCGCCGCTCAGCGGCGCCGCGCGGTGGAACAGCCGCGGGCTGGCGTTGACCGTGGCCGGTGTGGTCAGCAGCGCATAGACATTGATGGCCCCGGCCGACTGGCCCATCAGGGTGACGTTGTCGGGGTCGCCGCCGAACTTGGCGATGTCCTGCTGCACGAACTGCAGCGCCTTGATGATGTCCAGCAGGGCGAAGTTGCCGGAGTCCTGCTGCGCGTCCAGGCCCGTCTTGAGCAGCGCCAGGTTGAGGAAACCGAAGATGCCCAGCCGGTAGTTGACCGTCACCACCACCGCATTGGCGGCGCGCGCCAGGGCGGCGCCGTCGTACACCGGATCGGCGGTGTAGCCCGAGACATTGCTGCCGCCGTGCACGAACACGATCACCGGCCGGCCGCCCTGGGCGCTGCCACCACCCTGGCGGCCGGCCTGGTCGCGCCCGTCGGCATGGCCGCCGTGCCGGTGGGCCGGCGCCCAGATGTTGAGGTAGAGGCAGTCCTCGCTGCCCACGGCCTGGTTCAGGGTGCTGGCGATGCTGGCGTCGTAGCGGTTGTTGGCACCCGGGCCGTAGATGCGGCCGTACTGCATGCAGGCGTTGCCGAACTGCCGGGCCTGGCGCACACCGGCCCAGCGCACCGGGTCGACCGGCGCCTGCCAGCGCAAGGCACCCGTGGGCGCCTTGGCGAACGGGATGCCCTTCCAGGCCAGGGTGCCCGCGGCATCGTCGACACCCAGCACCTTGCCGAAGCGGGTCTGGCGTTCCAGCCTGGCGGGCTGCTCATGGGCGGTGGCCAGGGCATGCCAGCACAGGGCGGCGGTGGCGACCAGGAGTGGAAATCGGCGCAGGGACATGGCGATGGACATGGGGTTGGGCCCGGTTGGTTCGCCCACACGGTATCGGGCCCGGCCACCCAGCCCCCACCGGGCAAACCCTGGAACCCCGCCGGCCGCCGCTGGCGCTTGTCGCCAGCGCGATCCGGCCCGGCTGCGGGCACTGGCAGCATGGCCGGCACCCCCACCAGCCCGCCATGGTGCCACATGACCGACCTCGTCCACCTGCTTGTCGACCGGCCGCGGCCGGGCATCAGCCGCCTCACGCTGAACCGGCCGGAGAAGCGCAACGCGCTGAACAACCGCCTGCGCGCCGAACTCTTCGGCATGCTGGAGCAGAACGACCAGGACCCCGACGTGCGGGTGACGGTGATCCGCGGCGCCGGGCCTGCGTTCTGCTCGGGTTATGACCTCTCGGCCGACAACCGGGTGGGCCAGCCCTACCACTCCGCCGGCGGGCTGGGCCAGTGGCCGCGCCATGTGGTGGACGGCTGGTTCCGCATCTGGGACCTGGCCAAGCCGGTGATCGCCCAGGTGCATGGCTACTGCCTGGCCGGCGGCTCGGAACTGGCCACCGCCTGCGACCTGGTCTACGTGGCCGAGGATGCCCAGATCGGCTACCCGCCGGTGCGGCTGATGAGCCCGCCCGACATGCAGTTCCACCCCTGGACCATGGGCATGCGCCAGGCCATGGAAGCCATGCTGACCGGCGATTCCCTGAGCGGGCGCGAGGCGGCCGCACGCGGCTGGGCCAACCGCGCCTGGCCGTCCGAGCAGCTGGAGGCCGAGGTGCTGGCCCTGGCCGAGCGTGTGGCCAAGCTGCCCAGCGAGCTGGCGGCGATCAACAAGCGCAGCGTGCACCGGGCGATGGAGATCATGGGCCTGCGCGCAGCCATCCGCGCCGGCACCGAGCTGCAGGCCCTGGCCTTCCAGACCGAGGCCAGCCAGGCCTACATGACACGCTTCCGCCGCCAGGGCGAGAGCGTCAGCGGCCTGCTCAGCGAGCGCGACGCCGCCTTCGGCGACTACCGCGAACGCGGCGACTGACCAGGCTGCGGTCCATCGGGTCCCTGCAGACCCGGTGGGTCGGGATCGACCCAGGGCCACACGGCGCGCCGCAGGCCCGCCAATGGCGCTGCGCCGGGCATGGCGCACCTGCAGACCAGCCGGCCCCCACTGGCACCGGCCTTGCTCTCTCCACCACGCCGACACGTGAAGGAGAGAGCTGCCATGGTCCAAGTGAGCTATCCCGGTGTGTACATCGTCGAGAAACCCAGCGGCGTGCGCACCATCACCGGTGTGGCGACCTCGATCGCCGCCTTCGTCGGCTACACCCGCAAGGGTGTGCCCGACCGGCCGCAGGCCATCACCAGCTTCGCCGATTTCGAGCGGGGCCACGGCGGGCTGGACCGTGACAGCCCGGTCTCGTATGCGGTGCGGCAGTTCTTCGTCAACGGTGGCACGCAGGCCATCATCGTGCGCGTGGCCGTGGGCCATTCCACCGCCGGCTGGACCTTGCAGGACGGCACGCCAGCCAATGTGCTGGAGGTGAGCGCCGCCAGCCCCGGCACCTGGGGCAACGACCTGCGGCTGAGCGTGCAGGCCACCGGCGTGCGCAATGCCGATGCCGATTTCAACCTGGTGGTGTCGCAGCTGCAGGCCGATGGCAGCACCCTGCTGCCCATCGAGACGCATCGCAACCTGAGCATGGACGCCAACTCGGCGCAGTACGTCGAATCGGTGGTCAACCACGGCTCGGCGGCGATCCGCGTCAACCGCACAGCGGCGCTGGCCTTCGCCAACGCCGGCCTGGCCGCCAGCGGCGCCATCAGCTTCCCGCTGAACCCCGGCAACACCACGCTGGGCGGCGTGGTCGATGGCAACCTGCCCTTCCTGCTGAACCTGGCCGGTGCACCCTGGGCCGACATGGCCACCCTGCTGGCGGCCACCACCGCGGCCATCGCCGCCGCCGGCCTGGCGGCGCGGCTGGCAGCCTCGGACACCGGCCCCGGGGGTGCTGCCGGCGCCGGCCACCTGACGCTCACATCGCTGACGCCCGGCGAATCGTCCAGCGTGGTGATCGCCGGTGGTGCCTTCGGCGGCCTGGCGGCGGTGGCCCAGATGGGCCTGGCCAACGGCGGGCGCGAGATCCCGGGCGCGGCCCAGCGGCGGCCGGCCACGGTCACCAACGCGGCGCCGGCCACCGCGGGCGCCGACGGCAACCGTGGCGGCGCGGTCGACCTGGTGGGCAACGAGCTGGCCAAGACCGGCATCTACGCGCTGCTGGATGTGGACCTGTTCAACCTGCTGCTGATCCCCGAGACCTTCGACATGACCACCGGCCAGGAGGCCGGCGTGATCCCGGCGGCGGTGGCGCTGTGCGAGGCGCGGCGGGCCTTCTACATCGTCGATGCGCCGTCCAACCGCACCCTGGCCAACATCGGCGCCTGGGCCAATGCGGCCACGCAGTCCCGCAATGCCGCCACCTACTTCCCGCCGGTGCGCATCGTCGACCCGCTGGACGGCCTGCGGCCGCGCAACATGGCGCCCTCGGGCACGCTGGCCGGCGTCTATGCCCGCACCGACGCGACACGCGGCGTGTGGAAGGCGGCCGCCGGCACCGACGCCACGCTCAACGGCGTGATCGACCTGGCCCTGCCGGTGAACGACCTGGAGAACGGCCAGCTCAACCCGCTGGGCGTGAACGTGCTGCGCAACTTCCCGGCTTATGGCCGGGTGGCCTGGGGGGCGCGCACCATGCGCGGCGCCGACGCCCAGGCCGACGAGTACAAGTACGGCCCGATCCGCCGCCTGGCGCTGTTCATCGAGGAAAGCCTGTACCGCGGCACGCAGTGGGTGGTGTTCGAGCCGAATGACGAGCCGCTGTGGGCGCAGATCCGGCTCAACCTGGGTGCCTTCATGAACGGCCTGTTCCGCCAGGGCGCCTTCCAGGGCAAGACCCAGGCCGAGGCCTTCTTCGTCAAGTGCGACAAGGAGACCACGCCGCAGGCCGACCGCAACCTGGGCATCGTCAACATCCTGGTCGGCTTTGCGCCCTTGCAGCCGGCCGAGTTCGTCGTCATCAGCATCCAGCAGATCGCTGGTGATCTGCAGTGAGGGAGCACGACCATGGCCCAGTTCGCCGTCAACACCCACCGCTTCGACCCCTACAAGAACTTCAAATTCCGCATCAAGTGGGACGGCCGCTTCGTGGCCGGCATCAGCAAGGTGGGGGCGCTCAAGCGCAGCACCGAGGTGGTGGAGCACCGCGAGGGCGGTGACCCGTCCACCTCGCGCAAGTCGCCCGGGCGCACCAAGTACGAGGCCATCACGCTGGAGCGTGGTGTCACCCACGATCCGGAGTTCCAGGCCTGGGCCGACAAGGTCTGGCATGTGGGCACCGGCCTGGGCGCCGAGGTCAGCCTGAAGGACTTCCGCAAGGACGTGATCCTGGAGGTCTACAACGAGGCCGGCCAGCTGGTGCTGGCCTACAAGCTCTACCGCTGCTGGGTGTCGGAGTACCAGGCCCTGCCCGACCTGGACGCCAATGCCAACGCCGTGGCCATCCAGACCATCAAGCTGGAAAACGAGGGCTGGGAGCGGGATGCCGAAGTGGCCGAGCCCAGCGAGCCGGTGCTGGCCGGCTGAGCACCCACCGGCATGGCGCCATGGTGCACACACAGCCCCAGGCCGCGCAGCGGCCGCCCGGCAGTTCGGCCGCCCTGCGGCCCTTCGGCAGCGCGGCCGACCTGGACCTGGACTTCGGCCATGCCGACCGGCCCGGCCTGGTGACCGCCCTGCTGGCGCAGTGCGTCGGCACGCAGGACGCCGAGGGCTGGTGGCAGCAACCGGTGAGCCTGCGCACCGCGGCCCTGCTGGCCCTGGTGGCCCGCACCGAGGGCTGCAGCAGCCTGGCCATGACGGCACGCTGCATGGCACCGGGCTGCGGCGTGGACTTCGGCTTCGATCTGCCGCTGCAGGGGCTGCCGGCGGCCGAGGCCGGCCAGGACGTGCTGACCCTGTGCCTGGACGACAGGCGCACGCTCACGCTGCGCAGGCCCACCGGCGACGACCTGCGCCACTGGCACGCCGCCCTGCCCGCCGACGACGCGGCCGCGCCGCAAGCCATGCTGGCGCGCCTGGTGCTGGCCGGCCCGTGGCAGGACGGTGATGCCACCGCCGTGGCCGCGGCGATCGCCGAGGCCGACCCGCTGGTGGATTTCAGCGTGGCCTGCCAGTGCCCCGACTGCGGCGCGGCCAACAGCGTCGCCATCGACCTGGAGGGCCTGGCGCTCACCCGGCTGCTGGCACGCCAGCAGGCGCTGCTGCAGCAGGTGCACCAGTTGGCCCTGCACTACGGCTGGACCGAAGCCACCGTGCTGGCCGTGCCAGCCGCGCGCCGGGCGCAGTACCTGGCCTTGATCGAGGCCCGGCCATGACGGGCTATTTCGGCGCGCTGATGCGGTCCAGCGGCGTGGGACCGGGTGCCCGCTTGCGGTGGCACAGCGCAGCGCAGCCCGCCTTGCCGGCGCGGGACCCGCAGTGGCCCGCGCCGGCGCCGGCCGCGCCAGCCCGGACGATGGCAGCTCCGCCCCTGGCGGCGGCCGTGGCACAGGCGCCGGCACCCATCCCGGCACCCGGCATGGCCACCCAGCCGGCCGCCGTGGCGCCGCATGCGGCCGGCCAGGCCGGAGCCCGGCACAGCCCGATGCCGCTGACGAACCCGGCGGCGGCGTCCCAGGCCGCACCACCGCAGCAGGCCCTGCCCGGCCAGGCACCGTCCCCGCCACCGGTCGCCACCGCGCCCGCGCCGGCGGCCGTGCTGTCCCGGGCCGATCCAGCGCCCGATCTGCAGCGCACCCAGCTGCTGCAGGCGGCCATGCAATGGGTGGCCGCCGGTGAGGCGCCGCCCGAGGACGACGCCGGCCACCTGCCCAGCCCGGCGCAACGCAGTGCGCCGTCGCTGGTCCGCATGGCCGGGCCCATCACCGCGGAGTCGCCAGGCGCGCAGGCGCAGCCCGTCCAGGCGCTGCCCCTGCCGACGGCCAGGCCCGCCACGGCCGCGCCAGCCATGCCGGCCAGCCCCGCGCCCGAACGCAGCCACGCCAGCCCGCAGGCCGGCCCGCTGCCGCCACGCCCGCGCAGCGAACTGGCGGAGGTCTCCATCGGCGCCATCCACCTGCGCATCGATGCACCCGCGCCGCCGGCGCCGCTGCGGCCCGCCGCGCCAGCGCCGGCGGCCATGGCGCGCAGCGGCCCGCCCCCCACCACGCTGGCGCCACGCAGCAGCCTGTCCAGGCGCGCGCTGCGCCGGGTCTGAACCATGGCACGCGCCGACTCGGGCAACGCCATCGGCGCCGTCACCCGGCTGCTGCAAGACCACCTGCTGCGCCGCGGCTTCGTGGTGTCCATCGGCAAGCCCGAGGACGCCGCGGCCAGCGACACCAGCGCCAAGCTCAACCTCTTCCTCTACGAGACCGCCTTCGACGCCCAGCTGCGCAACCACAGCCTGGGTGAGGGGGAACTGCCGCCGCTGTGGCTGGTGCTGAAGTACCTGCTCACCGCCTTCGATGCCACCGAGAGCAGCGACACCGCGCTGGCGCACGACCTGCTGGGCCAGGGCCTGGCCGCACTGCAGACCCTGGGCCTGCTGCGGCTGGACCCGCTGGTCGACGCCAATGTGCGGCTGGCGCTGGAGCACAACCCCGAGCCGCTGAAGCTCAGCTTCGACGAGACCGGCGCCGACCTGCTGTCCAAGACCATGCAGGGCAGCGAGGAGCGCTACCGGCTGTCGGTGGCCTTCCAGGTGCGGCCGGTGATGATCGTGCCCGACGCCCTGCCGCGCGCCGCCCTGCTGGTGGGCATCGACTACAGCAGCAGCCCCGCCACCACCGTCGGCCACGACGGTGTGCAGCTGGCGGTGCAAGCCGCCATGGCGGCGCGGCTGGACCGGGTGGAGCCGGCCCGCTTCGAGGCCGGCGAGACCATCACCCTGTTCGGCGAAGGCATCAGCGGCAGCGACATGGAGGTGGTGTTGGGTGACCAGCTGCTGACCATCACCGCCCGCCAGCCCGGCCGGCTCACCGTCCTGGTGGAGGGCAGCCCGGGCACGCCCATCGCGGCGGGTGGCACGCTGTCGGCCGGGCAGACACCGCTGCTGGTGCGCCGGCGCCTGGCGCCCAACCGCAGCCGCAGCAGCAACCTGCTGGCGGTGCAGCTGCTGCCCACGCTGGCCAGCGCCACCCCGGTGGGTGTGGACCTGCAGCTGCAGGGCAGGCTGCTGGGCGGCGCCAGCGACGACGTGATCGCCCTGCTGTGCCGCGACATCGACGGCAGCACCGTGCGCCTGTACGACAGCGCCAGCACCGCGGCCGACCAGCAGACGCTCGCCATCCCCGCTGCACTCACCGGCGTGCCCGCGGGCAGCTACCGCCTGGTGCTGCGGGTGAACAACCAGCAGGCCAAGACCAGCCCGGCCGTGGTGCTGCCGTGAAAGCCTGGCCATGACGGTGCAGCCTCCCCCGCTGGTGCGCATGGTCGGCCGCGCGCAGCCCAGGCACACGGCGCCCGCGTCCTTCAGCCCCGGCGTGCGGGGCCAGGACGCCGTGGCCGCGTTCTGGCTGGGCCAGGTGACGCTGCGCCTGCGCCGCGAGGTGTGCTGGCTGTGGCGCGAACGGGCGCTGCAGGGCCAGGTGCCCGTCCCCGGCGCCGCCCTGCCACCGCCCACCGATACCGCGCTGGCCGCGCTGGACCTGCTGCGCTACCAGCCCGAGCAGCAGGCCTTCTTCAACCACGACCCCACGGCACGCCACCTCAGCCAGCGCATCACCGCCCAGCCGCCGCCGGTGCAGCGTGAAGCGCCGCAGCGCGGCAGCTTCGCCTGGGTGGCGCAGCAGCTGGACCTGGCGCCCATCGAGCGCTTCGTGCTGGCCCTGGCCCTGCTGCCGGCCATCGACAGCGCCGCCGGCGCGGTGATCGCCTGCTGCCAGAACGATGCCGGCCGCAGCGCCCCCAGCCTGGGCCTGGCCCAGCGCCTGTGGGACGACCCCGACGATGTGCTGCGCTGCTTCGACCCCGCCCACACCCTGCTGCGCCACGGCCTGCTCGGCAGCACCGCCGGCCAGCCCGACTGGGCCTCGCCGCTGCAGGTGCCGCCGCTGGTGGTGCGTGAATTGCTGTTCGCCGGCGGCCCGCTGCCCGCCGCGCTGCAGGCCGTGTCGCCGGCCGGTGTGCCCGAGGCCCTGGGCACCGCGGCCCTGGCGCGTGTGGCCGCCGCCCTGGCGCCCCAGCCCGCCGACGCCGCCGGCCAGGGCCTGCGCCTGCTGCCCCTGATCGGCGAGCCCGGTGCGCCGCTGGCGGGTGTGGCCGCTGCCTGCGCCCGGCAGGCCGGCGTGGTCGTGGTGCAGCCGGCCGCCGCCCTGCCACGCGAGCAGCTGGCACAGGCGCTCAGCGCGGCCTGGCTGCGTGGCCATGCGGTCTACCTGCCGGCCGCGGCGCTGGCCGACCCGCATGGCCAGGCCGACAGCACGCCCACGGCCTGGCCCGGCCTGCCCGGGTTGCCGCTGGTGCTGTTCATCGGTGCGGCCGACCGCGCGGCGCTGCGTGGCCTGGGCAGCACCTGGCCGCCCATCGTGGTGCCGCCGTCCAGCCATGCCCAGCGCGTGGCCCTGTGGCAGGCGGTGCTGCCCGGCGCAGGCGATTTGCTGCCCGAGCTGGCACGCCGCTTCCGCTACGAACAGGCGGCCATCCAGCGGGTGGGCGCCGAGCTGGCCATGCTGGGCCGCCCACCCAGCACCGGCGAGATCCTGGCCGCGGCACGTGCCGACCTGGACCTGGGCACGCTGGCCCAGGCAGTGCAACCGCGCTTCGGCCGCGCCGAGCTGATGCTGCCACCGGCCCAGGCCCTGCAGATCGACGAGCTGGTCACCGCCATGCACAACCTCACCCGGGTGCACCACGGCTGGGGCACGGCGCAGGCCTGGAACGAAGGCGGCCTGGCCGCGCTGTTCGCCGGACCGCCGGGCACCGGCAAGACCATGTGCGCCGAGGCCATCGCCTGTGACCTGGCCCTGCCGCTCTACCGCATCGATTTGTCGCAGGTGGTCAACAAGTACATCGGCGAGACCGAGAAGAACCTGCGCCAGCTGTTCAACGCCGCCGACGCCGCCGAGCTGATCCTGTTCTTCGACGAGGCCGATGCCCTGTTCGGCAAGCGCACCGAGGTGAAGGACGCGCACGACCGCTACGCCAACCTGGAGATCAGCTACCTGCTGGAGCGCATGGAGCGCTTCAAGGGCCTGGCCATCCTGGCCACCAACCGCAAGAAGGACCTGGACGAGGCCTTTCTGCGCCGGCTGCGCTTCGTGGTCGAGTTTCCGCTGCCGGGGGTGGACGAGCGAGCGCGCATCTGGCGCGCCATGCTGCCGCCGGGGGTGGACGGCAGCGCGCTGGACATCCCCTTCCTGGCCCAGCGCTTTGCCCTGGCCGGTGGCCACATCCGCGCCATCGTGTTCCAGGCCTGCCTGCAGAGTGCGGCCGAGGGCGCGCCGCGCCGGCTGGACATGGCCGCCGTGGTGCGTGCCGTGCAGCGTGAATACGACAAGCTGGACCGCGCCCACAGCCTGGACCAGTTCGGCCCCTACGCCAGCCTGGTGGCCGGGCAGCGGAGCACACGGTGACCAGCGGCCCGGCCCCCCGCCACAGCCTGCACATCGCGCAGCTGGACCTGGACCTGCGCGGCCTGCCACCGGCCACGGCCCAGGCGGCGGTGCGCGCCCTGGGCCCGGCCCTGGCCCAGGCCCTGGCGACCCGGCGCGGCACACCGGCAGCAGCCACCCACATCGACGCCGGCCAGCTGCACAGCCCGGCCGGCACCACGCCCCAGCAACTGGCCACGCTGATCGCGCAGCGCATCGTGGCCCGTGCCAGCGGAGACCGGTCATGACCCTGCTGCGTGGCGCCCTGATCGAATACGGCACGTCGCTGATCGGGCCCATCCCCAACGTCTGCATCTTCCAGTTCAACCCGGAATCGCTGACACGCACGCTGCAGATCCCGCAGCGGCCCACCGGCGCCACCCAGCGTGAAACCTCGCAGGCGGGTGAGCGCACGGTCGAGCGCATCAGCTTCAAGGCCCACTTCAGCGCCGCCAACATGCTGGACGAGGGCAAGTTCCTGGCCCAGGCCTTCGGCATCGGTCCGCAGCTGGCGGCGCTGGAGAAGATGGTGCTGCCCAGCGCCCAGCTGGCCGGCCTGCTGGGCGCAGCCATCGACGCCATCGGCGATGCGCTGGGCGGTGGTGGCGCGGCGGCCGCACCGGCCCAGCCCATCCCGCGCGAGACCTACCCGCGCATCCTGTTCATCTGGGGCCTGACCCGGGTGCTGCCGGTGCACATCACGGCCATGGGCATCACCGAGTTGAGCCACGACAGCCTGCTGAACCCGCTGACGGCCGAGGTGGACATCACGCTGGACGTGGTGGCGGTGGACAACTGTTCCGACGACCTGCTGGCCAAAGGCGCGCTGGAGTTCTCCACCCTGGCCAAGGAGGCCCAGGCCATCGCCAACCTGGCCAACACCGCCGAACAGATCGTCGAGCTGATCCCGCTCTAGGAGCGCCCCCATGTTCCTGCCCAACTCACGCTACGCCAAGCTGGCCACGGTGTTGACCACCAGCTCCACCGGTGAACAGGTCACCGCGCTCAAGCTGCGCCGCCTGCCGGCCGTGGCCGGCACGCCGCAGATGGTGCAGGCCGGCGACCGGCTGGACCTGCTGGCCCAGGCCCGCAACGGCGACGCCACCCAGTTCTGGCACATCGCCGATGCCAACAGCGCACTGGACGGCCGAACCCTGGTGCAAACGCCCGGCGACACGTTGACCATCCCCAACAGCTGACATGGCCACCCCACAATTCCGCATCTGGTTCGGCGAGCGCGCGGCCAGCGTGGACGAGCTGCGCCGCATCGAGCAGATCCAGGTCACGCAGGAGATGGACGCCTTCTGGGAGGCCCAGCTGCGCCTGGTGCTGTGCCTGGATGCCAGCGGTGCCTGGCAGCACTGGCCGGGTGACAGCGCGGCACCGTTCTCGCGGGTGCGGGTGGAGCTGGACATCGGCGACGGTCGCTTCCAGCCGCTGATCGACGGCCCCCTGGTCAGCATCGACGCCGAGCTCGACGCCCAACCCGGCCGCAGCACGGCCACCCTGCTGGTGCGCGACGACAGCGCCTTCCTGCACATCGACGAGGCCGTGGAGGCGCCGTTCGAGCACCGCAGCGACAGCGCCATCGCCGAGGAGCTGTTCGGCCGCTTCCCGCAGATCCAGTCGCAGCGCATCGCCGGCACGTCCCTCACGCCCGAGACCACCACCCGCCGCGGCACGGTGCTGCAGTTCCTGCGGGAGCTGGCCGGCGCCAACGACCGCCATGCCTATGTGCTGCCGGGCGGCACCCCGGGCGCCAGCATCGGCTGCTTCCTGCCCGACCCCGGCGATGCGGTGACGCTGCCGCCGCTGGTGCTGATCGGCGCACAGCGCAACCTGGCCAACGCCAGCATCACGCAAGACCCCGACGGCGGCGAGCGCACCCAGGCCCAGCTGCTCAGCACCGACGACCAGGGTGTGGTCAGCACCGAGACCGGCAGCGATCAACTGGGCCTGATCGGCGCCCTGCCCGCCCGCCCGGCCGACCTGACACCGCGCCGCCTGCTGCACCCCAGCGACAACACCCGGGCCGACCCCGCCGCTGCCGCCGCCGCCCAGGCGCGCCGCCGCAGCCGGGTCTACCAGCTGCGTTGCCAGGTGCTGCCGGGCTGCTACGCCGCCGTGCTCACGCCCTACCAGAAGGTGCGGGTGGACGCCGGCGCCATGCCCTACAGCGGCGACTACCTGATCACCAAGGTCGTGCACCACATCAGCCCGTCGCTGTACACGCAGGACCTGGAGGCCCGCTCCGATTCGGCCAGCGTGGTGTCCGCCAACGGGCCAGCCGCGCTGGCCTCAGCCGCACAGGGGATCTTCTGATGGCCATCGAGATCGACGACGTGGTTGCCAGCGTGGTCGAGCGGGCCGGCAACAGCTATTTCGGCAAGTACCGGGGCATCGTCAGCGATGTCGACGACCCCAACAACCAGTGCCGCATCCGCGCCACCGTGCCCGCGGTGCTGGGTGAGCAGCTGTGTGGCTGGGCCATGCCGGCCGCACCCTTTGCAGGTGATGGCCACGGCCTGGTGATGCTGCCCAAGGTCGGCTCGGGCGTGTGGATCGAGTTCGAGGCCGGCCGGCTGGACAGCCCGATCTGGTCAGGCGCCTGGTGGGCCAGCGGCCAGCGGCCGGCGCCGCAGGGCGCCGGTGCGCGGGTGATCGTGTCGGAGAAGGGCCACAGCCTGATCCTGGACGACGAGGCCGACGAGCTGGCCCTGGTGCATGGCAGCGGGCCCGAGGTGCGCATCACGGCCAGCGAGATCGTGCTGACCTGCGGCGCCTGCGAGCTGCGCATCGGCACCGACGCCATCACGCTGAACCAGGGCCAGATCAAGATCGGCCTGGCCGGTGTCAGCCTGGTGGGCGGGGCCATGAGCTTCGGCGTGCCGCCATGATCCCGCTGCTCAGCACCAGCAGCACCGTGCTGTGCCCGCACGGTGGCCAGGCGCTGCTGGCCAGCAGCAAACACGATCTGCTGATCGACGGCGCCTCGGCCCTGCTGCAGAGCGATGTGCATGCCATCGTGGGCTGCCCGTTTGCGCCGGTGGCGCCCAGCCCCTGCGTCAGCATCCGCTGGCTGACCGGCGCCACCCAGACCGCCATCCACCAGGTGCCGGTGCTGCTGCAGAACAGCGTGGGCCTGTGCCTGAACGCGGCCCAGGTGCCGCAGGGCATGGCCATCGTGGTGCAGACCCAGACAACGGCCAAGGGGTTGTGAGATGGCCAGCAACACCCTCTCCAGCGGCCGCCACCTGGCCTTCCCCTTCCACATCGGCAGCGACGGCCGCAGCGCCGCGCCGGCCAATGACGACGCCCATGTGCGCGACGAACTGCTCCAGCTGCTGCTGACCAGCCCGGCCGAGCGCCTGTTCCTGCCCGAGTTCGGCGGCGGCGTGCGGCGCCTGGTGTTCGAGCCGGCATCGGAGGCGCTGCGTGGCGTGGTCAAGGCCCGCATCACCAACGCCTTGTCGCGCTGGCTGGGCCACCGGCTCACCGTCGAGCTGATCGACGTGGTGTGGGACAGCGGCGCCGCCACGCTGGAGGTCACCGTGCAGTACCGCCGCGCCGGCAGCAGCGACAGCCGGGTGCTCAAGTTCCAGCGCAGTTCCAGGTGATCCAGCATGCCCGCCATCCCCTTCCCCGATCTGGTCGATGACCGCGCCGACGTGCTGGCCAGCCATGGCGCAGCGGGCCTCAACGGCCTGCGCCTGGCCCTGGTCAGCCTGCCACCGGGCAACAACCCCGGCCATGCCGACATCACGCTGCACTTCCACAACGCCCTGCACCTGCCCGCCCTGCTGGCCGACATCGCCGGCGACGCCGTGCGCGCGCGCCAGGTGCTGCGCATCCGTGGTGGCAGCCGCATCCTGGCCGGTAGCGCCAGTGGCCAGGTGCAGGTGACCAGCGTGGCCGCCCTCGATGCCACGCGGCTCGCCCTGCGGGTGGCGCCGGTGGGCGACTATTCCAGCTACACCCTGCAGCTGGTGTGGGACGCCAGCCTGATCGACCCCTTCTTCAGCAGCATCGCCTTCAAGTTCCGCCCGGGCTGCTTCACCAACGATTGCGCGCCGCAGCTGCCCGGCCGGCCGCCGGCGCCCAACCCGCCCATCGATTACCTGGCCAAGGACTACGACTCTTTTCGCCACACCCTGATGGTGGCCATGGCCGAGCGCGTGCCCGGCTGGGCCAGCACCAGCGAGGCCGACCTCGACCAGGTGCTGATCGACCTGCTGGCCGCCGCCGCCGACGAACTCAGCGATTTCCAGGACCGGGTGATGGGCGAGGCCTACCTGGGCAGCAGCCGCCAGCGGGTCTCGCTGGCGCGCCATGCGCGGCTGATGGACTACCACCTGCATGAAGGCAACCAGGCCAGCACCTGGGCCGCGCTGGAGGTGGTGGCCGGGCAGGCGCCGTTCAGCCTGGACGACCAGGAGCTGGTGCTGTGGACCGGCAGCAACCCGGCCGGTGACGATGCGGTGTTCTTCGCCAGCCGGCAGGGCCTGCTGCAACCAGCGCAGCGCCAGCGGCTGGACCCGCTGCTCAACCGCCTGCGCCTGCACACCTGGCGTGATGCCCGGCCGGCCCTGGCCGCCGGCAGCACCAGCGCCGACATCGCGCCGCTGGCCGGCCTGGCCGACCAGGCCGCGGCCGATGCGCTGCGCGACCTGGTGCGCAACGGCCTGTGGCGCGAACTGCTGATCGTGGAGGAGCGCAACCCCCGCACCGGCGGCCTGGCCGGCCGCCAGCGCAGCAAGCGCCAGCTGCTGCGCCTGCTGCCGGGCAGCGACGAAGAGGCCGGCGGCGCGCAATCGGTGTTCGACCCCGTCACCAACACCTGGATCGTGCGGCTGCACTGGCGTGACGAGGATGCCCTGCGCCACGACTACAGCTTCACCACCTTCTGCCCCGGCCCACCGCCCACCCGGGTGGGCGATGTCTCGCTGTTCCACGGCAACCTGCTGCCGGTGCATGCCGGCCGGCCGCTGCGGGTGCACTTCCACGAGCCGGGCAGCCTGCTGCCCAGCGATGGCCCGGGTGTGCGCCACCGCCACTTCCAGCGCCTGGACCGCCGTGGTGACGGCCGCGACTGGACCCTGGCCGAACTGCCCAGCGACGGACCGGATGCCGGACCGCTGGCCTACCTGCCACCGGCTGCGGGCGCTGCCTCGAACGGCGAGCAAGCCGCGCGCTCCACGCTGCAGCTGCTGGTGGAGGATGCCGGCGGCAGCAGCGAGGTCTGGGACGAGGTGGAGAGCCTGGTCTTCAGCGGCGACAGCGTGGACAACGGCCGCCACTTCATGGTCGAGACCGACGAGCACCGGCGCAGCCTGCTGCGCCTGGGCAATGGCATCAACGGCCTGGCGGTGCCGGCCGGCGCAAGCCTGCAGGCGCGCTACCAGGTCGGCGGCGGCCATGCCGGCAACATCGGCGCCGACCAGCTGCTGCACATCCAGCCGCTGACCGGCGCGCTCAACGGCGCGGTGGTGGCCGCCACCAACCCCTTCGACGTGCGCGACGGGCGTGAGCCCGAGCCGGCCGAGCATGTGCGCCGCCATGCGCCCGAGGCCTTCCGCGCCCGCCAGCTGCGCGCCGTCACCCTGGCCGACTACAGCCGCCGCGCCGAGGAGGTGGCCGGTGTCTCGCGCGCCGTGGCGCGCTACGCCTGGACCGGCAGCTGGCGCACCGTGCGCCTGGCCATCGACCCCGCCGGCTTCACCACCGTGGGCGATGCCCGCTCCGATGCGCTGTGGGCCGAACTGCAGCCCCGTGTGGCCGCCCACCTGGAGGCCGTGCGCCTCATCGGCGAAGACATCGAGCTGCGCCCGCCACGCTATGTGCCGCTGGAGATCCACATCGTGCTGTGCGCCGCGCCCGGCTACTGGCGCGAAGACCTGCGCTTCGTGCTGGAGCAGGAGTTCAGCGACGGCTACACGGCCGACGGCCGCCTGGGCTTCTTCCACCCTGACGCCTGGACATTCGGCCAGGACCTGCACCGCAGCGCCATCGAGGGCCGCATCCACCAGGTGGCGGGGGTGGAACACATCGTGCGCATCGTGATGCAGCGCTTCTCCGCCGCCCAACCCGGACTGCCCGGCGCCGCGCTGCTGGAGATCAACACCGACGAGGTGCTGCTGCTGGCGAACGACCCCGACCACCTGGAGCGTGGCCGGCTGCACCTGGACATCCAGGGTGGGAGGCAATGACATGGCCTGCAACCCGCTGATCAGCGACCCCTTCGTCTTCCCGCGCCGCATCCACAACCGGCCCGGCCTGTCACGCGTGGCCTACCGCATCGGGCGTTATCCCGATTTCGTGGAGGCCATGACCCGTGGCATCGACGCCGCGCCCGAGCTGGCCGCCTGGACCCACCGCGACGCCGACGACCCCGGCATCGCCCTGCTGCAGGGCGCGGCCCTGCTGGGCGACATCCTCGGCTTCTACCAGGAGCATTACGCCAACGAGGCCTATCTGCGCACCGCCGCCTGGCGCGAGAGCGTGGCCGAGCTGGTGCGCCTGGGCGGCTACCGCTTGGCGCCCGGCATTGGCGGCCGCACCACGCTGGCGTTCGAGGCGCACGGCGACAAGCCGGTCCACATCCGTGCCGGCTTCCCGGTCAAGGCGCAGCTGGCCGGCGCCAGCGTGCCGGCCGATTTCCAGACCGATGCCGACCTCAGCGCCTGGTCGCACCTGGGCCGCTTCCACCTTTACCGCCCACGCCGCTACACCGCCCAGCTGGCCGCCGGCAGCAGCACGCTGGAACTGGCGGCGGTGGATGGCGCCACCGATGCCGCCAGCCTGGCGGCCTTCACGCTGAAGGTGGGCGACCGCCTGTTGCTGCAACCGGCCGATCCGGCCTGGGTGCACAGCAAGCAGCCGCTGTCGGCGCAACAACCACCGCAGGTGCTGAAGGTCAAGAAGATCACAACGCTGCTGGGCCGGGTGATCGTCGAGACCGATGCACCCCTGCTGCAGGCCTGGGGCCAGCCCGTCACCGCCTACCGCCTGGGCCGCAGCTGGCGCCACTTCGGCCACAACGCACCGCCCAGCACCATCCGCAACACCTTGAGCGGCAGCAACATCACCGGGGCCACCCAGGTGGCCACGCAGTTCCACCGCCACCTGCATGCCGGCCATGCCTGCAGCAACACCAGCGCGTCTGTGTCCCTGGCGGCCAACCTGCTGCCGCTGGACCAGGAGGTGGCCGACCTGGCCGCCGGCATGCGCGTGGTGGTGCAGGCGCGGGTGGCGGCCAGTGCGGGCGCCACGGCCTTCGATGTCAGCCTGGTGCGCCGGGTGCAGGGCCTGCGTGCCACGGCGCTGGGCTTCGGCAACATCAACGGCCCCAGCAGCCTGCTGACACTGGACCAGGCGCTGATCACCCACGCCACGCTGTCGCCGCAGCCGGTGGCCGATGTGCGCGACATGCGCATCCATGAGGTGACCAGCCCGCCGCTGGCGCTGCGGCCGCTGTCGGCGCCGCTGGACACGGCCTTTGCCAACGGCACGCTGGCACTGCGCTACCACGGCACGGCCGCGCAGGCGGTGCTGCTGGCCGGGCGGCGGCTGTTCCTGTCGCATGCCGACGGCCGCAGCGTGGAACTGGTCTGCACCAACCCGGCCAGCCACTTCAGCGTGAGCGGTGTGGACCAGCCGCGCATGTGGCCGCTGTCCTTCGACCGCCCGCCCGCGCCCTTCACCCGGGCCGATTTCGACGAGGAAATGCCCACGGTGGCGGTGTTCGGCAACCTGGTCGACGCCTCGCAGGGCAAGGCCGAGCCCGAGGCCGTGCTGGGCAACGGCGACGCCCGCCAGGTCTGGCAGACCTTTGCCCTGCCCAAGGCGCCGCTCACCCACTTCCTGTCGGCCGACGGTGTGCCGGCGCACAGCCCGGCGCTGGAGGTCTGGGTGGGTGGCCGGCTGTGGACCCGTGTGGATGCCTTCTACGGCCATGCCGGCGACGCCACCATCTACGTGGTGCGCGAGGATGCCGAGGGCCGCAGCCATGTGCAGTTCGGCGACGGCCAGACCGGTGCACGCCTGCCCTCGGGGCTGCAGAATGTGCGCGCCGTCTACCGCAGCGGCGTGGGCGCGGCCGGCGCGATGCAGGCCGGCGCCACGCCCACCGCCGGTGAGCGGCCACCAGGCCTGGGCCCGCTGAGCCTGTCCGGCATCGTCTCCGGCGGTGCCCAGCCCGAAGCCGCAGACAAGGCCCGTGAAGCAGCGCCGGCCAAGGTGCAAAGCCTGGGCCGCCTGGTCAGCATCGCCGACTACGAGAGCGAGACCCTGGCCGTGCCCGGCGTGCTGGCTGCCGCCGCAGCCTGGGACTTGCACGACGGTGTGCCCGCCGTGCTGCTGCGTGTGCTGCTGCAGGCCGGACGCGAGGCCGAGTTCAGCGCGGTGCAGGCCACGCTGGCCCATGCCCAGCGCTGCCGCGGGCCCGACCGCTTTGCGCTGGTGGTGCAGCAGGCCCGGCTGCGCCACGGCTTTGTCGATCTGCAGTACGCGCGTGACCCCTCGTACCGCGCCGAAGACGTGCAGGCCGCCCTGCGCAGCGCGCTGGGCCTGGTGGGGGACGGTGCCGCGGCGCGCAGCGGCCTGTTCGGCCTGCAGGCCCGGCGCCTGGGTGCGCCGGAGTACCGCAGCCGCATCGAGGGCCGGCTGCAGCAGGTGGCCGGTGTGCTGTGGTGCAGGGTCACGGCCCTGGGCCTGCTGGCCGCCGGTGCCACCGACCCGCTGGCCCTGCCCCTGCCGGCCGCCCCGCGCCCGGTGGCCGCCCTGCTGCCCTGCGGCGTGCTGGAACTGCTGCAGCTGGCGCCCCAGCACCTGACGCTGAGCGAAGTGGCCGAGCCCTCGGCCGGGGTGTGCGCGTGATGGCCGGCGCAACGTCTGCAGGAGCAAGCCCATGAGCAGCGTTCCGCTCTTCGACCGCCTGCCCGAGATCTACCGCACCCGCGACGCCGAGCAGGCACCGCCGCACCAGCTGCGCGCCTACCTGGGCGCCATCGAGGCGCCGCTGGTGGCCCTGCACAGCAACATCGGCCAGCTCTACGACGACCTGTTCATCGACACCTGCGGCGACTGGGTCATCCCTTACCTGGCGGACCTGCTGGGCAGCAGCCACCTGCAGGGCGATGTGCGCACGCTGCGCGCCGACGTGGCCGACACCATCGCCCTGCGCCGGCGCAAGGGCACGCTGGCCGCCATCCAGCGACTGGCCGCCAACCTCACGGGCTGGGCCTGCCGCGGCGTGGAGCTGCGCGAGAACCTGGGCTGGACCCAGCACCTGAACCACCAGCGGCACGATGCAGGCGGCGCGCCGCCGTACGCCAGCCCACGCCTCACCCGCTTCGACCAGCCGCGCGGCGGCACCCTGGCCCTGCGTGACCCGGCCGCCCTGGCCCTGCTGGGCACACCCTTCGACAACGCTGCCTACACCGCCGATGCCAAGCCTGCGGCGGACGATGTCCGCCACATCAACCTGCCCAACCTGGCCATCTTCCTGTGGCGGCTGGCGGCCTACCGGCTGCCGCGCCAGCGCCCGCTGGTGAAAGGCCGCATCGACCTGGGACCGCAGGCGCCCGGCCTGGCGCGCTTTCTGCTGCGGCTGGACCTGCACCCGCTGGACCTGCCGCTGCGGCTGTTCAATGCCAGCCAGCGCAGCGCCGCCGGTGCCGGCAGCAGCCTGACCGCCGCCGACGCCGTGCCCGGCCCCATGCTGGACGCACGCCTGACCAGCGGCACCCCGGCCGGCCACCCCGAGGACTATGTGCAGATCGACTTCTTCGACGCCACCGTCAGTCCACCCAGCGGCCTGGACCTGGGTGATGCCGGCCTGCAGCTGTTCCTGCCGCAGAGCCTGCAGCCGCTGCTGGTGCCGCAGCTGCCGGCCACCCGCTGGCAATGGCTGTTCCGCGGCGACAACCTCTGCGCCTGGGAGACCGGCCTGCGCCGGCCGCCGGCCAGCGGCGAAGTCATCATCGACCCCGACATCGGCCGCCTGCTGATCGGCCTGGACAGCGCGGCCCAGATCGAGGAGCTGGCCGTGCCCCAGGGCAGTGGCCTGGCACCACGCCTGTTCGTGGCGTGCAGCTACGGCGCGGTGGGCCCGGTGGGCGCCCACCCGGTGGCCCGCAGCACCCTGGCCGCCGACCCGGCCATCGACCTGCGGCGGGTGGGTGACGTGGCCGGTGGCAGCACGCTGCAGGCGGCCCTGGCCGGGCTGGAAAGCGCCACCCAGCCGGTGGTGGTGGAGATCCACGACAGCCTGGTGCACGACCTGGACCTGGCCCTGCTGCCCGGCACGGCCGTGGACGGCACGCTGTCGCTGCGGCTGGCGCAATCGCTGACCCTGCGTGCCGCCAGCGGCCAGCGGCCCACCGTGCGGCTGGCGCAGCCGCTGTCGCTGCGGCCGGTGGTGGCCGCAGCGGCCACGCCCGAGTTTCCGCAGGTGCGGCTGGAGGGCCTGGTTCTCGCACCCGATCCCGCCGCGCCCTTCCCCGCAGGCGCGGCCCTGATCAACCGCGCCGCCGTGGCCAGGCTGGAGCTGATCGGCTGCACCCTGGCACCGGGTGGCCACAGCCTGCGGGATGGCAGCCGCGCACCCCTGCAGCCGGCCCTGCACCTGGCCGACGGCCACGGTTTTGCCGACCCGGCCGACCTGCTGGCCTTCGTGCCCACGCCCGACATCGTGCTGCAGCGCTGCATCAGCGGCGCGCTGGCGGTGGATGCACGCCATGCGCTGACCATCGAGGACAGCATCGTCGACGCCGGCCAGGGCTTTGGCGAGGTGCCAGCCAGCGCGCTGGCCATCGCCGCAGCCACCAACCCGGCCACCGGCTGGGCGGCGCGGCTGGACTTCAGCGGCCTGACCTGCTTCGGCGCCGTGCGTGTGGCGGCCATCGGCGGCCAGGGCGGCCTGTTCAGCCAGCGCCTGGCGGTGCTGGACAACCAGCGCGGCTGCATCCAGTGGAGCGCCTTCAGCGGTGATGCCGACCGCCTGCCACCCAACCACTTCTGCGTCAGTGCGCGGCAGGCGCGGGTGGTGTTCACCAGCACCCGCTTCAACGACCCCGGCTACGCCCAGCTGGCGCGCGAGACCGACCGGCGGGTGCGTGAACAAGGGCCCGGCGACGACGCGATGGGCGCCTTCGGCTTTCTGCTGGAGGCGCACAAGTGGACCAACCTGCAGGTGCGCCTGCGCGAGTTCATGCCGGTGGGCGTGCGCCCGCTGGTCATCCCTGTGACCTGACAAGGGGGCTGTGATGCAAGGCGACTTCTCGAAGCTGGACTTCGACCCCCATGCAAGCGCCCGCGGCGTGGACCAGCCGGCCCAGGGCGTGCTGCACAACATCCGCGGCGTGTTGCACCAGCAGGGGCGTGTCATCACCGATGCCGACCTGAGCGAGAGCGATCTGCTGGCCCTGGCCTGGCAGGGCCAGGCCGGGCGCGACACCATCGGCGCGGGCATCTGTGCGGTGCCAGCCACCGAGCCGCAGGGCTTCCGGGTGGAGGCGGCGTTCATCGACGATGGCCAGGTGCAGCTGGCGCTGCGCCCGGGCCGGGCCTGGGCCGACGGCCTGCTCACCCACCTGGTGGGCGCCGCCGCCAACCCGCTGGCCCTGGTGCAGCGCAGCGCCGCCTACTTCGGCCCGCCGCTGGCCACGCCCCAGCCCGGCGAAACATCGATCACCGACGGCGTGCGGGATGCGGTGATCCTGGAACTGTCGGAAGAAGCCCTGCATGGCCTGCAGGCGCCGCAGCGCCTGATGGAGCCTGCACTCGGCGGGCCCGACACGGCGGCGCGCGCCTACGTCAACTTCCGCCTGCGCCTGCTGCGCTTGGCCGAGGGAGAGGACTGCCACAGCATCGGCGCGCGCCTGCGCGACGACCCGGCGGCCAAGGGCCGGCTCACCGTCTCGCTGGCGCCGGTGGTGGCCCTGGTGGGGGACTGCCCGGTGGTGGGTGGCGGCGGCTACACCGGCTTCGAGCACCAGCTCTACCGCATCGAGATCGCCGACGTGCGCCCCGGCGACCCGGCGCGCTTCAAGTGGAGCGCCTGGAACGGCGGCCTGGTCGGCCGCGGCCGCTTCGACGCCACGCTGAACCCGGCGCGGGTGCTGATCGATGCCGGCCGCCCGGCCATCGTCAACAGCGGCCTTTCGAGCTTCTACCTGGAGGCGCTGGACTACCTGCCCGGGGTGGGCGCCTGGCAGGTGGTGTACGCCACCATGGCCACGCTGAACACGGCGCATGAACTGGAGCTGGCCGCGCCGGCCAGCTTTGGCAGCCTGCCGGCCACCACGGCGCCGGTGTTCTTCCGGCTGTGGAACGGCATCGCCGACATCGCCGACCACCTGCAGGTGGTCAACCCCACACCGCTGCGTGACGGCATCCGCCTGGCCTTCGACGCACCAGCCGGCGGCAACTACCGCCCCGGTGACCACTGGGTCTTCAGCCTGCGCGCCGGCGAGATCAGCAACCCCCAGCTGCTGCTGGACCAGGCGCCGCCGGTGGGCGTGGTCTACCACCGTGTGCCGCTGGCCGAGATCCACTGGACGGCGGCACAGGACACCCGCATCGCCGGCCTGATCGAGGACTGCCGGCGGCGCTTTCGCCCGCTCACCAACCAGACGGTCTGCTGCACGTTTCTGGTGGGTGACGGCGTCAGCAGCTTCGGCGATTTCAATGCGCTGGAAGAAGCCGCCGCCCACCTGCCCCCGGCCGGCGGCGAGCTGTGCCTGCTGCCCGGTGTGCACCGCGCCAATCTGGTGCTGGATGGCCGCAGCCACATCAAGATCCACGGCTGCCGCTGGCGCAGCCTGCTGCTGCCCCGCAATGCGCGCGGCGGCCAGCCCATCCTGCAGTTCACCGACTGCAGCCACATCGAGGTCTGCGAGCTGGACCTGGTCAGCTACGACGGCATGGCCGTGCGCATCACCGGCCGGCGCGAGGACAGCTGCAGCCATGTGCAGATCCACCACAACCGGGTGATCGCACGCCAGCACGCCATGCGCGCCGACAACGCCGCCCAGCTGCAGATCTGCCACAACCGCCTGCACCTGCTGGACACGGTGGACGGCGGCGCCACCCTCTCGCTGCAGGCCGACGATGTGCTGGTGGAGCGCAACGAGCTGTTGCTGCTGCCCTTCGTCGACCCCACGCCGGACGAGCCCGAGGTGCCCGACGACGACCCCGAGCGCGACCCGGCCGACCCCTGCGCCCGGCCGCAGGTGCTGTACCTGTTCCCCGCCCTGGTGCTGCGTTATGCCCTGCGCGTGTGGGCGGTGCTGATCGCCGACCTGTTGCCACGCCAGCCCTACCGCGCCATCGGCGGCATCCATGTGCGTGCCGGCAGCGAACGGGTGCGCCTGCTGGAGAACCAGATCGCCGGTGGTGCCGGCAACGGCATCACCCTGGGCGGTGACCTGGATGTGGTGGCCCCCCGGCCGGATGCCGACGACCTGACCACCGCCCCCGCCATCCACGTCACCGACAACGGGCAGTTCCTGGCCGTGGTGCAGGACGAACAAGGCCAGCCCCTGGCCGATGCCGACCTGTACCTGCAGGCCGCCACGCAGGAGCAGGCGGTGGCCACCGACCGCAGCGACGCCCGCGGCATGGCCAGCATCAAGGCCGCGCCGGGCCGCCATGTGCTGGCGGTGTCGCCCCCGTACCGGGTGCTGCGCATCAGCGAGGCACGCGACGAGGGCGTGCTGGTCAACGCCGTCACCCTGGCGCGCGACGGCCTGGCCAGCCGCGCCGGCCAGCGCGGCTTCCTGCACGAGATCAGCATCGAAGCCAACAACATCGCCCAGATGGGCTTGTCGGGCATCGGCTTTGCCACCCACGCCGGCAGCGACCTCAAGGGCCGCGCCACCAGCATCCCCAGCGGCGACGCCAAGGCCGCCCTGCTGGCCTGGCTGGACGCCACGCTGGCCGGGCTGGCCATGACACCCCTGCTGCGCGCCACCGACCCGGTGCGCGACCTGGTGATCCTGAACAACCGCCTGCACCACAACCTGCAGAACCCCTTCACCGAGGCCATGCGTGCCGAGGCGGCCTTCATCGGCCGCGGCGGCATCTCGCTGGCAGTGGCGGAAGGCGTGCGCATCAGCGGCAACCACATCCACGACAACGGCCCCCGTGCGGTGGACCCGGCCTGCGGCATCTTCGTGGGCTATGGCGACAACCTGGAGGTCAGCGACAACGTGCTGGCCGCCAACGGCGTGGCCGCCGGCGATGCGCAGCGCCGGCTGGACGCCGGCATCGGCGGCGGCATCTTCATCCGCTTTGCCGGCGCCATCACCAGCCGCCTGTCCACCTCCAGCGGCCACCAGCCGGCGCTGCGGGTGCACGACAACCGGGTCGACCAGCCGGCGGGCCGCGCGCTCAGCGCCTTTGCCTTCGGCCCGGTGTCGGTGGCCAACAACCACCTCAACAGCGAAGCCAGCGGCCGCTTCGGCTTCCTGGACCTGGCGGTGGGTGGTGTGTGGCTGATGAACCTGGGCGGCATCCACCGCCTGCTGGCGCGGCTGTTCGGCCAGCTGCTGGACCATGTCGGCCATGACCGCCGGCTGGTGGCCGGCAAGGCCTACGCCACGCTGGCCGAGGCCGCCCTGCCGGGCGGCGAGACCATCTTCGACGCCAACTTTGTGCGCCTGGGCATCGCCAACCGCTCGTTCACCGCCCAGACCCTGCTGGCCATGGACGATCTGGGTTATTCCGGCAACACCGCCTCGGTCTACCGCGGCGACCCCTTCTTCGCCAATGCCCTGCTGCTGGGCGACTGCGTGCGTGCCAGCGATTCCCGCCTGCGCGAGGACGTGAGCAGCACGCTGTCCATCCTGAGCATGGCGCTGCGCCTGAACATGACGGCCAACAACCAGGCCGACCACTGCATCGTGGCCCTGCCACGTGCCGGCACCCAGAGCCTGCCCACGGTGGACCGGCCCAACCAGGTGCTGGACGCCAGCTGCAGCCAGCGCTTCGACCAGCCGGCAGACACCGGCAACCACCTGGTCGGCGTGCTGGCGGCCAATGCCGACGCGCTGGGCGGCACGCTGTCGGCCGAGGCCTTCACCGGCGATGAACTGGCCAGCGTGGCGCAGCAGATGACGGGCCAGGCCGTGGGCCACATCAACACCACGCAGGTGGCCACCAGCCAGGCCTACCAGGTGGAGGCGGCGCGCCTGGCCAGCAAGCACGGCAGCAGCCATCCCCGGGCCGTGGCGATGAAGGCCCAGGGCGATGCGGGCGCACAGACCAACCGCCTGCTGCAGGCCGGCGCCGAGGCCGTGGCCGTGGCACCGGCGCAAGCCCCCAAGGAAGGCGCCAGCTTCAGCGGCCGCTTCGTCAACGACCGTGGCCAGGGCCTGGGCGGCCATGTGGTGGACCTGGTGCGCAGCAATGGCAGCGCGGTGCTGACGGTGGGCCGCAGCGATGAACGTGGAGCGTTTGCGGCCAGCTTCGACGCCGAACGCACCCAGATGCTGCAGAAGGAGGGCACGCTGTTCGCACGGGTCAGTGATCTGGCGGGCAAGGAACTGCTGAGCGACAAGACCGCGCTGCAGTTCAGCCCCGGCGCCAGGCTGCAGGCCACCCTGGTGGTGCCGGTGCGGGTGGTGCCCAAGTCGGTGGCCGGCGGCGGTGCGGTGGTCTACCCACGTGGCGCGCCGACGCCACCTGCACCAACCCCGCCCGCGCCCACACCGCCGTCACCGACACCGCCGTCGCCAACACCACCATCACCGACGCCGCCGTCCCCAACACCACCGTCGCCGACACCGCCTGCGCCCACACCACCCGGCCCCACGCCACCGGCACCCACGCCGCCGACCAAGCGCACCGACCTGGCCGAGCTGGACCTGGACCCCGCCCTGCACAAGCGCCTGCTGGCGGCCGGCATCGCCGATGTGGAGACGCTGGTCGGGGTGGATGCGCAGAAGCTGGTCGAGATCGTGGGTGACCGCAGCACGGCTGCCAAGCTGGTCGAGAGCGCCAAGGCCCTGCTGGCACGCAAGGGTCGGCTCTCCGCCCCCGTGCCTGCACCGGCACCGGTGCCCAAACCAGCGCCCACGCCCACGCCCACACCCACGCTCAAGCCCAGAACCGGCCGCGACACCGGCAAGAAGGGCGGCTGAGCCCCCCACGCCATGCACGCCGCCCGTGCTGCCACGGCCACGCCTGCCACCCGGCCGGCGGCGCGCCGCAGCGCTGCCAAGGCGGCGCCGGGCCACGCTGCAGCCGTGCCGGCCCACGCTGCGGACACCATGGCCACCGCCGCCTTGCGGCCGGCAGGGCGCTGCGCCTGTGGTGGTGGCTGCCCACGCTGCCCGCCAGCGGCCAGCCCCGCGCGACCAGCCGCTGCACCGGCTGACAGCGCGCTGCACGAGCAGCAAGCCCAGGCAGGCGCCAGGCGTCTGCTGCAGGCATCCGTCCTGCCTGACGCCGGGCCGGCTGCGGGGGTCGATGGCCAGGCCGGCGCTGCCGCGGCGGCCAAGGCCCGGCAGCCTGCGTCCGCTGCAGGCGCCACAGCGGCCCGCACCATCCGCCAGCCGGGTGCATCCGCCCGTGCACCACCCACCCACCGGCCACCCGCCGCGGCGCGGCAGCGCCGCATCCGGCCCACGGCCGCGCCACCGGGCCTGGGTGCCGGCCGTGCGCTGGGCGCGGCCGAGCGTGCGCGCTTCGAGTCACCCATGGCCTGCGACCTGGCTGCCGTGCGTGTGCACGACGGCCCGCCCGCCGCCGGGTCGGCGCGGCAGGCGCGGGCCCATGCCTACACCTGGGGCAGCCACATCGTGCTGGGCCCGGCGGCGCAGCGCGCGGCCGAATCCGCACGCCATGCCGTGCTGGCCCACGAGCTGGTGCATGCCGGCCAGCAGGCGCTGGAGACCACGGGTGCCGCCGCCAACGGTGCGCATTGGGACCACGCTGCCCGTGCCCCGCCGACGCTGCGCCCGGTACCCACCAGCGCACCTACCTCCGCACCCACATTCAGCCCGGCGCCACTCGGTCTGATGCGCCTCTCCGAGGACGACGACTCCATCCTCCCGGCCTGGGCCAGCGAGGCCGCAGCCAGCGTGGCCGACATGGGCGCGGGCGCCGTCGACATGGTGGCCGACACCGCCGGTGACGTGGCCGGTTTCGCGCTGGACAGCGCCGCCGCCGTGGTCGACCGGCTGGCGCCGGGCCTGCTGCCCTTCTTGCGCGGCGGCGCGCTGGCGCAGCTGAGCGCGCTGTTCTGCGGCGGCATCGACAGCCTGCTGGGCCGCCTGTTCTCGGCCCTGGGCGAGACCGATGCCATGTCGGCCATCGAGGCCGGCTTCACCAGCCTGACCGCTGGCGTGCAGGAGGTGCACGGCCTGATCGCCAGCACCGCATCCGATGCCCTGGGCCTGGTGCTGGGCCCGCTGGTGCAGGCCCTGCAGGCCTGGGGCGGGCCCCTGGTCGAGACCATCCAGTCCCTCGCCACCGGCGTGCACGCGGCCTTCAGCGGTGTGTGGGAGCACCTGGCCGTGCCGGCCCTGGGCCTGCTGGAGCAACTGGGCGGCACGGCACTGGCGGGCTTCAACCGCATCGTCAGCACGGTCTGGGACCTGTGCGAGCCACTGCGCAACGGCGCCCAGACCGCCTGGAACTGGCTGATGGACACATTCGATCTGGCCTGGGACAGCACGGCCGGCCTGCGCACCTGGCTGGGCGAGATGGCCGACCAGGCCTGGACCGCCCTGCTGGAGACGGTGGAGCCGGTGCGCGGCCCGCTGCAGACGGCCGGTGGCATCGCCATCCTGCTGTCGCCGCTGGGTCCGCTGCTGCTGCTGACCCAGTTGCTGCCGCCGCTGTGGGAAAAGCTGACCTGGCTGTGGCAGCACTGGAACAGCGCCGACATCCTGGTGCGCGCCCAGGACATGCTGCGCGACGACATCCTGCCCGGCCTGCTGCAGGCCTTCGGCGGCGCGGCCTCGGCAGTGGCCGGCGCGGGGGCCTGGCTGGCCAGCCTGGTGGGCAGCTTCAGCACGGCCATGCAGGCGGTGCTGGGCGTGGTGGGGGCCAACGCCTGTCTGGCGACCGTCAACACCTGGCTGGCTGGCGTGGCCGACCAGTTCAACCGCCTGGCGGCCTGGGCCGACTCGGGCTTTGCCGGGCTGTCGGACGCCCTGGCGGCAGTGTTCGACGCCCTGGTGGCCTTCTTCGCCCCCATCCTCGATGTCCTGGTGCGGCTGTTCATGGTGTCGCTGAACCCGCCGCTGCTGCCGCTGGCCCTGACAGCGGCGATCTGGCTGCTGTGCCCGCCCGCGCTGAAGCCGCCGGTGATCCTGTTCGTGCTGGACCTGCTGACCGCCTTTGTCGACGCCGCCGGCTTCGCCCTGGTGGGCCTGGGGCCGATGGGCCTGGTGCTGCAGGCCGGTGTGCTGGGATTCCTGCGCCAGTTGCGTGGCAACGAGGGCATGGACGACGACCGCAGGGTGGCCGCCTGCGACAAGATCGCCAGCCTGCTCGCCGGTGGTGGCCCGGCCTTCGTGCTGGGTTTCTCGCTGGGTTTCCTGCACGGGGTGCTCGACGGCGTGATCGACCCCTTCCGGCTGATCTTTCTGATCGCCCAGGTGCTGGTGGCCGGCGCCATGGCCATCGACCGGGCGCTGGCGCCGCGGGTGCTGGCTGCCCTGCCAGGTGCGGCAGACGCAGCGCCTGCCCTGCGTGAAGCGCTTGCCTTGCCACCGGCCACCGCACCGCCTGCGGCAGCCAGCACCGGCGGCGCTGCCGACGCCCTGCCGCCCATCACGCCCCAGCCCGGCGATGCCAGCGATGCCGAGGTGGCGGCCGCCCTGGGCCCCGGCACCGCCGCCGAGATCGCCGCCACCGCGGCCGGCGAGGCGCCCGTCGACGACACCGCCCTGGCCGCCGAGATGGACGGCGAACTGCGGGACCGCGGCGCCACCGTCACCGGCCTGGCGCAGCTGGTGGGTGATGCCTGGGACAGCATGCTGCGTGGTGCCGACGGCATGGGCCGCGCGGCCGCGCGGGGCTTCGTCGAGTTCATCCTGCAGGGCGACTTTGCGCTGGGCCGCCAGATCGGCTTCGTCTGCGGCTATGTTGCGCTGCAGGCCCTGGTCATCTACCTGACCATGGGCGGTTATGCCGCGCTGGAGGCCACCGCGCCGCTGTGGCGCCAGCTGCTGGCGCTGTTCCTGCGTTTCCTGGACCTGGGCGGTGAGCTGCTGGGCCTGGTGGGCCGCGCCATGCGGCCGCTGCGGGGGCCGCTGCTGCGGGGCCTGGCCTCGGCGCGGGGTGTGCTGGGCCGCTTCCGCTTTGCACGTGGGCTGATCGAGCGCATCGAGCGGCTGGCCGGCCTGCTGTTCCGCTTTGGTGACGAGGCGGCAGAGGCCGGAGGCCGCGGTGCACGCGCCGTGACCGGCGAAACTGCCGACGCCTCGGCCGGCCGCGTGGCCAGCCAGGCCGATGGCGGCGCCGTGCGCGAAGCTGGCACGCATGTGCGGGTGCAGGCGGCCGACGACCTGGGGCCGGGTGCGCTGCGGGCGGCCGATGAGCCCAACCTCGGCACGCTGCGCAACGAGGCCTTGCGCGTGGCCGAGCTGCCACGTGCGCTGGCCGAGGCGGTCACCATCAAGAACCTGGCGGATGCCGTGCCGCACAACCCGGTGCAACTGGCCCTGGGGGCGCTGATGCTGCTGAAGCGGCGCTACCGCTGGATCGACACCTTCACCGCACGGCCGCTGGGGCCGGGCCTGTATGCGCTGGCGCTGGTGGCCAGCCCACCCACCCCGCTGGGCCGCTACACGGTGGACGACGGCCTGCGCACACCCGAAGAACGGGTGCAGGCCCTGGCCGAGCGTGCACGGGCGCTGGGCTTCGAGCCCGACCAGGCGCAGCTGCGCCGCCTGCAGCAGCTGGCCGAGGCCGATCCCCAGGCCTTCGACCAGGCGCTGGCCCGGGCCGAGGCCGGCTTCGACGCCAGGGCCGCCAACGCGGCGCCGGCCCCTGCCGACCTGTCGGACGAGGCCGAGATCACCATGGGCCGGGGCATCGATCCGGCCCAGACCTCCACCGTCGACAAGGTGGTTGGTTCTCCCCGGTCTGGCCAGCTGACGGGTGACCTGGGCGAGGCGGTCGAAGCTGCTGCGGCGGGGGCCAGCACCCTGCCGCCCACCTTCGCCCAGCATCTGTCGCCCGCCACGCGGGCCGATCTGCGCGAGATCTTCAGCACCCATGGCGAGGATGCGATGCGCAGCTTCGTCGACCGGCTGGGGCTGCCGCCCAACGGCCTGCGCCAGGTGGAGATCCCGGTGCCCACCGGCACGCGCCGCATCGACCGCCTGTACCGGCTGAACGGGCAGATCGTGCTGGTGGAGGTCAAGCACTATCCCAACGCCGTGCTGGGCGCCGGCGGGCGCATCGACACCGAGCTGGCCAACGACCTGTTCCTGCTGGGCCGGTTTCCCGATACGCAGGTGGTCTGGGCCCTGAGCGGCAATGTGCGTGCCGACTTCCTGCAGCAGCTGATCGAACTCGAACAACGCTGGGGTGGGCGCTTCCGCGTCACCCTGGGCGACGCCACCAGGGTGGTGCCATGACCCCACCAGGGCCATCACCACCCTCGGGCACAGGCGGCGCGGCCGCCGCCACACTGCATCCAGCGCAGCGCACCCCCAGGAGCCAGCATGTTCACCAGCCAGCTTGACCCACGCGCCGAACAGCAGCGCCGCATGCGCGCCGCACCACCGTCAAAAACGGCCAGCCGCGACCTGCCACGCGGGCCGCTGGGTGCGGGCCGCCGCCTGGCCCGCACAGGCTGCGCCTGCGGCGGCGGCTGCCCCGGCTGCGCAAGCCAGGCCGGGGCCACAGGCAGCCGCAGTGCCCGCGACGGTGGTGATGCCGCCGACGTGGTGGCGCCGGCGCAGGATGCCGCACCCACCCAGGCCGCCGACCCGGTGCCCGCCTTCCGCGATTGCAGCGAGCGCATCACCGGCATCCCCGATGCCAACCAGCGCCTGGAGACCGCCCGCGGCCGTGCGCGTGAATTCGTCGGCGCGGCGCGCCGCGCACTGGCCGCCGCGCCCACCGCGGGCACGGTCTACGACACCGCGCTGGGCCGCCACTTCATCGCCCCCGGCGCGGCCGAGCGCACCACCATCGCGGCCAGCTACGGGCAGATCCTCAACACCCTGGTGCCAGGCAACTACATCTGCAACAGCAACAACATCTGCGGCAGCGAGCAGGCCTTCTGGATCGAGGCCGACGACCTGGTGCATGTGTGCCGCCCGTTCTGGGAGCTGTCGCCCACCTGCCGCGCCATCATCCTGATCCACGAAGGCGCGCACGATGTCGGCTTCGGCATCGCCGGCGCCCACCCGCCCAACCGCGGCAGCGCCGACTACCCGGCGGGTGACGTGGCCGCGCCGGCAGGCCAGACCACGGCGCTGCGCATGGACAACCCCGATGCCTACGCCTTTTTCGCCGCCCACATCTGGCGCGACACCGACACCAGCCGCACCTGCTTCTGACGCGCCGGCGGTGTCGTCAGTGGCGCGGTGCAGCCTCGCAGCTGAAGAGCACCGTGCCATCCGGCAGGTCCACCCGCCGCAACAGGCCGGCGCGCACCATGGTGGCCAGCGCCTGTTCCACCTGCAGCCGTGTCGGCGCCGCGGCGCCGTGCACCAGCCACCAGCGTGCCACGCCGTCGGCCGAATCGGCAGCCTGCGGATGCCGGGCCAGGTAGGCTTGGATGGCGTCGATCAGGAGCTGCTGCTGGGGGGGCGTCATGGCAGGCTGCGCGCCGTGCACGGCACGCAGGCCCAACAACGCAAGGCAGATGCCAGACCCCGGCCCCCCGTGCCCGGGCTGGCCGGCCGGGTGCGGGGCACAGGCGGTGGCGAGCCGGGTCGGATTTGCCCCGGACGGGGCAACGGGCCGCCTCGCAGCTTCGCAGGCGCTCAGGCCGACAGCCGCTCGATGCCGTGCTTCTTCAGCAGCTTGCCGAAGGCCCGCCGCTCCTTGCCGGCCAGGCCGGCCGCGCGGGTGACATTGCCACGCGCCTGCAGCAGCACCCGCTGCAGGTAGTCGCGCTCGAAGCGCTGCACCGCCTCGGCCTTGGCATGCTGAAAACACTGCACCGGGCCGCTGGCGTCCGCCGGCCCGGCCAGGTCGGCCACGGGCAGCGCATCCTCGTGCGTGATGGTGCTGCCGCTGCTCATCAGGAAGCGGCGGTGGATCCAGTTCTCCAGCTCGCGCACATTGCCCGGCCAGGCATGCTGGCGCAGCCAGGGCAGGGTCTGCGGGTCCAGCAGGCGCTGCGACCCGCCGTAGCGCAGCTGCAGCTGGGCCATGAAGTGCTGCGCCAGCAATTCCACGTCGGCTCCGCGCTGGCGCAGCGGGGCCAGCACCACATGCAGGATCTTCAGCCGGTACATCAGGTCGGAGCGGAACTCTCGCCGCAGCACCAGGCCGTCCAGCGGCTGGTTGGTGGCGGCCAGCACACGGGCGTCGGTGCGCAGGTCCTGGGCCGTGCCCACCGGCCGGTAGCGCTGGTCCTGCAGAAAGCGCAGCAGGGTGACCTGGGCCCTGGGGCTGAGCGCGTCCACCTCGTCCAGGAACAGCGTGCCGCCCGAGGCTTCGGCCACCAGGCCACGCCGGCTCTGGCGGGCATCGGTGTAGGCGCCACGCTCGACACCGAACAGCTCGCTCTCGATCAGGCCCTCGGGCAGCGCGCCGCAGTTCACCGGCACGAACGGCCCGGCGCGGCGCAGGCCGCCGTAGTGGATGGCGCGTGCCGCCACCTCCTTGCCGCTGCCGGTCTCGCCCTCGATCAGGGCCGGGGCGTCGCTGGTGGCAATGCAGCGCAGCTGGCCCAGCAGCTGCGCATGCAGGGCCGAACTGCCGACGATCTGCCGGGCGGCGGCGTCCCAGGCCTCGTGGTCGGCCTGGGGCCCGGCCCGGCTGTCGCGCTTGGTGTGCATGAATCGATCTTGCGGCCGCCGGCGGGCAGACTCACTCCCTAGAACCGCGCCCGCCGGCCTCCAGCGCAGTGGCCTCCCCTGCTGGGAGGACGGCCAGCGCCCGGGCGCCGCCTGGGCCGGTCGGGCCCTGGCGCCTGCAGTCTCGGGCTTGACCTTGCCCCCGTGGCAAGGCCGAAGCTCTGGTCTCCCCCAACCCCTCGACGATGGAGCACCACCATGACCACCTTCCAACTGCCCGGCATGACCTGCGGACACTGCGCCAGCAGCGTCACACGGGCCTTGCAGCAGGTCGACCCGGCCTGCCAGGTCCACATCGACCTGCCCACCCGCACGGTGCAGGTGCAGAGCCAGCAGAGCCACGCGGTGCTGGCCGCCGCACTGGCCGAGGCCGGCTACCAGCCGGCCTGACCGCAGCGGCCCACAATCCCCCAGGCCCACAGCCGCCCCGGCCGACAGGAGCCAGCATGTCAAGACCCATGAACATCGGAGAAGCCGCCGCGGCGGCAGGTGTCTCGGCCAAGATGGTGCGCCACTACGAGCAGCTCGGCCTGCTGCCCGCGGCTGCGCGCAGCGATGCCGGCTACCGCCAGTACGGCCCGCACGAGGTCTCGCTGCTGCGCTTCATCCGCCAGGCGCGGCGGCTCGGCTTCTCGATGGAGCAGATCGCCAGCCTGCTGGGCCTGTGGCGCGACGACCAGCGCGCCAGCCGCGAGGTCAAGGCCCTGGCCCAGCAGCACCTGGACCTGCTGGAGCAGAAGATGCGCGAGCTGGCGCAGATGCAGCAGGCGCTGCAGGCCCTGGTGCGCGCCTGCCACGGCAACGACGACCCCCACTGCGCCATCCTGGACAACCTGGCCGCCGGCAGCCCGCCCCAGCCCGGCACGCCGGCCCAGGCAGCACCGCGCCAGCGCGCGCCGCGCGTGCCGGCAGCGCAACGTGCACAGCCAGGCCCAAGCGGCAGCCATGCCGACCTGATGGCCTGGACCCGCCTGGGCCATGCCGGCCCGCCGTCAACGGGCTGAGGCCGGCGCCGCAGGCGGCGGGCAAGCGGGCTGGTAGGGCAGGCCCGGGCCGAAGAACTGGGCCCATTCGGCGGCCGACAGGTCGCGGTTGGCGGCGGTGCAGGCAGCCGCCACCCAGTCCTGCGGGCTCCAGCCGATGCGGACGAAGTTGCGGCGCGCCACCGGGTCCAGCAGCATCACCGGGGCCTGGTCGGCGAACGCCACGGCGCGCACCCCACCGGCGTCGGCCGCCGGGCCACGGGCGACCAGGGTGCGGCGCTGCACGTCCCACACCATGGCCAGGCCCGCACTGTCCACCGACACCAGGGTCTGGGGGTCGCCGAAGAAGCCGATGGCCTCGATGTCCTTGGCATGGCCCACCAGGGCGCTGCCAGCGTCCTGGCCGGCCGCCAGGTCCCACAGCCGCAGTGCACCGGCACGGCCGGCGGCCACCAGCAGCCGGCTGTCGGGGCTGAAGCGCAGGCTGTCGATGTCGCTGTCCTGGCCCAGGGTGAGCCGGCGCTGTTGCAGGCCGTCGACCTGCACCAAGATCAGGCGCCGCGGCCGGCCTGCCGCATCCAGCAGCGCCAGATGCCGGCCGTCGGGGCTGAAGCGCAGCTGGCGCACCATGGCCTTCTCACCCAGGGCCAGCGTGCCGCGCAGCTGGCGCTGCACCGGGTCCCACAGCTGCAGCTGGCCATCGCGGCCGGCCGCGGCCAGGGCCTGGCCGTCGGCGCTGAAGGCCAGGTCGACCACCGGCGCTGCCGGCCCGGCCAGGTCGGGCCCGGCGGGCGCGCCGGCCTGCAGATCCCAGAGCACGATGCCCTGGCCGCCGCGTGCGATGGCCAGCAGGCGGCCGCCCGGGCTGAAGGCACGGGCATCGACCTCGCCATGGTCACCGGGCAGGCTGCCACGGGGCGCCCCGCTGGCCACATCCCACAACGTGATGCCACGCGCCGAGCGCAGCACCACGCTGCGGCCATCGGGCGCCATGGCGATGGAGCTGGGCCGGCCGGCGGCGGCGGGCAGCACCTGGCGCGCCACGCCGGCCTGGGCATCCCACAGCAGCACACGCCCGCCGGGCTGCTCGGCGGCCAGCAGCCGGCCGTCGGCACTGAGTGCCAGCCCGCGCGTGACCATGAAGGGGTTGGAGGGCTCCTGCGCCAGCCCGGGTGCATCCCGGAACAGCGTGGCCAGCGGGCCAGGCTCCTGCAGGCTGCGCAGCAGCAGGCCGCCGTCGGCACTGGCCGAGGCCAGATGGCGGCCGTCGCGGCTGAAGGCGATGGCGGTCACCGTGTCCACATGGCCGACGAACGGCGCTGCGGCCTGCTGGCCTGCGCCGGGGTCCCAGAGCAGCACCTTGCCCTCGGCCGCACTGCTGGCCAGCAGGCCGTCGGCACCGAAGGCCACGCTGCGCAGCTTGTCGACCTCGGGTGGGCGGCCCAGCGGGCGGGGCGTGCCACTGGCCACGTCCCACAGGATCAGGCCGAAGGGCTGGCGCACGATGCTGCGGGTGCCGATGCGGCTGTCACCACCGGAGGCCAGGGTCTGGCCGTCGGCACTGAAGGCCAGGCTGGCCACCGGGTGGCCCTCCCACTGCTGGCGCGGCTGGAGGCTGGCCACATCCCACAGCACCAGGCGGCCATCGGCGCCGCCGCTGGCCAGGGTGCTGCCATCGGGGCTGAAGGCCAGGCTCTCGATCGGCCGGCCATGCGGCGCCACGGCAGGGCGGCGTGGCGCCTGGGGCTGGTCCAGCGCCCACAGCAGCAGCTGCCCGGTCATCACCACCGTGCCCCCACCGCCGGCGGCCAGCAGCCGGCCGTCGGGGCTGAAGGCAAGGGAACGCAGCGGCTGGTCGGGCCCGGGCAGCGGGCCGCCGACGGGCTGGCGGGTGGCCGGATTCCACAGCCGCAGCTGGCCGTCGGCACCGGCCGTGGCCAGCAGTGCCTGCTGCGGGTGGAAGGCCAGGGCCGACACCCGGCCCTGGTGCGGCGCCGGCAGGCTGCCCAGGGGCTTCTGGGTGGCCACATCCCACAGCAGCACCTGGCCAGCCTCGTCGGCACTGGCCAGCAGGCGGCTGTCGGCCGAGAAGGCCACCGCCGTCAGCGCCGCGCCATGGCCCCAGAGGAACTTCAACCGCTGCGGCGAGGCCAGCACCGCCTTCAGCAGCACGGCACGCGCCTCGCTGCTGGGCTGGATGCGCAGTGCATGCACGGCCAGCAGCAGGCCACGCGCCAGGTCGGTGCGCCGGCCGGTGGCCAGGGCGTCCGGGATGTCGTTGGCGGCCTGGGCGGCCAGCTGGCGCGACAGCGCAAGCTGCGAACGGTCCTCGGCGATGCGCTGCTGCTGCAAGGCATAGACCGCGATGACGCCGAACACCGCCGCGGCCGCCGAGGCAGCGGCCGTGATCCAGTTGCGCCGGCGCGCCGCGCGCTCCTGGTCACGCCGCTTCAGGTCGTCGAAGCGCACACCCAGCAGGCCGGCCAACAGCTTGAGCAAGGCATCCTGCGGGCCGTCGCGGCCCTTGCGCAGATCGGCCGCGATGGGCTCGGTGCGCTGGTCGCTGAGCTGGCCGTCCGGGCCGATGCGGTGGCGCAGGGCCGGCGGGAAGCACTCCTGCGCCGCGGTCTCCGGCCGGCCGCTGGCATGCGGCTCACCGTCGACGATCAGCGCCAGCACCCGGTCTTCACCCCCCAGGGCCTTGAAGGCGCGGATCTCCTCGTTGACCCAGGGCGAGCGCGCCGCCTCCGGCGAGCACAGCACCACCAGGAAGCGTGATTCACGCAGCGCCTGCTGCAGGTGGGCCGACAGGTCGGGCGCTCCGGCCAGTTCATCCCGGTCGCGGAACACCGGGAACAGCCGCGCCGGCACCGGCTCGCCGCGCAGATTGGGCTGGCCCACCAGCTTGGCGTGGCCGCGGTAGCCCTCCAGGCTGCGGTGCAGCCAGGCCGCCTGCTTTTCATTGCGGTGGCTGTAGGAGATGAAGGCCCAGTAGCGGGCAGAGGGCGTGTCGGCCACGCCGGCGATGATGCGCCTGCGCCCGGCTGGCGGCCAGTGCCGGCCGGTGGACGGATCAGCCGCTGCGCCCGGCCAGGTAGACGGCGGCCTGCACCCGCGAGCTGAGGTTGAGCTTGCGCAGGATGTGCTGCACGTGGATCTTCACCGTGGTCTCGGCGATGCCCAGCGCGCGCGCCACCTCCTTGTTGCTGGCGCCCTGGGCGATCAGCACCAGGATCTGGTGCTCCCGCGGCGACAGGCTGTGGATGGGGTCGGGCTCGGCGGCCGGCGGCGGCGGGCCGGTGTCTGCCTGGATGGACTGGAAGGCGCTCACCAGCTTGCTGGTCATCTCGGGGCTGACCACCGATTCACCCCCCATGGTGCGCAGGATGGCCGCCGCCAGCATGTCGCTGTCCATGGTCTTGAGCAGGTAGCCGCGCGCACCACCGCGCAGCGCGGCGGCCAGGTCCCGCTCGTCCTCGCTGACGGTGAGCATCAGCACCCGCGCCGCCGGCGCCACCTGCTTGAAGCCGGCCAGCGCATCCACGCCGTTGACACCGGGCATGTGGTTGTCCAGCAGGATCACGTCGGGCTGGCTGGTGGCGGCGCGGTGGTGGGCCTCGTTGGCATCCCCCGCCTCGGCCACCACGGCGAAGCGTGCATCGCCGGCCAGCAGCGCGATCAGGCCGCGGCGGAACAGCGTGTGGTCGTCGACCACCAGCACACGCACGGGCGGCCTGGGCGTCATGCCGCCAGGCCCAGCCGCTCGGGCAGCTTGAGCACCACGCAGGTGCCCGAGCCCGGCACGGAATCCACCTCCACCGTGGCGCCGATGTGCTGGGCGCGCTCCTGCATGATGCGCAGGCCGACATGGGTCTGGTCGAAGCCGGCACCACCGGTCTCGAAGCCGCAGCCGTCGTCGCGCACCTCCACCCGCCACTGCGGTGCCTGCTGCACCTCCACCCACACGGCATGCGCCCGGGCATGCTTGCGCACATTGGACAGCGCCTCCTGCACCACGTGCAGCACCTGCACCTGCACATCGGCTGCCAGCGGCATGCCGTCACCGACGATCTCCAGGTGGGTGGCCAGGCCGGTCTGGTGCTCGAACTTCTGCAGCGTGGTCTTCAGCGCGGGCGCGATGTCCTCGGTGTTGGTGCGGGTGCGGAAGTGCACCAGCAGCTCCCGCACATCGCCCATGCTCTCCTGCACACCAGCATCCAGCTCGGCCAGCGTGCGCTCGACGCGGGTGGCATCACCGCCCTTGAAGGCCGTGCGCAGCAGGCCCAGCTGGATCTTCAGGAAGGCCAGGCTCTGGGCGATGGAATCATGCAGCTCGCGGGCGATGAAGCCGCGCTCCTCGGCCACCGCCGTCTCGCGCTGCAGGGCCGCTGCGCGCAGGCCTTCGATGGCGCCGGCCAGGTGGCTGGCCATGGTCTCCAGCAGTGCGCGGTCGTCGTCCGGCAGCTGCACCGTCTCGCGGTAGAAGAGGTTGAACTCGCCCACCATGCGCTCCTGCAGGCGCACCGGCACGCTGACCACCGTGGCGTAGCCGGCGCGTGCGCAGTGGCCCAGCCGCGCCTCGTGGCCCTCGGCCAGGATGGGGATCACGCGGGTCATGGCCTGGCCCTGGGCCTGGCCGCACAGGCAGTCGCCGGTGGGAATGCAGTGCTCCTCGTCGACCAGCTGCTGCGGCAGGCAATCGGAGGCCAGCATCAGGTAACGCTGGTTGGATTCGTCCGACCAGCGCACGGCCGACGCATCGGCCCGGCCGGCACGCCGCACCTGCTGGGCGATGCCCTTGGCCAGTTCGTCCAGCGTGCCGGCACGCGCCACGAAGGCCGCCGATTCCACCAGGGCTGCCAGGCGCGCGTTCTGCGCCTCCAGGCGCTCGGTCTTCTCGCGCACCTTGGACTCCAGGCTCTGGTAGAGCCCCTGCAGGGTGTGCGCCATGCGGTTGAAGCCGGCCGACAAGGCACCGAACTCGTCGTCGGCACCCGGCTCCACCCGCGCCGCCAGATCCCCGGCCTCGACCCGTGCCAGGCCGGACTGCAGGCGCGACAGCGGGTTGAAGATGAACAGGTAGGCCGAGTACAGCAGGGCCACGGCGCTGACGATGGTGAGCGCCACCATCATGAACTGCACCGCGTTGAGGATGCTGGTCAGGCGCGACAGCTGTTGCTCGATGGCCGAGACGAAGGCGTCGATGCGGGCGACGAAGGCATCGGCCTGGCTGGCGGCCTGGGCAGCACTGGGTGCGCTGGGCGCGCTCCAGTCGCTGCGCAGCTGGGCCCAGCCGCGGCGCACGTCGGCAAAGGCCTGCTGGGCGCGGCTGTCCTGGGGCACGAACAGCGGGCGTGCCGGGTCGCCGGTGCGCAGGATCTCCACGCTCTGGTCGAACTGCGCCATCAGGTCGCTGACCTGCGGCGCATCGGCGCGGGCCAGGGTCTGCGCCAGGCGCCAGGTCTGCATGCGCATGCGGCCGGCCTCGTTGACTGCCGCAGCCCCGCCCTCGAGCTGCCAGGTGACCCACAGCGTGAGGCCGATGGAGGCAAAGGCCATCAGCAGCAGGGTGCCGCCGATGGCACCCAGCTTGGCGGACAGACTCCAGGATCGCTGCATGCGCCCACTGTACGTGACACGATGTGCTGGGGGTGCCGCCGGCGCCAGGGCTGAACCGGGCTAAGCTCGGCCCATGGACATCAGCCACTTCAATGACCTGCTGGCCGCGGCCCGGCAGCAGACCGAACCACAGCGCCTGTTGCTGGTGTTTGCCGGCGCCAGCCTGCCGACCGATGCAACACCGGCACAGCGGGCCAGCTTCGAGGCCGGGCAATCCGGCGAGCTGGCGCCGCTGATGTGCGTGGACAAGGATCCGCAGACCCTGGCCGACTTTGCCACCCTGGTGCAGGAAGCAGGCGCCATGGGCGCCACCTGGGCGCTGGTGTTCGCCGCCGCCTTGTCGGGCCAGCGTGGCCAGCCGCCCAGCGACAGCGTGGTGGACGCCGCGCTGCAGCGCATGGTGGAGGCGGTGAAATCCGGCCAGCTGGCAGGCCTGATCCCCTTCGACCGGCAGGGCGAGGCGGTGCAGCTGGGCTGATCAAAGCCGGGTCGAATCCTCGTCGAACGGCGCTTGCTGCGCATGCGGCAGGTAAGGCCCGGTGCCGGCGTTGTCGGCCAGGGCGGCGGGCACGAAGCCACCACGCTGCACGTCGAAGACATGCACCTCGCCGTCTTCGATCACGTAGTGCCAGCCGTGCAGGGCCAGCGTGCCGGCCTCGACCCGCTCACGCACCATGGGATAGTCCATCAGCCGCTCCAGCTGCAGCACCACGGCGCGCTGCTCGGTGCGGCGCAGGGCCTCGGGCCCGGGCTCGGCCACCGGCAGCGCGGCCTCGCGCCCCAGCTCCAGCCACTGCGCCAGGTGCTTGGCCCCGGCCGGCACCTCGCCATACAGCGCGCGGATGGCGCCGCAATGGCTGTGGCCACACACCACGATGCGCTTGACCTGCAGGTTGAGCACCGCGAACTCGATCGCCGCAGCCGTGCCATGGAAGCCCTGGCTCTGGTCATGCGGCGGCACGAAGGCGCCCACGTTGCGCACCAGAAACAGCTCGCCCGGCCCTGCGCCGGTCAGCAGATAGGGCACCAGGCGGGAATCGCTGCAGCCGATGAACAGGGTCAGCGGGTGCTGGCCATCGTCGACCAGCAGGCGGAAATGCGACTGGTGCTGGGGGAAGGCGTCGGTGTGGAAGCGCTGCAGGCGCTGCAGCAGGTCGTCATCGGGCACGGCGGGCTGTCCTGCGGTGGCTGGGCGGTTGCGGCGGCTGTGGCGACTACTGCACCAGCGGCGTCTCGGCCGCGTCCAGGTCCACGCCTTCGACCTGTGCCTGGCCGGCCAGCAACTGCAGGTACTGGCGCAGGGCAGTCGTGAAGGTCTGCTGGCGCAGCGCCTGGGCGACGGCCGATCGCACCGCCTCGAAGGCCGGATCGATGCCGGGTTCACGCGCCAGCACTTCCACCACATGCAGGCCGAAGCGGCTGTGCACCAGGCGCGGCAGCACACCCACGTCGGCCTTGCCGAAGATCTCGCGGGCGAACTCGGGCGCGCAGTCAGCTGTGGTCAACCAGCCCAGCATGCCGCCCTCGGCGCCGCTGGGGCAGTTGGAGGTGCTGGCCGCTGCGGTGGCGAAGCGGTCGTCGCCGCCGGGCGTGGCACAGCGCACGTCCAGCAGGCAGGCCTCGGCACGCTGGCGCAAGGCGTTGACGTCCACCCCGGGCGTGACGGCAAACAGCACATGGCGCAGCTGCACCCGCTCGCCGACGGCATAGCGCCCACGCTGGGCGGCATGGTGGCGGCGGCAGGCGGCGTCCGACGGCTCGGGCATGGTCAGCGCCTGGTCGAGCAAGGCCTCGATGGCGCTGCTGGCCGCCTCGCTGACGGCGCCTGCCGACGGTGCAGGATCGTCTGCCGCCAGCAGGCCGGCCTGCATCGCGGCCTGGCGCAGCAGTTCCTGGCAGGCCCGCTGGCGCAGTTCCTCGACCGACAGGGTCTCGTCGGCCGCAGCCAGCGGCACGCCATTGATGCGGGCAGCTTGGGTGGTGATCAGGTTCATGGTCGTGTCCTCGGAAGGTTCAGCCGGCGCGGCGCGGCTGGTTCTGGCCGGCCGGCACGTTCAGGCGGCGGGCACGCACCATCTGGTAGGGCCGGAACAGGTAGGCGATGGTGCCGAAGCCGCTCCACACATGCACCAGGCGGCTGAAGGGGAACAGCAGGAAGATGGTCATGCCCAGCAGCATGTGGGCCTGGAAGTGCCATTCCACCCCCCACACCAGGGCGGCATCGGGGCGGAACAGCACCAGGCCCTGCAGGTAGTTGGCCAGGCGCAGCATGGTCTGCGGATCCGACACATGGTGCAGCGACGCCGGCAGCGTGGACAGGCCGATCACCAGCTGCACCCACAGGATGACCAGGATGGCCAGGTCGGTGCGGTGGCTGGTCAGGCGGATGCGGTCGTCGAAGATGCGCCGGTGCAGCAGCAGGCTCAGGCCGATGAAGCACACCAGGCCCGCCACGCCGCCGGCCACCACCGCCACCAGCTGTTTCTGCGAGGCGCTGACCAGGTACTCGTAGATCCAGTGCGGCGTGAGCTGGCCGAACAAGTGTCCGAAGAACAGGAACAGGATGCCGGCATGGAACAGGTTGCTGCCCCAGCGCAGCTGGCCTTGGCGCAGCAGCTGCGAGCTGTCGCTCTTCCAGGTGTACTGGTCGCGGTCGAAGCGCGCCAGGCTGCCCATGAAGAACACCGCCAGGCAGATGTAGGGGTAGACGTTGAAGGCGAAGTTGTGCAGGGTGTTCATGTGGACGCTCCTGTCGCGGGTTGGGCGGGCTGGCGCGCATGTGTGGACACCGCGGGCCGCACGATCTGGATGGGCTGGGGCTGGCCGGGCCGGGCCTGGCCCTGGGTGGAACAGCCGTCGAAGGCCATGGGCTCGGCCCAGCTGGCGTCCAGCTCGGGTTCGGCCGGCACGGTGACGGCCTGGGCGCGTTCACCCGCCAGGTCGAGCAGGGCCGCCAGCACGCAGGCATGGGCCGCCTCGCGCTGGAGCAGTGCGCTGAAGATCACCTGCAGGATGTGGCTGATCTCGCCCAGGAAGGCCTGGGCCTGGGCCAGCGGTTGGGTGCTGGCGTACTGCAGCACCACGGTCAGGTGGTCGGGCAGTTCACCAGGCGCCAGGAACAGGCCGGCCGCCTCGTAGGTCTGGCACAGGTCGACCATGGCCGGGCCGCGGTCGCGGCTGTCGCCGTGCACATGCTCGAACAGGTGCAGGGCCGTGCCGTGGCCGCGGTCGAACAGCGCCACATGGTCGGCCTCGGTGTCCAGCGGTGCACGGCGCTGCAGGCGGGTGATCAGGGCATCCAGCTCGGCCAGCCGGGAGGCGCCCAGGGCACGCTCGGCATGCAGGGCCTGCTGCAGCTCGCCCAGGTGGGCACGCAGCTCGGCGTCGGGGTAGCTCAGCAGGTGGGCCAGCACCCGCAGGGTCTTCGAGAATGACTTGGGAGTTTTCATCACACATTCGCCTTGATGGGGATGGTGCGGCGCTTCTCGCTGCCGAACAGGCTGGTCTCGGTGCTGCCTTCGCTGCAGCCGTTGCCGAAGCTGAAGCCGCAGCCACCCCGCACGTTGAAGGCGTTCTCGGCGTACTCGCGGTGGGTGGTGGGGATCACGAAGCGGTCTTCGTAGTTGGCGATGGCCATCACCTGGTACATGTCCTCGACCTGGGCCTCGCTGATGCCCACCTGGTCGATCGCGGCGTGGTTGGCCGCACCGTCCACATGCTTGGCACGCTGGTAGGCGCGCATCGCGAGCAGGCGTTCCAGCGAGCGCACCACCGGCGCGGTGTCGCCGGCCGTCAGCAGGTTGGCCAGGTACTTGACCGGGATGCGCAGCTGGTTGACGTCCGGGATCTCGCCATTCGTGCCCACGTGCCCGGCATTGGCCGCCGCGGTGATGGGCGACAGCGGCGGCACGTACCACACCATGGGCAGCGTGCGGTACTCGGGGTGCAGCGGCAGGGCCACCTTCCACTCCACCGCCATCTTGTAGACGGGGCTGTGGCGGGCCGCCTCCATCCAGTTGTCGGGGATGTTGTCGAGCTTGGCCTGGGCGATCACCGCAGGGTCGTTCGGGTCCAGGAAGATGTCGAGCTGGGCCTGGTACAGGTCCTTGTCGTGTTCCACGCTGGCGGCTTCCTGGATGCGGTCGGCGTCATAGAGCAGCACGCCCAGGTAGCGGATGCGGCCCACGCAGGTCTCGCTGCACACCGTGGGCTGGCCGGCCTCGATGCGCGGGTAGCAGAAGATGCACTTCTCGGCCTTGCCGCTCTTCCAGTTGTAGTAGATCTTCTTGTAGGGGCAGCCCGAGACGCACATGCGCCAGCCGCGGCACTTGTCCTGGTCGATCAGCACGATGCCGTCTTCCTCGCGCTTGTAGATGCTGCCGCTGGGGCAGCTGGCCACGCACGCGGGGTTCAGGCAGTGTTCACACAGCCTGGGCAGGTACATCATGAAGGTGTTCTCGAACTGGCCGTAGATGTCCTTCTGGATGTCGTCGAAGTTCTTGTCCTTGCTGCGCTTGCTGAACTCGCCGCCCAGGATCTCCTCCCAGTTCGGTCCCCAGGTGATCTTCTCCATGCGCTTGCCGGTGATCAGGCTGCGCGGCCGTGCCGTGGGCGCATGCTGCATCTCGGGCGCCGACTGCAGGTGGTCGTAGTCGAAGGTGAAGGGCTCGTAGTAGTCGTCGATCTGCGGCAGGTTGGGGTTGGCGAAGATCTTCATCAGCAGCTGCCACTTGCCGCCCTGGCGCGGCGCGATGCTGCCGTTGGCCTTGCGCACCCAGCCGCCGTTCCATTTGTCCTGGTTCTCCCACTCCTTGGGATAGCCGATGCCGGGCTTGGTCTCCACGTTGTTGAACCAGGCGTATTCCACGCCGGGGCGGCTGGTCCAGACGTTCTTGCAGGTCACGCTGCAGGTGTGGCAGCCGATGCACTTGTCCAGGTTCAGCACCATGCCGATCTGTGCACGGATCTTCATGCGCCTTCTCCTTGGGCTTGGACCAGTTCGGCACGTTCGTCGCCGAGGGGTGTGTCGAGCCAGTCGACCTTGTCCATCTTGCGCACCACCACGAACTCGTCGCGGTTGGTGCCGATGGTTCCGTAGTAGTTGAAGCCGTAGCTGAACTGGGCGTAGCCGCCGATCATGTGGGTGGGCTTGAGCACGATGCGTGTCACGCTGTTGTGGATGCCGCCGCGCACGCCGGTGATCTGCGAGCCGGGGGTGTTGATGATCTTTTCCTGGGCGTGGTACATCAGCAGCATGCCGGGGTTCACGCGCTGGCTGACCACTGCGCGCGCCGCGATGGCGCCGTTGATGTTGAACACCTCCACCCAGTCGTTGTCGGCGATGCCGCTGCGCTTGGCGTCGTCTTCACTCAGCCACACCACCGGGCCGCCGCGGTTGAGCGTCAGCATCATCAGGTTGTCGCTGTAGGTGCTGTGGATGCCCCACTTCTGGTGTGGCGTGATGAAGTTGAGCAGGATCTCCTTGTTCCCGTTCGGCTTGATGTTGTGGATGCCGGCCGTGGTCTTCAGGTCCACTGGCGGGCGGTAGCTGCTCAGGGCCTCGCCGAAGGCGATCACCCAGGGGTGGTCCAGGTAGAACTGCTGGCGCCCGGTGAGGGTGCGCCATGGGATCAGCTCATGCACGTTGGTGTAGCCGGCGTTGTAGCTGACGGTCTCGCTCTCGATGCCGCTCCAGGTGGGGCTGCTGATGATCTTGCGCGGCTGGGCCTGCACGTCGCGGTAGCGGATCTTCTCGTCCTCGCGGTACAGCGCCAGGTGGGTGTGGTCACGCCCGGTCTGCTTGCCCAGGGCCTGCCAGGCCTTCACCGCCACATGGCCGTTGGTCTCGGGCGCCAGCTGCAGGATGACCTCGCAGGCGTCGATGTCGCTCACGATCCTGGGCATGCCCTTGCTCACGCCTTCGGCCAGCGTCTTGCCGTTGAGCTGGCCCAACTGCTCCACCTCGGTGCCGGTCTTCCAGCCTATGCCCTTGCCGCCGTTGCCCAGCTTGTCCATCAAGGGGCCGAGTGCGGTGAAGCGCTTGAACACATTCGGGTAGTCACGCTCCACCACGGCGATCTGCGGCGCGGTCTTGCCGGGGATCAGGGCGCACTGGCCCTTCTTCCACTCCTTGACCTCGAAGGGCTGGGCCAGTTCACCGGCGGTGTCGTGCATGATGGGTGTCAGCACCACCTCCTTCTCCACGCCCAGGTGGCCCACGCAGACCTCGCTGAAGGTCTTGGCAAAGCCCTTGTAGATCTCCCAGTCGCTGCGGCTCTGCCACACCGGGTCCACCGCCGCACTCAGCGGGTGGATGAAGGGGTGCATGTCGCTGGTGTTGAGGTCGTTCTTCTCGTACCAGCTGGCCGTGGGCAGCACGATGTCGCTGTACAAGCAGGTGGTGCTCATGCGGAAGTCCAGCGTCACCACCAGGTCCAGCTTGCCCACCGGGGCGTCCTTGTGCCACTTCACCTCGGTCGGCTTGGCATCGTCTTGCCCGAGGTCCTTGCCCTGGATGCCGTTCTCGGTGCCCAGCAGGTGCTTGCAGAAGTATTCGTGGCCCTTGCCGGATGAGCCCAGCAGGTTGCTGCGCCAGACGAACAGCACGCGCGGCCAGTTCTGCTCGGCGTCGGGATCCTCGCAGCTCATCTGCACCGTGCCGTCCTGCAGGCCGCGCACCAGGTAGTCCTTGGGGTCCAGGCCGGCGGCGGTGGCGTCCTTCACCACCTGCAGCGGGTTGGTCTTCAGCTGCGGCGCGCTGGGCAGCCAGCCCATGCGCTCGGCGCGCACGTTGTAATCGATCATGCTGCCGGCCCACACGGCCTTGTCGGCCAGCGGGGAGACGATCTCCTCCATGCCCAGCTTCTCGTAGCGCCACTGGTCGGTGTGGGCGTAGAAGAAGCTGGTGCTGTTCATCTGCCGCGGGGGGCGGATCCAGTCCAGCGCAAAGGCCAGCGCCGTCCAGCCGGTCTGCGGGCGCAGCTTTTCCTGGCCCACGTAATGCGCCCAGCCACCACCGCTCTGGCCGATGCAGCCGCACATCATCAAGAGGTTGATCACGCCGCGGTAGTTCATGTCGGCGTGGTACCAGTGGTTCATGGCCGCGCCGATGATCACCATCGACTTGCCCTGGGTCTTGTGCGCGTTCTCGGCGAACTGGCGCGCCACGGTGATGATCTGGTCACGCGGCGTGCCGGTGATGCTCTCGGCCCAGGCGGGTGTGTAGGCCGCGTCGTCGTCGTAGCTGGCTGCCCCGCTGCCCAGGCCGCGGTCGATGCCGTACTGCGCCACCTGCAGGTCGAACACCGTGGCCACCAGGGCCTCGCGGTGTTCACCTTCCTTGCCCAGGCGCAGCCGCACGGCCGGCACCTTGACGTGGTTGATCTCGCCGTTCTGGATGTTGGATTGGAAGTGCGGCGTCCGCACACCGCCGAAGTACGGCAGGGCGATGCCGACGACCTCGTGCGGCTGCTCGCCGTCTTCCATGACCGACAGCTTGAGCTTGACTTCGCTGCCGTGGCGCGCCTCCTTGTCCTCCAGGTTCCACTTGCCCTGGTCCACGCCGCCCTCGGGCGTCCAGCGGAAGCCGATGCTGCCGTTGGGCAGCACGGCGCGGCCGGCCTGGTCGAAGGCCACGGTCTTCCACTCGGGGTTGTTGTCCTGGCCCAGCTTGCCATTGAAGTCGGACGCGCGCAGGTAGCGGTCGGGCACCAGGGTCTGGCTGCCGTCGGGCAGGGTGTGCGCTTTCAGCATCACCAGCAGCGGCAGGTCGGTGTAGCGGCGCGCGTAGTTGTCGAAGTAGGGGCTGCGCTGCTTGAAGTAGAACTCGTTGAGCGCCACGTGCCCCATGGCCATGGCCAGCGCCGCATCGGTGCCCTGCTTGGGGTGCAGCCAGATGTCGGCCAGCTTGGCCACCTCGCTGTAGTCGGGTGTCACCGCCACCGTCTTCGCACCCTTGTAGCGCACCTCGGTGAAGAAGTGGGCGTCGGGCGTGCGTGTCTGCGGCACGTTGCTGCCCCAGGCGATGATGTAGCTGCTGTTGTACCAGTCGGCCGATTCGGGCACGTCGGTCTGCTCGCCCCACACCTGCGGGCTGGCCGGCGGCAGATCGCAGTACCAGTCGTAGAAGCTCATGCAAACACCGCCGATGAGCGACAGATAGCGGCTGCCGGCGGCATAACTCACCATGCTCATCGCCGGGATGGGGCTGAAGCCGATCACCCGGTCGGGCCCGTGCTGCTTGATGGTGTAGACATTGGACGCGGCGATGATCTGATTCACCTCGTCCCAGCTGCTGCGCACGAAGCCACCCATGCCGCGCAGCTTCTGGTAATCGCGCCGGGCCTCGGGGTCCTCGACGATCAGGGCCCAGGCGTCGACCGGCGTCTTGGCCGTCTTCATCGCATTGCGCCAGCGCTCCAGCAGGCGGCCACGCACCATCGGGTACTTCACCCGGTTGGCGCTGTAGAGGTACCAGCTGTAGCTGGCGCCGCGCGCGCAGCCGCGTGGCTCGTGGTTGGGCATGTCCCAGCGGGTGCGCGGGTAGTCGGTCTGCTGGGTCTCCCAGGTGACGATGCCACCCTTGACGTAGATCTTCCAGCTGCAGCTGCCGGTGCAGTTCACACCATGGGTGCTGCGCACGATCTTGTCGTGCGCCCAGCGGCTGCGGTAGGCGTCTTCCCAGGTGCGGTCTTCGCCGGTGGTCACGCCGTGGTCGCCGGAGAAGGCTTCCTTGGGTGCGGAGAAGTGGGTCAATCGGTCCAGGAAATGGCTCATGGTGGGGGTCCTTGGGGAATCAACAGCGGGTCAGCAGGGCATGGGTGCACCGCGGCGGCTGTAATGCCACCAGGTCACCGCGATGCAGCTGAGGTAGAAGAGGAAGAAGACCAGCAGCGCAGCCGCCGGGCTGCCGGTCAGGGCGATGGCACTGCCATAGCTCTTGGGAATGAAGAAGCCGCCATAGGCGCCGATGGCGCTGGAAAACCCCAGCACCGCAGCGGCTTCCACCTGGCCCTGCCGGGCGGCCTGCGCCTGGGCCGTGGGCAGGGGTTCAGCCTCGCGCAGGCGCTGGCCGAGGAAGATGCTGGGGATCATGCGGAAGGTGCTGCCATTGGCGATGCCCGAGGCGGCGAACAGCACAGCGAAGGCCAGCAGAAACCCAGGCAGGCTGCCGCCCTGCCCTGCGCTTGGAAGGCTCGGCAGCAGCGCCAGCACGCCCACCGCCAGCACGGTGAAGGCCCAGAAGCTGACGCGCCCACCGCCGTGGCGGTCGGCCAGCCAGCCGCCCCAGGGCCGCATCAGCGCGCCGATCAGCGGGCCCAGCCAGGCCAGGTGCAGCAGCTCGGCATGCAGCACGGGTGCATGGCCGAACTGGCTCTGCAGCAGCATGGGCAGGCCGGCCGAGAAGCCGATGAAGCTGCCGAAACTGCCCAGGTACAGCCAGCACATCAGCCAGTTGTGGCGGCGGGTGAAGATCACCACCTGCTCAGCAAAGCCGGCCTTGGCATCGGCCAGGTCGTCCATGCCGAACCAGGCCGCCAGGGCACTGGCCAGGATGAAGGGCACCCAGATGAAGCCGGCGTTCTGCAGCCACAGCGGCTGCACGCTGCTGCCCTGGGCCGGGCCGCCCAGGGCGCCGAACAGGCCGGCACCGATCACCACCGGCACCACCAGCTGCACCAAGGGCACACCCAAGTGGCCCAGGCCGGCATTCAGGCCCAGCGCATAGCCCTTGCGGGAATTCGGAAAGAAGAAGCTGATGTTGGCCATCGAGCCGGCGAAGTTGGCGCCACCCAGGCCGCACAGCAGGGCCAGGGCCAGCATCCAGGCATAGGAGGTGGCGGGGTCGCGCACGGCGAAGCCGATGCCCAGGGCCGGCAGCAGCAGGCTGGCCGTGGCCAGCGCGGTGAAGCGCCGCCCGCCCACCAGGGGCACGGCAAAGGCATAGACCATGCGCAGCGTGGCACCGCACAAGGCCGGCAGCGCCGTCAGCCAGAACAGCTGGTTGGTGCTGTAGCGGAAACCGGCCGCCGGCAGGTGCACCACCACCACCGACCACAGCATCCACACCGCGAAGGCCAGGGTCAGCGCCGGGACCGACAGCCACAGGTTGCGCCTGGCCACCGCACGGCCCGACACCGCCCAGAACTGGCGGTCCTCGGGGTTCCAGTGGTGGATGATGGACATGGTGGCCATGGCGTGGGCTGGTCAGGTGCGCGGCGGCTGGCCTGCTCAGGGGTTCTTCACGTACGCGTTGGGGCGCAGGTAGAACCACCAGTTCAGCACCAGGCACAGGGCGTAGAACACCGCGAAGCCGTACATCGCGTTCTGCGGCGTGCCGGCCTTGATCTGCGCGCCGATCACCACCGGCGCGATGAAGGCGCCGTAGGCGGCGATGGCCGAGGTCCAGCCCAGCACCGGGCCGGCCTGGGTGCGGTCGAAGATCACGCCGATGGTGCGGAAGGTGCTGCCGTTGCCGATGCCGCTGGCGAAGAACAGCAGCATGAACAGGCCCAGGAACATCGGGAAGTACTGCTCCGGCGTGGCGGAGCCATAGGCCTGCATCATCACGTAGCCCACGGCCACCGAGGCCAGCGCCATCACCACCGAGATCACCTGGGTGACGATGGAGCCGCCCAGCTTGTCGCTGATCCAGCCGCCGATGGGACGCACTGCAGCACCCACGAAGGGGCCGATCCAGGCATAGGTGAGCGCCGAGGGCGCGTTGGGGTTCTTCAGCGCATGCTGCAGCACGCCGTTGGCATCGGGCAGGTGCTGGAAGCCGAAGATCACCGTGATGGCCAGCGGCAGCGCCATCGAGAAGCCGATGAACGAGCCGAAGGTGACGATGTACAGCAGGGTGAGCGACCAGGTGTGCTTGTCCTTGAAGATCGCAAACTGCTTGGCCACACCGGCCTTCATCTCGCCGAAGGCCGCCAGCTTCATGATCGCGAGCGCCAGCACCACGTCCAGCGGAATCGCCACCCACATGCTCAGCAGGCCCAGTCCGGTGGGCGCCGGCAGGTACAGCCACAGCATGAAGATCGACGGGATGAAGGCCAGCGTGTAGAGGTAGGTGATCTTGGCGAAGGCCAGCAGCGGCGAGCCGGTGGACGGCGACACCGTCTTCAGGTTGTTCATGCCCCACCAGCACAGGATGGACAGCGGCACCAGGGACAGCACCCAGGCGAAGCCGGCGTTCTGGATCCAGGTGGGCGTGCCGGCGGCGATCCTGCCGAAGATCCAGCCGCTGTCTTTCACCAGCGTCATCGGCTCGCCGCCGAAGGCGCCGAACAGGCCCACCGTCATCACCAGCGGGATCACGATCTGCATCGTCGTCACGCCGAAGTTGCCCAGGCCGGCGTTCAGGCCCAGGGCCGTGCCCTGCAGGCGCTTGGGGAAGAAGGTGCTGATGTTGGACATGGAGCTGGCGAAGTTGCCGCCGCCCACGCCTGACCACAGCGCCATCAGCTGGAAGGCCCAGAGTGGCCAGTCCTTGTGCTGCAGGGCGATGCCTGTGCCGATGGCCGGCGCCAGCAGCATGGCGGTGGTCAGGAAGATGGTGTTGCGCCCACCGGCCAGGCGGATCAGGAACGAGGCCGGGATGCGCATGGTGGCGCCGGAGATGCCGGCAATCGCCGTCAGCGTGAACAGTTCGGCCTGGGTGAACGGGAAGCCCAGGTTGAGCATCTGCACGGTGATGATTCCCCACATGCCCCAGACGGCGAAGCCGCACAGCAGGGCGGGCACCGACAGCCAGAGGTTGCGGTAGGCGGTCTGCTTGCCGGTGGATTCCCAGAAAGCCTGGTCCTCAGGGCGCCAATCAGAGATGTCGGGGCCCGTGGCGGCGCCGTGCGCTGCCGGTGTGGCCGAAGTGGCGGTCATCGTGTGTTCTCCTGGAGCCATCAGCGCGCGAAGCTGCGCGACAGCGGGGATGCGGGGGCGTTGCGGCCCATCATTTCGGTCTTGCGGACCTCGGTCCAGTACATCCAGATCAACGACACCCAGACCACGCCGTACATCAGCATGAAGGCGCTGGAGCGGATGCCGGTCAGGTCCATCAGCGCACCGAACAGGATGGGCAGCACGAAGCCGCCCAGGCCGCCGGCCAGGCCCACGATGCCGCTGACGGTGCCGATGTTGTCGGGGTAGTCGTCGCCGATGTACTTGAAGACGCTGGCCTTGCCGAAGGCCCAGGCGATGCCCAGGATGAACATCAGCCCGGTGAAGGCGTAGACGTTGAGCCCAACATGGAAACTGCGCGGCCCGTTCACCGTGAGGATGGTGAAGTCGGTCTGCGGATAGCTCAGCAGGAACAAGCAGACCCAGCTCACCCACAGCACCCACCAGGTGACCTGGTGCGCGCCGTACTTGTCCGACAGGATGCCGCCCACCGCACGCAACACACCACCGGGCAGGCTGAAGCAGGCGGCCAGCAGGGCGGCGGTCTGGATGCTCAGGCCGAACTCGCCCACGTAGTACTGCACCATCCACAGCGCCAGCGCCACATAGCCGCCGAACACGATGCTGTAGTACTGGCAATACTTCAGCACCCGGGGGTCCTTCAGCATCTTCAGCTGGTCGCTGAACTTCACATGCGACGGCACCAGGTGCCTGGGGTCGCTGCTGCTGCCGAACCAGAACAGCAGCACCGTGCCCAGCATCACCGCGGCATAGACCTGGGGCACCAGGGCCCAGCCGCCGATGGCCAGCAAGGCAGGCGCCACGAACTTGTTGACCGCCGAGCCCGAGTTGCCGGCGCCGTAGACCCCCATCGCCATGCCTTGCCGGCTCTTGGGGAACCAGCGCGCCACGTAGGGCGTGCCGACCGAGAACGAGCCACCGGCCAGGCCGACGAACAGGCCGATCACCAGGAAGTGCCAGTAGGCGGTGGCGTAGCTCATCAGCCAGATCGCCGGCACGGTGGCGGCCATCAGGATGGTCATCACGATGCGGCCGCCATAGCGGTCGGTCCAGATGCCCAGCGGCACCCGGATCAGCGAGCCGGTGAGCACCGGCGTGGCGGTGAGCAGGCCGAACTCGGTGGCAGACAGGCCCAGCGTCTTCTTCAGCGGGATGCCGATGACGCCGAACATCATCCACACCATGAAGCACACCGTGAAGGCCAGGGTGCTGACGATCAGGACGGACCAGGCCTGGCGTGCAATGGGAGGGGAGGTGGTGGCCATGGGAGAGGCTCGTCGATGCAATGACGAGACTGTCCCGCAGCAGGTCGGTGCCGAACATCCCTCCGGCGGGCAGCGGCGGCCTGCCGGAAGAACCATGGTGGCAGGCACCACCATCGTCCTGAAGAACTAGCGCGGCCGCTGAAGTGCGCCGGCTTGTGCTGGATCAAGGCGCGCCGGGCGGCGCCGTGTTCAGGATTTGGTTCGTTTCGGCGGCACCGGCGGCTTCGCGGCCAAGGCCGCCGGCGGCGCAAAGGCCGCCCGCCCCGCGGCCAGGCGGTCGAACTGGCGCGCGATGTTGCCGCACACCAGGTCACACAGGGCATACACCGAGGGGTCGGCAATGCTGTAGATGGCGCTGTTGCCACGGCTCTCGCGCTGCACCAGGCCATGCTGGGTGAGCAGCGTGAGGTGGCGCGAGATGTTGGCCGCGCTGTAGCCACACAGTTGCGCCAGCTCACCCACGCTGCGCTCGCCCTGGCGCAGGATGTTCAGGATCTGCAGCCGTGTCGGTTCCGACAAGGCCTGGAAGTACGCGGCCACCTGGGTGAGCGCCTCGGGGGGCAGGTCTTGCATGCTGGAGCAGGAGTGGGGTTGCGCTGTCGCCATGATGCCTCGTGCGCTGCAGATTGGCTGCTGCTTGCGCAACATCTTACTTGACTATTTAGCTAATTGCGCAAATACTAGATCGATCGCCTGACCCGTTCCCGTGCCGCTGGCCAGGAACTGCCCGAGGACCCCGCCCATGCACAACCGCCGCCCCACCCTCCCTGCCCTGCTGCTGGCCACCCTGCTGGCCTTGGCCCTGCCCGCCGGTGCGGCCGGGCCTGCCCTGGCCACGGTGGCGGCCACCGCGGGCGGCGCCAGCGCCAGCAGCGCCTTCGACGGCGTGGTGGAAGCCGTGCGCCACACCGTGGTGGCGGCCCAGGTACCGGGCGCCGTGGTGCAGCTGGACGTGAAGGTGGGCGACCGTGTCAGCCAGGGCCAGGTGCTGCTGCGCCTGGACGCCCGCGCCGCCGACCAGACCAGCGCCGCCAGCGACGCCCAGGTGCAGGCCGCGCGTGCGGGGCTGGACCTGGCACGCCAGGACCTGGACCGCCAGCGCCAGCTGTTCCAGAAGAACTACATCAGCCAGGCCGCGCTGGAGCGGGCGGAATCGCAGTTCAAGGCCACCAGCGCCCAGGTCAGCGCCCAGCTGGCCCAGGCCGGCGCCGCGCGCACCCAGTCGGGCTTCTACGTGGTGCGGGCACCGTTCGCCGGCATCGTGTCGGAGGTGCCGGTGGCGCTGGGCGACATGGCCATGCCCGGCCGTGCGCTGCTGAGCCTGTACGACCCCGGCGCGCTGCGGGTGACCGCCGCCGTGCCGCAGAGCGTGGGCGCCAGCCTGGCCCCCGGCCAGCTGCCACGCATCGAGCTGCCCGGCCTGGCGGGCGGCCAGCCCTGGGTGCAGCCGCTGCGGGCGCAGCTGCTGCCCACGGTCGACCCCGGCACCCACACTGTGCTGTTGCGTGCCGACCTGCCCGCCGGCCTGGCCGGCGCCGCACCCGGCATGGTGGCCCGGCTGTGGCTGCCGGTGCCGGCGGCCACCGCATCCGGGGCTTCGGCCACGGTGCGGGTGCCGCGCAGCGCCATCGTGCGCCGTGCCGAGCTGACCGGGCTGTACGTGCTGGATGCCAGCGGCGTGCCGCTGCTGCGCCAGGTGCGCCTGGGCCGGGTGGACGGTGACCTGGTCGACGTGCTGGCCGGGCTGCGCGCCGGCGAGCGGGTGGCCACAGACCCACAGGCCGCCTCGCTTGCCCTGCCTGCTGCCGCACGCTGAACCGGACCCGAACCCGAACACGCCCATGCCACACACCCCGCGCAGCCCCGCCCCGGCCACCCTGGGCTACTCCGGCCGCATCGCGGCCTTCTTCCAGAGCGCGCAGATCACGCCGCTGCTGGCCCTGGTGGCCTTGCTGCTGGGCATCTTCGCGGTGGCCGTGACGCCGCGCGAGGAAGAGCCGCAGATCAACGTCACCATGGCCAATGTGCTGATCCCCTTCCCCGGCGCCGCCGTGCGGGATGTGGAGCAGATGGTGGCCGGCCCGGCCGAGCAGGTGCTGGCCCAGATCTCGGGCGTGGAGCATGTGATGTCGGTGTCGCGCCCCGGCCTGGCCATCATCACCGTGCAGTTCCAGGTGGGCGTGCCACGCACCGAGGCCCTGGTGCGGCTGCACGACACGGTGAACGCCAACGCCGACTGGCTGCCCAGGGGCCTGGGCGTGCTCGACCCCATCATCAAGCCCAAGGGCATCGACGACGTGCCCATCGTCAGCCTCACGCTCTACAGCAGCAACCCGGACACCGGGCCGTTCGACCTGGAGCGGGTGGCGCACAGCATCGAGGCCGATCTCAAGCGGGTGCCGGGCACCCGCGAGGTCAGCACCGTGGGTGGCCCGGGCCGCGCCGTGCTGGTGGAGATCGACCCCACGCGCATGGCCGGCATGGGCCTGACGGTGGCCGATCTGCGCCAGGCCCTGCTGTCGGCCAACCTGGGCCTGCCGGTGGGCGAACTGGTCAGCGGCAACCGGGCGGTGGCCATCGAGTCGGGCCCGTTTCTGCGCCAGGCCAGCGAGGTGGCCGACCTGGTGGTGGCCGTGCGCGCCGCCAAGCCGGTGTTCCTGCGCGACGTGGCCACGGTGCGCGACGGGCCGCTGCCGGCAGCACGCTACGTGTGGCATGGCGTGGCGGCCCAGGGCGACCAGCCGGCCGCTGAGTACCCGGCGGTGACCCTGAGCATCACCAAGAAGCCGGGCGAAAACGCCATCGACGTGGCCGACGCCGTGCTGCAGCGCGTGGCCAGCCTGCGCAACACCGTGATCCCCGCCGACGTGCAGGTGGCCGAGACCCGCAACTACGGTGCGTCGGCCAACGACAAGGCGCAGAAGCTGATCCAGAAGCTGCTGTTCGCCACGGCCAGCGTGGTGGCCCTGGTCTTCATCGCCCTGGGCCGGCGCGAGGCCGCCATCGTCGGCAGCGCAGTGGTGCTGACCCTCACCGTCACGCTGTTCGCCAGCTGGGCCTGGGGCTTCACGCTGAACCGGGTGAGCCTGTTCGCGCTGATCTTCTCCATCGGCATCCTGGTCGACGACGCCATCGTGGTGGTGGAGAACATCCACCGCCACCAGGCGCTGCACCCGGGCCGCACGCTGGCGCAACTCATCCCCGGCGCGGTGGACGAGGTGGGCGGCCCCACCATCCTGGCCACGCTGACGGTGATCGCCGCCCTGCTGCCCATGGCCTTCGTCAGCGGGCTGATGGGGCCGTACATGAGCCCCATCCCCATCAATGCCAGCATGGGCATGCTGCTGTCGCTGGCCATCGCCTTCGTCGTCACGCCCTGGCTGGCACGGCTGTGGATGAAGGCTGCCCCGGCCCATGCGGACGATGCCAAGCCGCATGGCATGGCCGCACGCATCGCCCCCGCCTTCCAGCGCATCTTCCGCCCGCTGCTCGATGCGCAGCGCGGCGCGCGCAACCGCGGCCTGCTGGGCCTGGGCATCGCCGCGCTGATCGCCGTCTCGCTGGCGCTGCCGGCCACCGGCCTGGTGCTGCTGAAGATGCTGCCCTTCGACAACAAGTCGGAATTCCAGGTCATCGTCGACATGCCCGCCGGCACACCGGTGGAGCAGACGGCTGCGGTGCTGCAGGCCCTGGGCCGGCACCTGGCCGGCGTGCCCGAGGTCAGCCACTACCAGGCCTATGCCGGCACCGCCGCACCCATCAACTTCAACGGCCTGGTGCGCCAGTACGGCCTGCGCAGCGGTGGCGAGGTGGGGGATCTGCAGGTGAACCTGGTCGACAAGCAGCACCGCAGCGCGCAGAGCCATGCCATCGTCACCCGGCTGCGGCCGGCGCTGCAGAAGATCGGCCAGGCCTTCGGCGCCAACGTGAAGCTGGTGGAGGTGCCGCCCGGCCCGCCGGTGCTGTCGCCCATCGTGGCCGAGATCTACGGGCCCGAAGCCGCCGGCCGCCAGCAGGTGGCGCAGGCGGTGCGCCAGGTGTTCGAGCGCACGCCCGGCATCGTCGACGTGGACGACAGCGGCATCGCCCCGGCGCCCCGGACCCTGCTGCTGGTCGACCGCCAGAAGGCCGCCATGCTGGGCGTGCCGCAGCAGGCCATCGTCACCACGCTGCGCGCCGGCCTGGCCGGCGAGGCCACGGCCTACCTGCACGACGAGAGCAAATATCCCGCCGCCGCGGTGCTGCAGCTGGCGGCCGACCACCAGGGCGACCTGAACACCCTGCTGCAGCTGGCGGTGCGCAGCGCCGACGGCAAGCTGGTGCCCATCCGCGAGCTGGTGCAGGTGGTCGATGCACAGCGCGAGCAGCCCATCCACCACAAGAACCTGCTGCCGGTGCACTACGTGGTGGCCGACATGGCCGGCCAGCGCGACAGCCCGCTCTACGGCGTGTTTGCCATGCGCGCCGACATCGCCAGGATCACCACCCCGGGCGGCGGTGCGCTGGCCGAGTACTTCATCCGCCAGCCCGCCGACCCCTACCGCGGCTACAGCCTGAAGTGGGACGGTGAATCGCAGATCACCTACGAGACCTTCCGCGACATGGGCGCGGCCTATGCGGTGGGCCTGGTGCTGATCTACCTGCTGGTGGTGGCGCAGTTCGGCAGCTACCTCACGCCGCTGATCATCATGGCGCCCATCCCGCTGACCATCATCGGCGTGATGCCCGGCCATGCCCTGCTGGGCGCGCAATACACCGCCACCAGCATGATCGGCATGATCGCGCTGGCCGGCATCATCGTGCGCAACTCCATCCTGCTGGTGGACTTCATCAACCTGCAGGTGCGCGAGGGCATGGACTTCAGGACGGCCATCGTGCAGGCCGCCATCACCCGCGCCCAGCCCATCGTGCTGACCGGCCTGGCGGCCATGCTGGGCGCCTTCTTCATCCTCGACGACCCGATCTTCAACGGCCTGGCGATCTCGCTGATCTTCGGCATCTCGGTGTCGACCGTGCTCACCCTGGTGGTGATCCCCACGCTGTATTACGCCGCCTACCGCAACCGGCTGGGCGCCCTCACCCGTTCCACCACCCCCGAAGGAGAAACCCCATGAGTTCATGGCAGATCGTGCGCATCGTCGCTGGCAGCTTCATCCTGTTGTCGCTGGCCCTGGGCATTCCCGGCAGCCCGCTGTTCGTCAGCCACTGGTGGCTGGCCTTCACCGCCTTTGTCGGCATCAACCTGCTGCAGAGCGGGTTCACCCAGTGGTGCCTGATGGAGACCCTGCTGCGCAAGCTGGGCGCGCGCCCTGGCGCCTGATCAGTCGCCGGCGGTGTCCACCGGCAGGCCCTCGGCCCGCCAGCGCAGCATGCCGCCGGCCAGGTTGGCCACCTGCGTCAGGCCGGCCTTCTGCAGCAGCACCACGGCCTGGGCCGAGCGTGTGCCCGAGCGGCACACCGCCACCACCGGGCGGCTGCGGTCGATGCTGTGCACCTGCTGCGACAGGGCCGACAGCGGCAGCAGGCGTGCCCCGGCGATGCGGCCCAGGGCGTCCACGAACTCGGCGGGCTCGCGCACGTCGATGATCTGGATCTCGGCCGCACGCCCGCTGGCCGTGCGCTCTTCCAGCACGGTGGGTGCTATCTCCCACAGGCCGCTGAAGGTGTAGGTCAGCGGCGCCCAGTCGGGGTCGGGTGGCAGCGTGGCCGCACCCTCGGGCTGGCCGCAGCGCAGGTTGGCCGGCACGGCGATGTCCATCTGCTTGGGGTGCGGCAGGCCCAGGTTGTTCATGTAGCCGGCAAAGTCGGCTTCATCCACCGTGCCGCCCAGGCGCGGGTTGAAGCGCTGCTCCTCGGCCACGCTGGTGGCGGTGAGGCCGCGGTAGTCGTGCGCCGGGTACAGCAGGCAGCTGGCCGGCAGCGACAGGATCTGCTGCTTGACCGACTGGAACAGCCGCGCCGGCGAGCCTTGCTGGAAATCGGTGCGGCCGCAGCCGCGGATCAGCAGGCTGTCGCCGGTGAAGGCCATGCTGTGGTCGTCCAGCACATAGCTCAGGCAGCCGCTGGTGTGGCCGGGCGTGGCCCGCACCTGCATCTGGCGCTGGCCGAAGGCCACCACGTCGCCGTGCTGCAGCAGCCGGTCGGCCTGGGCCGCACCGGCTTGCGCCGACAGCAGGATCTGGCTGCCGCAGCGCTGCTTCAGCAGCCAGGCGCCGGTCACGTGGTCGGCATGCACATGGGTGTCCAGCGTGGCCAGCAGGCGCAGGCCCAGCTCACGCAGCAGGGCCAGGTCACGCCGCACATGCTCGTACACCGGATCGATCAGCAGGGCCTCGCCACCGTCACCCAGCAGGTAGGTGTAGGTGGACGAGACCGGGTCGAAGAGCTGGCGGAAGATCAGCATGGCAGGCACTCCAGGGGTTGTGGTGGCTCAGCGTGGCGCCAGCAGCTTGTCGTGCAGCAGCATGCCAGCCAGCATGGCCACCACGAAGAGGCCGGCCTCGGCCATGCCGCTGCCAAGCGCCACGATGGCCGGGCCGGGGCAGAAGCCGGCAATGCCCCAGCCGATGCCGAACAGCATGCCACCGCCCACCAGGCGGCTGTCGATGCGGCGGCTGTCGGGGATCTCCATCGCCGCGCCACTCCAGGCGTGGCGGCGCCGTGCCGCCAGCGCAAAGGCCAGCATGCCCACGGCGATGGCACCGCCCATCACCAGGGCCAGGCTGGGGTCCCAGGCACCGGCCAGGTCGAGGAAGGCCTTGACCTTGAGCGGGTCGGCCATGCCGGCCAGGATCAGGCCCAGGCCGAACACCAGGCCGCTGGCGAAGGCGAACAAGGCACCCATGGTGTCCCTCACAGCAGGTGCCGCAGCACAAACACGGTGGCCATGCCCGCGCCCATGAAGGCCAGCACGTTGACCAGCGAGCGCAGCGAAAGACGGCTCAGGCCGCACACCCCGTGCCCGCTGGTGCAGCCGTTGGCCATGCGTGTGCCCAGGCCCACCAGCAGGCCGGCAGCCACCAAGGCCAGCGGACCCACGTCCACCGCGGCAGCCGGCAGCGGCGCCACCAGGCGCCAGGCCCAGGGGGCACACAGCAGGCCCAGCAGGAACAGCAGCCGGCCTGCGTGGGGCCGCAGGCTGCGGCCGGCCAGCAAGGCCTGCAGCGGGATGGCCACGATGCCGGTGATGCCGGCGATGCGGCCCGTGCCCAGCAGGTAGAGCGCGGTGGCCAGGCCGATCAGCAGGCCGCCGGCCAGGGCGGTCCAGGGAGTGAACTGGGTCCAGGCGATGGTCATCGAGGCTCCTTTGAGCGGTGGATTGTGGCCTCGGCAGCGGGTGCCTCGGCACGCCGCCTCCCACCACCATGGCGACCAGGCCGAGGCCGTGGGATCGTTCAGGGCCTGGCGTGCGAACACGCGTCACAGACCACCGCAGCAAGAGACCACCGCCGCGCCTCGCGCACCAGGCCCTGCCCGACCCCACGATCTCTGCCTTCCACGGGCAGGTGTGGACTGCGGAGGACAGAACGCCCACCTGCCGCGCCGGCAAGATGGCTGGCACTTGCCGGCAGGACGCCGCCGGCCGATGGCAAGGTCGAGGTCGTGGGGCCGGGCAGGGCTTGGCACGCGAGGCGCGGCGGCCACCCCACGCACAGCGGACCGCACCGACGTGTGTTCGCGTGCCAAGTCCTGAACGGCTCCACGGCCTCGGCCTTGCCGCTGCGGTCGTGGCATGCAGACACCCGACGACGGCGGATGGCGTGCCGCAGACGCCTGCTGTTTCTTCGCGAGCGCTGGGCGCCGACTGGGGCCTGGGATGCGCACAAGGTCTCAGAGGGTTTAGACAAAACAAATCGGTTGTGATCCACTCTCTCCAAGCGAGGA
>JAZKFQ010000045.1:0-66089 GCA_040386375.1 Pseudomonadota bacterium
CGCCTCGATGTAGGCCGGGCGCGAGAAGATGCGCTCGGCGTACTTCAGCAGCGGCGCAGCGTTCTTCGACAGATCGATGCCGTAGTAGTCCAGGCGCCACAGCAGCGGCGCGATGGCCACGTCGAGCATGCTGAAGTCGTCGCCCAGCATGTACTTGTTCTTCAGGAAGATCGGCGCCAGCTGTGTCAACCGCTCGCGGATCTGGCTGCGTGCCTTCTCCAGCTGCTTGTCGTTGGCCTTCACGCCACCACGGCTTTCGAGCAGGTTGACGTGGGCGAACAGTTCCTTCTCGAAATTGAAGAGGAACAGCCGCACCCGCGCGCGCGCCACCGGATCACCCGGCATCAGCTGCGGGTGCGGGAAGCGCTCGTCGATGTACTCGTTGATGATGTGCGACTCGTACAGGATGAGGTCGCGTTCGACCAGGATCGGCACTTCGTTGTACGGGTTCATCAGCGCGATGTCTTCGGGCTTGGCGAACAGGTCGACGTCACGGATCTCGAAATCCATGCCCTTCTCGAACAGCACGAAGCGGCAACGGTGCGAATAGGGGCAGGTGGTTCCGGAGTAAAGCACCATCATGGCAGCAGGTTCCCAGTGAAGCAGTGGCTCAAAAAACAATGCGCGCAGGGCACCCGAGGGTGAGCCGCTGCGCGCCAGGCCGGGCTTGGCAGCCAGGCCCGCGGGACATCCTTACTTGATGTCTTTCCAGAAAGAGGCGTTCAGGCGCCAGGCGATCACGGTGAACACCGCCAGGAACAGCAGCACCCAGACACCCATGCGCACACGCTGGTTCTGCGCCGGCTCGCCCATCCATTGCAGATAGGCGACCAGGTCAGCAACCGCCACGTCGTAATCGGCCTTGCTCAGGCTGCCAGGCTTGGTCTGCTGGAAACCCTTGAAGACATGCACCGTCTTGGCCGGGTCATGCGGATCCTTCTCCTCGGCGAAGACGGCACGCTGTTCACCCTGCAGTTCCCACAGCACATGCGGCATGCCCACTGCCGGGAAGTACAGGTTGTTCCAGCCGGTGGGGCGGGTCTCGTCGCGGTAGAAGCCGCGCATGTACGAGTAGAGGTAGTCAGCACCGCTGCCCTGCCCCGCTGCCGCCCGTGAACGGGCGATCACCGTCAGGTCGGGCGGCTGGGCACCGAACCATTCCTTGGCGTCCTTGGCGCTGAGCGAGACGTTCATCAGTTCGCCCACCTTCTCGCCGGCGAACAGCAGGTTCTGCTTGATCTGGTCGTCGGTGAGACCGATGTCCTTCAGCCGGTTGTAGCGCATGAAGGACGCCGAGTGGCAGTTCAGGCAGTGGTTGACGAACAGCTTGGCGCCATGCTGCAGGGCGGCCATGTCGGTGACACGCTCCTTGGGAAACTTGTCCCAGGCCGGGCCGCCACCACCGGCGGCCAGGGCCCCCGAACAAAAGGCCAGCGCGGCCAGCAGGCTAACAATGATTCTTTTCATGGTGTTGTGCTCCAGCCTCAGTGCGCCGCAAAGACCACGCGGTCGGGCACGGGCTTGAAGGTGCCGATGGTGCTCCACCAGGGCATCAGCAGGAAGAAGCCGAAGTAGAACAGCGTGCCGACCTGCGACACCAGGGTGCCGATGTCCGACGGTGGCTGAATGCCCAGGTAGCCCAGCACCACGAAGAACACCACGAAGATGCCGTACAGCACCTTGTGCCAGCCGGGCCGGTAGCGGATGGACTTGGCCGGCGCGTTGTCGAGCCAGGGCAGGAAGAACAGGATCACGACCGCACCGCCCATCACCACCACACCCCAGAACTTGGCGTCGAAGGTCTTGAGCATGGCGATGGCGATGATGGCGCCCACGGCGATGGCGATGCGCGCCTTGCCCTTGACCGCCAGCAGCGCCACCACACCGGCGATGCCGATGATGCCGCACAGCACGTTGACCATCGGGTCGGTGGTGGCCCGCAGCATCGAGTAGTAGGGCGTGAAGTACCAGACTGGCGCGATGTGCGCCGGGGTCTTCAGCGGGTCGGCCGGGATGAAGTTGTTGTACTCCAGAAAGTAGCCACCCAGTTCCGGGCCGAAGAAGATGATGGCGCAGAACACCATCAGGAACATGCCCACGCCGAAGATGTCGTGCACCGTGTAGTACGGGTGGAACGGGATGCCGTCCAGCGGCTTGCCCGAAGCATCCTTCTTGGCCTTGATCTCGACCCCGTCGGGGTTGTTCGACCCCACTTCATGCAGCGCGATGATGTGCGCCACCACCAGGCCCAGCAGCACCAGCGGCACGGCGATGACGTGGAAGCTGAAGAAGCGGTTCAGCGTGGCGTCCCCCACGACGAAGTCGCCGCGGATCAGCAGCGCCAGGTCGGGCCCGATGAACGGCACGGCGGCGAACAGGTTCACGATCACCTGGGCGCCCCAGTACGACATCTGGCCCCACGGCAGCAGATAGCCCATGAAGGCCTCGGCCATCAGCGCCAGGAAGATGGCGCAGCCGAACACCCACACCAGCTCACGCGGCTTGCGGTAGCTGCCGTACATCATGCCGCGCCACATGTGCAGGTAGACGACCACGAAGAACATCGAGGCGCCGGTGGAGTGCATGTAGCGGATCAGCCAGCCCCAGGGCACGTCGCGCATGATGTACTCGACCGAAGCGAAGGCAAGTGCCGCATCGGGCTTGTAGTGCATCACCAGGAAGATGCCGGTGACGATCTGGATCACAAGCACCAACAGTGCCAGCGAGCCGAAAAAGTACCACATGTTGAAGTTCTTCGGCGCGTAGTACTCGGAGAGATGCTCCTTGTACAGCTTGGTGGCCGGAAACCGGTTGTCCACCCAAGTCATCAGCTTCACGCCCACCGGGGCGTCGGCCGGAGCTGTCTTGAAATCTGCCATGTCGTCTGGACCTCAATGCGGGGGGTTCTTGTCGCTCAGGCCTTTTTGTCCTCGCCGATCAGCAGACGCGAATCGGACAGGTACATGTGGGGCGGCACCTCGAGGTTGTCGGGTGCGGGCTTGTTCTTGAAGACACGGCCGGCCATGTCGAAGGTGGAGCCATGGCAGGGGCACAGGAAGCCGCCCTGCCAGTCATCAGGCAGCGAGGGCTGGGCGCCCACGGTGAACTTGTCCGACGGCGAACAGCCCAGGTGCGAGCAGATGCCCACGGCAACCAGGAACTCGGGCTTGATCGAGCGCGCGGTGTTGCGCGCGTATTCCGGCGTCAGTTCGGCAGGGTTGCGCTTGCTGTCCGGGTCGGCGAGCTGCGGATCCAGCTTCTTCAGCGCAGCCACCTGCTCGGGCGTGCGGCGCACGATCCACACCGGCTTGCCGCGCCATTCCACGGTCATCTTCTCGCCCGGGTTCAGGGCGCTGATGTCGGCCTCGACGGCAGCGCCAGCGGCCTTGGCGCGCTCGGACGGGGCGAAGGTGCTGACGAAGGGCACAGCCACCGCCGCGCCGCCGAGGGCACCGGCGCCAGCCGTGATCGCCACCCAGGTGCGCCGGCCTTGGTCGACGCCGCCGTCAGTGGGGATGTCACTCATGGGGATCCTCTTGTAGTTGGCCCGTTGTTTGCGCGGTTCGCTCGCCCGGCTCGCTCGCCCGGTTCACGCCGGGTTCTCATCTGGCACGGTCGCTTCACACGGTCGTTCGAACAGTTGTTGGCACTGAGGTGGGCCGCCAATGGTCTCAGGGTCAACCCGTCATTCTAGCCGACGTGCAATGCACGCCCCGTGTGGGTGGGGTGCGATTGACATCGACCTGCGCACACGCATACTCACCGCGGCCACGGAGGGTGGCCATTTCCCGGCAGTTGGGCAACAAACGAGGAGTACCCATGAGTTTTACCAGCGAATTCAAAGAGTTTGCCCTGAAGGGCAATGTGATGGACCTCGCCGTCGGCGTGATCATCGGCGGCGCCTTCGGCAAGATCGTCGATTCGATGGTGAAGGATCTGATCATGCCGCTGGTCAACTTGGTCAGTGGCGGCCAGATCGACTTCTCCAACAAGTACCTGGTGCTGTCGGGCAGCGTGCCGGCCGGCGCCAGCCTGGCCGAGGCGCAGAAGGTGGCCAACGTGTTCGCCTACGGCAGCTTCCTGACCATCGCCATCAACTTCATCATCCTGGCCTTCGTGATCTTCATGATGGTCAAGCAGATGAACCGCATGAAGCGCGCCGAGCCACCGGCGCCGCCCGCACCGCCGGCCCCCACGCCGGAAGACGTGCTGCTGCTGCGCGAGATCCGCGACGCCCTGAAGCGCTGAGTTCCGGGCGGCGGCAGCGCGTTACCGCAGGTAACAGGCGGGCCGCCCGGCCCGATGCGGCGGGCCAGGGGTCAAGTCGGCCTGGCGCTGGCCGATACCCCTGGGGTGAAGAGGCCCACCGTGGCCGCCAGGCGCCCCAACCCGGGGTAGCCGGTGGTCCAAGCCTGTCAGCCGCCCCATGGACCAGACCCTGCCACCCCGTTTGCCTGCCAACCTGGAAAGCGCCGTCCAGCGCGTGCGCATGGCCGCCCGGTCGGCCGCCGAGCACACTGTCGAGAGCCTGGGCCTGGCGGCGCTGGCCAGCGGCAGCGTGGTGCAGCGCGACGCCCTGCTCGGCGCGCAGTACGAGCTGAACCGCAAGCTGGCGATCTTCGCCCTCACCTTCAACGAAACCCTGGACACCGACGTGGCGCGCCAGGCCGGCACCCTGCTGCCCACACCCGGCCCCGCGGTGACGCCAGACTCGCTGGTGGCGAGCTGGGAATCGCTGACCCTGGTGGACGACCACGAGGTCGAGATCCATATCTCGGCCGACCGCTTCGCGCTGGAGATTTCCCACGCCTGCGAATGGGAGATCCGCGAGCTCGATGCCTACATGGGCACGCTGCTGCACCTGGGTGCCGCCGACCACGACCGCAACCCGCTGCGTGCCGAGGTGGTGGGCCAGGCCATGATCCGCGCCATCGAGGCCATCGCCGACCGGCCCGAGGTGCGCAAGGTGCTGGGCACCGAGATCGGGCGCTCGCTGGCCCATGCCATGCGCCAGACCTACAGCGACATCGTGGCCGACCTGCGCCATGCCGGCGTGCGCCCGGTGGGCATGGCCGTGCGTGGCACAGCCGGCCGCCCGCATTCGACCCATGGCGGCCTGGGCGCCGGTGCCGACACCCGCGCCGCCGACCTGGGCGACAGCCAGTCGGCCGGCCATGAACTGAGCGGCTCCGGCAGGCTGTCGTCACGCCCGGCCACGGTCGGCGGGCGCAGCAGCGGTTTCGCCCCGTCGGGCCGCGGTGCCCTGGGGCCCACCATGGGCCGGGTGGACGGCGAGATGATGGCGCTGATCCGCCGTCTGGCCCATGGCTCGGCCGACCTGGTGGACGGCGGGGACGGCTACCACGGTGGCCACCCGGGCAGCCACTTCGGCGGCCACCAGCCCGGCGATGCCGGTGGCCACTGGGGCAGCGCGGCAGACCTGGGCGGCGGCCGCGCCCTGGTGGCGCCCAACCTGATCCATGTGCACCGCGACGAGTTGCGCCAGGTCGCCACCGGATCGCTGGACCACATGGTGATCGACGTGGTCGCCAGCCTGTTCGATCAGATCCTGTCGGACGCCAAGGTGCCGCCGCAGATGGCGCGCCAGATCGCCCGGCTGCAGCTGCCGGTGCTGCGCGCCGCGCTGGGCGACAACAGCTTCTTCTCGTCGCGCCGGCATCCGGTGCGGCGCTTCATCAACCGCATCGCCTCGCTGGGCACGGCGGTGGACGATTTCGACGGTGCGCACGGCCGTTCGCTGCTGGCGCAGGTGGCCGCGCTGGTGCAGGAGGTGGTGGACGGCGAGTTCGACCAGATCGGCGTCTACGAGCAGAAGCTGCAGGCGCTGGAGGGCTTCATCGCCGACCAGGCCCGGGCCGAGGTGCGCGCGCTGGGCGCGGCCGATGCCGTGCTGGCGCACAAGGAAGACCAGCTGCGCATCCGCCAGCGCTATGCCCAGGAGCTGGACATCGCGCTGCAAGGCCTGCCGGTGCCCGACTACCTGCGCAGCTTCCTGGCCGAGACCTGGAGCCAGGCCATCGCCAGCATGGCCACCGAGGACGGCGCCAACGGCGAACGCACGCAGCGGCTGCGCAGCGCCGGCCGTGCGCTGGTGATGAGCGTGCAGCCCAAGGGCACACCTGCCGAGCGCCAGTCGTTCCTGCGCCAGCTGCCGCAGCTGATGAAGGACCTGAACGCCGGCCTGGACCACATCCGCTGCCCCGACGCCACGCGCCAGGCCTTCTTTGCCCAGCTGCTGCCGGCGCATGCCGAGTCGCTGAAGGGCCAGTCGCTGAGCACGCTGGACCACAACCTGCTGGCGCGCCGGGTGGACAGCGCACTGGCCACGCCCTTGCCAAGCGCCGCGGATCTGCCGGCACTGGGCAACCCGTCGGGCACGGCCGTGGCCGCGCTGCAGGCGGTGGCGGCCTCCGCCGTGTTCAGCCCGGCCGAGGCCAGGGCCGTGGGCCTGGTCGATGAATCGGCGGTGGACTGGGGCCGCGCGGTCGACATCGACCTCGGCGCGGAGCCTGCGCTCACCGCGGCCGACATCCAGATCCACGGCCTGCCCGCGCCGGAGCCGGTGGAACCCAGCAGCGGCAAGTCGCTGGCCGAGCATGTGCAGATCGGCTTCGCCTACCAGATGCAGCTGCAGGGCGAATGGCAGAAGGTGCGGCTGGCGCATGTCAGTGCGGGCCGCAGCTTCTTCGTCTTCACCCACGGCGCCAAGCAGCGCGAGACGGTGTCCATGACCCACCGCATGCTGGTCAAGCTGTGCACCGCGGGCCGGTTGCGGGCCATGGAGAGCGCCTTCCTGCTCGAGCGCGCCACCGCGCGCGCGCGGCGCCAGCTCGAGGCCCTGACGCCGCCCCGCAGCGCCGCCCCCCAAGGCGCCAACCCCGGCGCACCGGCGGAGCCGGCTGCACGGCGCCTGCTGGGCGGCTTCTTCAGCCGCCGGGGCTAACCGGGCCGGGCGCGGCGGCGCACAGCCGGCGCGCCATGCGGATGGCGGCCACCAGGCTGCCGGCATCGGCACGGCCGCTGCCGGCGATGTCGAAGGCCGTGCCGTGGTCAGGGCTGGTGCGCACGAACGGCAGGCCCAGTGTCACGTTGACGCCCTGCTCCACCCCCAGATACTTCACCGGGATCAGGCCGTGGTCGTGGGTCATGGCCACCACCAGGTCGAACTCACCCGGGTGGCCGGCCGCATGGCGGGCGCGCATGAACACCGTGTCGGGCGCAAACGGCCCACGCGCGTCGATGCCCTCGGCACGCGCCGCCGCCACCGCCGGGGCAATGAAGCGCAGCTCCTCGTCGCCGAACAAGCCCCCTTCGCCGGCATGCGGGTTCAGCCCGGCCACCGCGATGCGCGGCGCCGCCTGGCCCCAGGCCGCCGCGCTGCGGTGGGCGATGCGCAAGGTGTGCAGCACGGCGTCGAAATCCAGCTGCTCGATGGCCCGGCGCAGCGCCAGGTGGATGGTGACCAGCACCACCCGCAACTCGTCGTTGGCCAGCATCATGCGCACCGGCACACCGCCGGCCGCGGCCTGCAGCATCTCGGTGTGCCCGGGGAAATCCACCCCCGCAGCCGCCAGCGCCTCCTTGTGGATGGGCGCGGTGACGATGGCAGCCACCTCGCGCCGCAGCGCCAGCGTGGCGGCGGCGCTGATGCAGGCCGCCGCGGCCTGGCCGGCCTGGGCATGCACCTGGCCCATGGGCAGATCGGCCAGGCCATGGGAGAGGCCATCGTGCAAGCCAGGCGGCTGCCACACCGCGATGCAGCCCGGCGGCGCCCGCCATGCATCGCCCGGCTGCGCCAGCCGCGCCACCGGCAGCAGCAGCCCACACTGCTGCACCGCACGCCGCAGCACCGCCACATCACCCACCACCACGGCCGGCCCGGTGGCGCGGGCGGCCACCGCCTTGGCGATGGTCTCGGGGCCGATGCCACAGGGGTCGCCCAGGGTGATGGCCAGCAGGCCTGCCTCCGCACTCATGCCGGGTTCTCGATCTCGATGAAGCGGTGTGCCAGGCCGAAGTGCTGCGCCAGGTGCTCGGCCACCGCAGGGGCGCCGTAGCGCTCGGTGGCGTGGTGGCCGCAGGCCAGGAAGGCCACGCCGGTTTCACGGGCGATGTGGGCCTGGGGCTCGGAGATCTCGCCGGTGATGAAGGCATCCGCGCCGGCGGCGATGGCGCCTTCGAAGAAGCCCTGCGCCCCACCGGTACACCAGGCCACACGCCGCAGCGGCCGGCCGTCACCCGGCAGCAGCAGCGGCGCGCGGCCCAGCGCCTGCTGCACGCCGCGGGCCAGCGCAGCCGCATCGGGCAGCCCGGTGGCCGGGCCGATGAAGCCCAGATCCTGGTCGCCGAAGCGGGCATCGGCCACCAGGCCCAGGCGCCGGCCCAGTTGGGCGTTGTTGCCCAGCTCGGCATGCCCGTCCAGCGGCAGGTGGTAGGCGAACAGGTTGATGCCACGGGCCAACAGCAGCGCCAGGCGCTGGCGCATCCAGCCGGTGATGCAACCACTCTGGCCGCGCCAGAACAGGCCGTGGTGCACCAGGATGGCATCGGCGCCATGGTCTGCCGCGGCCTCGATCAGCGCCAGGCTGGCCGTGACGCCGGAGACCAGGCACTGCACCTCGGCACGGCCCTCGACCTGCAGACCGTTCGGCCCATAATCCTTGAAGCGATCCACCGCCAGCAGGGCCGACAGGTGCGATTCGATCTCCTTGCGCTGGGCCATCCTGCCCGCCTTTCCCTGAATACCGTGCGTTCGCCATGCGAAGACTCTGGCTGATTTTCTCCCAGGCCGCCACCGTCGGCATGGCTTTGCTGTTCGTGGTCGCCACGCTCAAGCCGCAGTGGCTCGGCGGCAACGGCCAGCCCTTCGGTGCCGTGGTGGCCGACGTGGTGTCGCTGCGCACCGCCGCGCCTGCGGCATCGGCCGGCGGCGGCGTGGCCCACAGCCTGGCCGATGCGGCCCGCCTGGCCGCACCGGCGGTGGTCAGCGTGGTCACCAGCAAGGCGCGCAACCGCAATCCGCACGGTGACGATCCGGGCTTCGGCTTCTTCTACGGCGACCGCGACCCCGGCCAGCAGGGTGTGGGCTCGGGCGTGATCGTCTCGCCCGAGGGCATCCTGCTGACCAACAACCATGTGGTGGAGGATGCCGGCGAGATCGACGTGCAGCTCAGCGACGGCCGCGAGGTGCGCGCCCAGGTGGTGGGCACCGACCCCGAGACCGACCTGGCGGTGCTGCGCATTCCGCTGGACAAGCTGCCGGCCATCACCCTGGGCCGCTCGCAAGACCTGCATGTGGGCGACCCGCTGCTGGCCATCGGCAACCCCTTCAACGTGGGCCAGACGGTGACCGCCGGCATCGTCAGTGCGCTGGGGCGCAACGGCCTGGGGCTGTCCACCTTCGAGAGCTTCATCCAGACCGACGCGGCCATCAACCCGGGCAATTCGGGCGGTGCGCTGGTCAATGCCCAGGGGCACCTGGTGGGCATCAACACCGCCATCTACTCCAAGAGCGGCGGCAGCCAGGGGATCGGTTTCGCGATTCCCACCGACGTGGCCCTGCGGGTGATGGAGAGCCTGCTCAGGGACGGCGTGGTGCAACGCGGCTGGATCGGCGTGGAACCGCGCGCCCTGACGCCCGAGATCGCCGAGAGCCTGCAGATCGGCAACCGCCAGGGCGTGCTGATCACGGGTGTGCTGCAGGACGGGCCGGCCAGCAAGGGCGGCCTGCGCCCGGGTGATGTGGTGGTGGCGGTCGCCGGCCAGCCGGTGGCCAGCGTGTCGCAGCTGCTGGACGCGGTGGCCAGCCTGGCACCGGGCAAGACCGCCACGGTGACGGTGTTCCGTGGCCAGAAGGAACTGGCGCTGAACCTGGACATCGTGCAGCGCAAGCGCCCACCGGTCCTGCAGCCACGCCGCGAGTGAGCGTCGGGGTCCCGGGCAGCGCACGTGGCGCGCCGCCCCGGCCGCCTCAGGTGCTGGCCGATTCGCCGGCTTCGGCGTCGGGCGCCTTGGTGTGGCGGATGAAGATCTGCGCCGCCCAGATGCCCACCTCGTAGAGCAGGCACATCGGGATCGCCAGCGACAGCTGCGACACCACGTCGGGCGGCGTGATGATGGCCGCGATGACGAAGGCCAGCACGATGAAATAACCGCGCCACTCCTTGAGCTTGGCCACGGTGACGATGCCCATGCGGGCCAGCACCACCACCGCCACCGGCACCTCGAAGGTGGCACCGAAGGCGATGAACATCGACAGCACGAAGCTGAGATAGGCCTCGATGTCAGGCGCCGCCGTGATGCTCTTGGGCGCAAAGCTCTGGATGAAGGAGAACACCTGGCCGAAGACGAAGAAATAGCAGAAGGCCACGCCGGCGATGAACAGCAGGGTGCTGGACACCACCAGCGGCAGCACCAGCTTCTTCTCGTGGCTGTAGAGGCCCGGCGCCACGAAGGCCCACACCTGGTAGAGCACGATCGGCAGCGAGATCAGGAAGGCTGCCATCAGCGTGATCTTCAGCGGCACGATGAAGGGCGAGATGACGTTGGTGGCGATCAGCGTCGTGCCCTTGGGCAGGTGGGCCACCAGAGGCGCGGCCAGCAGGTCGTACAAACCTGCCGGGCCCGGCCACAGGCACAGCACACCGAACACCAGCCCCACGGCGATGAACGCGCGCACCAGGCGGTCACGCAGCTCGACGAGGTGGGAGACAAAGGGTTGCTCGGTGCCGGCAAGCTCGTCTTGCGGGTCAGCCATGGGCTTGGATACCGATCATTTCAGGCCGGACGGGCGAAAACGCGCGACCCGGGCCGCCCCCGACTGCACATGGCCGCGCACACCGGCGCGCTGCTTGTACCAGCGCGGCACGGCCGAGCGCTTCAGGCGCCAGCGCTTGTTGGGCCGCTTGTAGTCGGGGGTGGGGGATGCCAGCGTGCTGCTCAGGCTGGCGAACTCGTCAGTGCCGCTGCCGTCCAGGCCGGCCTGCAGGTCGTTCACCTGCTGGTTGAAGGCCTGGTTGGCACTGCTCATCTCGTTGTGCACCGTCTGCTCCACATCGCGGGCGGCGGTCTCGAACTGCGACTTCATCTTCTGCAGTTCTTCCAGCTCGATGGTGCGGTTGACCTCGGCCTTGACATCGGCCACGTAGCGCCTTGCCTTGCCCATGAGGGTGCCCACGGTGCGTGCCACACGCGGCAGCTTCTCGGGGCCGATGACGATCAGCGCCACGGCGCCGATGAGCGCGATCTTGTCGAAACCGAAATCGATCATTGAAGGCTGCAGTCGGGCCGGTTGGCCGGCCCAGAGGTCATGACTTTGTCTTGGCCTCGACGTCGACGGTGTTGGCGTCGTTCGCCTTGTTGGTGGTGACCTGCTGCGCCGCCGCCGCGGCGGCGTCGGCCGACGTCGTGCCGTCCTTGACGCCGTCCTTGAAGCCCTTGACCGCCGAGCCCAGGTCGCTGCCCACGTTCTTGAGCTTCTTGGTGCCGAAGATCAGCACCACCACGACCAGCACGATGAGCCAGTGCCAGATGCTGAAGGATCCCATGTCGAACCTCGATGCAGAGTTGAAAGATCAAACCGGTGATTCTAGGTGAGGCCCGACTGCCGGCCCGTGACAGGCCCTGCGATCACCCCTTGAGCCAGGGCCGCGGCCCACCCATCACATGCAGGTGCAGATGCATCACCTCCTGGCGGCCGTCGGGCCCGGTGTTGATGACGTGGCGGTAGCCGTTCGTCACACCCAGGCCCTTCATCAGCCGTGGCGACAGCGCCATCATTCGGCCCAGCAGGCCGGCATCCCCGTCCACCACGTCGGCCATGCTGACGATGTGCCGCTTGGGGATGATGAGGATGTGCACCGGCGCCCAGGGGTTGATGTCGTGGAAGGCCAGGAGTTCATCGTCTTCATGCACTTTCTTGGCCGGGATCTGGCCGGCGACGATCTTGCAGAAGATGCAGTGGGGATCAGCGGACATGGCGCAAGCAGGGTCAGGGTGGTGGAGGGGTTCAGACCGGCATGGTCCGGCGGTCGTTCAGCGCCAGCCAGCCACGCAGCACGCGGTAGAGGAACCACAGCGAGATCACGCCCCAGGCAATCCAGCCCGGCGCGATCAGCAGCAGCCACAGCGGCGCGGTGACGGCATAGGCGATGGCGCTAAACACCACGCTGCGGATGCGCCAGCGGAAATGGCTTTCCTGCCAGGAGCCGCGTGCATCCCCACGCTTGTAAAGATCGAGGAAGACGGCCACCAGCAGCAGCAACACGCTGCCCTGCGCACCCGGCAGCACCGCACCCACGGCCACGATGGCGTGCAGGGCGTAGCTGATGTGGCCCACGGTGCGCAGCGAGGATTCCGTCTCTCCGCTGAGCACCACCAGCGCCTCGTTTGTCTCGGCCATCAGCTGCCATCCTTGTCGCGTTGCACCACCTTGCGCAGGGCGAATTCCTCCAGCCCCGACAAGCCTTCGCGCCGGGCCAGTTCGGCCAGCACATCGGCCGGCTGCAGGCCGAAATGCGCCAGCGCGATCATCGAGTGGAACCACAGATCGGCCACCTCGTAGACGATCTTCTGGCGGTCGCCGTCCTTGCCGGCCATCACCGCCTCGGTGGCTTCCTCGCCCACCTTCTTCAAGATGGCGTCGGTGCCCTTGGAAAACAAGCGCGCCACATAGCTTTTGTCGGGATCGCCGCCGTTGGCGGGCAGGCGGCTCTCGATCACGCCGGCCAGCCTGGCCAGCATGTCCTGCGATGTTGTCTCGCTCATGTCTTGTAGATCGTGGCCGGATCCTGCAGCACCGGCGCCGTGGTCTGCCACTGGCCGTCCTTCAGCACCTGGAAGAAACAGCTGTGGCGGCCGGTGTGGCAGGCGATGCCGGGCTCGTGGCCGAGCTGGGTGACCGTGAGCAGCACCACGTCGGCATCGCAGTCGATGCGGATGCTGTGCACCTGCTGGAAGTGCCCGCTCTCCTCGCCCTTGTGCCACAGCCGCTGGCGGCTGCGGCTGAAATACACCGCCTGGCCGCGCGCCGCGGTGAGCGCCAGGGCCTCGCGGTTCATCCAGGCGAACATCAGCACGTCGCCGCTGCCCGCCTCCTGCGCGATGACAGGCACCAGGCCGCTGGCGTCCCAGGTGATCGAATCAAGCCATTCCATCGGGGCAGTGTAGCGATGCCTCAGGCGGGGGCGTGCGTGGGCACCCAGTTGCCGTGGAAGCCCGCCGGCACGCGGTGCGGCAAGCTCACCACCGCCTGTGGCGGGCCGCTGAAGTCCTGCGCATCCAGGATCACGAAGTCGGTGGTCTGGGTGCTGGCGTTGACCACCAGGCCCATCAGCCAGCCCTGGTTCTCGGCCGCGCCCGGGTGGGCCGGCTCGAAGACGAACTCACCCGCATGGCAGCCGGGCCCGAAGTCGTGCACGGCGCGCTCACCGGTCAACAGGTCATGCCGGATCAGTTGCCTGGCACCGACGAATTCGCCCTGGTGGTCGCGCTGCAGCCCGGCGCAATAGGCCCAGCGGTAGGGCTGGCCGATCAGGCGCTCGTCGGGCCGGGGAAACTCCTGCGGTGTGGCGTCGACCACCCGGCGCTCGACCCGGCGCGCGGCGGGGTCGATGGTCCAGCGCTCGAAGGCCGCACTGCCGCCGTCGGGCCCGATCTTGCTTTGCGCAAACATCGTGGCATGCGCCACCACATCCAGGGTGATGCGGCCATCCGCGGTCTCGAAGGCATTGCAGGGATGGAACACATAGCAGGGCGCCACGTCGCACCAGACGATCTCGCTGCCCGGCGCGTCCTTCTTCAGCAGCCCCACCCGGGCGCGGTGCGCCGGGTTCCAGGTGTAGGGGAAGGTGTAGCCCGCCACCAGCGTGGGCATGGAGAAGGTGACCGGCAGGTCCAGCACCAGCACGTACTGCGGCGTGATCATGCAGTCGTGCACGCTGGGGCCGTGCTTGACGGCGATGGGCTCCTCGCGCCGCACCCGGCCATCCACCCCCACCACCACATGGCGGATGGTGTTGGGGTCGGTGGCCTCGTAGCAGATACCGTGCAGTTCGCCGCTGGTGGGGTCCTTATGGGCATGGGCGGTGAAACTGCCACGCAGCGACCCCTCGAAGGGGTTGTGGGCCACGGTCTGCAACTCCTCGCCCAGTTCCACCGGATAGCCACCGGCCTCCACCAGGGCCCAGGTCTTGCCGGCATGGCCCAGCACATTGGTGTTCACGGTGTCGCTGAAGTGACGCGGACCAGGTGCGTCGGGCTCACCCAGCGCCTGGCTGACCGCACGCGAGCGGATCCAGCGGTTGCGATACCACAGCGCGCGGCCGCCAGCGATGCGCAGGCCATGCACCATGCCGTCGCCCACGAACCAGTGGTGGCTGGCGGCCGCAGCCGGAGGCCGGATCGGATTGGGGCCGATGCGCAGGTACCGGCCGTCCAGCCCGGCGGGGATGCAGCCCTGCACCGGCAGATTCTCCAGCGTCAGCTCATGCGCCATGGGCGCGTTCAGGCCGCTGATGAAGGGGTTGGGCGTGGCCGGTTCGGCCATGCGGGCACGGTTGAAATCGGCCAGTTTCAGCACGCCGCTGGTGACAGTCCTGCGGATGGCGGTCTCGATGGGGTTGGGCATGGTGGCTTCCAAAGTTGTGCATCGCTGCGCTGGCCGAAGGCGGCGCCGCACCAAAGGCCGCATCTTGCGGCAAACACGGGGCTCGCCCGGCACCGTTGTTATCGCTCGATCACGATCACGGATGGGGGTGGTCGGCTTCGGGCTCGGAGCTGCTTTTGCTTGGTTGTTTTGAAAGCGGGCATTCAACAGTCTGAGCGGTCGCGCCGGGCCGGGGGGACATGGAGTCGGCCAGTCACCCGCCGTCCTCGGCCTCGCGCCAACCTACGAACGTCGGCTGTTCAACAACCGCAAAGACAGCCAAGAGCCCGAAGCAGCAGCCTGCGATGGGCTCAAACGCCTTCCGACACGGTCAGCGGCCCCACCAAGCCACGCTCTTGCGCAAACCAGCGCAGCACCGGCAGGGTGCCCGGCAGCACCGGCGTCAGCGCCACCGGCAGGCTGCTCCAGGCCATCTGCTGGGCCTCGCGCATCTCGAACTCGCCCGCCCAGTCGTAGACCTTGCAGAAGTTCAGCCGCACCCGGGCATGGGGGTAGTCGAAGACTTCCTGCTGCCAGGGATGCACGGCACCGATGGTGATGCCCAGTTCCTCGTGCAGTTCGCGCCGCAGTGCCTGCTCCAGGGTCTCGCCAGGCTCGAACTTGCCCCCCGGGAACTCCCAGTAACCGGCGTAGACCTTGCCGGCGGGCCGGCTGGTCAGCAGGAAATCGCCCTCCTGCCCCGCCGCATCGCGTCGCACCAGCACGCCCACCGCCACCTCGGTCACCGGCCGCTCGCCACGGTCCACACCGTCCACCGAGGTGATGGCCGCAGCGCGGCCGTCAGACACGGTCCAGCCCGTCCGGTGCGGTGTCGTCGGCCAACTCGGCGGGCGGTTCGTCGGCGCTGTGGTCGCGGCCGGCCCAGTCGCGTGCAAACTGGTAGGCCACCCGGCCCGAGCGTGACCCACGTTCCAGCGCCCACACCAGGCTGGGCTGGCGGGCCTGGCCGATCGCTGCCTCGGTCACGCCGAAGTGGCGCAGCCACTGCGCCACGATGGCCAGGTACTCGGGCTGGCTGAACGGGTAAAAACTGATCCACAGGCCGAAGCGCTCGGACAGGCTGATCTTCTCCTCCACCACCTCGCCCGGGTGCACCTCGCCGTCCTCAGTGTGCTGGTAGCTGAGGTTCTCCTTCATGTATTCCGGCAGCAGATGGCGGCGGTTGCTGGTGGCATAGATCAGCACGTTGTCGCTGGCCGCGGCGATGCTGCCGTCCAGGATGCTCTTCAGCGCCTTGTAGCCGGGCTCACCCTCGTCGAAGCTCAGGTCGTCGCAGAACACGATGAAGCGCTCGGGCCGCTCGGCCACCAGGTCCACCAGGTCGGGCAGGTCCACCAGGTCGGCCTTGTCGACCTCGATCAGGCGCAGGCCCCGGGGTGCAAACTCGTTCAGGCAGGCCTTGATCAGGCTGCTCTTGCCGGTGCCCCGCGCACCGGTCAGCAGCACGTTGTTGGCCGGCGCACCGGCCACGAACTGCGCGGTGTTGCGCACCAGGCGCTCTTTCTGGCCGTCCACCTCCTTCAGGTCGGCCAGGCCGATGGCGGCCACCTGGCGCACCGGTTGCAGCAGGCCCGAGGCGCCGCGCTTGCGGTAGCGGAAGGCGATGGACGCGCCCCAGTCGGGCGCGCTCAGCGCATGGGGCAGGATGCGCTCCAGCCGCTTGAGCAGCAGGTCGGCGCGTGAGATCAGGGCATCGAGGCTGGTGGAAGGCATGCGGCCAGTTTACGTGGGGGCCTGCTTCAGGCGGCCTGCCCCGGCAGGGCCAGCACGCTGCCGCCGGCCACGGCGAACTGGCGCACCTGCGGCCCGCCCGGCAGCACATGCAGCCCGGTGAAGGGCCCGAAGGCCGGCAGCACGCCGCCCTGGGCCTCGAAGTGGAAACAGGGCAGGCGCAGGCGCTGGTTGGCCCGACCGGCCAGCACCACGCCGGGGTGCACATGGCCGGCCAGGGCATAGGCACCGGCCACCAGCGCGGGCTGGTGCAGCAGGGCCCAGGGGCCGACGCGCAACGGCCCGTCCACCACCTGCACGCCCAGGCTTGCGGGCGGGTCGCCGGCATGGGCATCGTGGTTGCCACGCACCAGGGTGAGGTCCAGCGCCGCATGCCGCGTGCGCCAGGCCTGCAGCGTGGCCATGGTGCCGGCCGCATGGGCCCGGGCCGAGTGCAGCAGGTCGCCCAGGAAGACGATGCCACGTGCGCCGGTGGCGGCGATCAGCGCATCCAGCCGGGCCAGGGCCTCGGCGGTGGTGGCCTCGGGCACCGGCACGCCCAGCTGGCGGAACGACACCGCCTTGCCGAGGTGGGCATCGGCCACCAGCAGCAGGCCCAGGTCGGGGTCGAAGGCGGCCTTGTGCGGCCACAGCTGCAGCCGTGCGCCGACGGGGGCGTTGAACCAGGCCGGCACCGCGCCGGCCAGCGCGGCGCCGGCGGCCGGGGCCGGCGTCACGCGGTCAGGCGCACCAGCAGCTGCTCCAGGTGCTCGGTGGGCTGGCGGCGGAACCCCGAGCGGGCATAGCGCTGCAACCGGCCCACCACCAGGGCGGTGAGGCCCGAAGCCAGCACCTGGGCATCGACCGTGGGGGTGTGCGAGCCGGTGTCGCCCGCCGCGCCGCGCAGGCTCTGGCGCAGCTGGCCTTCCACCCGGTCGAAGAACTGGTTCATGCGCACCGTGAGGCGCTCATGCTCGAACACCAGGGCATCGCCCACCATCACCCGCACCATGCCCGGGTTCTTCTCGCCGAACTGCAGCAGCATCACCACGATGCGCTGGGCCTGCAGCGCACCGCCGGCCTCGCGCTCGGTGATCTGGTTGACCAGGGTGAAGACGCTGGACTCGATGAACTCGATCAGGCCCTCGAACATCTGCGCCTTGCTGGCGAAGTGCCGGTACAGCGCCGCCTCGCTGACCTGCAGGCGCGCGGCCAGGGCCGCGGTGGTGATGCGGTCGGCGCCGGGCTGCTCCAGCATGGCGGCCAGGGTTTGCAGGATCTGTACCCGGCGCTCACCGGGCTTGGGCCGCTTGCGGGTGCTGGCATCGCGGGCCGCCGTGCTGGCCACCACGCCGGCCACCACATCGGCCACCACGCGCAACGGCGGCGACGCTGCAGGCGATTCGGCGGGCCTGCCGCCGGGCGATTCGCTGGAGTCAGGCATCGCGGCGGGCGTCATCGTGGGCTGGGTGGGCGGGTTGAAATTCATTCTGGCACAGCCCCCGTGGCCGCCCGGCCGCCGGGCCACCCCGCCCCCTCACTCGGGCGCCAGTGCCTGCACGGCCGCCCACAGGCGGTGGATGTAGTCGTCGGCGATGCCCAGGCGCAGCAGCTGTGCGTCCAGCTGGGCCAGGTAATCCCGGTTGCGGCCCAGCTGGCCTGCCGCTGCCGCGATGATGGCGGCGGATTCGGCCAGCGGCAGCTCGCCGATGTAGCCCGGGTGCGCGCGGTTGGACAGGAAGGCCAGCGCCTGCACCGGCCCCTGCGGCGTGCACACCGCCAGCTGCTGCGGGCAGTAGCCGCCGCGCACCATCTCGCGCCGCCACAGCATCGCGGTCTCCTCGGCCGCCAGCGCCGCCGGGATGCGGAACACCAAGCCATGGCAGCAGTCTGCAGCCGGCTCCAGCGTCAGCATCAGTGCCGGCCGCTCGGGCGTGCCGCGGCCCATCAGCGTGCGGTAGCTGAAGCGGCGCGCATGGCCGGCCAGCTCGGCGCGGCGCACCTCGCTGAAGTGCATGGCCGGGTCCCACATCAGCGAGCCGTAGCCGAACACCCACAGGTCCTGCGGCGACGGGCCGGCACCCAGCAAGGCGCAGCGCGAAGCCTCGATCTGCTGCTCGCTCCAGCGCCAGTCGGGCGGCAGGCCGCGTGCGCAGGCCTGCGCATCCCAGGCGGCCAGGGCCTGCGGCGTGACCCGCAGCGCCGACTGCGCCACCGGTGTCAGGCAGCCACGCAGATGCGGCAGGTGGGCATAGGGGTCGGCATCCAAGGCAGGCTCCGGTGGCGGCGCATCCATGTTCGCATGCGGCGCGCGGCGCTCAGGGCAGCAGGCGGCGCAGTGCACGCACGCTGCGGTCGACATAGGCCGGGCGCCTGGCCCAGCGCGGCGCCGGCCCCTCGGGCGTGGCCACACGGCGGGCGAAGCGCTGCATCCACACCGTGCCCATGCCCACACGCCGGGCCGATTTCTGGTGCACCAGAGTGTCTTCCACCAGCACGCAGCGCGCCGGCTGCACCCGCAGCCGCACGGCGATGCGGCGCAGCATGCGCGCATCGGGCTTGGGCCGCAGCTGGCCGAACATGGCCATGTCCTCGATCGCGAAGACGCCCTCGAACAGGTGGGCGATGCCCAGCGCACCCAACACCCGCAGTGCGTAGGCGCGGGGTGCGTTGGTGAGGATGAACCGGCGCCCGGGCAGGCGCGCCAGCGCATGGAAGTCCTGCCGGTGGCCGCTGAGCCTGGCCTCCAGCCCCGGCAGGCGGTGGGTGTGGTGCAGGAAGTGCGCCGCATCCACACCGTGGTGTCGCACCAGGCCCAGCAGGGTGGCGCCGTAGCGGTTCCAGTAGTGCAGGTTCAGGCGCACCGCCTCGTCCGCATCCACCGCCAGCTGCTGCTGGACATAACCGCGCATCGAATCCCGCAGCGCCGGAAAGACGAACGCCCCTGCGTCATGCAAGGTGTTGTCCAGGTCGAACAGCCAGACGGTGCGGGCGTCGGTCCGCACGCTCAGTGAGACTTGATCATGGTGCCGTAGGCCTGGTCGGTCAGGATCTCCAGCAGCATGGCATGCGGCACGCGGCCGTCGACCACGTGCACCGCATTCACCCCGCTCTTGGCCGCATCGATGGCACCGGCCAGCTTGGGCAGCATGCCGCCCGAGATGGTGCCATCGGCCACCAGCTCGTCGATGCGCCGGGGCGTCAGCTCGGTGATCAGGTCACCCGCCTTGTCGAGCACACCGCGGATGTTGGTCAGCATCAGCAGCTTCTCGGCCTTCAACACCGCGGCCAGCTTGGCGGCCACCACGTCGGCATTGATGTTGTAGCTCTGGTTGTCCTCGCCGAAGCCGATGGGGCTGATCACCGGGATGAAGGCGTCGTCCTGCAGCGCCTTCACCACGCTGGGGTCGATGGACACGATCTCGCCCACCTGGCCCACGTCGTGTTCCTTGCTGGGATCGTCGCGGTCCAGCATCTTCAGCTTGCGGGCGCGGATCATCGCGCCGTCGCGCCCGGTCAGGCCCACGGCCTTGCCGCCGGCGGCATTGATCAGGCCCACGATGTCCTGCTGCACCTCACCGCCCAGCACCCACTCCACCACTTCCATGGTCTCTTCGTCGGTGACCCGCATGCCCTGGATGAAGGTGCCCTTCTTGCCGATCTTGGCCAGCGCCTCGTCGATCTGCGGGCCGCCACCGTGCACCACGATCGGGTTCATGCCCACCAGCTTCAGCAGCACGATGTCCTCGGCGAAATCCTGCTGCAGCGCCGGGTCGGTCATGGCGTTGCCGCCGTACTTGATGACCAGGGTCTTGCCGTGGAACTTGCGGATGTAGGGCAAGGCCTGCGCCAGGATCTCGGCCTGGTCGCGCGGGGTGATGTGGGTCAGGTCGTGGTCGACGGGCTTGGGGGCACTCATGGCAGGTCCTCGGTGGCGTGGATGGTGCGTTGCAGCAATCTGCCCAGTATAGAAACTCGCCGGCACGCCGGCGCCGCCGGGTCGGTCACTCAGAAGTGGATGCCTCGCATCATTTGCTGCAGGGCCACGGCCTCGGCCGAAAGCTTCGGCTTGTCACCGCCCTTGGCGCCCTTGGCGGCGTCGCTGTCGGGGAACATGCGGAAGCTGGTGTTCATCACGATCTGCGCCACACGCGGCGCCAGCGCATGCAGCACCTGGCCCGAGATGCCCAGCCGGGTGGCGATGCGCACCGGCTTGAGCACGCAGGCCTGGGCGATCATGTCGGCCGCCTCTTCCGGTGCCAGCGTGGGCACGTTCTTGTAGATCTGCGTGGGCGCGATCATCGGCGTGCGCACCAGCGGCATGTTGATGGTGGTGAAGCTCACGCCCTGGTCGGCGTACTCGCTGCTGGCGCAGCGGGTCCAGGCGTCCAGCGCGGCCTTGCTGGCCACGTAGGCCGAGAAGCGCGGCGCATTCGTCAGCACGCCGATGGAGCTGATGTTGACCACGTGGCCCTTGCGCTTCTTCACCATGCCCGGCAGCAGGCCCATGGTGACACGCAGGCAGCCGAAGTAGTTCAGGCTCATGGTGCGCTCGAAGTCGTGGAAGCGGTCGTAGCTGTTCTCGATGGCGCGGCGGATCGAGCGGCCGGCGTTGTTGATCAGGAAGTCCACGCCGCCGTGCTTGTCCTCCAGCGTCTTGACGAACGCGGCGCAGCCGGCCTCGTCGGCGATGTCCACCGAGTAGCTGAACACCTGCGCGGCCTGGCCGCCCTTGGCCGCCACATGGGCGTGGATCTCGGCCACCGCCTCCTTGAGCTTGTCTTCGCCCCGCGCGCAGATGATGGTGATGGCGCCGGCCTCGGCAAACTTGGCCGCCGCCGCCAGGCCGATGCCCGACGAGCCACCGGTGACCAGCACCACCTTGCCACCCACGGCCCCCTTCAGGCTGCGGTCGATGAACAGATCGGGGTCGAGGTGGCGCTCCCAGTAGTCCCACAGCCGCCAGGCGTAGTCGTGCAGGTTCGGGCACTCGATGCCGCTGCCCTTCAGCGCCGCCTGCATCTCGCGGCAGTCGTAGCGCGTGGGGAAGTTGATGAAGGTGAACATGTCCTCGGGCAGGCCCAGGTCCTTCATCACCGCCTGGTACACCCGGCGCACCGGCGCCAGCGCCATCAGCCCCTTCTTCACGCTCTTGGGGATGAAGCCCAGCAGCGCCGCATTCACGAACACGTTCATCTTGGGCGCGTGCGCGGCCTTGGCGAAGATGTCCAGCACGTCGCCCACGCGGTAGCCCTGCGGGTCGACCAGGTGGAAGCACTTGCCGGCCAGCGCATGCTTGCTGTGCGAGATGTGGTCGAGTGCCTTGACCACGAAGTCCACCGGCACGATGTTGATGCGCCCGCCTTCCAGCCCCATCGACGGCATCCACGGCGGCAGCAGCTGGCGCATGCGCTGGATCAGCTTGAAGAAGTAGTACGGGCCGTCGATCTTGTCCATCTCGCCGGTGGTGCTGTCGCCCACCACCAGGGCCGGGCGGTACACGGTCCACGGCACTTTGCATTCGGTGCGCACGATCTTCTCGCTCTCGTGCTTGGTCATGAAGTACGGGTGGTCCAGGCCCTCGGCCTCGTCGAACATGTCCTCGCGGAACACACCTTCGTACAGGCCGGCCGCGGCGATGCTGCTGACATGGTGCACATGGCCGGCGTCGATGGCCTTGGCAAACTCCACCAGGTTGCGCGTGCCCTCGATGTTCACCTGCACCTGGCTGTCTTCGTCGGCGCTCAGGTCGTAGACCGCGGCCAGGTGGTAGACCGCCGCGATCTGGCCTTTCAGGGCCTTGATGGTGTCAGCGGCCACGCCCAGCTTCTTGGCCGTCAAATCACCGCTGACCGGCACGGCGCGCGCCTTGCTCACGCCCCAGTGGGCGTACAGCTCGGCCAGCTTGCCCTCGCTGCCCGGGCGCACCAGGAAGTGCACCGTGGTGCCGCGCCGCGCCAGCAGCGCCTTGACGAGGCGTTTGCCGATGAAGCCGGTGGCGCCAGTGACGAAGTAATGCATGCGGGATCTCCTCGGGGCTTGGATCGAGGATTCTTCCCCATGGCCGGTGCAGCCCCGTTGCGCGCTAACCCCAAGCCGCCACCCCCGGGCGCACAGGCCGCCCGGCCGCGGCGCGGCGCGCTACAGCGGCATCTCGATGCGCTGGCCCTGCCAGCGCAGCAGCACCGACTTGGGCCGGATCTGCAGCAGTTGCAGGCCCGCGCCCAGCACATCGCCTTCACGCGCCACCTGGCCGTTGACCACCACCAGGCGCTGCTCGGCCCGCTCGGCATAGACCACGCCCGACCAGGCCAGCGGCGGCAGCCCCGCACGCACGGCCTCCGGCAGGCTGGCCCAGGCGCGCACCGGCTCGCTGGCGGCCTCGGGCGCTGGGGGCGCCGGGCGCGCAGCGGGGGCCGGTGCGGCTGCCGATTCACCCCCCGGCCGCAGGGCCACCACCGGCGGCCGGCTGGGCAGGGGCGGCGGGCCGGGCACCACGATGCGCGGCGACGGCGGGGCCGCGGCGGATGGGCGCGCTGGCGCTGCAGGTGCCGTCGTCGGCGCTGTCTGGGGTGCCGTCGTGGGCACGGTCGTTGGCAAGGTGGTGGGCGCCGTCACCGGCGCTGGCATGGTGGGCGGTGCCTGGGCCACGGCCGGCGCGGCAGCTGTCTGCACCGGCGGCGCCGTTGCAGCCGGTGCGGACAGGGGTGGCGACCGGTCGGCGGCGGCCCCCGCCCGCTGTGCGCCACCGCGGCCCAGCCACCAGGCGGCGCCCAGCGCCAGCAGCAGCAGCGCTGCGGCAGCGGCCCACAGCAGCAGCATGCGGCGCGGCCGATCGGCCGTGGTCAGCGCGCCGTCGCCATCGGCCAGGCGCAGGCCGGTCTGGTCGTGCAGGCCGGGCACGGCACCACGCTGGCGTTCGGCATCGGCGCGGCGCAGGGCATCGAGGATGTAGGACACAGGTTCACTCCCGGGCCAGGCGCGGCTCGTCCACCGCCAGCGCCCGGTTCAATTGCATGAAGGTGGTGGGGCCGGCCAGGCCGTCGGGCTTCAGGCCTGCCGCCAGCTGGAAGGCCGCCACCTGCTGGCGCAGGCCGCTGTCGTAGCGCAGCGTGCCCGGGTCGGCCGGCGCAGCCTGGCCGGCGGCCCGGTCCAGCGCCTGCTGCAGGGCCGCCACCGCCGGTCCGCTGGCACCCGGGCCCAGGCCGGCAGCGGCACCGGCCAGGGCCGGGTGGATGCTGGCGGGCAGGCGCCAGACGGTGAGCAGCTCACCACGCCACAGCGCGGCCAGGCGGGCGGTGGGCAGCGTCCATTGGCGTGTGCCAGCCGCCAGCACGGCACCTGCCGGCCCCAGCGCCACCAGGCGGGCATGGGCTGTGCGCCCGCCCTCGTCGACCAGGGCCAGCACCACCGGCCGGTCCAGCTGGCTGAGCAGCGGCAGGTTGCCGCTGCGGTGGCGCCAGCAGGCCAGGCCCTGGGCCGCGGCCTGGCTGCAGGCCGGCCCCGGTGGCAGGGCCGCACCCCAGCTGGCGGCCAGTTCACGCAGGGCCGCGGATTCGTCGGCGACCAGGGCAGGCCAGTCGGCCACCATGTCGAAGACCGGCGCCGGCGGCAGTGCTGCAGCCGACGCCGCGGCAGCGACCAGGGCCGTTGCCGACGCGCCCGCTGCGGTGGGGGCAGGCGCTGCCTTGGCACCGCTGGCACCGCTGGCACCGACTGCAGCGATGGCGGCGGATGCCGCACCAGGCGCCGATGCCAGGGCCGCCCGCGACGGCAGCGCGCCGCCCGGGACGCCACCCCAGACCAGCCACAGCGCCCCCACCAGCACGGCGCCCGCGGCGGCGGCAGCCGCCAGCAGCGGCCCGGCGCGGCCGGCACGGGCTGGCGCCACGCCGGCGTCGAACACCTCGCGCGCCGCCTGGTCCACGGTGCGCCGGTCCACCCGCGCCAGGCCCTGCGCATAGGCGCCCAGCAGGGCCCGGTCACACAGCAGGTTGATGCGCCGCGGCACCCCGCCGGTCAGCGCCTGGATGCGGCGCAGCGCGCGGTCATCGAAGGGGTTGGCACCGGCCAGCCCGGCCACCGCCAGCCGGTGCGCCACGTAGGCCGTGGTCTCGGCATCGCTCAGCGCCTGCAGGTGGTAGCGCGCGATCACCCGCTGCGCCAGCTGCTCCATGCCTGGCGCAGCCAGCTGGCTGCGCAGCTCGGGCTGGCCGATCAGGATGATCTGCAGCAGCTTGCGCTCGTGCGTCTCCAGGTTGGTCAGCAGGCGCAGCTGCTCCAGCACCTCGGCCGACAGGTGCTGGGCCTCGTCGATGATCAGCAGGCAATGGCGGCCCTGGGCATGCGCGTCCAGCAGGTGGCGGTTCAGCGCATCGACCCAGGTCTTGACCGTGGCGCCGCTGGCATCGGTCACGGCGGGTGCGGGGATGCCGAACTCCTCGGCCACCGTCTGCAGCAGCTCGCCCACGCTGAGCTTGGGGTTGACGATGTAGCCCACCTGGCAGCCCTCGGGCACCTGCTCCAGGAAGCAGCGGCACACCGTGGTCTTGCCCGCGCCGATCTCGCCGGTCAGCAGCACGAAGCCGCCACCGGCCTGCACGCCGTAGAGCAGGTGGGCCAGCGCCTCGCGGTGGCGCTCGCTCATGAACAGGTAGCGTGGATCGGGCGCGATGGAGAACGGCGCCTGCTTCAGGCCGAAGAACGACACATACATGGCCGGCAGGATAGCTGCCACCGTCGGCAGCCCGTGAAAACCCCGGTGCGCGGCGGCCCCCGATTAGGCAGACGGCTCGAAGCGGCCTGCCTACACTGTGGCCGGCGTCCGCGCATGCCCGCCGCCCCCACATCCCCCAGGAGCCCCCATGGTGAAGAGACTTCAGAAGATGGCCGAGAAGAAGGCTGCCACGCCCAGCGGCCTGCTCGACAGCCAGCTGGCGCAGACCGTCAAGGATTCGGCCCAGCAGATCTGGCTGGCCGGCCTGGGCGCGTTCGCCAAGGCCCAGGGTGAAGGTGGCAAGGTGTTCGACACCCTGATCAAGGAAGGCGTGAACCTGCAGCGCAAGACCCAGGCCGTGGCCGAGGAGAAGCTGGGCGACGTGGCCGGCAAGATGTCGGCCATGGCCGGCGAGGTGGGCAGCAAGGCCAATGCGCAATGGGACAAGCTGGAATCCATCTTCGAGGAGCGCACCGCCCGTGCGCTGGGCCGCCTGGGGGTGCCCGCCGCCAAGGACCTGGCCACCCTGGTCGACCGGGTGGCGGCACTCGAAGCCGAACTGGCCGCGCTGAAGGGTGGCGCGGCACCGGCCAAGTCGGCGAAGTTGCGTGGCGGCAAGTCGCTGAAGGACACGGTGCTGCCCGCCGCAGCGCCCAAGCCGGCGGCGCGCAGTGCGCGCAGGAAGCCGGTGGCAGCAGCCTCACCGGCGCCGGCCGCGGCGCCGCGCAAACGCAAGGCCGCTGCCAGCGCCTGAGCGGCCCGCGCCAGGCCGGGGATCGGCCCGCGAAACGGGTTGGCGCTCACGCCGGCAGGTAGCGCGCCTCCAGGTGCGCCCGGTAGAACGCCGGGTTCAGCACCTCGCCGCTGGCGCGCTGCGCCAGTTCGTCGGTGGTCCAGCGGCTGGCCTGCTGCCAGATGTGGCGCTCCAGCCAGCCGAACACCGGCGCCAGATCACCGGCGCTGATGTGCGAGTCCAGCGCCGGCATCTCGCGGCGCATGCTGGCGAACCACTGCGCGGCATACATCGCGCCCAGGGTGTAGCAGGGAAAGTAGCCGAACATGGCCTCGGGCCAGTGCACGTCCTGCATCGGCCCGTCGGCGAAGTTGCCACGGCTGTCCTGGCCCAGCAGTTCGGCCATGCCGGCGTCCCACAGCGCCGGGATGTCGGCCGCCTCGATCTCGCCCTCGATCAGCCGGCGCTCGATGTCGTAGCGCAGCATCACGTGCGCGGCATAGGTCAGCTCGTCGGCATCGACACGGACCAGCCCGGGCTTGACCCGCGTGACCAGGCGCAGCAGGTTGCCCGGCTCGAACGCCGGCTGGTCGCCGAACGCGGCACGCACCATCGGCGCCAGCTGGCCGATGAAGCCGGGGTGGCGGCCCAGCTGCATCTCGAAGGCCAGGCTCTGGCTCTCGTGGATGGCCATCGAGCGGGCCAGCGACACCGGCTGGCCCAGCCAGGCCCGCGGGCGGCCCTGCTCGTAGCGGCCATGGCCGGTCTCGTGGATGGCGCCCAGCAGGCTGGTGATGAACTCGCCGGTTTCGTAGCGGGTGGTCAGGCGCACGTCTTCGGGCACACCACCGGCAAAGGGGTGGGTGCTGATGTCGAGCCGGCCGCTGTTGAAATCGAAGCCCAGCCACTGCATCACCTGCAGGCACAGCTGGCGCTGCGCCGGCACCGGAAACGGCCCCTGCGGCTGCAGCACCGGCTCGTCGCGCTGGCGTGCCTGCACCTGCTGCACCAGGCCAGGCAGCCAGCGGCGCAGGTCGGCAAACAGCGGGTCGAGCCGGGCGCAGGTCATGCCGGGCTCGAAGCGGTCCATCATGGCGTCGTAGGGCCGCAGGCCACTGCGCTGCGACAGCAGCCGGGCCTGCTCGCGCGCGGTGGCCACCACCGGCTGGAAGTTGGCCAGGAAGCCGGCCCAGTCATGCGCCGGGCGCTGGCGCCGCCAGGCATGCTCGCAGCGCGCGGTGGCCAGCTGGCTGCGCTGCACCAGGTCTTCGGGCAGGGCGTTGGCGGCGTGCCATTCACGGCCCATCTCGCGCAGGTTGGCCCGCTGGAAGTCGTCCAGCGGTTCGGCCGCCGCCGCCGCCAGGGCGCGGGCCAGGGCCGGGTCGGTGCGCTGCTGGTGCATCAGCGTGGCCAGCGTGGCCAGGGCAGCGGCACGCGCCTCGGCGCCGCCCGCGGGCATCATCGCCGCCTGGTCCCAGTAGGCCATGCATTGCAGGTGGTCCAGCTGGTGCAAGCGCGAGAAGCTGCTGGCCAGCTGCGCGTAGGCCGGCGTGGCGGTGGTGGTGGTGGCTGTGGTGGTGGCAGGCGGTCTGGCAGTGGCCATGGCAACAGGTTGGCGGTGGGCCAGGGGTGGGGGCGGTGCGCCATTCTGCGGGCCGGGCCGCGCGGTCACCCTGCCGGCACCACCACCCGAAGGGGCGGGTTTCGGGGGGTGCGCATCAGCCCGGCGCCGCGCCGGGAAACAGCCACAGCAGGGCGGCCGTCATGGTCAGGTAGCGCAGGAACTTGCCCACGGCCATGTAGGCCAGGCAGGCCCAGAACGGCAGGCGCAGCCAACCGGCCACGGCGCACAGCGGATCGCCCACCACCGGCAGCCAGGACAGCAGGCAGGCCTTGGGGCCGAAGCGCCGCAGCCAGGCCACCGCACGCAGCTCGCCGCTGTGGTGGGTGACCCGCTCGTAGGCGCGCTCGGCGCCATAGCCCATCCACCAGCTGATGCCGCCCCCCAGGGTGTTGCCCAGGGTGGCCACGGCGATGGCGGGCCAGAACATGTCGGGGTTGAGCTTGACCAGGCCGAACACCGCCGGCTCCGAGCCCAGCGGCAGCAGCGTGGCCGAGACCAGGGCCACGACGAAGACCGTGCTCAGGCCGAACTGCGGCAGGGCCAGCGCGGCCAGCAGGGCTGCCAGGTGGGCTTGGATCCAGGCTTCCATCGGGAGCGATGATAGGCAGGCCGGCGGTGGCCGGACGGGCATGGCGCCGCGGCTATACTCTGCCTCCTTTTTCAGCAGCGCCCGCTGCGCCACCACCCCTGGTCCACCCCATGCAACTCGGCCCCTTCGTGCTGCCGAACCGGCTGTTCGTCGCCCCCATGGCGGGGGTGACCGATCGGCCGTTCCGCCAGCTGTGCCGCAGCCTGGGTGCGGGCCATGCCGTCAGTGAGATGGTGACCTCGCGCAAGGACCTGTGGTCCTCGCTCAAGACCAGCCGGCGCGCCGACCACAGCGGCGAGCCCGGCCCGATCGCGGTGCAGATCGCCGGCACCGACGCGCCGATGATGGCCGAGGCTGCCGCCTACAACATCGACCGCGGCGCCCAGATCATCGACATCAACATGGGCTGCCCGGCCAAGAAGGTGTGCACCAAGTGGGCCGGCTCGGCGCTGATGCGCGACGAGCCGCTGGCCATCGCCATCGTCGAGGCGGTGGTGGCCGTGTGTGCGCCACGCGGCGTGCCGGTCACCCTGAAGATGCGCACCGGCTGGTGCGATGCCGAACGCAATGCCGTGGCGCTGGCGCGCGCCGCCGAATCGGCCGGCATCGCGATGCTGACCGTGCACGGCCGCACCCGCGAGCAGGGCTACAGTGGCGCGGCCGAGTACGACACCATCGCCGCGGTGAAGGCCGCCGTGCGTGTGCCGGTGGTGGCCAATGGCGACATCGATGGCGCCGGCAAGGCCCGGCTGGTGCTGCAGCACACCGGCGCCGACGCGCTGATGATCGGCCGCGCCGCGATGGGCAGGCCCTGGATCTTCCGCGAGATCCTGCATGAACTGGCCACCGGCAGCGCCCTGCCCCCACCAGGCACCCTGGAGGTGAAGCGCTGGCTGGTGGAGCACCTGCACCAGCACTACGGCCTGTACGGTGAGTTCACCGGCGTGCGCAGCGCCCGCAAGCACATCGGCTGGGCCCTGCGTGGCCTACCCGGTGGCGAGGCCTTCCGCCAGCAGATGAATGCACTGGACGACGCGCAGCGCCAGGCCGCTGCCGTGGCCGATTTCTTCGACGACCTGGCCCAGCACCACACCCTGCTGCCCACCGCGGCAGCCGCCAACGACGGCCTGATGGCACGACAAGCATGAGCAAAAAGAAGATCGAGGACTGCATCCGCGACAGCCTGGAGCAGTACTTCAAGGATTTGCGCGGCACCGAGCCGCATGCTGTGCACGACATGGTGATCGGCACGGTGGAAAAGCCGATGCTGGAGGTGGTGATGAAACATGCCGAGGGCAACCAGAGCAAGGCCGCCGAATGGCTGGGCATCAACCGCAACACCCTGCGCCGCAAATTGCTCGACCACAAATTGATCAAGTGACCGCACCGGTCACGATCCCCCTTCACCGTCTGCCTGAACACCACCCCATGACCACTGCCCTGCTGTCCGTGTCCGACAAGACCGGCATCCTCGAATTCGCCCAGGCACTGCATGCACGCGGCGTCAAGCTGCTGTCCACCGGCGGCACCGCCCGCCTGCTGGCCGATGCCGGCCTGCCGGTGACCGAGGTGGCCGAGGTGACCGGCTTCCCCGAGATGCTGGACGGCCGGGTCAAGACCCTGCACCCGCGCATCCACGGCGGCCTGCTGGCCCGGCGCGACGTGCCGGCCCACATGGCCGCGCTGGCCGAACACGGCATCAACACCATCGACCTGCTGGTGATCAACCTCTACCCGTTTGCCCAGGCCACCGCCCGGCCCGACTGCACGCTGGAAGACGCGATCGAGAACATCGACATCGGCGGCCCGGCCATGCTGCGTGCCGCCGCCAAGAACTGGGCCGACGTGGGCGTGGTGATCGCCCCCACCGACTACCCCCAGGTGCTGGCCGAGCTGGATGCCGGCGGCCTGACACGTGCCACCAAGTTCAGCCTGGCGCGCAAGGTGTATGCCCACACCGCCGCCTACGACGGCATGATCACCAACTACCTCAGCGCGCTGGAGCCCGGCGCCGAGGAGCGGCCGGCCGCCGTGCCGCAGCGCAGCGACTACCCCGCCGTCTTCAACCTGCAGCTGGTCAAGACGCAGGACATGCGCTACGGCGAGAACCCGCACCAGAGCGCTGCCTTCTACCGTGAACTGAAGCCCGCCGCCGGCACGCTGGCGCAGTGGCAGCAGTTGCAGGGCAAGGAGCTGTCGTTCAACAACATCGCCGATGCCGATGCCGCCTGGGAATGCGTGAAGACCTTCGGCGACGTGCCGGCCTGCGTCATCATCAAGCACGCCAACCCCTGCGGCGTGGCCGTGGACGCCAATCCGCTGGAGGCCTATGCCAAGGCGCTGAAGACCGATCCCACCAGCGCCTTCGGCGGCATCATCGCCTTCAACCGGCCGCTGGATGCCGCGGCCGCCGAGGCGGTGGCCAAGCAGTTCGTCGAGGTCATCATCGCCCCGCTGGTCACGCCCGAGGCGCGCGCCATCTTCGCTGCCAAGCAGAACGTGCGCCTGCTGGAAGTGCCGCTGGCAGCCGGGGGCAATGCGCTGGACTTCAAGCGTGTGGGCGGCGGCATGCTGCTGCAGGGCACCGACGCCAAGAACGTGGGCCTGGCCGAGCTGAAGGTGGTGAGCAGCCTGCAGCCCACGCCGCAGCAGATGGACGACCTGATGTTCGCCTGGAAGGTGGCCAAGTTCGTCAAGAGCAATGCCATCGTGTTCTGCGCCGGCGGCATGACCATGGGCGTGGGTGCCGGCCAGATGAGCCGCATCGACTCGGCCCGCATCGCCAGCATCAAGGCCGAGCATGCCGGTCTCAGCCTGGTGGGCACGGCCGTGGCCAGCGACGCCTTCTTCCCCTTCCGCGACGGCCTGGACGTGGTGGTGGACGCCGGCGCCACCTGCGTCATCCAGCCGGGCGGCTCGATGCGGGATGCCGAGGTGATCGCCGCCGCCAACGAGCGCGGCGTGGCCATGGTCTTCACCGGCACGAGACACTTCCGGCACTGACCTCGCCCCCGGTGGCTCGGCCAAGCCGGTTCCACGGCGCCCGTCTGCTCGGGGTGGCCCCTTGCTTGCATGGCTTGGGCGACAACCCCGATTGCCGCACCCGGTTGATGCGCTGATGATGGCGCCGCTCTCTCAGGCCTCACCGCCGCCCACGATGCCCACCTTGCGCTCCGCCGTTCGCCGCTGTCTTTCTGTCTGTCTGCTGCTGGCCCTGCTGCCCCTGGCCGGCCTGGCCGCCCCGGTGGAAACCGGCACCTGGGTGCATGCGCTGTCGGCCTTCCAGCCGCCCAAGTACCCCAGGGGATTCAGCCACTTCGCCTATGCCAACCCGGCGGCCCCCAAGGGCGGCACGCTGAACCTCAGCAACCCCGACCGCCGCTCCAGCTTCGACAAGTGGAACCCCTACACGGTGAAGGGCGTGCCACCCGCGGCCATGCGCATGTTCATCTTCGAGACCCTGGGTTTCGTGGCCATGGACGAGCCCAAGGCGGTGTACGGCCTGGTCGGCGAAGAGATCATGGTGGCGCCCGACATGGCGGCCGTGAGCTGGCGCATCCACCCCAGGGCACGCTTCTCCAACGGTGATCCGGTGACCGCCGCCGATGTGGTGCGCAGCTTCGAGCTGATGAGCAGCCCCCAGGCCTCGCCCGAGTACACCGTGCCCCTGGCCGGCATCGCACGCGCCGTGGCGGTGGATGCACGCACCGTGCGCTTTGATCTGAAGGAGCCCGGCCTGGACGCCGTGCTGTCCACCGCCGAGCTGCCGGTGTTCTCGGCCAAATGGGGGGCGGGCAAGAAGTTCGACGAGATCATCACCGACATGCCCATCGCCACCGGGCCCTATGTGATCGACAAGTTCCAGATGCCGCGCCGGCTGGAACTGAAACGCCGTGACGACTACTGGGCGAAAGACCTGCCGGTGCGTCGTGGCTTCTACAACTTCGACCGCATCATCTACCGCATGTACAAGGACCAGGACGTGCGGCGCGAGGGCTTCAAGGGCGGCGAGTTCGATCTCTACAAGGAATACCGCGCCGGCCAGTGGGTGCGCAGCCACCGCGGCCCCAAGTGGGAGAGCGGGCGCATCGCCAAGCAGACCTTCCGCGTCAGCACCGGCAGCATGCCGCAGGCCATGCAGCTGAACCTGCGCCGGCCCAAGTACCAGGACATCCGCGTGCGCGAGGCCATCTCGCGCGCCTACGATTTCGACAAGTACAACCGCTACGGCACCTTCGACCCCAGCGACAGCCTGTTCAACAACACCGAGTTCGCGGCACAGGGCCTGCCCAGCCCGGCCGAGCTGGCGCTGCTGGAGCTGCACCGCGCCGAGCTGCCGCCGCAGGTGTTCGGCCCGCCCTGGCGGGTGCCACGCTACGGCGCGGGCCCGAACGCGCTGCGCGACAGCCTGCGCCGCGCGCAGGAGCTGCTGGCCGAGGCGGGCTGGAAGCCCGGCCCGGACGGCTGGCTGCGCAATGCCGCCGGCGAGAAGCTCACGCTGGAGATGCTGGAGCCGCAGCAGACAGGCCGCCTGCCCGACTTCGCCCGCAACCTGAAGAAGCTGGGCATCGAGTACAGCGAGCGCCTGGTCGACTTCGCCCTCTACCGCCGCCGGCTGAGCGCCTTCGACTACGACATGATCATCATCGTCGAGCCCAAGTTCACCCTGCCCGACGCCGGCCAGATCGGCAGCCTGTACGGCAGTGAATCGGCCAACAAGGAAGGCGGGCAGAACTTCCGCGGCGTGCAGAGCAAGGTGGTGGACATGCTGATCGAGCGCATCGCCAAGGCGCAGACGCTGGACGAGCTGCGCACCGCCGCACGTGCGCTCGACCGGGTGGTGACCTGGGGCTACTCGGGCATCCCCATGCTGTATTCGCGCCAGGAGAACGTGTCGTACTGGAACCGCTTCGGCATCCCCGCCACCCAGGCCAGCTACATCGGCATCGACACCCTGATCGAGGTCTACAGCCAGCCCTGGCCGCTGATGACCTGGTGGGACAAGGCCCTGGCGCCCAGCCAGGCCCCCATCCCCGCCTGGAAGGAATGAGGCCACCATGTTCGTCTACATCCTCAAGCGCCTGCTGCTGATGGTGCCCACCCTGCTGGGTGCGCTGACCATCACCTTCATCGTGATGCAGTTCGTGCCCGGCGGGCCGGTGGAGCAGATCCTGGCCGAGGCGCAGGCCGGTGCATCGGCCGGCGGCGAGGGCTACCGCGCCGGGCGCGACCTGGACAAGAAGCAGATCGACGAGCTGAAGAAGCTCTACGGCTTCGACAAGCCGGCCCATGTGCGCTACTGGGAGATGCTGGTGAACTTCGCCCGTTTCGACCTGGGGCGCAGCTTCATGCACAACAAGGACGTGTGGGAGCTGATCAAGGAGAAGCTGCCGGTGTCCATCAGCCTGGGGCTGTGGAGCTTTGTGCTGGCCTACCTGGTGAGCGTGCCGCTGGGCATCGCCAAGGCGGTGCGCGAAGGCAGCCGCTTCGACACGGTCACCACCCTGGTGGTGCTGGCGGGTTATGCCATCCCCGGCTTCGTGCTGGGCATCCTGCTGATCGTGCTGTTTGCGGGTGGCAGCTTCTACGACTGGTTTCCGCTGCGTGGCCTGACCAGCGACAACTGGGACGAGCTCAGCTGGCCGGCCCGCATCGCCGACTACCTGTGGCACCTGGCCCTGCCCCTGGTGTGCCTGACCATCGGCGCCTTTGCCGTGACCACCATGCTGACCAAGAACACCTTCGTCGAAGAGATCCGCAAGCAGTATGTGCTGGTGGCGCGGGCCAAGGGCCTGTCGCAGCAGCGCGTGCTCTACAAGCACATCTTCCGCAACGCGCTGATCCCGCTGGTCACCGGCTTCCCCGCTGCCTTCGTGGGCGCCTTCTTCGCCGGCAGCGTGCTGATCGAGACCCTGTTCAGCCTGGACGGCCTGGGCCTGCTGGGCTACGAGGCGGTGATCCGGCGTGACTACCCGGTGGTGCTGGGATCGCTCTACCTCTTCACCCTGATCGGCCTGGTGGTCAAGCTGGTGAGCGACCTGCTCTACCGCGTGGTCGACCCGCGGGTGCAGTTCGGGAGCGTGGCCAAATGAGCGGCGGTGATCTGGTGTCCTCCGGCCTGCCTGCGCCGGCCACAGCGGCCGAGGCCGACGCCCTGGCCCTGCAGGCCGCCCGCGGCGTGTCACCCAACCAGCGCGCATGGGCCCGCTTCAAGCGCAACCGGCTGGGCTATGTGTCGCTGTGGCTGTTCATCGCCCTGCTGGTGGTGACCACCCTGGCCGAGCTGGTCAGCAACGATCTGCCCTACCTGGCGCGCATCGACGGCCAGCTGCTGGTGCCCATCGTGGACAACCCCAGCGAACAGGCCGTGGGCGGTGACTTCATCACCCCCACCGACTGGAAAGACCCCTTCATCACCAAGCTGCTGGAGCAGCCCGGCAACTGGTCCGTGGGCGCGCCCAACCCGCATTCGGCCACCTCCACCGATTATTTCGCCAAGCTGCCGCCGCCGGCGCGGCCCAGTGCCGAGAACTGGCTGGGCACCGATTCGCAGGGCCGCGACATGCTGGCCCGCCTGGTCTACGGCTTCCGGGTCAGCATCTGGTTCGCGCTGGCACTCACCGTCACCGGCACCGTGATCGGCATGGCCATGGGAGCGCTGATGGGCTACTTCGGTGGCCGCATCGACCTGACGCTGCAGCGGCTGATCGAGATCTGGGGCGCCATCCCCGAGCTCTACCTGCTGATCATCTTCGCCTCCATCTTCGAGCCCAGCCTGCTGCTGCTGCTGCTGCTGCTCAGCCTGTGGGGCTGGATGGGCCTGTCGGACTATGTGCGGGCCGAGTTCCTGCGCAACCGCGGGCTGGAATTCGTCAAGGCGGCGCGCGCGCTGGGCCTGAGCAACCGCCAGATCATCTGGCGCCATGTGCTGCCCAACTCGCTGACACCGGTGATCACCTTCCTGCCCTTCCGCATGAGCGCGGCCATCCTGGCGCTGACCTCGCTGGATTTCCTGGGCCTGGGCGTGCCCGCCAGCGTGCCCAGCCTGGGCCAGCTGCTGCAGCAGGGCAAGGCCAACCTCGATGCCTGGTGGATCATCGTGCCCACCTTTGTGCTGCTGACCGTCACCATGCTGCTGCTCACCTTCATCGGCGATGCCTTGCGTGATGCCTTTGATACACGTAAATCCTGACATGAGCGGCCAGAACCTGTTGGAAGTCGACCACCTGCGCGTGCGCTTCGGTGCGTCCACGGTGGTCGACGATGTGTCGTTCTCCATCGCCGCCGGCGAGAAGTTCGCCCTGGTGGGCGAATCGGGCTCGGGCAAGAGCATCACCGCACTGAGCGTGCTGCGCCTGGTGGATGCGGCCACCAGCAGCGGCGCCATCCGCTTTGATGGCACCGACCTCATGCAGCAGAGCGAGCGCCAGATGCGTGGCCTGCGTGGCGCCAGCATCGCCATGATCTTCCAGGAGCCGATGACGGCGCTGAACCCGCTCTACACCGTGGGCAACCAGATCGGCGAGGTGCTGGAGCTGCACGAGGCGCTGCGCCCCAACGCGGCGCGCGCACGGGCCATCGAGCTGCTGGCGCGCACCGGCATCCCCGAGCCGCAGCGCCGGGTGGACGCCTACCCGCATGAGCTGTCGGGCGGTCAGCGCCAGCGCGCCATGATCGCCATGGCCCTGGCCTGCCGGCCGCGCCTGCTGATCTGCGACGAGCCCACCACCGCACTCGACGTCACCATCCAGGCCCAGATCCTGGCCTTGCTCGATGAACTGCAGGCCGAGATGGGCATGGCCCTGCTGTTCATCACGCACGATCTGAACCTGGTGCGCCGCTTCACCCACCGCGTGGGCGTGATGGAGCGTGGCAAGCTGGTGGAGATCGGCGACACCGCCACCGTCTTCAGCCAGCCGCAGCATCCCTACACCCGGCGCCTGCTGGCCACCCGGCCGCAGCGTGTGGTGCAGCCGCTGGTGGCCGACGCGCAGGTGCTGGTCGAAGCCAAGGCCGCCGAGGTGCAGTTCGCCATCCCCACCGGCTGGTTCAGCAAGCGGCAGTTCCGCGCCGTCAAGCAGGCCAGCCTGCAGCTGCGGCGCGGCGAGACCCTGGGCATCGTGGGTGAATCGGGGTCGGGCAAGACCACGCTGGGCATGGCCCTGCTGGCGCTGCAGCCGCTGGCCGGCGGCGAGGTGTGGCTGGGCGGCACCCGCACCGACAACGCCGACCGCAGCACCCTGCGCGCCATGCGCAAGCGCATGCAGGTGGTGCTGCAGGATCCGTTTGCCTCGCTCTCACCGCGCATGACGGTGGGCCAGATCGTCGGTGAAGGCCTGGCCCTGCACCAACCCGGTCTCACACCCGCCCAGCGGGAAGCCAAGGTGCTGGCCATGCTCGACGAAGTGGGCCTGTCGGCCGCGCGCGGCATCCACGGTGTGCTGCAGCGCTACCCGCATGAATTCTCCGGCGGCCAGCGCCAGCGCATCGCCATCGCCCGTGCGGTGGTGCTGGAGCCCGAGATCCTGGTGCTGGACGAGCCCACCTCGGCGCTGGATGTGTCGGTGCAGCAGCAGGTGCTGGCCCTGCTGGCCGAACTGCAGCAGCGCCACGGCCTGTCCTACATCTTCATCAGCCACGACCTGGCGGTGATCCGCGCCATGGCCCACCGGGTGATGGTGATGAAGAACGGCGACGTGGTGGAAGAAGGCGAGACGCTGGCGCTGTTCGACGCGCCCCTACAGGCCTACACCCGCGAGTTGCTGGCCGCGGCGCATCTGGCTTGATCGTGCCGGTCGCGGCCGAAACGGGCTCGTTGCTGCCTTTGCGGTTGTTGAGCAGCCGACGTTCGTAGGTTGGCGCGAGGCCGAGGACGGCGGCGCACTTCGAAGGCCAAAGACCCGTGCGCCTCGGTGGTGCCTGAGCGTCGGGCCGGGCGGGCCTGTTCTGCGGAAGTCAAGGAGGAGCCACTGTGCGCCGGCGAAGCCGGTGTGCGGTGGCGGGGGACATGGAGCAGAACAGGCCCGCCCGGCCCGGCGCGACCGCTCAGACTGTTGAATGCCCGCTTTCAAAACAACCAAGCAAAAGCAGCTCCGAGCCCGAACCCGCCCCAAGCCTCAGTGCAGCTTCACCCGTGGCTCCGTGCTGCGCGTCAGCAGCCGGGATGCCGAACCCAGCGCCGTCTTCCACCAGCCGTGCAGCGCCACCTGGTGCATCTTGTAGAGCGACAGGTAGACCGTGCGGGCGAACAGGCCCTCCACCCACAGATTGCCACCCACCAGCGAACCCATCAGATTGCCGACGGTGGAGTACTCGCCCAGCGACACCAGCGAGCCGAAGTCGCGGTAGCGCCAGGGCTGCAGCGGCTGGCCGCGCAGGCTGCGCCGGATCTGGCCCACCAGGTGCGAGGCCTGCTGGTGTGCCGCCTGCGCCCGGGGTGGCACCAGCACGCCGGCTTCGCGCCCCAGCCAGGGCGCGGCAGCACAGTCGCCGATGGCGAAGATGTGCGGGTCGCGGCTGGTCTGCAGCGTGGGCGTGACCACCAGCTGGTTCAGCCGGTTGGTCTCCAGCCCGGCCAGATCACGCAGGAAATCGGGCGCCTTCACGCCGGCGGCCCACACCACCAGTTCGGCAGGCAGGGCCTCGCCGCTGGCCAGCAACACACCCTCGGCGGTGACGGCCGTCACCCGCGCACCGGTGCGCACCTGCACACCCAGCCCCTGCAGCAGCTGGGTGGCGGCGCCAGCCACCCGCGCCGGCAAGGCCGGCAGGATGCGCGGGCCGGCCTCGATCAGGTGCAGCCGGATGTCGCGCTCGGGGTCGATGCGCTCCAGGTTGTAGGAGACCAGCGTGCGGGTGGCCTTGTGCAGCTCGGCCGCCAGTTCCACCCCGGTGGCGCCAGCACCGATGATGGCCACTTGCAGCTGGCGCGGCGCCAGCGGTTCACGCTGCATGTGGGCGCGCAGGCAGGCATTGACCAGGCGGCGGTGGAAGCGTTGCGCCTGCGCCGGCGTCTCCAGGGCAATGGCATGATCGGCCACCCCGGGCGTGCCGAAATCATGCGTGCCGCTGCCCACGGCAATCACCAGGGTGTCGTAGCCGCGGGTGTAGGCCGGGCTGACCGACTCGCCCTCCTCGTCCTCCACCGGCGCCACATGCACCAGGCGCTGTTCGCGGTCCAGCCCCACCATCTCGCCCACCCGGTAGCGGAAGCCATGCCAGTGGCTCTGCGCCAGGTAGTCGGTGGCATGGGCATGCAAGTCCATGCTGCCGGCGGCGATCTCGTGCAGGTGCGGCTTCCAGAAGTGGCTGCGCGCCCGTTCGATCAGGGTGACATGGGCCAGGCCCCGCCGGCCCAGGGTGTCGCCCAGCCGGGTGGCCAGCTCCAGACCGCCGGCACCACCGCCGACGATGACGATGCGGTGCAGGTCCGATGGCGTGCGGGATTCGAAGGGTGCAGCGGGCATGGCCGGTCAGGACTGCAGGGCTGGAGACGTCGCCCCAGTGTAGGCCGCTGGATCCGGCGGCGTCCTTGCAAGCCAGCGGGCCGGCCCGGGATGGCCAAGCGCCGGCAATCGGCGTACTGTTCACCTCCGGCCCGGCCCGTCGGCTGGGCGGCCATCTGGAGGATTGCCCATGCGCCGTGATGCTGCCCTGCCCACGTTCCGCCTGGACCCGGGCGTGTCCATCGCCCAGGCCCGCCCCTGGCACAGCGCCCCGGTCACCCTGGATTCACCCGCGCTGGACGTGATGACCGACCTGACCCAGGTGAAAGCCGCCACCATCGCGCCCGAGGCCTCGCTGCGCCAGGCCGAGCAGACCATGATCTTCCAGGGCGTGCGCATGCTGTTCGTGGTCTCCGGCATGCCTGCCATCGAGGGCCTGATCACCACCACCGACCTGCACGGCGACCGCCAGATGGCCCTGGTGGCCGCCCGCCATGCCCGCTATGACGACCTGTGCGTGGCCGACGTGATGACCCTGCTGTCCATGCTCGACGCGATGGACTACCAGCGCGTGGCCGCAGCCAACGTGGCGCAGATGGTGGCCACGCTGCAGCGCTTCGGCCGCAACCACCTGCTGGTGGTGGAAGACGCCACCGACAGCAGCCCGCGCCGCGTGCGGGGTGTCATCTCCCGCGCCCAGATCGAGCGCCAGCTGGGCATACCGATCGAGGTCACGCCCATCGCCACCAGCTTCGCCGAGATCGAACGCGCGCTGGTGTGACGCCGTTGTGCCCGGGCGCACGCCGGGGCACCGGGCTGGCCCGCTGGAGGGGCAGCGCCGCAGGCGCTGCAGGCGTGGGTCAGCGCTCTGCGATGTAGTGCTGCATCACCACCCGCTCGCCGGGCAGCAGCATCAGGCGCAGCTGCGCCTCGATGTCCTGGTCGGCCACGGTCTGGCGGGCACGCTGGTGCAGGTAGTCGGCCCAGCTGGTGACGATGAAGCGCTCCACATAGCGGCCGGCGTCGTCCAGGTCGCGGTAGATGCGCCAGAAGGTGGCGCCGTCGCGCTGGCGCGGGCCCTTGAGCTGGGTGGCCAGCGACAGAAAGGCCTCGGCCTGGGCCGGGTCGATGCGGTAGCTCAGCTCCACCGCCACCGGGCCGGCCGACGGATCGGGCTGGTCGGCCAGCAGCAGGTCCGTGAACGGTGCCGGCGTCACCTCGTGCAGCGCGCCCATGCGCAGCGGAAAGCGCGGCGCCAGCAGCAGGTTGGACAGCATCAGGGCCGAGGCCACCAGCAGCGCCGCCTGCAACCCCAGCAGCCCGGCCACCGCGCCCCAGAAGGCCGAGCCCAGTGCAAACGGCCCCAGCGCGCTGAGCACGTGCATGGCGGTGGCGCGGCTGCGCACCCAGGGCGGCGCGCTGGTCTGGGTGGCCGTGTTGAAGGTGTTCATCACCGCCATCCAGGCGCCGCCGCCGGCCACCAGGGCCAGGTACACCGGCAGTGCCCAGCGCGACATCACCGCCACCACCATCACGCCGGCAAACACCACGCAGCACACCGCCACCAGCCGCTCCAGCCCCAGGCGCTGGCGCAGCGGGCCGATGCTCAGGCCGGCCGCCACCGCCCCGGCGCCCAGACAGGCCATCAGGCCGCCGAAGCCCTCGGCGCCCAGGCCCAGGCGCTGCTGGCCGATCGCCGGCAGCAGGGCCCACAGCGCCGAGCCGGCGGCGCTGTAGGCCGCCGTGCGCACCAGCTGGGCCAGGATGGTCTCGGCATGCCAGGCATAGCGCAGCCCCGCCAGCGTGCCGCCCCACAGGCGCTCGGGCGGCAGCTTGGTGGGCGGGTGCGGGCGTGGCGGGCGCTGGTGGAAGTCCCAGGCCAGCACCGCGATGCCGGCCAGCGCCAGCGCAAACACCGCGCCGCCGCCCACCAGGGTGCCGCCCAGGCCGCTGGCCAGGCCGAACACCAGGCCAGCCAGCGCCGGGCCCAGGGCACGCGCGCTGTTGTAGGCGATGCTCATCGCGGTGATGGCCTGCGGCAGTTCGTCGCGCGGCAGGATCTCGCCCACGGCGGAATTCCAGGCCGGCGACATCATGGCGGTGCAGCAGCCGGTGATGAAGGTGAACAGCAGCAGCGTGGCCGGCCCGCCCCAGCCGGCAAACATCAGCGCGGCCAGCAGCACCACGCTGACGGCCTGCACGCCCAGCGCCCACAGGATCAGCCGGCCGCGGTCGGTGGTGTCGGCCAGCACGCCGGCCGGCAGGGCCAGCACGAACATCGGCAGGAACACCGCCGTCTGCACCAGGGCCGCCAGGAAGCTGGAACCGGTGAGTTCCACCATCAGCCAGCTCGCCGCCATGCCGTGCATGGCGTTGGCCATGAAGTACACCGCACTGGCGATCCACAGGTTGCGGAAGCTGCGGTGGCGCAGCGTGACCCAGATGGTGGTGTGGGTCTGGGCCGCGGCAGGCGCAGGGCTGGGGCGGTCGTCGGGCGGGGGCATGCGGGCTGGATTGTGGGGCCGCTGCCCAACCGTCTGGCCGCGTGTTCTATGCAATACTGAAATTCAACAAAGCGTGACTTGTTGCACGCTGCACAAGACCGACGCACAGGCGGCCGGGGCTTCCCCAAGACAGCCGGCGGTGCGGTCGACATGCACCGGAGGAACCCCATGGACCAAGCACCCACCGTGCCCGCCACGCCCGAGCCCGAACAGGTGGTGGCCTCGGCCTGGCTGGACCAGACCCTGTGGTCTGCCGTGGCCACCCAGATCGGCGACTCGATCCGCAACTGGCGCGTGGTGGCCGCCGTGGCCGGTGTGCTGGGCCTGGGGCTGACCATCGCCGCCGGTGCACTGAGCCCGTCCCAGCTGCCGGGTGGCGAAACCGGCCAGAAGACCTTTGCCACCCTGGGCGTGCTGCTGCTGGCCCTGGTGCCCTATCTGCGCCAGCACCTGGTGTCGGTGGAACGGGTGCAGGCCTGGACCATGGCGCGCCATGCCAGCGAACAGCTCAAGACCACCATCTACCGCCACCTGATGGGCGTGCTGCCGCCGGCGCCGCTGGCCGATGGCAGCGAGGCGCCCGATCCGCAGGGCCCGGGCAACCTGGTGCGGCACTGCCGCGCCATCAAGCAGACGGTGGCCGAGCTGGCCGGCGTGGCCGCCGCCACCGTGCCACCCGAGAAGAAGCGCAAGACGCAGCTGAGCCTGGACGACTACCTGGCCGACCGGGTGCAGGGCCAGATGAACCACTACCGCAGCAAGGGCGAGGCCTACGGCCGCAGCACCCGGCGCCTGCAGGTGGCCGAGTTCGTGCTGGGCCTGGTGACCGTGGTGCTGAGTGCGCTGGCCGGCAAGCTGCTGCCCGACGACCTGACGCCGGACGTGGTGCAGAGCGTGGCCCAGGTCAGCAGCCTGCTGCCCTGGCTGGCACTGCTGGCCGCCGCCACCACCGCCGTCACCACCTACATCGCCTCCAGCCGCAATGCCGAGCTGGCCGCCAAGTTCTTCGCCACCTACGACCTGCTCAAGACCATCCACGACGAGTGGCGGGTGGCACCCGACCGCGACGACGCGGCGCGGGTGCACCGCTTCGTCGACGACATCGAGCGGGCCATCGCCAGCGAATACGGCGGCTGGGTGGCCGATTGGGCCAGCTCGCAGCAGCAGCAGGCCCCGCAGCCGGGCTGAGCAGCGCGCCCGTTCACCACCGGGGCGCCGTGGGCAGCACGGTGCCAGAGAGGCAAGCGCACCGTGGCCTACCTGCCGCAGTTCAAGAACGACCTGTTCATCAGCTACCGGCGCAGTTCCAACGAAGGCGACGACCCCTGGGTCGACAACTTCTGCAGCAGCGTGCGCGCCCAGCTGCGTGACCTGGTGGGCGACGTGCAGCTGTGGCGCGACACCGCCGAGCTGCGCGCCGGTGATGCCTGGCGCCCGGAGATCGCCGAGGCGGTGGACTCCACCGGCATCTTCCTGGCACTGATCTCGCGCACCTACTTCGACAGCGACGAATGCCGCAAGGAGCTGGACCGCTTCCTGGGCCGGCTCAAGAGCGGCGAGGGGGCGGCCGGCCGCAAGCTGGTGCCGGTCTACAAGCACCCGCCCCGGCCCGACCAGGAACTGCCGCGTGAGCTGGCCGAGATCGGCCACCACGCCTTCTACAACCTGGAGCCCAAGCCCTGGCGTGAACTGGACCCCAGGCGCGATTACGACGATTACCACGAGCGCCTGGGCCGCGTGGTGTTCGACCTGATGGCCGCGCTGGAAGAGCTGCAGGGCCAGCAGAAGAAGCAGGCCCTGGGCAAGGTGTTCGTGGCCAATGTGGGGCCCGAGCTGCTGCAGGAACGGGAGCGCCTGCGCACCGACCTGCGCCAGCGTGGCTTCCTGGTCGTGCCCGAGCATGAATACCTGTGGAATGCCGACGACCACCGCGAACGCATCGCCCGTGATCTGGGCGAGGCCCTGCTGTGTGTGCACCTGGTGCAGCGCCAGGCCTCGGTCGAGCCGCTGACACCGGCGCGCAGCCGGCTTCAGTTGGAGCTGGCCCATGCCGATATGCAGCAACGTGGGCGGCCCGCACCGCTGGTGTGGATCCAGCCGGCCACCGACACCGACCCCGCCAGCCACAGCCTGATCGACTACATCGAGAGCGATCTGGCCAACCAGGGTGTGGACTACCTGCAAGGCAGCCTGGAAGACCTGAAGACCCTGATGCTCGACAAGCTGCCCCAACCCGCCGCCAAGACCGCGCCCAGGCCGCGCGAGGTGGCCCTGCTCGTCGAAGAATCCGACCTGGCCGACCTGGGGCCGCTGAAGGCCTTGCTGGCCGACAAGCTGGGGCTGGAGCCGCGCCCGCTGAAGTTCAGCCACGCCACGCCCAAGGACGAAGAACGCCTGGCCCGCACCCTGGCCGCCTGCCCGCAGGCGCTGATCGTGTGGAACCGGCAATCCGAAGACTGGGTGTTCGACCTGATGGACCTGGACGCCCTGGCCGACCGGCTGGGGCCGGCGCGCCTGGCCATCGTGGCCATGGGCGACGATTCCCCGGAGAAGGCCAGCTTCACCACCCGCAAGGCCAGGATGGTGAATGCGGTGGTCAGCAGCGGCGAGGCCGAGCTGCGGCGCTTCTTCGACGGTGTGGCATGAGCAGTGCAAGCGTTGATGCGCTGATTGCCGCCAACCCCTTCCCCGGGCTGCGTGCGTTCAAGCCCGGCGAGGCCGACCGCTTCTTCGGCCGCCAGCAGCAGATCGACGAGCTGGTGGCGCGGCTGGGTGAACTGCGCTTCATCGCGGTGTCCGGTGCCTCGGGCTGCGGCAAGTCGTCCCTGGTGCTGGCCGGCCTGCTGAGCGAACTGAAGCGCCGCCACCACGAAGAGGCCGACACCGACTGGCGCCCGGTGGTGCTGCGCCCGGGCAACCGGCCCATCGCCAACCTGGCCGCGCCGCTGGCTGCCGCGCTGGCACCCGATCACGCCACGGCCGATGACGCACCGGCGCGCATCGACAGCCTGTACGGCCAGCTGCGCCTGGGCGGCCTGGGTCTGGTGGAGGCGGTGCGCAACGCACGCCTGCCGGCCGGCGCCCGGGTGCTGGTGGTGGTCGACCAGTTCGAGGAGATCTTCCGCTTCAAGCGCATGGCCGACCCGGACGAGGCGGCGGCCTTCGTCAAGCTGCTGCTGCAGGCTGCGGCCGACCCCGGCGCAGGCATCAGCGTCATCATCACCCTGCGCAGCGACACCCTGGGCGCCTGCGCCGATTTCCGCGATCTGCCGGAGGCCGCCAGCCGGGGTGGCTACCTGGTGCCGCGCCTGCGGCGCGAGCAGCGCAAGCAGGCCATCGTCAAGCCGGTGGAGCTGCGCGGTGCACACATCGCGCCACGCCTGGTGCAGCGCCTGCTGAACGACGTCAGCGACGATTTCGACGATCTGCCGGTGATGCAGCATGCGCTGTCGCGCACCTGGCAGCACTGGGCCACGGCCTGCGGTGGCAGCCGTCCCATCGACCTGGAGGACTACGCCGCCACCGGTGGCGCGGCCAGCGCGCTGGACAAGCATGCCGACGAGGCCTGGGCATCGCTGGGCGCGCTGGGCGAAGCGGGCGGCATGGTGGAGCGGGTGTTCCGCAGCCTGACCGAGCGGGTGGCCGAAGGCACGGAAGTGCGCCGGCCGCTGCAGTTCAGCCAGCTCTGCGCCATCTGCGGCGGCGACACCGCAGCCGTGACGCAGGTGGTGGAGCGCTACCGCCGCGCCGACACCGCCTTCCTGGTGCCCGGCGCCGAGCGGCCGCTGGCCGACGACCCGGTGATCGACATCAGCCACGAGAGCCTGATCCGCCAGTGGGCGCGGCTGCGTGGCTGGGTGCAGGCCGAGGTGGATGCCAGCACCGAGCTGCAGGTGCTGGTGCGCGAGGCACAAGCCCAGGCCCAGGGCCAGGGTGAGCTGCGCCACGGCCTGGACCTGGCCCGTGCCCGCCGCTGGCAGCAGCGCAACCAACCCAACGCCGCCTGGCTGCAGCTGTGCCTGGGCGGCACGGCGGAAGCCGCCGCCGCCAGCCTGCAGGCCGTCGACGGCTTCCTGGATGCCAGTACCACGGCCGAGCAGCAGGCACGCCGGCGCACCCGCTGGCGCAGGCGCGGCGTGCGCGCCCTGGTGCTGGCCGTGGTGGGGGTGTCGGTCACCGCCGCGGTGGTGGGGCTCACGCTGCAGCGCCAGGCCAGCTCGCGCGAGCTGGTGAGCCGGGCCGTGCTGGCGCAGGCGCAAGACCCGGTGCGCAGCGCCCGGCTGGCCCTGGGCGCGCTGCAGCAAGACGCCGACAACCAGCGCGCCGACTATGCGCTGCGCCAGGCCATGTCGGCGCTGGAAGTGGCCCGCACCGAGCAGCTGCTGGTGCTGGACGAACCGCTCACCGAAGCCCGCTACACCGACGACGGCCAGCGCCTGCTGGTGGCCGGCGGGCGCAGCGTGTGGCTGCTGGACGCCAGCAGCCTGCAGACCCTGCACAAGCTCGGCACCACGGCCACCGTGGTCAAGGCCTGGCAGCTGGGCGCGCAGATCATCAGCTTCACCGACGACCACCAGGTGCGGCTGCAGACCCTGGACGGCAAGCTGCGCGCCGACCTGCCCTGCCCGGGCAGCGGCAATGCCGTGGCCAGCGTGGCCTACAGCGCACCAGCCGCGGCCCAGCCGGCCCAGTTGGCCGTGGGCTGCTACAACGGCGCGCTGCTGCTGTGGGACCTGGATGCGCAGGGCGTGCTGGCCAAGCAGGTGCTGCTGCCCGGTGACGACCGCGCCGCCACCCTCAACACCCTGGCCTTCTCGGCCGACGGCCAGTACCTGGCCAGCGGCCATGCCGACGGCAGCGCCGTGGTGTGGAAACGCGGCCAGGCCGGTCCCTGGCTGGGGGCACCGGGCGGCCCGCCGCTGCAGCATGCGCAGGCGGTGCGCGACATCGTGTTCCACCCCAGCGACAACCGCCTGCTGGCCACCGCCTCCGACGACAGCAGCACCCGGGTGTGGACGCTGGACCTGGCCGGCCGGCGCCTGGCGCGGCTGGAGGCCGGCCAGGCCAACCCCAGCCAGCTGCAGCACGACCGGCCGGTGCTGGGCGTGCGCTTCGTGCAGCGCGCCGACGACAAGTACCTGCTGATGACCCGCTCCGACAAGCGGGTGTTCTTCTGGTCCGACGCCCAGACCTTCGACGCCCGCACCCATGCCGACGTGGTGACCGACGCCAGCCCCTCGAAAGACGGCGAGCTGCTGGTCTCGGCCAGCGCCGACGGCACGGCGCAGCTGTGGTCCTCACGCGCCGCCACCGCCATCGCCCTGCTGCGTGGCCACCGCAACGAGGTGGCGCGCGCCATCTTCAGCCCGGCGGGCGACGCCGTGGTCACCATCAGCCGCGACCGCACGCTGCGCCGCTGGCGCCTGAGCAAGCCGGTGATGCTGGCCGCCGGCCGGCCCTGGCAGCTGGCCGCCGCGCTCGACCCCGCCGGCCCGCGTGCCGTGCTGTGCGGCGAGACCACGCCCGCCACCGGCAGCCAATGCCGCATCAGCCCGCTGGCCGACCTGGCCACCCGTGCCAGCACCGACAACGAATGGCTGCAGCCGCTGCCCATGGACGCGGTGGTGCGCGCCAGCTTCAGCGCCGACGGCCGGCTGGTGCTGGGCGTGGGCACCAGCCAGGACGTCTACCAGACCACCAAGCCGGTGCTGTGGGATGCCGGCACCCGCCAGCGCCTGAACCCGGCCTGGCTGGACGGCTGGGCCTGGGCCAGCTTTGCCACCGGCCGGCCCGAGCTGGTGACGCTGCGCCCGCCCACCGCCCCCGGCGCGCCCGAAGAACTGGCCGTGTGGCCGCAGCAGGCACTGGCCGCTGATGCGCCGGGCGCACCGCTGCTGAAGCTGGCCGTGGCGCAAGGCCACCTCAGCGCGGCCGCGCTCAGCCCCGACGGCCGCTGGCTGGCCGCCGCACGTGCCGACCATGTGCTGCTGTGGGACCGCAGCGCCCCCAGCGCGGCGCCGCGTGAACTGCGTGGCCACCAGGGTGATCTGCGCAGCCTGGTGTTCAGCGCCGACAGCCGCTTCCTGGCCACCGCCAGCAGCGACCGCACGGCCCGGGTGTGGCCGCTGGCGACGCCGGGCATGCCGGTGCTGCTGCAGGGCGGCCATGCCGGCGCGGTGACGGCCGTGGCCTTCAGCCCCGACGGCCGCCAGGTGCTGACCGGCAGCACCGACAGCAGCCTGCGGCTGTGGGACGCGGCCAGCGGCCGCGAACTGGCGGCCGTGCAGCGCCATGCGGACGCGCTGACGGCCGTGCTGTTCGGCGCCGACGGCCAGCAGTTGCTGTCAGCCAGCACCGATGGCACGGTGCGCTTCGACCGCTGCCAGGCCTGCAGCCAGACCCCTGCGCAACTGCAGGCGCAGGCCCGCGCCGCCGTGCAGCTGGTGGGCCCGCCCGAGGCCGAGGACGCCGCGGCCCTGGCGCAGGACTGGCGGCCGCGCTGGTGGCCTGGCTGGCTGGGTGGCGGCGTGGTTGCTGGGGCGACGACCGCGCGGTAGATCCCGTCAGCCGCGCGGCGCGAACTGCGGCGGCCGCTTGGCCAGGAAGGCGGCCACACCCTCGGCGAACTCGGGCCGGTCGATCAGCACACGCTGGCGCTCGGCCTCGTAGGCCAGCTGGTCGGCCAGGCTGCTGGTGGCGGCCGCGTCGTAGGCGCGGCGGGTCTCCAGCGCGGCATGGGCCGGCAGCGTGGCCAGCTTGCGCGCGGTGGCCAGGGCCTGCGGCATCAGGTCGGCATCGTCCACGCAGTCCCACACCAGGCCCCAGGCGGCGGCCTTCTCGGCCGGCAGCCGGTCACCCAGCAGGGTGAGCGCCGCGGCACGTCCGCTGCCCAGCAGGCGCTGGTAGAACCAGGTGCTGCCCACGTCCGGCACGATGCCCAGCTTGGCCATGAAGGGCAGGTAGAAATAGGCCGAGCGCGCGGCCAGCACCACGTCCCCGGCCAGGGCCAGGCCCAGGCCACCACCGGCGGCCACGCCGTTGATGGCGCACACCACCGGCATCGGCAGGGCCCGCAGGTCCAGCACCATCTTGTTGGTGACGGCATGCATGGCATCGGCGGCACGGTTGCCGGGGCTGCGGCCCTGCGGGTCGGGTGCGGAGATGCCACCGGCGAGGTCCGCCCCCGAGCAGAAGGCGCGGCCGGCACCGGTGAGCACCAGGGCGCGCAGGCTGCTGTCGGCCGCCACGTCGGCCAGCGCCCGCAGCAGGCTGGCCTGCAGGGTGCTGCTGATGGGGTTCAGCCGCGCCGGGTTGTCCAGCGTCAGGATGGCGATGTCGCCATCACGGGCGAACTGCAGCTCGGCGTAGGTTGGGGTCATGGCGCGGGTGCCTGGTGGCGTTGGTGGGTGTCGTAAGCCGGTTGGTCGACCGCCAGCTTGGCCAGGGTGGTGGCCCAGAGGTGGTCGGCCAGGCCGGGGTGGCTGCTGACGAGCGTGCCGTCGGCGATGCGGCTGGTCAGGTGGCGGTTCAGCGCGGCCAGGTCGGCCACATCGGGATCGTCATCGCGCAGGCCCAGCAGGGCCTGCAGGCGGCGCCGTTCGGCCGCGTCGGCAGCCGGGCCCAGCGTGGTCTGGCGCGCTACGGTGTCGACCATGTTGGCCGCCACACGGGCCTGGTAGGCCAGGGCGTTGTCGCCATGGCGGGCCAGCGCCGGGCCGGCGTCGTCACGCAGGAAGCGGGCGACGGCAGCCAGCAGTTGTTCGGGCTTGGGCAGGTCTTGCATTTCAGTGCACCGGGGGTCTTGGCAACAGCAGTTCCAGCAGATCGATCTCGGCCTCGGACGCGCGGCGGCCGATGGCGGCTTTTTCCATCACCGGCTCGGCGCCGCTCAACCAGGCCTGGCCCATGCTTTCGCAGATCACGCCCCAGCGCAGGCTGCCTAGCACCTGCCACCAGTGCACCCTGGCCTCGTCCACCACGCCGCCGGCGCTGCGGTAGCCGTCGAACAGCTGGGCCCAGTGGCCGAAACCACCCACCGGGCGCTGGTGGCGGCCGAAGCGCCAGCTGTTGACGCCCAGCCAGCCCAGGTCGGCCATGGGGTCGCCCAGATGGGCCAGTTCCCAGTCGAGCACACCGACCAGGGCGCCACCCTCGGCCTCCAGGTCGACCATCAGGTTGCCGTTGCGGAAATCGCCGTGCACCAGCGTGGGCGCGACCTCGGCCGGCGCCTGGTCGGCCAGCCAGCGCAGCGCCAGCTGGAACACCGGGCGCACCGTGCCGTGGCGGCCATGCCACTCGGCCAGATGGGCCACCTCGGCACGGGGTTGTGTGCGGCGCAGGTCCGGGCCGCCGGCCATGTCCACCGCGTGGATGCGGGCCAGGGCCGCACCACACTGCCAGGCCAGCGCCGGGCGGTGGGCCGCCGCCACCCGCCGGCCCAGGGTTTCACCACGCAGGCGGCGCATCACGAAGCCATCCCCCAGCTGGTGGGCCGGCTGCAGCACGGCCACCACCGCGGGCACCGGCACACCCACCGCGCCGGCACGGCGGATCAGCTCGGCCTCGGCGGCCAGGCCGGCATTGCCGCTGCCCCGCAGTTCGGCACCCGGTGGTGCGCGGCGCAGGATCAGCGGCTGCACGCCGCCATCCAGCGTGGCCTCGAAGGCCCAGGTTTCCTGGCTGGCGCCACCCGAGAGCCGGCTGACCGCGCCGACCGGCGCGCCCAGCACCGCCGCCAGCCCGGCGGCCAGGGTCTCGGCCACGGTGCTCATGGCTGGAACGGGCTGCCGCCCAGCGGCTGCAGCAGGGCACCAGCCGGCAGCACGCCGTGCTCGGCCACCAGGAACAGCGGCGAGGCCGACAGGTCGATGAACTGGCGCTCGTCGGCCAGCAGCTCGGCCGCAGCGGCGCGGACTGCCGCACCGCGTGCGGCGGCGCGGTCGTCCAGGCTGTCCCACCACAGCTCGGCCACGCCGTCGAAGGCCGGCGGCGCGCCGCGTGCGGCCGCCAGGCTGGCGGCCACCGGGTCGTCCACCGTGTGGCACTGCACATAACGCCGCAGCCGCATGGCCGCGGCATGGCGTGCCACCAGGGGCGCATGGCGCTCGCGCCAGTAGGCCTGGAAGGCAGCCCGGTCCAGCGCCGGCAGGCGGCGCAGGCAGAACATCAGCTTGATCATGGTCAGGCGGCCGGCTGGTCGGCGGGCCGCAGCAGGGTCAGAGCCGTTCGATCACGGTGACGTTGGCCAGGCCACCGCCTTCGCACATGGTCTGCAGGCCGTAGCGCTTGCCGCGGTTGTGCAGGGCATGCACCAGGGTGGTCATCAGCTTGGCGCCGCTGCCGCCCAGCGGGTGGCCCAGGGCGATGGCACCGCCGTTGACGTTCAGGCGCGCATGGTCGGCGCCCAGCACCCGCAGCCAGGCCATGGGCACCGGGGCGAAGGCCTCGTTGACCTCGTACAGATCGATGTCCTCGATCTTCATGCCGGCCTTCTTCAGCGCATGCTGGGTGGCGGGCACCGGGGTCTCCAGCATCACCACCGGGTCGCCGCCGATCACCGTCATGTGGTGCACACGGGCCAGGGGCTTCACGCCCAGGGTCTTGAGGCCACGCTCGTTGACCACCATCAGGCCGGCCGCGCCGTCGCAGATCTGGCTGGCGCTGGCCGCCGTGCACACACCACCCTCGGCCAGCAGCTTGACGCCGGCCATGCCCTGCAGCGAGGCGTCGTAGCGGATGCCTTCGTCGGACATGTGCATGTCGCCGGTCTCGGTGCCGTCGTTCATGCGCACCTTCACCGGCAGGATCTCGTTGGCAAAGGCGCCGGCCTTGGTGGCGGCCGCTGCGCGCAGATGGCTTTCCAGCGCAAACGCGTCCAGTTCCTCGCGCTTCATGCCGTACTTCTTGGCGATCATCTCGGCGCCGGTGAACTGGCTGAACTGCACGCCGGGATAGCGCGCCTGGATGTTCGGGCTCATGTAGGTGCCGAAGCCGTTCTTGGCCGGCAGCGAAGCGGCCAGGCCCATGGGCACACGCGACATGCTCTCCACACCGGCGGCGATGACGATGTCCATGCTGCCCGCCATCACCGCCTGGGCGGCGAAGTGCAGCGCTTGCTGCGACGAGCCGCACTGCCGGTCCACCGACGTGGCGGGCACCGACTCGGGCAGGGAACTGGCCATCACCGCGTTGCGGGCGATGTTGACGGCCTGCTCGCCGGCCTGGCCCACGCAGCCCATGATCACGTCTTCCACCAGGGCCGGGTCGGCGCCGGTGCGCCGGATCAGCTCGTCCAGCACCTGGGCCGCCAGGTCGGCCGGGTGCCAGCCCGAGAGTTTGCCGTTGCGCTTGCCGCCGGCGGTGCGCACGGCGGCGACGATGTAGGCTTCTGCCATGGTGGATGCTCCAGGTGGTTTTGGTCGGACACCGATTGTTCGCCGCCGCCCGCGCGGCGCCTGTCGTCGGAAGCGATGATTTTTCCGGTGCCTGCTGGCTTCCTGCGTTCTAGGGGCCTGCCGGCCGCCGGCCCCCGCCGCGCCCGGTATAACCACCCCCGGGGCTGTGGAGGCCCGACCACCCGAGGACCGCACGATGACAAGACGTTTGCTGATCACCAGCGCCCTGCTGGCCACCCTGCTGGGCGGCTGCACCATCAACTACCACCAGAGCCAGGCCTGCGCGCCCTGCACCACCGGCGGCGGCAGCGGCGACCCCACCGCCCCCAAGGTGATCGTCAGCAACGGCACCATCCTGGTCGACCAGGACGTGCTGCGCTTTCCCAAGGGCCAGACCAATGTCACCATCACCTGGCGGCTGGAGGGCAAGGGCGGCCGGCTGACCTTCCCCGAGAACGGCGTGGTGTTCGAGCGCGCGGCCGACGGCGAGATCGTCGACTGCAGGCGCAGCCAGGACAACACGGTGTTCAGCTGCGTCAACCGGCACAGCAAGCCGGGGGTGTACCGCTATGGCATCAATGTCAACGAGGACGGCAAGCCGCTGAAGCCGCTGGACCCGTTCCTCTGGAACGAGTAAGGGCCGCCAGCCACGCCGGCAGTTCTGACCAGACAGTCTCGAAGACCGCGCCACGATGCCGGTCCACCTCGGCGTTGAATGTTGCGCCGGTGGTGGCCCGTGCAGCCTGGAGAAAATCCTCCAGGAAGGCTGCGTCGGCTGCGTCGCGGCGCATGCCGGCCACGGCATAGGCACTCTCGGCGGCGGCGTGCCACCTGGCGGTCAGCGCCACGTCGCCAACGGCCATGGCCAAGCCGGTGCAGACGTCCAGCGCGCTGATGGCGGCCAGGCGTGAGCCGATCTGGTCGACGATGCCGAGCACGATCAGCAGCCGGTTGCAGGCTGCGCCCACCTCGCCGGACGCCAGGCTGACCATGGCCAGGTTGAGCTGCAGGCCGGCGATGTACTCCTGGTCCCCCAGGTCCTGCGCCAAGCCCAGCGCCTCGGTGTAGCGGGCCTCGGCGGCTGCCAACCGGCCCTGCATGCGGTCGAGCTGGGCCAGTGCGTTCAGCGCGCTGGCCAGCTGTGGCGGATTGTTCAGGGTGCGCCCCGCAGCCACGGCCGCCTCCAGATGGCGGCGCGCCGCTTCCAGGTCACCCAGGCCGATGGCCGCCATGCCCAGGGGCTGAAGGGCTGCAGCAGCGCGCGGCGCGTCGCCGATTGCATGGGCGATGTCCAGGCACTCTGACAGGTGCGGCACGGCTTGGGCGTAGCGGCCCATGAAGCTCGCCACCTGGCCGGCGTTGAACAGCGCACGGGCTCTCAGGCCGTCGCGCAGCTGCGCCGCAGGATGCGCGAGCAGGCGCAAGGTGGTGTCCAGCCAGAGGCTCAACAGCCCGCGGTTGAGCCAGTACGGCCGCAGCGCAAAGCTCAGCCGCAGCCCCAACTCGGCGGCGGCACGGGCGCCCGGCGCCGCCTGGTCCTGGGCGCACCAGCCCAGCGCGGCCAGCAGGTTGTCGCGCTCCTGGTCCAGCCGGGCCAGGGCTGCGGCCTTGTGGGCACCACCCAGCTGCTGCTGCGCCGCCTCGGCCTCGGCCAGGGCCAGCTGGGCGGCGGCGTGGCGGCGGCGCAGCGGGGCGGCTTCATCACCGGCCGCCGCCAGCAAGGCGGCCGCATGCTGGCGCACGGTGTCCAGCAGCCGGTAGCGCTGCGTGCCGTCGTCACCTGGCAACGCACTCACCAGGGATTTGTCGGCCAGCGCGGCCAGCAGGTCCATCACGGCGGGCGCGGGCAGCTGGGCATCGTCACCGACACCATCTGCACACACGGCCTCGGCAGCCTCCAGCGTCCAGCCACCGGCAAACACCGACAGGCGGCGGTACAGCACCCGCTCGGGCGGGGCCAGCAGGTCGTGGCTCCAGTCGATCAGCGTCTGCAGCGTTCGCTGGCGCGGCGCCACCGTGGCATCCCGGGTGCTGAGCAGGGCAAAGCTGTCGCGCAGGCGTTCGGCCATAGCCTGCACCGGCAGGGCCCGCACCCGGGCCGCGGCCAGTTCCAGCGCCAGGGCGATGCCGTCCAGGCGCTGGCAGATCTCCAGCACCGCCTGCGCATTGCCGGGGTTGAGTTCAAACGTCGGCTGGGCGCTGCGGGCACGGTCGACGAACAGCCGCACCGCCTCATGCTGCAGCAGCTGGGTGGGGGTGTCGGCCCGTGCCGCCGCATCCGGCAGGCCCAGCGGCGGCACCGGATAGGCCAGCTCGCCGGCCAGGCGCAGCGGCTCGCGGCTGGTGGCCAGCACCGTGAGGCCGGCACTGGCCTGCAGCAAGGCCTTGGCCAGGGCCGCGGCGGCGTCCAGCACATGCTCGCAGTTGTCCAGCACCAGCAGCAGGCGGCGGCCGGCCACATGGTGGCGCAGGGCCTCGTCCAGCGGCCGGCCGGGCTCCTCCTTCACGCCCAGCACCGAGGCCAGGGCCTGGGGCAGGCGCTGGCCGTCGTCCAGCGGCGCCAGCTCGACGAACCACACACCGTCGGGGTACTGTTCCACCAGCTCGGCTGCCAGCTGCAGGGCCAGCCGGCTCTTGCCGATGCCACCGGTGCCCAGCAGGGTCACCAGCCGGTGCTGGGTGAGCAGGCCGCGCAGCGCGGGCAACACGGTCTCGCGGCCGATGAAGCGGTTGAGCTGCTGCGCCAGGTTGTTGGGCGTGGCCTCCAGCGAGCGCAGCGCCGGGAAGTCTTGCCGCAGCGGTGGCGCCAGCACCTGCCACAGGCGCTCGGGCCGGTCCAGGTCCTTCAGCCGCACGGCGCCCAGTTCACGCAGGGCCACGCCCGCAGGCAGGGCCGGCAGCAGCAGGTCGGCCACGGCCTGCGACACCAGCATCTGCCCACCATGGGCCGCGGCCATGATGCGGGCGGCGCGGTTGACCTCGGGGCCGAAGTAGTCGTTGTCACGCGCCTGGCCGGGGCCGGCATGCAGGCCGCAGCGCACCGCCAGCGGCAGGCTGCCGGCAGCGGCCGCAGCGGCCAGTCCGCGCTGCAGCTGCAGCATCGCGCCCAGGGCGTCGGCGGCCTCGGCAAAGGCGGCATGGATGCCGTCGCCGGTGGCCTTGACCAGGTGGCCGCGCCAGGCCAGCACTGCGCTGCGCGCCAGCGCGTCGTGCCGGGCCAGGGCCTCGGCCATGGCGGCGGTGTGCTGCTCCCACAGCCGGGTGCTGCCGGCGATGTCGGAGAACAGGAACACCACGGTGGAGTCCGGGTTCAGGGCGGTGACGGCGTCGACCATGGACAGCGGGCAGCGGCCGCGGGCGGGGCCAGGGGTGGGTGAACGGTGACGATAACCGAAGGCCTGCCGGCCACAATCCTGCGCATGCCGCCGCCTGCCACCCCGGTCCAGCCCGTCCAGCCCTGCCTGCGCCTGCAGACCCTGGACCGCGGCGACGGCCTGCTGGGCCTGCGCCCCTGCGGGCCGGTGCGGCCACCGGCGCGCACACCGCTGTTCGGCGCCCGTGGCCCCCAGGTCAGCGTGGCCTGGCTGGACTGGCTGCCCAGTGGCGCCCGGCCCACACCGGCGGCGGCCAGCGCTGCACTGGCGCGGCTGCAGAGCGCCGGCCTGCACGCCCTGCCGGCCGATGCGCTGCAGTGGCGTGGTGAACCCACCCTGCCCGAACTGGTGGGCCCGGCGCGGCTGCTGAGCCTGGTGCGCGAGGCCGACTTCCCGGCCTTCTGGGCCGAGGCCCTGCCGGCGCTGCAGGCCGAGGGCTGGGCCATCGACCAGCGCCCGGGCTTTGCCCATGCCGCGCTGCCGGTCAGCGCCTGGCAGATCCGGGTGGAGCCGCTGCGCCAGCCGCGTGGCATGGGTTCCTGGCTGCTGAGCCTGGGCGTGGACGTGACGACCACCGACGGCAGCGAGACCCTGGACCTGGTGCCCCTGCTGGCGCGGCTGATCAAGCACGACCGGCGCTGGACCGATGCCCAGGCGCTGGACAGCATCGCCGACGATGCGCTGATCCGCCTGCACGCGCCCGGCGGCCGGGTGATCGACGCCGAGGCCGCGCCGCTGAAGGCCATCGTGCGCAGCATGCTGGATGTGCTGACCCGCCCACGCCGCCGCGCCGACGAACCACTGGTGTTGTCCAGCTGGGAGGCGCAGCGCCTGGCCCTGCTGCGCACCGGCTTGCAGGACGCGATGGCCAGCCACCCCAGCGCGCGGCGTGATTGGGCGGTTCAAGGCGACGCCGGCCTGGCCTGGCTGGCCGCGCAAGGTGTGGGCGAAGCACCACCCACCGTGCCACCCCCACACGGCCTGGGCATCACCCTGCGCCCCTACCAGCGCCTGGGCCTGGACTGGCTGCAGCAGCTGCGCCGCCACGGCCTGGCCGGCATCCTGGCCGACGACATGGGCCTGGGCAAGACCGCGCAGGCCCTGGCCCATCTGCTGGTGGAACAGCAGGCAGGCCGGCTGGACCGGCCCGCCCTGGTGGTGGCCCCGGCCAGCCTGCTGTTCAACTGGCAGGCCGAGGCGGCGCGGGTGGCGCCGGCGCTCAAGCTGCTGACCCTGGACGGCCCCGACCGCAGCCGACGCATCGCCCGCATGGCCGACCACGATCTGGTGCTCACCAGCTACCCGCTGCTGTGGCGCGACGCGATGGCGCTGCAGCGCCAGCCCTGGCACCTGGTGGTGCTGGACGAGGCGCAGATGGTGAAGAACGCCGGCAGCCGCACGGCCACCGCGGCGCGCCGGCTGGATGCCCGCCACCGCCTGTGCCTGACCGGCACACCGCTGGAGAACCACCTGGGCGAGCTGTGGGCGCAGTTCCACTTCCTGCTGCCGGGCTACCTGGGGGATGCACGCAGCTTCCAGCGTGATTGGCGCACGCCCATCGAGAAGAACGGCGAGACCCAGCGCGCCCGGCTGCTGGCCGCGCGCGTGGCGCCCTTCATCCTGCGCCGCCACAAGGCCACGGTGGCCACCGAGCTGCCGCCGCTGACCGAACAGATCCACCGCGTGGCCCTGGCCGGCGCCCAGCGCCTGCTCTACGAAAGCCTGCGCCTGGCGGCCGACGAACGCGTGCGCAAGGTGCTGGACGCGCAGCAGTTCAGCGGCGCCATGGTCAGCATCCTGGATGCGCTGCTGAAACTGCGCCAGGTCTGCAACGATCCCCGCCTGCTGGACCCCGCGGCGGCCATCGGCCCGGTGGGCGACAGCGGCACCAGCGCCAAGCTGGCCTGGCTGCAGGCCACCCTGCCCAGCCTGGTGGCCGAGGGCCGGCGCATCCTGGTGTTCTCGCAGTTCACCCGCATGCTGGCCCTGGTGCAGATGGAGCTGCAGGCCCTGGGCCTGCCCCACCTGGTGCTGACCGGCGACACCCCCACGGCGCAGCGTGGCGCCCTGGTGGCGCAGTTCCAGGCCGGACAGGCGCCGATCTTCCTGGTCAGCCTGAAGGCCGGCGGCGTGGGCCTGAACCTGACCGCGGCCGACACCGTGCTGCACCTGGACCCGTGGTGGAACCCGGCGGTGGAGCAGCAGGCCAGCGCCCGCGCCCACCGCATCGGCCAGACCCAGCCGGTGGTGGTCTACCGGCTGGTGGTGGCCGGCAGCATCGAGGAGCGCCTGCTGGCCCTGCAGCAGCGCAAGGCCTTGCTGGCGGATGCGGTGCTGGGCTCGGCGGCGGCGGCCAGTGCGCTGCAGGCGGCCGATGTGCAGGCGCTGCTGGCGCCTCTTGACGATGTGGGTTAGGAAGGCTTGAGGCTTAGCCTGCCAGCGACCCGTACAGTTGACGCGCGAAACCGGGAGTCAGGAGACCCACAACTTGGTTCATGCAATCACCACCACACCGATCGATGGGTCGTCGAAGGCCTGATGCAGCATGTCGGCCGCAGCCAGCAGGGCTGCCAGCACGGCATCGTTGGTGGCGTTGCCCAACGCCACGTGAATCAGACGGGGGTGATAAGTCCTGGCCGCCACCAGGCGCTTGAAATCATCATCCTTGGAGCAGATCACGAACCCGTGCAACACCGCGTAGTCGCACAGCTGCGTGTCGGTCGAACATTCAAGCCCCAGCAACGCGACCTGGCTGCTGCCTGGAAACTGCGCCTGCAGCGCAGGCACCAGCCTTCTGGACAAGTTTTCGTCAAGCAGCAGCTTCACGCAGCAGCGGCCAGCCGCACTTCATGTGACTCACGCGCCGCTGCATAGGCCAGACAAGCACGGATGTCCTCGGACGTGAGCTCTGGGTAGTCCACCAAGATCTGTGCAGGCGTCTGCCCCTCGGCCAACCAGCCCAGCACATCACCCACGCTGATGCGCAGGTCTCGCACGCAGGGCCGGCCGCTGCGGCGCAGAGGATCGCTGGTGATGATGGCGTGTGGCGTGGTCATGCACAAATGCTCCCATATTCGCCCCGGGGCGGCAACCAGCCCAGCCACATCAGGCGGTTGCCTGCAGCACCCCCCCCGCCACCACCTTCACCGCGCAGAACTTGAAGCCCGGGATCTTGGCCGCCGGGTCCAGCGCCGGGTTGGTCAGCCGGTTGGCCGCGGCCTCGGCGTAGGCAAAGGGCATGAACACCGTGCCCGGCGGCGTGCCGTCGTCGCGCCGGGCATGCAGCACCACGCTGCCACGCCGGCTGGCCACGGTGAGCACATCACCCGGCTGCAGGCCCAGCGCAGCCAGGTCCACGCCGTTCAGGCTGGCCGTGGCCAGAGGCTCCACCGCGTCGAGCACCTGGCTGCGGCGGGTCATGCTGCCGGTGTGCCAGTGCTCGAGCTGGCGGCCGGTGATCAGCACGAAGGGGTAGGCGGCATCGGGCTGCTCGGCCGCCGGCTGCAGCGGCGCACTGACCAGTTTCACCCGGCCATCGGGCGTGGGAAACCGTTCGCCGAAGACGATGGGCTGGCCCGGGTCGTCGGCGCTGAGGCAGGGGTAGGTGATGCTGCCGGCCGCGTCCAGCCGTTCCCAGGACACACCGGCGATCACGCCGTGCAGGGCCTGGCGCATCTCTTCGTACACCGCCGCCACACCGCTGTCGGGGCCGGGGTAGTGCCAGGCCAGGCCCAGGCGCTGGGCCAGCTGCTGCAGGATCCACAGGTCCTGCTTCGCCTCGCCCGGCGCGTCCAGCGCACGCCGGCCCATCTGCAGCATGCGGTCGGTGTTGGTCACCGTGCCGGCCTTCTCGGGCCAGCCGCTGGCGGGCAGCACCACGTCGGCCAGCCAGGCGGTCTCGGTCAGGAACAGGTCCTGCACCACCAGGTGCTGCAGGCTGGCCAGGCCGGCACGGGCGTGGTTGAGATCGGGGTCGCTCATGGCCGGGTTCTCGCCCATCACCAGCATGCCGCGCACCTTGGCCGGGTCGTTCTCGGGCGCGGCGGCCTTGTGCAGGGTCTCCACCACCGTCAGCCCGGGCTGGGCACTCAGCGGCTGGCCCCAGAAGACCTCGAACCAGGCATGCACCTCGGGGTTGTCCACCCGCTGGTAGTTGGGGAACATCATCGGGATCAGGCCGGCATCGCTGGCGCCCTGCACATTGTTCTGGCCCCGCAGCGGGTGCAGGCCCGAGCCCGGCTTGCCGATCTGGCCGGTGATGGCCGACAGCGCGATCAGGCAGCGTGCGTTGTCGGTGCCGTGCACATGCTGGCTGATGCCCATGCCCCACAGGATCATGGCCGCCCGGCTGGTGGCGAAGGCGCGCGCCACCTCGCGGATGGTGGCGGCCGGCACGCCGCACACCGCGGCCATGGCCTCGGGCGCGCAATCGGCCACGCCCTGCTTCAGGGCTTCGAAGTTGGACGCACGCTCACGCAGGAAGTCGGGGTCGGTGAGCCCCTCCTCGATCACCGTGTGGATCAGCGCGTTGAGCAGGGCCACGTCGGTGTCGGGCTTGAACTGCAGGGTGCGCCAGGCATGGCGCGACAGATCGGTGCGGCGCGGGTCGGCCAGCACGATCTTCGTGCCACGCGCGGCGGCGTTTTTCATCCAGGTGGCGGCCACCGGGTGGTTGGCCGTGGGGTTGCTGCCGATCACCAGGATCAGGCCGGCGTGCAGCACGTCGTGCACCGGGTTGCTGACCGCGCCCGAGCCCACGCCCTCCAGCAGGGCCGTCACGCTGCTGGCATGGCACAGCCGGGTGCAGTGGTCCACGTTGTTGCTGCCGAATCCGGTGCGCACCAGCTTCTGGAACAGGTAGGCCTCCTCGTTGCTGCCCTTGGCCGAGCCGAAGCCGGCCAGGGCCTGCGGGCCATGCCTGTCGCGCAGCGCCCGCAGGCCACCGGCGGCCAGGGCCAGTGCCTCGTCCCAGCTGGCCTCACGGAACACCTGGTGCCAGTCGCCCGGCCGGGCGTCGACCGACCCATCCTTGGGCACACCGGGCTTGCGGATCAGCGGCTTGGTGAGCCGCTGGCGGTGGTGCACGTAGTCGAAGCCGAAACGGCCCTTGACACACAGCCGGCCGGCGTTGGCCGGGCCGTCGCGGCCGTCCACCGCCACGATGCGGTTGTCGCGCAGCTTGTAGGTGATGAGGCAGCCCACGCCGCAGTAGGGGCAGACGGAATCCACCGTCCTGTCCACGCGCTGGTCGCCCACCAGGGTCTTGGCGCTGAGCGCGCCGGTGGGGCAGGCCTGCACACATTCACCGCAGGCCACGCAGCTGCTGTCGCCCAGGGCGTCGCCCAGGTCAAACGTGATCTCGGTCTGTGCGCCGCGGTGGCGCAGGCCGATGACGTCGTTCATCTGCGTCTCGCGGCAGGCGCGCACGCAGCGGGTGCACTGGATGCAGGCGTCCAGGTTGACCAGCATGGCGGGGTGGGAGGCGTCGGGCGCAGGCTGCGGGCGCTGCAAGGCGCTGAGTGCGGGCCGCGGCGTGACGCCCAGCCTGGCGGCCCAGTCGCTCAGCTCGCCATGCGGGCGCTGCGCATCACCGTCCACCCACTTGCTGCCGCTGGCAGGCAGGTCGGCCAGCAGCAGTTCCAGCACCAGCTGCTGGCTCTTGACGGCCCGCTCGCTGCGCGCCTGCACCTGCATGCCGGGCGTGGGCGCACGGCAGCAGCTGGGGGCCAGCGTGCGCTCGCCCGCGATCTCGACCACGCAGGCGCGGCAGTTGCCGTCGGGGCGCAGGCCGTCGCTGAAGCAGAGCCGGGGAATCAACACACCCTGGCGCTGCGCCGCCTGCAGGATGGTTTCGCCCGGGCGGGCGTTGACCGTGGCGCCGTCGAGCTGGAAATCAAAGAGGTCGGTGGCGGTCATGTCACACCTCGTCCGGGAAATGGGTCTGCACGCAGCGGATGGCATTCGGCGCCGCCTGCCCCAGGCCGCAGATGCTGGCGTCGGCCATCACCTGGGACAGGTCGTCCAGCGTGCCATGGTCCCAGCGCGGCGCGGCCATCAGCGCGGCAGCCTTGGCCGTGCCCACGCGGCAGGGGGTGCACTGGCCGCAGCTCTCGTCGGCGAAGAACTGCATGGCATTCAGCGCCGCCGCACGCACGCTGTCGTGCTGGCCGAGCACCACCACCGCGGCCGAGCCGATGAAGCAGCCATGCGGCTGCAGGGTGTCGAAATCCAGCGGCACATCGGCCAGCCGCGCCGGCAGCAGGCCGCCCGAGGCGCCACCCGGCAGGTAGGCGTGCAGCTGGTGACCCTCGGCCATGCCACCGCAGAACTCGTCGACCAGCTCGCGCAGCGTGATGCCCGCCGGCGCCAGCTTCACCCCCGGCTGGCGCACCCGGCCGCTGACGCTGAAGCTGCGCAGGCCCCGGCGGCCATGGCGGCCGAAGCCGGTGAACCAGGCCGGGCCGCGCTGCACGATGTCGCGCACCCAGTACAGGGTCTCGAAGTTGTGTTCCAGCGTGGGCCGGCCGAACAGCCCACGCTCGGCGATGTAGGGTGGGCGCAGGCGCGGTGTGCCACGCTTGCCCTCGATGCTCTCCAGCATCGCCGACTCTTCACCGCAGATGTAGGCACCGGCGCCACGCCGCAGTTCCATGGGCGGCAGCGGGGACGGTGGGTCGGCCTGCAGCTCGGCCAGCGCCTGCTGCAGGACGGCGCGGGCGCCGTGGTACTCGTCACGCAGGTAGATCCACACACCCGCCACACCCACCACGTGGGCGGCGACCAGCACGCCTTCCAGGAAGCGGTGCGGGTCGCGCTCCAGATACGTGCGGTCCTTGAAGGTGCCGGGTTCCCCTTCGTCGATGTTCACCGCCATCAGCCGCGGCGCGGGCTGGCTGCGCACGATGGACCACTTGCGCCCGGCCGGAAAACCCGCGCCGCCCAGGCCCCGCAGGCCGGCGTCGCTGAGCGCGGCCAGCACCCCGTCGGGCTGGATGCGCCCGTCGGCCAGCGCGGCCGCCAAGGCATAACCGCCACGCTGGCGGTAGGCGGCCAGGCCCACCCAGGCCGGCGCCAGGCCTTCGGCGCCCTGGGTGATGGCGCAGGGCGCCTGGGCCGCGGGGTCGACATCACCGGCGGCCTGCGCGGCGGGGTGGCGCGCCGTGCCGGGCCCGACCAGCGCCTGCTGCACCCGCGCCTGCACCGCGGCCGCATCGGCCACCACCACCGGGGCCTGCCCCACCACCACCACCGGCGCCTGCTCGCAGCGGCCCACGCAGGGCGCCGCCAGCAGCTGCACGCCGTCGCCCAGCACGCCCTGCAGCCCTGCCAGCAGCGCAGCACCCCCCGCGAGCTGGCAGCTCAGCCCGCTGCACACCCGCACCGTGAGCGCCGGTGCCGCCTGGTCGTCGGCCAGGATCTGGAAGTGGTGGTAGAAGCTGGCCACCTCGTGCACATCGGCCATGGACAGGCGCATCAGCGCGGCCAGGGCCACCAGGTGGCGCTGGAACAAGGCGCCGAAGTGGTCGTTGAGCAGATGCAGGTGCTCGATCAGCTGGTCCCGCGGCGGGGCCTCGGGGCCGAGCAGCCCTGGCAGCAAGGCCAGCAGTTCGGCGCGGGCCGCCTGCTCGGGCTGGCGGCCCTTCAGGCGCCCACGCTGGCCCGGGTTCTGGCGCAGCTGGCCACGCAGGGCGTCGACGCTGACGGTGGTGACGGTGGGCGCATCGGGCAGGGGCATGGGCAGGCAGCAGCAGGCGGATGGGCACCCATCATCGGCGCCCACGGCCCCGGCCGTCCAATCGAAACGCCGAACCAGGCGATTCAGCCGCTGAATCGATCCTCGGCCCCCAGCGCACCGCTGTGCGCCGCCACCAGGGCACGCCAGTCGGGCCGCTGCGCCACCGCCAGGGCGGCCTGCAGCGCCAGCGTGGGCCGGCCGGCGGCGGTGGTCAGAAAGCCCACCGGCGTCTGCAGCAAGGGCGTGGCCAGCGGCCGCGCCAGCAGGCCACAGCGGCTGCGCGCCACGCTCACCAGCGCGCCCGGCAGCACAGCGGCCAGGGTTGCAGACGGCGGGGCATCGCCGCCGGGCTGCACCGCCAGCAGCAGGGCCAGCACCGAGTTGGTCTCCAGCGCCGGGCGCGGCGCCACGCCAACGCCGGCAAACGCCTCGTCGACCAGGGCGCGGAAATGCATGTCGGGTGTCAGCAGGGCCAGGCGCAGCGCCGCGGCCTCGCGCCAGGCCATGGCCGGGCCCAGGCGGAACGGTGCCTCGGCCGGGCCGCCGGCCTGCAGCAGGTAGCAGCGCTCCTCGTACTGCGGCCACACCGCCAGCTGGCGCTGGCGCACCTCGGGCCGGTCGGTGTAGCCCAGGCCCAGGTCGATGGCCAGGCTGTCCAGCCCGGCTTCGATCTCGGGGGAACTCAGGGAGCGCAGCACCGGCTGCAGCCCCGGGTGCAGGGCCTGCAGCAGCACCGCGAAGTGCGCCGCCACCGGCTCGGCGCTGGGCACCACGCCCAGCACCAGCCGGCCGCTGGGTGCACCGGCGCGGCTGGCCAGGGTCTGGCGCAGGCTCTCGGCCTCGTGCAGCAGCCGGTGGGCATGGGCCAGGGCCAGTTCACCCTCGGGCGTGAGGCCTTCGTACTGCCGCCCGCGCCGCACGATGGTGGCCCCCAGCCCGTCTTCCAGTGCACGGATGGCATTGGACAGCGCCGGCTGGGTGATGTGGCAGGCCTGGGCCGCGCGGCCGAAATGCCGGTGCTCGGCCAGGGCGGCCAGGTAACGCAGGGATTCGAGCAGGTTCATGGCCGGATGGGAGCTGGGGCAGTCTAGGCTACGGCTGACGACTGCCGGAGGCCCCCGTGTTCGACTTCGCCCACCTCGTGCTGCACACCCCGCGCCTGATCCTGCGACCGCTGCGCCCGGCCGATGCGGCCGCGGTGTTTGCGCTGCATGCCGACCGCGAGGGCATGCGCTACTGGGCCACCCCGCCCTGGGACGATCCGGCGCTGGCCGACGCCATGATCGTGCGTGACCAGGCGGCCCTGGCCGCGGGCGAGCACATCCGCCTGGCGCTGGAGCGCCGCAGCGACGGCCGGCTGGTGGGCCTGTGCAGCCTGTTCGACTTCCACCTGGCCAGCCGGCGTGCCGAGACCGGCTACATGCTGGCCCGCGACTGCTGGGGCGCTGGCCTGATGCACGAGGCCCTGCTGGCCCTGCTGGACTACGGGTTCGCCGTGCTCGACCTGAACCGGGTGGAGGCCGACATCGACACCCGCAACAGCGCCAGCGAACGCACGCTGCGGCGGCTGGGCTTCCAGCTGGAGGGGCTGCTGCGCCAGCGCTGGATCGTGGCCGGCGAGGTGTCGGACACCGGCCTGTACGGCCTGCTGCGGGCCGACTGGCTGGCGCAACACGGATAATCCAGCGTAACAAGCGCCCGACCTCGACTCGCCGGCGCCGCTTCCCCACACACCAGTCACCCGGGCACCTGCACCATGGCGCAATATGTTTTCACGATGAACCGTGTCTCCAAGACGGTTCCCCCCAAGCGGCAGATCCTCAAGGACATCTCGCTGAGCTTCTTCCCCGGCGCCAAGATCGGCATGCTGGGCATCAACGGCTCGGGCAAGAGCTCGCTGCTGAAGATCATGGCCGGCGTCGACAAGGAATACGAGGGCGAGGCCACGCCCATGCCCGGCATCAAGATCGGCTACCTGCCGCAGGAGCCGCTGATCGACCCCGAGATCACCGTGCGCGAGGCGGTCGAGCAGGGCATCGGCGGCGTGCTGGCCGCCAAGAAGCGGCTGGACGAGGTGTATGCCGAGTACGCCGAGGAGAACGCCGACTTCGACGCCCTGGCCGCCGAGCAGGCCGAGCTGGAGGCCATCATCGCCGCCGCCGGCAGCGAGAACACCGACCTGCAGCTGGAGCTGGCCGCCGACGCCCTGCGCCTGCCGCCCTGGGAGGCCAAGATCGGCCTGCTGTCGGGCGGCGAGAAGCGGCGCGTGGCCCTGTGCCAGCTGCTGCTCTCCAAGCCCGACATGCTGCTGCTCGACGAGCCCACCAACCACCTGGATGCCGAATCGGTGGAATGGCTGGAGCAGTTCCTGTTGCGCTTCTCGGGCACGGTGGTGGCCATCACCCACGACCGCTACTTCCTGGACAACGCCGCCGAATGGATCCTGGAGCTGGACCGCGGCCGTGGTATCCCCTGGAAGGGCAACTACTCCGACTGGCTGGACCAGAAGGAGAAGCGCCTGGAGGGTGAGCAGAAGACCGAAGACGCCCGCATGAAGGCGATGAAGGAAGAGCTGAAGTGGGTGCGCAGCAATGCCAAGGGCCGCCAGGCCAAGAGCAAGGCGCGCCTGGCCCGCTTCGAGGAACTCTCCGACGTCGACTACCAGAAGCGCAACGAGACCAACGAGATCTTCATCCCGGTGGCCGAGCGCCTGGGCAACGAGGTGATCGAGTTCGTCAACGTCAGCAAGAGCTTCGGCGACCGGCTGCTGATGGACAACCTCAGCTTCAAGGTGCCGGCCGGTGCCATCGTCGGCATCATCGGCCCCAACGGCGCGGGCAAGTCCACGCTGTTCCGCATGCTGCAGGGCGCGGAAAAGCCCGATTCAGGCGATGTGCTGATCGGCAAGACCGCGCAGATGGCCTTCGTCGACCAGAGCCGCCAGAGCCTGGCCGCCGAGAAGACGGTGTGGCAGGACGTGTCGGGCGGGCTGGACAACATCGTGGTGGGCAAGTTCGTGATGCCCAGCCGCGCCTACCTGGGCCGCTTCAACTTCAAGGGCAACGACCAGCAGAAGCTGGTGGGCAGCCTGTCGGGTGGTGAACGTGGCCGCCTGCACCTGGCAAAGACCCTGGCCCAGGGCGGCAATGTGCTGATGCTGGACGAACCGTCCAACGACCTGGACGTGGAAACCCTGCGTGCGCTGGAAGAAGCGCTGCTGGAATTTGCCGGCTCGGCCATGGTGATCAGCCACGACCGCTGGTTCCTGGACCGCATCTGCACCCACATCCTTGCCTGCGAAGGCAACAGCCAGTGGTTCTTCTACGACGGCAATTACCAGGAGTACGAGGTCGACAAGAAGAAGCGCCTGGGTGAAGAAGGCGCCAAGCCGCACCGGCTGCGGTTCAAGGCCTTGAAGTAAGGCTTGGTCGCGCGCTTGGCGGACGCTTCGCCGGTGCGCTGCAGCGCGCCGGGTCTCGCCCCGGCAGGCGACCAAACTTTTGCTGGGCCAAAAGTTTGGATCAAAAGGCCCTTCTTGAACTTTCCGACACCAGCGCAGTGCTTGTCAGCACCGAGGCG
>JAZKFQ010000046.1:0-1445 GCA_040386375.1 Pseudomonadota bacterium
GGCCCTCGATGGCAAACAGCATCTCGCACAGCCGGGCCGCCTGAGGGCCGATGGCGCGGGCCTGGCTGAGGATGAAGCGGGTCTCGCGCGAGGGGTTGAACACCCGCTCGGCCATGGGCAGCACCACGGTGCCGGGCCGCTCCACCCGGGCGTGGGTGCGCAGCAAAGCCTGGGTGCGCAGATCCCGGATCTCGATACGGCGCTCGAAGATCCGCACCAGCACCTTGGAGCCAATGGGCGCAGGGCGCGCGGCGTAGCTGCTGTGCTCAAAGCGCACGCAGCTGTCATCGCAGACCGTGCGCTGCACCTCGGTGAAGTACGACATGCCGGTGATGGGCAGCGGCTGCAGGTGCGCGCGCTCCTCCTCGAACATGGCCTGCACCTGACGGCGCTCGGCACCGTGAATGCGCGAGGCCGCCCACTTGACCTCCCAGTGTTCCAGGAAGGCGTTCTGCTCCTCGATGCTCTCGAAGCGCCGGCCCTTGAGGGCAGTGGCCTGGGTGTGGCCGATGGCGTGCTCCACCGTGCCCTTGCGATTGGGGTCTCGCACCCGAGCCGGGTCGGCCACCACCTCGTAGTGGGCCAGCATGGCGGCGTAGACCGGGTTGAGGGCAGGCTCGTACAGGTCGGGCTTCAAGACGCCTTCCTTCAGATTGTCCAGCACCACATACCGGGCAGAGCCACCGAAGTAGCGCCAGGCCTGCTCGTGCAGCTCGGCCCACATCTGCTGGCTGGAGTTCCAGACCACGCGGCGGAAGCTGCGCCGCGAGTAACGCAGCGTGGCCACGAACAGGCGGGGTTTGCGCCAGCGCTCGGTGCCGGGCACCCGGGTGGGCGCGCCCTCGCCGTAGTCGACCTGCATCTCTTCGCCGGGGGCAAACGAAAGGCGGTCGAACTGCTCGGGCTCCTTGTGCCGGAGCTGGGCCACGAAGCGTTTGACGGAGTTGTAGGCGCCATCGAAGCCGTGCAGGTCCACCAGGTCCTGGTAGATGGCGGTGGCGTTGCGGCCCAGGCGCAACTGCGCGTCGATGAAGCTGCGGTGTGGCTCGCACTTGGAGATGGCCACCGGCGGAGACACCAGCAGATCAGTCGGTGGCCGGGGTGGAGCAGTTTGACTGGAAGGGTCGGTGGCCACCCCGGGGCAGTTTGCGGGGTCGGCGGCAAAGCGCTGCTGATACGAACGGATGGTGTGGCGCGAGATGCCAGTGATGCGTTCAATCTCGCGCTGGGTGGCGCCGCCTTTGAGCAGCGTCCAGATGGTGGTTTGTAGATGTGGCTTCAAGACGTTCAACCTCGGGCTCCCTCGGAATAAGGGAGCAAAAGTAACGTCCTGCCTGTCGGGCCTCACGGCGCCCGACGCAATGGACTCAATGCGTCAGATCACCGTGGCCAGGGTGGAGCAGTTTGGGTGGCCATAAGTGGAGCACTTTGAGTGGCCGCCGGGG
>JAZKFQ010000047.1:0-2479 GCA_040386375.1 Pseudomonadota bacterium
ACGCGCTTGGCGGTCTCGTTGGTGTTGTGGTCGCTGTCGGTGTCGATCACCAGCGCCCGCAGCACCTGCTGCATGTGCTGCTGCACCTCGGCCTTCAGCTCGGCCAGCTCACCCTCGCGGATGTGCTCGGCGATGTTGTCGTTGGCGTGGTAGCGCCGGCCGGCACCCACCAGGCGGTAGCGGATGCGCTCGCTGGCGCTCAGGCGGGCCAGTTCTTCTTCGCTGCGAAAGATGCTGTCGGTGTCCGGCATGGGTGGGGGCGTTGCTTGTTGTCTACCCCATTGTGCGGGCTGCACCGATCCGGCGCCGGGGCGGGGGATAGACTGACCCGATGCCCGCCGAGACGCCTGCCCTGACCACCTCGCCGCCACTGCACCGCCTGCTGGTCCAGGTGGCGGATGCGGTGGCCGGGGTGCGCGCCGGCCGCTCGCTCACCGAGCTGCTGGCCGCCTGCCCGCCGGCGCTGCGTGCCGGCACCCAGGCGCTGAGCTTCCAGGTGCTGCGTGCCCTGGGCGGCGCCCAGGCGCTGCGTGTGCTGTTGGCGCCCAAGGCCCCGCCGCCGGCGGTCGACGGCCTGCTGCTCAGCGCGCTGGCCCTGCTGTGGCCCGCCGATGGCCCACCGCCCTATGCCGAGCACACCCTGGTCGATCAGGCGGTGACGGCCGCACGCGCACGCAACCCGGCGGCGGCCAAGTTCGTCAATGCCGTGCTGCGCCGCTTCCTGCGTGAGCGCGAGGCCCTGCTGGCCCAGGCGCTGCAGCAGCCGGTGGCCCGGCACCAGCACCCGGCCTGGTGGATCGGCCGCCTGCAGGCCGACTGGCCGGCCCGGGCCGCGGCACTGATGGCTGCGGCCAATGCCCAGGCGCCAATGGTGCTGCGTGTGAATGCCCGGCGCAGCACTGCGGCCGGCTACCTGGCGCGCCTGGCCGCGGCCGGCCTGTCGGCGCAAGCGGTGGCCGACCCGGCGTTCGGCGGCCAGGCCCTGGTGCTGGACCGGGCCTGCCCGGTGCACGCCCTGCCTGGCTTTGCCGAGGGCGATGTGTCGGTGCAGGATTTGTCGGCCCAGCGCGCCGCGCCCCTGCTGCTGGGTGGCGACGGCCCCGGCATGCTGCCGCCGCTGCCCGCCGGCGCACGCGTGCTGGACGCCTGCGCCGCCCCCGGTGGCAAGACCGCCCAGCTGCTGGAGCGCGCCGACCTGGACCTGCTGGCGCTGGACAGCGACGCCGCCCGCCTGCAGCGGGTGCAGCAGACGCTGGACCGCCTGCACCTGCCGGCCACCGGCAGCACGGTGCGGCTGCAGGCGGCCGATGCCCGCGACGTGCCGGCCTGGTGGGACGGCCGGCCCTTCGACGCCATCCTGCTGGACGCACCCTGCACCGCCTCGGGCATCGTGCGGCGCCACCCCGACGTGCGCTGGTTGCGCCGTGCCGCCGACGTGGACGCGCTGGCGGCCACCCAGCGCCAGCTGCTGGATGCGCTGTGGCCACTGCTCAAGCCGGGCGGGCGGCTGCTGTATGCCACCTGCTCGCTGTTCCAGGCCGAGGGTGCCCAGCAGATCGATGCTTTTTTGCAACGCCATGCGGCCAGCATGCCCCGGCTGGCGGCGGCCTCTCCCGGCCATCTGCTGGGTGTGCCGGACAATCTGTCCAGCCCCGAGGCCGAACCCGCCGGCGACGGCTTCTTCTACGCCCTGATCCACCAACCCTGAGCCCCAGCCGTCGATGCGCTGCCAGTTCCTGCAACAGCTGCTGCCGCGCGCGACAACCCGCACCGCCAGCGGCCTGCTGCGCTGCTGGCTGGCGCTGTGCCTGGGCCTGGCGCTGCTGCTGCCGCCAGGGGTGCAGGCCCAGGCGGTGGAGCTCAAGCAGCTGCAGCTGCAGCGCCGCGATGGTGAGCTGACGCTCGAGTTCAGCGCCCGCCTGACGCTGGGCCCGTCCATCGAGGACGCGTTGCAGCGGGGTGTGCCGCTGTACTTCAACGCCCGCGCCACTGTCTACCGCGACCGCTGGTACTGGCGCGACGAGCGTGTGGCCCGTGTCAGCCGCACCTGGCGCCTGGCCTACCAGCCGCTGACGGCGAGCTGGCGGCTCAGCCTGGGCGGGCTGTCGCAGGGCTACCCCAGCCTGTCGGAGGCCATGGCGCCGCTGTCCCAGGTCAGCGGTTGGCGCCTGGTCGAGCTGGACAAGCTGGAACCCGGCAGCCGCTACCACGTGGAATTCAGCTTCAACCTCGACAACAGCCAGCTGCCGCAGCCGATGCAGATCGACCTGGGCGGTGATTGGAAGCTGGGCATCGAGCGCAGCCTGAGGCTGGAATGAGGCGGGCAACACCAGCCGGCCGGGGCCGGCCCCGGCCCGGCCGATTTGATGACCGTCCGCGCCATGCGGGCCCTGCAGAGCGCCCAGGCGGTGCTGTATGACGCCTTGGTCACCGACGAGGTCATCGGCCACACCCGCAAGCTGCAGGAACGCGGCCGCAA
>JAZKFQ010000047.1:2489-5730 GCA_040386375.1 Pseudomonadota bacterium
CCGGCCCCGGCCCGACCAGGGGCTGCGGTGACGAAATCAGCCCGCTGGGCGCTGGGCGTCTCCGCCGTCGCGGTGCTGGGTGCTGCGCTGGTGCTGGCCTTCGTGCTCAGCCTGTCCACCACCGGCTGGCTGGCCGAGCGGCATTTCGTCTGGTTGTTCTGGGTCAACGTGGCGGTGGCCGCGCTGCTGCTGCTGGTGATCGGCCTGGGCGCACTGCGCCTGGCCACGCGGCTGCGGCGCGGCAAGTTCGGCAGCCGGCTGCTGGCCAAGCTGGCCGGCGTGTTTGCGCTGGTGGGCGTGGTGCCCGGCCTGCTGATCTACGGCGTGTCCTACCAGTTCGTCACCCGCAGCATCGACACCTGGTTCGACGTGCAGGTGGCGCAGGCGCTGGACGCCGGCCTGTCGCTGGGCCGCAGCACGCTGGACGCGGCCGTGGCCGATCTGGCCGACCAGGCCCGCACCGCCGCCGAGCGCCTGGCCGACGCCCGCCAGCTGGACGCACGCGGCCCCGAGGGCCGCCAGCCCATCGGCCCGCTGGCGCTGGAGCGCACCCGCCAGCAGCTGGGTGTGCGCGACGCCGTGCTGCTGGGCGCCAACGGCCAGGTGCTGGCCAGCGCCGGCGGCAGCAACACCGCCCTGGTGCCCGAGCGGCCGGCCGCCGCCCTGCTGCGCCAGGCGCGGCTGCAGCGCAGCGCCGGCGTGCTGGAAGGGCTGGACGACGAGCCCCAGGCCGGCGCCAGGCCCAGCGCGCGGGTGCGCGCCGTGGCCCTGGTGCCCAATACCGACATCAACCTGGCGGCGGCCAACGAACAGCGCTTTCTGATGCTGGTGCAGCCGCTGCCCGACGCGCTGGTGGACAACGCCCTGGCGGTGCAGGCGGCCTACCGCGAATACCAGCAGCGCGCCCTGGCGCGTGACGGCCTGCGCCGCATGGTGGTGGGCACGCTCACACTCTCGCTGGTGCTGTCGGTGTTCGGCGCGCTGCTGCTGGCGGTCAGCCTGGGCAACCAGATCGTGCGCCCGCTGCTGCTGGTGGCCGACGGCGTGCGCCAGGTGGCCGAGGGCGATCTCACCGCCAAGCCGGTGTTCGCCTCGCGTGACGAACTGGGCGGCCTCACCCGCAGCTTCGCCCAGATGACCGAGCAGCTGTCGGATGCACGCGCCCAGGTGCAGCGCGGCGTGGCCCAGCTCGAGGGCGCACGCACCCGGCTGCAGACCATCCTGGACAGCCTGAGCGCCGGTGTCATCGTGTTCGACAAGCGCGGCGCGATCGACACCGTCAACCCGGGCGCGACACGCATCCTGCGTCAGCCGCTGAGTGCCTACCGCGGCCGCAAGCTGGACGAGGTGCCGGGCCTGGCCGGATTCTCCGCGGCGGTGTGGCAGCGCAGCGAGCTGCACCGCACCAGCCCCGAGGACGGCGAGCGTGACCACTGGCAGGACGCGTTCGAGCTGCAGCTGGACAAGGGCGAGAGCCTGAACCTGCTGCTGCGCGGCGCCAGCCTGCCGGGCGAGGCCCGCCTGCTGGTGTTCGACGACATCACCGAGGTGGTGTCCGGCCAGCGCAGCGTGGCCTGGGCCGAGGTGGCGCGCCGGCTGGCGCACGAGATCAAGAACCCGCTCACGCCCATCCAGCTCAGCGCCGAGCGCCTGGAGCACAAGCTGGCGGCCAAGCTGGACAGCGAGCCCGACCGCGCCATGCTCAGCCGCAGCGTGGCCACCATCGTGGCCCAGGTGCAGTCCATGAAGCAGCTGGTGGATGAATTCCGCGACTACGCCCGCCTGCCGGCCGCCCAGCTGCATCCGCTGGACCTGAACGCCCTGGTGCTGGAGGTGCTGGGCCTGTACGCCGCGCCCCAGGAGCAGGGCCGGCTGCAGGCCGAGCTGGAGCCGGGGCTGCCGGCCATCGAGGGTGACCCGAGCCAGCTGCGCCAGGTGATCCACAACCTGGTGCAGAACGCGCTGGACGCCGTGGAGCCGCGCGCCGACGGCCTGGTGCGTGTGGTCACCGAGACCGCGCGCAACGACGGCGGCGAGTTGCGCGCCGTGCGGCTGCGCGTCAGCGACAATGGGGGCGGCTTTGGCGAGAAGGTGCTCAAGCGCGCCTTCGAGCCTTATGTCACCACCAAGCCCAAGGGCACCGGCCTGGGCCTGGCGGTGGTCAAGAAGATCGCCGACGAACATGGCGCAAGGGTGCGCATCGTCAACCGCCGTGCCGAGGCCCCTACCGGCTCGGATGGCGTGCCGGCCGAAGGTGCGGTGATCGGTGCCCAGGTTTCGTTATCATTTTCTCGCTTTGCCCCGGCCAAGACCCCACCCCTGGCACAGGGCGTCGCCCTCCATGCCCCCGACACGCCGGCAACCGCCAGCCCACCCGAACCCCGCTCCTGAGCACGCATGGCCACGATCCTTGTAGTTGACGACGAGCTGGGCATCCGCGGCCTGCTGTCGGAGATCCTCTCCGACGAGGGCCACACCGTGGACCTGGCCGAGAACGCGGCCGAGGCACGGGCCGCACGCGAGCGGCTCAAGCCCGACCTGGTGCTGCTGGACATCTGGATGCCCGACGTGGACGGCATCTCGCTGCTCAAGGAATGGGGTGCGGCCGGCCTGCTGACCATGCCGGTGATCATGATGAGCGGCCACGGCACCATCGACACCGCGGTGGAGGCCACCAAGTACGGCGCCAGTGCCTTCCTGGAAAAGCCCATCACCCTGCAGAAGCTGCTGCGCGCGGTGGAGCAGGCGCTGGTGCGCCCCGCGCCGCGCCCGGTGCAGGCGCCCGCCCTGGTGGTTGCCGCGGGCAGCCCCGGCCTGGCGGGTGCACGCGCCGAGCCCTTGGCCGGAGCCGACGCCCTGCTGCTGCCCGGCCTGCCCGGTGCTGCCGCGCCGCTGCTGGCCGTCGGCCTGCAGCCCGAGCAGAGCTTCGACCTGGACCGCCCGCTGCGCGAGGCGCGGGACGCGTTCGAAAAGAGTTATTTCGAGTTCCACCTGGCCAAGGAGAACGGCTCCATGACCCGCGTGGCCGAAAAGACCGGCCTGGAGCGCACCCACCTCTACCGCAAGCTCAAGCAGCTGGGGGTGGACCTGGCACGCAGCAAGCGCGCCGGGCTCTGACAAGGCTTTCCTGCGGCGCGGCGTTTTCAGGCTATACTTTTGGGCTCGGCCTGGTAGCTCAGTTGGTAGAGCAGCGGATTGAAAATCCGCGTGTCGGTGGTTCGATTCCGCCCCAGGCCACCAG
>JAZKFQ010000048.1:0-108582 GCA_040386375.1 Pseudomonadota bacterium
AATACTCATGTGCTGCTCAACGGCTCAGGGGCGAGGTTCGTTCACAAGTTCTGAGCCTGGAACAGACCGTGGCCGAGCTCAAGATGCCAGAGTTCCGCGGCTACCAGTTGTTCGACTGGGTCCACCCGGGACTGAACGTTCCTGCGGCCTACAAGGACCTGGCGCCAAAGCCTTGATGCCGCGCAATCCCGCAACTGCCCGACCGACAGCAGCCGACGCAACGTGACACGGTTGGGGTGCGGCTCGTGTCGTCGAATCGGGTGGCGGCTTCACGGCTCGGTCCGCGATTGGCAGGACGCCCCCTGTGGGTCGCGGGCGGGTCTTCACTGATTCAATGACGCCCACCAGAACCTGCTGTCCACGCCGGAGCGTCAGGAGGTCTACGCACCCGTTCGGGCGCCGGAGATCCCGTCATCGCAAAATCTGGCTATGACCTGAAGCCCACAGCCTTGTGACTGCCGTCGCAATAGGGCTTGTTCTTCGACGCGCCGCAGCGGCATAGCCAAGCCTGCTGCGCGGTCGTGACCTGATCACCAAATGCATCGAAGATGGTGACCGGGCCATCGCACTGCACGGGCCCATCCGTGCACAGGGTCAGGGTGAGCGGCCCATTGGCCACCGGCACCATCTCGCCCGGCTTGCAGGTGCCTTCGTCCCTGAAGCCGCTGCCGACGTGACTGTTGTCGCAATAGGGTTTGTTGGCAGAGGCCCCGCAGCGGCACAGCGCCATGCGCGTCTCGCGAGCCAATGCCTTGCCACTGTCGTCACGGATCTCGATGTCGCCGCGCAAATGGTGTGGGCCATCGGCCACGACGCGCAATTCGTTCCGGGCCGATACAGAAGCCGCATCACGGCCATCGTCAAAGATCGCCTGCAACGCACCCGTCGGGCACCGGGCTACCACCGACACCAGCTCGTCGGGCGTGGCCTTGGCTGGCTGGATCCAGGGCCGCGCCTGTGGGTCGAAGACCCCTGGCAGGCCGTGCACGCATTCGGCCGCATGGATGCAGCGCGCCGCGTTGAACTGCACCGACACACCTCGGCCTCTGTAAACCTTGACTTCGTTCAACGGCCTCTCCTTGCGTTCAACTTCACGCCGAGTTTGCCTGGGTCGTGCGCCCTGGTCCAGCGTCCATCTCGCCGTTGTCGAAGTGCAGCGCGCAGAGGCACTTCGCGCGTTCCTCCACATCAGAGCCCAGGCTCGGCGAGAACAGGCGCGCCTCCATGCCAGCTTTCCGGCCACCTTTTCTACGTACTGACTGTCGGCTTGGGGTCGAGATGTTGAGGTCGCATCCCCAAGGACCTGCCGCTCAGCCCGTACCGGACTGAATGGCCGCTGTCTGCGCCGGCCGCGAACAGGCAGTCCCGGCCATCAACTGGCATTCGACCTGCCAACCGAAACCCAACACTCGCGCAGGGCAGATGAACCACGACCTGCGCAGCACGGTCGGGTCGCAAGTCACCGCACTCTTACAGAACGCGAAACACTGACTTGGCGTGCGCGGGCATTCCGCTGCAGGCCATGTGCGGCCACAGTCACGGTCATGCGTCGCTCCACTTGCAGCGCAGATCCACGGAGCCCACCATGTCCCACGCCTTCGCAGACATCGCGTTCACGCCTTCGGTCAAGGCCGCGCAGCAACGCGACGGCAGCCGTGCAGGCTATGCGCGGAACTTCGAAGATGGCGCCGAAGTGTTCAACGATAGCCTGGGCGAGGTCGAGACTGAGTTCATTGCCGCACAGCGTAGCTTCTACATGGCCACGGTGTCGGAGACCGGCTGGCCTTACCTGCAACACCGTGGGGGACCGCGCGGCTTCCTGAAGGTGCTGGACGACAGGACCCTGGCCTTTGCCGACTATGCCGGCAACCGGCAACTCATCAGCGTGGGCAACCTGGCCACGAACGACCGTGTCGCGCTGATCCTGATGGACTACGCGCAGCGCGTGCGGCTCAAGCTGCTGGGCCGCCTGGCGGTGCAGGACCTGGCACCACAGGATGCATTGGCCAAGACATTGATCGACCCAGGTTACCGCGCGCGGCCGCAGCGCGCGATGCTCATCCGCGTCGAAGGCTTCGACTGGAACTGCCCGCAACACATCCCCGTGCGCATCGACGCCGAAGACGTGCAGCGCGCGCTTGACCAGCGCGATGCGCGCATCGCTGAGTTGGAGGCACGGCTTGCGCAACGAGCCGCCGACCCGCCCGCATCCGGCTGAACGCCCACCGCCTGTCGTCGCGCTGCGCGACCGAGGGTTCCCCTGTCTGCCTGCCCCGTCCCTGCATCGTTCGCGTGGGGACGAAGGCTCCCTGTTGCCCGCGAACCATCTATGTCCCCAAGGAAAATCGCATGTCCATCACGCTCCACGGCTTCCCCCTCTCCGGCCACTCGCACCGCGTTCAATTGGCGCTGTCCCTGATGGCGTTGCCGCACCAAGTGGTGCAGGTCGACCTGAAGAACGGCGCGCACAAGTCGGCCGAGTTCCTCAAGCTCAACCCCTTCGGCCAGGTTCCGGTGCTCGACGACGACGGCACCACGCTGTTCGATTCCAATGCCATCCTGATCTACCTCGCCAACAAGTACGACGCTGACCGCCGCTGGCTGCCGAGTGACCCCAAGGGGCAGGCCGACGTGCAGGCGTGGTTATCGGTGGCGGCCGGACAGATCGCCTTCGGCCCGGCGGCGGCGCGCCTGATCACGGTGTTCGGCGCCAAGCGCGATGCGCAAGAGGTCATCGACCGCGCGCATGGCCTGCTGAAGGTGATGGACGCGCAGCTGGCCACGCGCCCATTCCTGGTCGGCCATAGCGCCACGCTGGCCGAGATTGCCGGCTACAGCTACATCTCGGCCGCGCCGGAGGGCAATGTCGACCTGGCTGCCTACCCGAGTGTGCGCGCCTGGTTGGCCCGCGTGGAAGCGTTGCCCGGCTTCGTGCCGTTTCAGAAGACGCCGGTCGGCCTGGCGGCCTGATCGCCACACGCTGCGCCACCCCGGGAGCCAACCATGGACACCCCCATCGCACGCCACGACAACCCCTTCCATGCCGGCGAACAAGGCGTGCACGAACGGCTGGGCATCCGCGAACGCATGGTCGGCCTGGGGCAGCGTGTCATCCGAACCTCCATGCCCGAGCAGCACCAGCGCTTCTTTGAGCAGTTGCCGTTCATGCTTGCAGGTTCGGTGGACGGCGCTGGCCGGCCCTGGGCTTCCGTGCTGGTGGGGCAGCCCGGCTTCGTGCAGGCCCCGGGCGCCAAGCGGCTGGACTTCCACGCGCGCCCAATCCCGGGCGACCCACTGGCCGAAGGTCTGACTCCGGGCGCGCAGCTGGGCTTCCTCGGCATCGAGCTGCACACCCGCCGGCGCAACCGGGTCAACGGCCATGTCGTGGCCCTGGACGCGGGCGGCTTCAGCATCGAGGTCGACCAGTCGGTGGGCAACTGCCCGCAGTACATCCAGGGCAGAGAGTTCAAGTGGGTGCGCGACGCTGCCGATCTGAAGCCGCGCGGTACCGAGGCCCTCAGAGCGCTGGACGCCGATGCGCGGGCGCTCATTCAGCGCTCGGACACTTTGTTCATCGCCACCCAGGCGCCCGCTGCCGCCGATGGCGCCGACGTGGCCACAGGCCGCGGTGCCGACGTCTCGCATCGCGGCGGGCGGCCCGGCTTCGTGAAGATCGAGGACGAGCACACCTTCCTCGTGCCCGACTTCACCGGCAACTTCTTCTTCATGACCTTGGGCAACCTGCAGCTCAACCCGCGTGCCGGCGTGCTGTTCATCGACTTCGAGACCGGCGACCTGTTGACGCTGACCGGTACCGCGGAGGTGGTGTGGGGCGGCGAGGACCTCAAGGCCTTCGACGGCGCCGAACGCGCCTGGCGATTCCGCGTGGAATCCGGCTGGCGCCTGCGTGGGGCGCTGCCGCTGCGCTGGGCCTTCCGCGACTTCTCGCCCAACTCCACCCTCACCGGCACCTGGGCCGAGGCCGAGGCCCGGCGCGAAGTGCTACGCCTGGCGCAGACTTGGCGGCCCTACAAGGTCACGCGCGTTGTCGACGAAAGCCGCGTCATCCGCTCATTTCACCTCGAGCCGGCCGACGGCCATGCCGTGCCGTCCTTCCAGGCCGGGCAGCACCTGCCGATCCGTCTGAAGACGAACACAGGCGAGGAACTGCATCGCTCCTACACGATCTCGCAGGCGCCCAGCGACAAAGGCCTGCGCCTGAGCATCAAGCGCGAGGGTGCGGCCTCCAGCCATCTGCACGACCACGTGCGCGAAGGCGACGTGATCGAGGCACTGGGCCCACGCGGCCAGTTCACGATCGACGCGACGCTGCGCCGGCCGGCGGTGCTGATCGGCGCCGGTGTAGGCATCACGCCGATGGTGGCCTTTGCGCGGCATGTGGTGACCGAAGGATTCCGGCACCGTCGCACACGGCCGCTGCATCTCGTCCAAGTGGCGCGCAGCCAGGACCTGCGTGCCTTCGGCGACGAACTTCAGGCGCTGGTGCTGCGGGCCAAGGGCGCGATGAAGCTGCACGTAGTGCTCGACGAGGGCGAAGGCGCACCGGATGGCGCAGGCACGGGCGCACTGAAGGGCCCGCTGACGCTGGACCTGCTGAAGACCCTGCTGCCCTTCGACGACCACGAGTTCTTCCTCTGCGGCCCGCCCGGTTTCATGCAGGCGCTGTACGACGGCCTGCGCGACCTGGACGTTCGCGACGCACGCATCCAGGCCGAGGCCTTCGGGCCGTCGTCGCTGAAGCGCCGGCCCGACGGCGAGGCGGTCGCACCCACGCCGCCGGCACCGGCGGCGAAGCAGGCAACGGTCATGTTCACGCGCAGCGGCGATGCCGCCGAGTGGACGCCCGAACGCGGCACGCTGCTGGAGTTTGCGGAGGGAAAAGGCTTGAACCCGCCCTTCTCGTGCCGCGCCGGACACTGCGGCTCCTGCGCCACGCGCATGACGGCTGGCAGAGTGACCTACCCCGAGCCCACGGCGTGGCGGCCGGCCGAAAGCGAGGTGTTGCTGTGCTGCGCGGTGCCCGCGGCCGGCGGCGGCGAACGCATCGAACTGGACCTTTGAGCGCGGGGAGCCGTCAACCGGCGGCGGGCGACTGCGGCCACGCCTGCATGGCCAGGTCGGCCAGCCGCTTCAGCAGAACCGGTTTCGCGCCGTCCCTTGCCTGAACCGCCAGACCCTGGATCACCATCGCGAAATACGCGGCCAGGGTGGCCGTATCCGAGTCAGCGGGCAGTTCACCGTCCTGGCGGGCGCGGTCCAGCCGTGCGCGGATGACCACCTGCGCCGCATGTCGACGCGCCGCCACTTCGGCCACCAACGTGCACTTGGCAGCCGACGCCTGCAATTCCCCAGCGGCCACCATGCAGCCGAGCGGGTGATGGGCGTCGGCGAACTGCCGCGCCGCGGCCTGCAGCATCTGCTCGACTGCCGCGCGTGCGCTGCCCGTGCCGGACATCGGCTGGCTCAGAAAGCCCCCGTAACGCTGACCATACAGCGCCAGCGCTTCGCGGAACAGCGCCTCTTTCGAGCCGAACGCGGCATACAGGCTGGGCGGTGCAATGCCAATCGCGGCCGTCAGTTGCGCCGTCGACGTGCCTTCGAAGCCATGGCGCCAGAACAGGTCCATCGCTGTGCTCAGGGCTTGTTCCCGGTCAAAGGCCCTGGGCCGGCCGGCGCGCTTTGGGGCGGGTGCGTTGTCACTCTCCATCGCATTAGTGTAGCAATCCATAAAAAATAACTTGACGCGAACCGCTGCGCCCTCTTATTATTTATCGGTCACTACAAAATACCTTAACCACATGTCCACCGCCTCACGTCACTTCCAACTGGCCTCCAATGGCAGCACCCTCGAACTGCACCGCGGCACACGCAATGTCCAGGCGCCCCAACCGCAGCAAGTGCTGATCCGCATGGGCGCGGCCAGCCTCAACTACCGCGATCTGCTGACCTTGCAGGACCCAGCGTCCAACCGCGAAGGGCTGATCCCCTTGTCCGACGGAGCGGGCACGGTGGTGGCGGTCGGCTCTGCCGTCACCCGTTGGAAGGCTGGCGACAGGGTCAGCGTCAACTTCTTTCCCACCTGGCAAGGCGGTGGGTTTTCTCCGGCCGTGCTGACCACTGCGCTCGGCGGTGGGCAGACCGATGGCATGCTGAGCGAGCACGTGCTGGCCGACGCCGGCGCGCTGGTGTCCGTTGCCGACCACCTGAGCCTGGCCGAAGCCGCCACGCTGCCTTGTGCCGCCGTGACGGCCTGGCATGCACTCTTCGAGCGCGGCCAGCTGCAGCCGGGCGAGACGGTCCTGGTGCAAGGCACCGGCGGCGTGGCCCTGTTCGGCCTGCAGCTCGCCACCGCGCACGGTGCCAAGGTCATCGTCACCTCGTCGTCGGATGCGAAGCTGGCACTTGTGCGCGCCATGGGCGCCTGGAAGACCATCAACTACAAGACCCAGCCCGCCTGGGACGCGGCCGCACTGGACATCACCGAAGGCCGCGGGGTTGACCACATCCTGGAACTCGGCGGGCCGGACACCTATGACCGGTCCATCAACGCCATCGCACCGGGCGGGCGCATCGCCCAGATCGGCGTGCTCACGGGCTTCGCGTCACGGCCCAACATCCTGCCGCTGCAATTCAAGAATGCCAGCATCCACGGCATCTGCGTGGGGTCGGTGCAGCACTTCGAGCGGCTGAACCAGTTCCTGTCAATGGACAGGATCCGGCCAGTGGTCGACAAGACTTTTGCGTTCGACGATGCGCCGGCCGCCTATGCGCACCTGCAATCGGCCAGCCATTTCGGCAAGGTGGTGATCGACCTGAGCTGACACCCGCCGACGCCCCCGACTGGGCAGCGCCCAAACCAGCCGGCGCTGCCCATACCGACCAACCGATCCCGACGCCGATCCGCGCTCGCCTGCAGCAGCGTCGCCCTCCTTTTCCACAAGACCGTTTCCATGACATCGTTTCCTCTGCACAACGTCGACACCGCGCCCGAGGCCAGCAAGCCCTTGCTGACCGCGGCCGGCCGCGCCTATGGCTTCCTGCCCAACCTGCTGGCCGGCATGGCCACCTCGCCTGCGCTTCTGGAGGGCTACATGACCCTGGCCGGCATCTTCAACAAGACCAGGCTGAACGAGACCGAGCGGCAGACCATCCTGATGACCTCGAACCGCCTGAACGGCTGCGTCTACTGCATGGCCGCCCACTCTGCCATTTCAACTGGCGCTGGTGTGCCTGCCGATGTGGTGGCGGCGTTGCGAGCCGGCACCCCGATCGCCGACGCCAAGCTGGAAGCCCTGCGCCAGTTCACCATCAAGATCGTGGAAAGCCGCGGTTGGCCGGCCGCACACGACGTGCAAAGCCTGCTGGAGGCCGGCTACACGCACCAGACGGTGCTCGACGTGATCCTGGGCACCAGCTTGAAGGTGATGTCGAACTACACCAATCACGTCGTTCAGACACCCCTGGACTCGGCCTTTGCACAGCATGCCTGGGCGGCAGCCGTTTGATCGACGGTGAGTGCGGACGGTCCGTACCCTGCGACGGGCTTACTCGACCACGCCAGGCCAGCTGCCGTGTGCCTTCAGTTCAATGCTGGATCGGCGCGCAGCGTGTCCACCGCCAGGTCGATGAAGGCGCGCACCTTCTGCGTCGCGCGCCGCCCCTCGTGATGCACCACGTGCACGGGCAGCGGTGCCGATTCGAAGTCCTCCAGCAGGACCTGCAGCGTGCCGCTGCGCACATGCGCCGCCACCTGGTAGCTCAGCAGCCGCGTGATGCCCAGGCCCGCCACCGCAGCGGCGATGGCCGAGTCGTTCGTCGTCGTGCGCATCCGTGGCTGCATGCGCTGCAACAGGGGCTTGCCTGCATCGTTGAAGCGCCACTCCGACACCGGGGTCACGCCCGAGGCCGAAACGATGGCGTGCCGCGACAGGTCTTCCGGGCGCTGCGGCACGCCCTGCGCCTTCAGATAGGACGGTGCGGCCACGAGCACACGACGAACGCGCCCGACGCGAGCGGCCTGCAGCGACGAATCGGGCAGTTCGCCGATGCGCACCGCGACGTCGATGCCCTCCTCGACGACGTTGACCACGCGGTCCAGGAACAGGCACTGCGCATCGACTTCGGGATATTGCTGCAGATAGCGTACCAGGATCGGCGTCACGTAGAGCTGGCCGAACAGCACCGGCGCCGTCAGCGTGAGCGTACCGCGGGGGGCAGCGTGCGTGCCGGTCGCGACCGTCTCGGCCTCTTCGATGTCCGCCAGGATACGGCGGCAGTCTTCGGCGAAACGGGCACCGGCGTCGGTGACCCGCACCACACGCGTGGTGCGGGTGAGCAGGCGCAGCCCCAGCCGTTCTTCCAGTTCAGCCACCGCCCGCGTGACCACCGGCGGCGACAGGCTGAGCTTGCGCGCCGCACTGGCAAAGCCGCCGCTGTCAACGACGGCGACGAAGGTGGTCATGGCTTGAAGACGGTCCATGTTGTTTCCGATTCAGAAAGGCTGTCTTGGCCGGCACAGGGATTCTCTGCGCAGCCGCCATCACGCAAAGTCCGTCTGCCAACCCGACCTGAGCCCGGAGCCTTGACCATGTTGACTGCACCCTTCTTCGGCGAAGTTCCCGACGACCTGGGCTACGAGGCTGCCTGGTTGGGCCGCGACGTGATGCGGGCGTTGATGGACATGCCGCGCCACCAACCCCTCGATGAACCCACAGGAACCCGCCATGACCGCCACGAATCCGCTACGCCCGCCGCTGCCCCCGTTCACACGCGAGACCGCGGCGCAGAAGGTGCGCCTTGCCGAGGACGCCTGGAACACGCGTGACCCACAGCGCGTTGCGCTGGCCTACACCGTGGACACGGTCTGGCGCAACCGCGCGGAGTTTCCGCAAGGCCGCGCGCAGGTGCAGGCCTTCCTCGAGCGCAAGTGGGCGCGCGAACTGGACTACCGGCTGATCAAGGAACTGTGGGCGCATGACGGCCACCGCATCGCGGTGCGCTTTGCCTACGAATGGCGCGACGACGCTGGCAACTGGTTCCGCTCCTATGGCAATGAGAACTGGGAGTTCGATGACCTCGGCTACATGCACCGGAGGTTCGCCAGCATCAACGACAAGCCCATCGCCGCCCAGGACCGCAAGTTCCACTGGCCACAGGGCCGCCGGCCCGATGACCACCCGGGCTTGAGCGAGCTGGGCCTCTGAATGCAGGGGCAGAAACCATGAACCAGAACCCTGTTATCGAGACCGACGTCGCCATCATCGGCGCCGGCACCGCCGGCATGTCGGCGTACCGCGCAGCGCTGGCGCACACGCCGCGTGTGCTGGTGATCGAGAGCGGTGTGTACGGCACCACCTGCGCGCGGGTCGGCTGCATGCCCAGCAAGCTGCTGATCGCGGCGGCAGAAGCGGCGCATGCGGTGGCCGGTGCCGCGCGCTTCGGCGTCATGGCCGGGCCCGCGGCCATCGACGGCCGTGCCGTGATGGCGCGCGTGCGCAGCGAACGCGACCGCTTCGTCGGCTTCGTCGTCGACGCCGTGCAGCGCTGGCCCGCCGAACACCGGCTGGTGGGCCACGCCCGCTTCGTCGACGACCACACCCTGCAGGTGGGTGAGACGCAGGTGCGCGCGCAGCGCATCGTCATCGCCACCGGCTCGCGGCCGAACGTGCCCGCGGCCTGGCGCGCGGCGCTGGGTGACCGGCTGATCGTCAACGACGATGTCTTCGACTGGACCGACCTGCCGCGTTCGGTCGCGGTGGTGGGTGCGGGTGTCATCGGCCTGGAGCTGGCGCAGGCGCTGCACCGGCTGGGTGTGCGGGTGCGCTTGTACGGTCGCACCGAACGTGTCGGCCCGCTCACCGACCCGGCTCTGCAGGCGCTGGCGCGTCAGGTGTTCTCCGCGGAACTGCCGCTGAGCACGGACCTCGCACAGATCGAGCCGCGCCGCGACGGTGACAGCGTCGTCGTGCGTGCCACCGGCCGCGACGGCAGCGTGCACGAGGACCGCTTTGATTGGCTGCTGGCCGCTACCGGGCGCCGGCCGAACGTCGACCAACTTGGCCTTGAACACACCAAGCTTGCGCTGAACGCGGACGGCATTCCGGTGTATGACCGCCGCAGCGCCCAGGTGGCTGACCAGCCAGTGTTCATTTCCGGCGACGTGAACGAGGACCGCCCCCTGCTGCACGAAGCGGCTGACGAAGGACGCATCGCCGGTGACAACGCCGGCCGCTTCCCCGACGTGCGCGTGCGGCCGCGCCGCGCGCCGCTGGCGGTGGTGTTCAGCGATCCCCAGATTGCGCTGGCCGGCGCCAGCCATGCCGAGTTGTCCGCTAGCGGCATCGCCTTCGAGACCGGCCGTGTCTCCTTCGACGACCAGGGGCGCAGCCGCGTAATGGGCCGCAACCAGGGCGCCTTGCACGTCTATGGCGAGGCGGGCACCGGCCGCTTCCTGGGCGCCGAGATGCTGGGCCCGGCGGCCGAGCACATTGGCCATCTGCTGGCCTGGTCGGCGCAACGCGGCGACACCGTGCAGCAGATGCTCGACAGCCCGTTCTACCACCCGGTAGTCGAGGAAGGCCTGCGCACCGCGCTGCGCCAGCTTCAGCGCGCGCTGCGCATGGGGCCCGTGCCCGTGGAGCGCTGTCTGGACTGCGGCCCCGGCGCGTGAAACACAGCTTGCCGAAAGCACATCCATGATCGACGTGTACACCGCCAACACGCCCAACGGCGTGAAGGTTCCCATCGCGCTGGAAGAACTCGGCGTTCCCTACCGAGTGCACCGCATCAACCTCGGTGCCAACGAGCAGAAGCGCCCGGAGTTCCTGCGCCTGAACCCGAACGGCCGCATCCCGGCAATCGTCGACCCCGACGGCCCGGGCGGCGCGGGCGGCGCGCCTTTGAGCGTGTTCGAGTCAGGGGCCATCCTGTGGTACCTGGCCGAGAAGTTCCCGGGGCTGATGCCGGGCGACCCGATTGAGCGCATCCGCGCGCTGGAGTACACCTTTTTCCAGGTCGGCGGTATCGGGCCAATGTTCGGGCAGGCGGGCTGGTTCGCGCGCCACAGCGAACAGGTGCCGCTGGCCATCGACCGGTACCAGGCGGAAGCCAATCGCCTGACCGCGGTGCTCGAAGCGCGCCTGCAGAGCACACCGTGGCTGGCGGGCCAGAGCTACTCGATGGCCGACGTCATGAACTTCGGCTGGTTGCGGGCGCCACAGTACGCCGGCGTGCAACTCAAGGACTACCCGGCGCTGCAAGCCTGGGTCGAACGCATCGCGGCGCGGCCAGCGGTCGTTCGGGGGCTGCAGGCGATCGCCTGATTGTGTGGTGCCCCGAAGCCGCGGCCCGGCACGGTGGCACACGATCCAGCGCAACCGGCGCGCCGGCCCTCACGCCGGGACACGGCCGCTGCGCTGCGCCAACCACTCGGTCGGCGTCTGCCCGAGCCGCTGGGTGAAGGCCCGTGTCAGCGCATTGGGGCTGCCGTAGCCCACCTCGTCGGCAATGCTCTTGACCTGCCGGCCTTGCGTCAGCAGCCCTTGCGCAACGCTCAGGCGCCAGCCGGCCAGGTACTCGATGGCGGGTTCACCGACGACCTCGCCGAAGTGCGCCGCAAAGCGTGCGCGCGACATGCCCGCCAGGTCCGCCAGCCCCTGCAGCGTCCAGGGCCGTTCCGGCGCGGCATGCATGGCGTTGAGCGCCTTGGCCAGACGAGCGTCCCCCAGGCCCGCCACCACGCCTGAGCGCAGCAGCCCGTGCTCGATGGCATGGCGCAGCAAGTAGACCAGCACGACTTCACTGAGCCGGTTCAGCGCCGCGTCGCGGCCGCTGCGCTCGTCGAAGGCCTCGGTGAACAGCGCGTCCAGCACGCCGCGCATGGCCGGGGCCTCGCGCAGCGGCAGCACCAGCAGCGGCGGCAGGCTGTGCACCAGCGGGTTGCCGAACGAGGCACCGAACTCCACCGAGGCGCAGACGAGGTCGGCGCCGTCGGCCTCGTCTGCGCCGAGCCGGTGCTGGCTGGCGCGCGGGAAGAAGATCAGGCTCGGCTCACTGAGTAACTGCACCCGGCCGTCGGGCGCGGTCAGTTGCAGCCGGCCAGCCTTGAGCAGATGCAGGTGGCCGACATGCGCGGCGCGACCATCGCCTCACTCAAGATGGCGCTCGGACTTCCCGCCACCCGACTGCGCGCCAATCGACCATCGCCTGGCGGTGATCGTGGCGATCGAGAAGGTTGCTGGCGATGACGCTGCCGACGAGCTGCACACTTTGCACCCGCTGGTGACGCAGGCCCGATGGCTGTTTGGCCCCGAATTCGACAGCAGCGAATACTCGTCGAACGTCAGTCTCCGCACGGCCGCGGAGAAGATCTTCAAAAGGCGCCTCTCCGCCGAAGCCTTCATCAATGCCAAGCAGCGCCCCGACATCATGGCCCTGGCCGATGCAACGTGCTCGGTCGTCGGTACTGAGGGCTTCGACGCTGCCGACCCCTCGCTCACGCGCATTCAGAACGTCCTGATCATCGAGTTGAAAAAGGGCCGCTCGGCGATCGGCCGCGACGAGATGAACCAAGGCAATGGGTACGTCCAGGACTTCCTCGGCAGCGGCGCGCTCGATGGCACGCCGATGTTCCGCGCGTTCGTAGTGGGCCACGAGATCACGAAGAAGACCACCCGTGAGCTTGAGCTAAAGGAGGAGGGTGTGCTACGAGGCAAAGTGCAGGCCGTCACATACGGCCAGCTCACCCGGTCGGCCCATCAGCGGTTGTTCCGCTTGAAGGAGCGCATTCCAGCCCGCTACGAAGATGTGTCCGGCGCGGACCTGTCTGCCAAAGTTATGCGTATGCGGTCGCGCCCGGCTAGCAGCAGCCAGAGAGATAAGGCCACCGATTGAAGTAAGGCGGGACTTCCGACTCCACCAATCTCACCCGAATCGGAAGTGGACGTTGTGAGCGATGCCAGCGAGCCCGTCCCGCGGGCGCGGCATTCCATCATGCGGAATTTGTCCGACGGACTTCTTTTGGTCCCGACGGACTTTATTTGTTTCCGTCAAGGCCGCCACAAATCCATGCCGGTCATTCGACCGTGACCGACTTGGCCAGGTTCCTCGGCTTGTCCACATCCGTCCCCCGCGCACACGCCGTGTGGTAGGCCAGCAGCTGCAGCGGCACCACGTGCAGGATGGGTGACAGCGCGCCGTAGTGCTCGGGCATGCGGATCACATGCACACCCGGCTCGCTGTGGATGTGGGTGTCGCTGTCGGCAAACACGAACAGCTCGCCGCCCCGGGCCCGCACTTCCTGCAGGTTGCTCTTGAGCTTTTCCAGCAGGGCGTCGTTCGGGGCGATGGTCACCACCGGCATGGCCGCCGTCACCAGCGCCAGCGGGCCATGCTTCAGCTCGCCGGCCGGGTAGGCCTCAGCGTGGATGTAGCTGATCTCCTTGAGCTTGAGCGCACCTTCCAGCGCGATGGGGTAGTGCAGGCCGCGGCCCAGGAACAGCGCGTTCTCCTTGCGCGCAAATTCAGCGGCCCAGGCGATGATCTGCGGCTCCAGCGCCAGCACCGCCTGCACCGCGGCGGGCAGGTGGCGCAGGGCCTTGATGTGCGCGGCTTCCTGCGCATCCGTCAGCTTGCCGCGGCCCTGCGCCAGGGTCAGCGTCAGCAGGAACAGCGCCACCAGCTGGGTGGTGAAGGCCTTGGTGCTGGCCACGCCGATCTCCACGCCCGCATGCGTCAGGAAGTTCAGCTTGCACTCGCGCACCATGGCGCTGGTGGCCACGTTGCAGATGGTCAGCGTGTGGGCCATGCCCAGGCCACGTGCATGCTTCAGCGCGGCGATGGTGTCGGCCGTCTCGCCGCTCTGGCTGATGGTCACCACCAGGGTGCGCGGGTCGGGCACGCTGTCGCGGTAGCGGTATTCGCTGGCGATCTCCACGCTGCAGGGGATGCCGGCGATGCTCTCCAGCCAGTACTTGGCGGTGCTGCCGCTGTAGTAGCTGGTGCCGCAGGCCAGGATCAGCACCCGGTCGATCTGCTGGAAGACCTGGTGCGCGCCGTCGCCGAACAGCTCGGGCGTGATGCCGGCCACCGATTCCAGCGTGTCGGCAATCGCGCGCGGCTGCTCGAAGATCTCCTTCTGCATGTAGTGCTGGTAGGGGCCCAGCTCGGCCGCGCCGGTGTGGGCATGCACGGTGCGCACAGGGCGCTGCACCCGCTCGAAGCTGCCGTCGGACTGGCGCGCGCTGATCCAGTGCTTGCCCAGCTGCAGGTCGACCACGTCGCCCTCTTCCAGGTAGACGATCTGGTCGGTCACGCCGGCCAGGGCCATGGCGTCGCTGGCCAGAAAGGTCTCACCCTGCCCCACGCCCAGCACCAGCGGGCTGCCTTCACGCGCGCCCACCACCCGGTGCGGCTCGTCGCGGCAGAACACGGCGATGGCATAGGCGCCTTTCAGGCGCACGATGGCGCGCTGCACCGTGTCGAACAGGTCACCGTCGTAGAGCTGGTGCACCAGGTGGGCGATCACCTCGGTGTCGGTCTGGCTCTCGAACACATAGCCCTTGCCCTGCAGCTCGGCGCGCAATTCGTCATGGTTTTCGATGATGCCGTTGTGCACCAGGGCGATGCGATTGCCCGAAAAATGCGGGTGGGCGTTGTGCACCGCCGGCACGCCATGGGTGGCCCAGCGGGTGTGGGCAATGCCGGTGCCACCCTGCACATCGTCCTGCAGGATCTGGCTGTCCAGCTCGGCCACCCGGCTGGTGCTGCGGGTGCGGCGCAGCTCTCCACCCTGGTGCACCGCCACACCGCAGCTGTCGTAGCCGCGGTATTCCAGCCGCTTCAGGCCCTCGACGAGGACCGGGACGATGTTGCGGGCGCTGACGGCGCCGACGATGCCACACATGGTGTTGTTTCCTGGGGTTCAGACAGGAGCGCATCCTAGCCAGGGCATCAAGAAAGAAGTGTGCAAAGTTTGTCCATCTCGGCAATAAATCGCCATCATAAGTGGATGGTGAAATTTTCTTGCCAGAATTAGCGAATGACGACCGATTCACCCCATGCAGAGCCCCTGGATGCCATCGACCAGCGCCTGCTGAGCCTGTTGCAGGCCGATGCCGCACGCTCCAACCAGGCCCTGGCCGAGGCGGCGCATGTGTCGCCGGCCACGGCACTGCGGCGGGTGCGGCGTCTGGTGGAGGCCGGCGTGATCGAGCGCCAGGTGGCCATCGTGGCGCCGGCCAAGGTGGGTGGCCTGAGCGTGATCACCGAGATCACGCTGGACCGGCAAGGCGCCGAACACGTGGCCGCCTTCGAGGCCCGCGCCGTGGCGGAACCCGCCGTCCAGCAGTGCTACCGCGTCTCGCCCGGGCCCGACCTGGTGCTGGTGCTGTGGCTGCCCGGCATGGCGGCCTGGCACGCCCTGGTGCAGCGCCTGTTCACCCAGGATGCCAACGTGCGCAACGTGAAGAGCTTCTTCGCCACCCACCGGGCCAAGTTCGAGCCCGCGGTGCAACTCGGCCCTACACCCGCAGCAGCGCCAGCCCCTTGAGGTATTCGCCCTCGGGAAATTCCAGCGTGGTGGGGTGGTCGGGCGCACCTTCCAGCCGCTGCACGATGGCCGCATTCACCCCGGCGTCGATGCCGGCACCGGCCACGATCTTGTGGAACAGGTCGGCGTTCACCCCGCCCGAGCAGCTGAAGGTCAGCAGCAGCCCACCCGGCGCCAGCAGCTTCAGCCCCAGGCGGTTGATGTCCTTGTAGGCCCGCGCAGCCCGCTCGGCATGGGCGGCCGTGGGCGCGAACTTGGGGGGGTCCAGCACGATGGCGTCGAACTGCCGGCCTTCGGCCAGGCATTGGCGCAGGTAGGCGTTGACATCCGCGTCGACAAACTGGTGCGCGCCGTCGTCGAAGCCGTTGCGGCGCAGGTTGTCCCGCGCCTGGGCCAGCGCCGGGCCGGACGAGTCGACGCTGGTCACCTGCCGGGCACCACCCGCCAGCGCCGCCACGCTGAAGCCGCCGGTGTAGCTGTAGCAGTTCAGCACCGCCTGGCAGCCCAGCTGGCGCACCAGTTCGGCAAAACGCCGGCGGTTCTCGCGCTGGTCCAGGTAGTAGCCGGTCTTGTGGCCCAGGGCCACGTCCAGGCCCAGCTGCCAGCCGTGCTCGCGGATCTGCAGCGCGGTGGCGCCGCCATCCAACTCGGCGCCCCGCAGCCAGCCGGTGCGCTCGGGCAGGCCTTCCAGCGCACGCACGCTGGCGTCGCTGCGCTCGTACAGCCGCGCCAGGCCGGTGATCTGCAGCAGCGCGTCGGCAATGGTCTCGCGCCAGCGCTCGGCGCCGGCCGACAGGAACTGCGCGCTCAGCACGTCGCCGTAGCGGTCGACCACCAGCCCCGGCAGGCCGTCGGCCTCACCGTGCACCAGGCGCTGGCCGTCGCTGGCGATGCCCAGCCGGGCGCGCCAGTCGACGGCACGCTGCAGGCGGGCGGCGATGAAGCCGGCGTCGATGCGCTGGGCCTCGTCGAAGCTCCAGGCCCGCACCCGGATCATCGAGCTGGGGCTGTAGGCGCCCCAGGCCAGGAAGCGGCCGTCGTGCGCCTCCACCCGCACCAGCTCACCGGCGTCGGCACTGCCACGGGCGATGCTGCCCTCGAACACCCAGGGGTGGCGGCGCTGCAGTGCGCGCTCCTTGCCTTCACGCAGACGGATGGATTTCATGGCGCTGATTGTCGGGCGCCGGCCCCACGGCTGGCCCGGGTCGCGCCAGCGGCCTACTTTCGTTTCGCCCGGGGATGGGCCGCGTCATACACCTTGGCCAGGTGCTGGAAGTCCAGCTTGGTGTAGACCTGGGTGCTGGTGATGCTGGCGTGGCCTAGCAGCTCCTGCACCGCACGCAGATCCCCGCTGCTCTGCAGCAGGTGGGAGGCAAAGCTGTGGCGCAGCATGTGCGGGTGCACACCGGTGGCCAGACCGGCGTCACGCGCCAGGCTTTGCAGCCGGGTGCGCACCTGGCTGTCGGACAAGCGGGTGCCGCGGTTGCTGACGAACAGCGCCGCCTCGCCCGGCCGCGCCAGCGTGCCACGCTGTTCCAGCCAGGCGGCCAGCGCCACCAGGGCCGGGCCGCCCACCGGCACGCTGCGGCGCTTGCTGCCCTTGCCCAGCACATGGGCGGTGGCATCGGGTGCATCCACCCAGCCGGCGGCGGCGGGGCTGGCGGCCACGTCCAGCCCGGTCAGCTCGCCCACCCGCAGGCCGCAGCCGTAGAGCAGCTCCACCAGGCAGTGGTCACGCGCCCGCAGGGCCGGGTTGGCGGTGCTGGGCTGTTGCTGGGCCAGGGCCACGGCATCGTCCACGGCCAGTGCCTTGGGCAGGGGCTTGGGCGCCTTGGGCGGGCGGATGCCCTCCACCGGGTTGTGCGTGACCAGACGCTCACGCCCCCAGTGCTTGAACAGCCCGCGCCAGGCCGCCAGCGCGATGGCGATGCTGCGGGGCCCCAGGCCCCGTTCACGCAGCCGGGCGGCCCAGCTGCGGATGTGGTGGGTCTGCGCCTGCGGCAGCGCCACGCCGTCGTCGGCCGCCATCTGCTGCAGCCAGCCCAGGGCGTCGCCATACATCGCCAGCGTGCGTGGCGCCAGCCGGCGCTGCACCCGCAGGTGTTGCAGAAAGGCCGCCAGCTCGGCTGCCAGCGGTGGCGGCATGGACGGGCTCAGGCCGCCGGCAGGAGCCGGGACAACGCGGCGCTGGCCACCTCGCCCACCCGCACCAGGAACTCGGTGCCCATGTCGGCGCTGTAGCGGGTGGGGTCGGGTGAGCCCAGCACCAGCAGGCCGAAGGCCGGGCCCTCGGCCGTGGTGCGCAGCGGCACCAGGGCGATGGACATCACCGTGGCCGCATCCTGCAGCCAGGCCGCGGGCTCGAAGCCCGCATTCAGCCCGCAGAACGGCAGCTGCAGGCTGCTGGCCAGGTTGCGCACCTCGTCGCCCACCTCGGCGGCATAGGGCAGGCCCTCGAACTCGTCCGACAGGCCCCAGAGCCGGATCGCCGCCTGCGGGATCAGGAACTCATGCTGCAGCGACTGCACCAGGTCCACCGGCAGCCCGCCCGGCGTGCGTGCCAGCAGGATGCTGCGGATGAAGCGGTGCAGCCGTTCTGCAATCGCCTCGTTCTCCAGGCTGTTGCGGATCATCGCCATGCGCTGGCGCTCCAGCAGCTTGATCTTCTCGCGCAGCATCTCCATCTGCCGCTCCTGCAGCGACACGGCGCGCTGGCCATGCGGGCTGGTCAGCTGGATGCTGGCCAGCAGCTCGGCCTGGCGCTCGAAGAAGGCTGGCGTGTTGGCCAGGTAGTTGGCGATGTCGCCTTCGGTGATGGCACCTTGGATGGTCACAGTTCGATCTCTCCCTCGTACACGGTTGCGGCCGGCCCGGTCATCAGCACATGGGCGTCGCCACCGGCCCATTCCACGGTGAGCAGGCCGCCCCGCGCCTGCACGTCCACCTTGTGGTCCAGCCAGCCCAGGCGGATGCCCGCCACCACGGCGGCACAGGCGCCCGTGCCACAGGCCAGGGTCTCGCCGGCATCACGCTCGTAGACCCGCAGCGCGATCTGGCGGCGGTCCAGCACCTGCATGAAGCCGGCATTCACCTTGCGCGGGAAGCGTGCGTGCTGTTCCACCTGCCGCCCCAGGGCCAGCACCGGGGCCTCGCGCACATCGGCCACACGCTGCACCGCATGCGGGTTGCCCATGGACAGCACGGCCACCTGCACCTGGCGGCCTTCGGCGATGTCCAGCGGCCACAACTCGAAGTCACCCTCGCGCAAGGGCTGCAGGCCGGTGGCGTCGAAGGGCACGCGCGCCAGGTCGAACACCGGCTTGTTCATGTCCACCGTCACCCGGCCATCGGCCTGCAGATGCAGCTGCAGGCGGTTGTTGACCGTGTCCACCACCACCGTGGGCTTGCTGCTGAGGCCGTGGTCGTGCACATAGCGCACGAAGCAGCGGGCGCCGTTGCCGCAGTGCTCCACCTCGTCGCCGGTGTTGTTGAAGATGCGGTAGCCGAAGTCGGCATCGGCGCTGCGTGCCGGCTCCACCACCAGGATCTGGTCGGCGCCCACGCCGAAGCGGCGGTCGCCCAGGTGGCGCAGCTGCTCGCGGCTGAGCTGCAGCGGCTCGCGCGTGGCGTCGAGCACGACGAAGTCGTTGCCCGCGCCCTGCATCTTGGTGAACTTCAGTCTCATGCCGCGATTATCCGGCTGCGCCGGCACGCGGCCCGTACAGCGATGGCTCACCCGGCGGCCGGGTCTTGAAGCGCTTGTGCACCCACAGGTACTGCGCCGGGTTGCGGCGGATCTCGGCCTCGATCCACTGGTTCATGCGCAGCGCCGCGGCATGGTCGTCGTCACCGGGAAAGCCGTCCAGCGGCGGCAGGTAGCGCACCTTGTAGCCGGCGCCGCCGGGCAGGATCTCGGCCACCACCGGCTGCACCACCATGCCCAGGCTGCGCGCCATGCGTGCCGGCGCCAGCAGGGTGGCCGCCGGCACACCGAAGAAGGGCACGAAGGCTCCGTCCTTCATGCCGAAGTCCATGTCGGGCAGGTTGAAGAAGGCGCTGCGGCGGCGGATGGCGCGCACCAGCGGCAGGGCCCGCTCGCTGCGCGCAAAGATCTCGGCATTGCCGAAGCGCAGCCGGCCGGCGCGCATGGCGGCGTCGAACACCGGGTTGCTCTGCGCCTGGTACATGGACACGGCGTGCTGCTGCTGGAACAGCAGGGCCGACACACCGGCCACGTCCAGTGCGAGGAAGTGCGGCACCAGCCACATCACAGGCTTGTCGGACCGCTCGGCCAGGCCCACGTCGCCCTCCACCTGGATCAGCGTCTTCAGCCGCTCGGCCGGCGCATACCAGAGCAGGCCACGCTCCAGCAGGCTGCGCGCCAGCCAGCCGAAATGCTCCCGCACCAGCCGCTGGCGGGCGCGCGCATCCAGCTCGGGCAGGCACAGTTCCACGTTGCGCAGCGCGATGCGCCGGCGTGAACCCGCCAGCCGGTACAGCACCGCGCCCAGGCCCTGGCCCAGCGCCGCCTGCACACCCAGGGGCAGACGCTGGAACAGCCACAGGGCACCCAGCACGGCGCGTGCGCCGAGTTCACCGCCACTCACTGGACGACCCTCCGGTCACTGCGTGACCACCTCCCCAAGGGAGGAACGCGCTCCCTTCGGGGCGGCCGTGCGGGAGCGCTCATGCCGCCCCCTCCTCACCAGTGACCCGGTGCGCACGGCGCGGCTGCTTGTAGCGGTTGTAGCCCCACAGGTATTGGCCGGGGCACTGGGCGATCAGCGCTTCCATCTGCTGGTTGACGGTGGTGGCGCAGGCCACCTGCAGGGCCTGGTCGTCGGCGGCACTGGCCGGCAGCGGCGCGGCCGGGCTGACCCGCAGCACATAGCCCCGCCCGCCGTCCAGGCGCTCGGCCCAGATCAGCAGCAGCGTGGCGCCGGTCTGCTGCACCAGGCGGGCGGCCAGGGTCATGGTGTAGGCCGGGCGGCCGTAGAACGGCGCCCACACGCCCATGCCGTCGGGCGGCACCTGGTCGGGCAGCAGGCCCACGGCCTCGCCCTTGCGCAAGGCGCGGATCATCTGCCGCACCCCCGCCAGCGCCGCCGGCGCGGTGGCCAGGCCGGGGCGGGCGCGGGCGGTTTCCTCCAGGCTGCGCAGCCAGGGCTGGCGTGCCGGGCGGTACATCGCGGTGAGCCGGGTGCGGTGGCCGAAGCGCTCGGCAATCGCCTGGGCACAGACCTCGAAGCTGCCGAGATGGGGCGTCAGCAGCACCAGGCCGCGGCCTTCGTCCAGCGCCTGGCTGATCAGCGCTTCACCCTGCCACTGCACGCAGGCGCCCAGCGGGCGGTCCACCGGGCGCAGCCACAACCAGGGCAGTTCGGCCACCATGCGCCCGGCCTGGACCACCGCCTGGCGGCGCACAGCGGCGCCGAAACCGGCCTGGGCCAGCAGGGCCTGCGCATGCCTGCGGTAGGTGGCCGATGCCAGCCATGCCAGCCACCCCAGACAGGCGCCCAGGGCGTGCAAAGTGGGCAAACCGCGCCGGGACAACCAGCGCATCAGCAAAAGCATGTTTCGTATACTGGCGGCATCGCCGAGTTAAAGGACAACTTGCGGGGCGATGCGGGGGCAACCCCGCCGTGTGGTGGTGCCCAGGCACTGCACACACCAAATACCGCTAAAGCGTTCGCCGCCATTCCAGAAGTCGATGTTGCGGTTGAAACGGCGACGCAGCTTTCAACCATCACTGGAGTGTATGCAAGTGGCGAACGACTATCTCTTCACGTCTGAATCCGTCTCCGAAGGCCACCCCGACAAGGTAGCCGACCAGATCTCGGACGCCATCCTCGACGCGATCTTCGCGCAGGACCCGCGCAGCCGCGTGGCCGCCGAGACCCTGACCAACACCGGCCTGGTGGTGCTGGCTGGCGAGATCACCACGCAGGCCAACGTCGACTACATCCAGGTGGCGCGCGACACCATCAAGCGCATCGGCTACGACAACACCGAGTACGGCATCGACTACAAGGGCTGCGCGGTGATGGTCTGCTACGACAAGCAGTCCAACGACATCGCCCAGGGCGTGGACCACGCCAGCGACGACCACCTCAACACCGGCGCCGGCGACCAGGGCCTGATGTTCGGTTATGCCTGCGACGAGACGCCCGAGCTGATGCCCGCGGCCATCCACTACGCCCACCGCCTGGTGGAGCGCCAGGCCGAGCTGCGCAAGAGCGGCAAGCTGCCCTTCCTGCGCCCCGACGCCAAGAGCCAGGTCACACTGCGCTATGTCGATGGCCGGCCGCATTCCATCGACACCGTGGTGCTCTCCAGCCAGCATGCACCCGAGTACAGCCTGGGCGACCGCATGACCGACGCCTTCTACGAGGCGGTGCGCGAGGAGATCATCAAGCCGGTGCTGCCCGCGGCCTGGCTGACCAAGGACACCAAGTACCTGATCAACCCCACCGGCCGCTTCGTGGTGGGCGGCCCGCAGGGCGACTGCGGCCTGACCGGCCGCAAGATCATCGTCGACACCTACGGCGGCGCCTGCCCGCACGGTGGTGGCGCGTTCTCGGGCAAGGACCCGAGCAAGGTGGACCGCAGCGCCGCCTATGCCGCACGCTACGTGGCCAAGAACGTGGTGGCCGCCGGCCTGGCGCGCCAGTGCCAGGTGCAGGTGGCCTATGCCATCGGCGTGGCCCGGCCGATGAACGTGACGGTGTACACCGAAGGCACGGGCGTGATCCCCGACGACAAGATCGCCGAACTGGTGAACGCCCATTTCGACCTGCGGCCCAAGGGCATCATCCAGATGCTGGACCTGCTGCGCCCGATCTACCAGAAGACCGCCGCCTACGGCCACTTCGGCCGCGAGGAGCCCGAGTTCACCTGGGAGCGGACCGACAAGGCCCAGGCGCTGCGCGCCGCCGCCGGCCTGCAGTAAGCACGGCCCGCCGTGCTGGATCCAGGGCAGCTTCGGCTGCCCTTTTTCATGCCTTGCGCGGCCGCACCCTGGAGGCCACCAGCTTGGCCTGTGCCCGGGCATGTTCCACGTCGGCGTCGTGCACCAGGGCCACGCCCATGCGGCGCTTGACGAAGCTCTCCGGCTTGCCGAACAGGCGCAGCGCGCTGTTGGGGACCTGCAGCGCCTCGGCCACGCCGTCGAAGACGATGCCGCTGGCCTCCAACCCGCCATAGACCACGGCGCTGGCGCCGGGGCTCTTCAGCGTGGTGTCCACCGGCAGGCCCAGGATGGCACGGGCATGCAGCTCGAACTCGTTCTGCCACTGGGTGATCATGGTCACCATGCCGGTGTCGTGCGGGCGCGGGCTGACCTCGCTGAACCACACCATGTCACCCTGGATGAAGAGCTCCACGCCGAACAGGCCCTGGCCGCCCAGGTTGTCGGTCACCGCCTTGGCGATCTGGCGTGCGCGCTCCAGCGCGGTGGCGCTCATGGGATGCGGCTGCCAGCTCTCCACATAGTCGCCGCTCACCTGCACATGGCCGATGGGGTCGCAGAAATGGGTCTGCACCTGGCCGTCGGCGCCCAGCGCGCGCACGGTGAGCTGGGTGATCTCGTAGTCGAAGGCGATGAAGCCCTCCACGATCACCCGGCCCGGGCCGACACGCCCGCCGGCCATGGCGTAGTCCCAGGCGGTCTGCACATCGGCAGGGCCGTCGATCTTGCTCTGGCCCTTGCCGCTGCTGCTCATCACCGGCTTCACGATGCAGGGGTAGCCGATGCCGGCATCGATGGCCGCCTGCAGCTCGGCCAGCGAATCGCAGAACTGGTAGGGGCTGGTCGGCAGGCCCAGGGTCTCGGCGGCCAGCCGGCGGATGCCCTCGCGGTCCATGGTCAGGCGCGCCGCGCGGGCGGTTGGGATGCAGCGGATCTGGCCGGCCGCCTCCATCGCCTCCAGCACCGGCGTGGCGATGGCCTCGATCTCCGGCACCACCAGGTCGGGCTTCTCGGCTTCCAGCAGGGCGCGCAGCTGGTCGGGGTCGCTCATGGTGATGGTGCGCGCATGGTGGGCCACCTGGTGGCCGGGTGCGTTGGCATAGCGGTCGACCGCGATGGTCTCCACGCCCAGGCGCTGCAGCGCGATCAGCACCTCCTTGCCCAGTTCACCGCTGCCCAGCAGCAGCACGCGGGTGGCGGAGGGCGAGAGCGGGGTTCCGAGGCTGGTCATGGCAGGTGGCATGCGGGGTTGTGACAGGCCGGCATTGTCGCCGCCGCTGCTAGGCTGGCCGCATGCCGGCCACCACCCCCATCCGCCTGTCGCAGCTGCGCCACCACGCCGTGGCGCGCACGCTGTTCACGCCCACCACCCTGCCCCAGGCCATCCAGCGCCTGGGTTTCGTGCAGGCCGACCCGATCCGTGCCCCGGCCCGCGCGCAGGACCTGACGCTGCGCCACCGTGTCAAGGGCTACCGCGCCGGCGACCTGGAGGCGCGCTACCCGCGCCTGGCCATCGAGGAGGACTTCTTCGTCAACTACGGCTTCCTGCCACGCGCCACCCAGGCCCTGATGCACCCGCGCCAGGCCCGCACGGTGTGGCCCGCCGAGCGCCAGCAGCAGGCGGCGGCGGTGCTGACCTTCGTGCGCGAGCGCGGTGTGGTGCATCCGCGCGAGGTGGATGCGCAGTTCCAGCATGGCAAGGCGCAGAACTGGTTCGGCGGCGCCTCCAACGCCAGCACCCAGCTGCTGGACGGCATGCACTACCGCGGCCTGCTGCGCATCGCCCGGCGCGAAGGCGGCGTGCGGCTGTACGCGCCGCGCATCGACGGCGGCCACCTGGTCGACCCGGTGGCCGCGATGGATGCCCTGGCCGACGTGGTGCTGGCCAAGTACGCCCCCTTGCCCCTGCCCAGCTTCAGCATGCTGGTGCACCGGGTGGGCATCGGTGCGCCGCAGTGGCAGCCGCTGTGCAAGCCCACGGTGCAGCGCGCCCGCCAGCGCCATCCGCAGGCCCTGGTGGACGGTGTGTGGTGGCTGTGGCCGGCCGGCGAGAACCCCGCCTCGCGCCGCCATGCCACCCGGGCTCTGGACGACCAGGTGCGCCTGCTGGCGCCGTTTGACCCCATCGTCTGGGACCGCCGGCGCTTCGGCCTGCTGTGGGGCTGGGACTACCGCTTCGAGGCCTACACCCCGGCACCCAAGCGGGTGCGCGGCTATTACGCCCTGCCGCTGCTGTGGCGCGACCAGGTGATCGGCTGGGGCAACCTGGCGGTGCAGGGCGGTGTGCTGGTGGCCGACATCGGCTTCGTCAGCGGCCGCGCGCCGGCGGATGCCGGCTTCGGCGCCGCGCTGGACGCCGAGTTGCAGCGCATCGGCGATTTCCTCGGCCTGGGCTGAGGCTCAGCGCGTGATGGCCACCGTCACCGCCCAGCGCGCGCCGCCAGCAGCGCGTCGGCCAGTTCGGCGAAGCCTTCGCCGCGCTCGGCCCGGGTGACGAAGCCGGGGAAGACCTGCAGCTGCGGCACGAAGCGGGCAATGTTGGCCACACCCACCGTCAGCGGCAGGGCCTGGAACATGGCCTGGTCGTTGGTGCTGTCGCCCAGATAGACCCACTCCGCCGCCAGCCAGGGGCGGCCCAGCGCCTGCTGCACCGCCCAGCGTGCGCCGCTGGGCTTGTCGTGCGCGCCGATCCAGCCGTTGACGTGAATGGAGCTGACGGTGGCCGTCAGCCCATGGCTGCGCATCAGGGCCACCACCTGGTCGATCCGGTCGGCATCCAGGTGGTTGAACTCGCTGTGGTCGATGGCGATGTCGGTCAGCCGGCCGGCGCTGTCCTGCGCCAGCAGGGCACCGGGCACGCGGGCCAGCACCGCCTGGGCGCAGGCCTGCAGGCGGTGCTGGTTGGCGCGGCGCTGTTCGGCGCTGGCGACGAAGTCGGTCTGCAGGGCCCGGCCCCGGCGGCGCAGCATCACCGCACCGTTCTCGGCCACGATGGCCGCCAGCGGCCAGGCCATGGCAAAGGGTTCGCTCCAGCCGGCCGGCCGGCCGGTGATGGCCACCACCGGCACCCCGGCCGCGGCCAGGCGCTGCAGCGCCGCCAGCGCCGCGGGGGCGATGGCGCCATCGCGGGTGAGGGTGTCGTCGATGTCGGTCAGCACGCCGTGCAGCGCCGCCAGGCGGGCGGCAGGCAGCTCGGCCAGCGGGCGCAGGCGGCCGGCGGCGGCGGGCTGCAGGGTGGGTGTCGGGGCCGGTGTCGGGTCGGGTGTCGGGTCGGGTGTCAGGTCACCAGGCAGCGTCATCGGGCCAGTCTCCCACAGGGCCCGGCCCAGCCGGCCTGGCGTTGATGCCGATCAAGGCCTGCCAGGCCGGGCTGACGGGATCATGCGGGATTCACAGCGCTGTCACCGGAGCATGGCATGGCCAAGGATCTTCCCAACACCACCGACACCGCCCCCGCCGCCCGCAAGGCGCGGCCGGCCGCGGCACGGCGCAACGGCCCACGCGCCGTGGCCGCCGGCGACACCGCAGCGTCGCTGAAGCCGGCCGGCATCGCCGCCGACACCGCCGCACGCGCCACCACGGGCGCGCGCACCGAACAGGCCATGGCCTTGTCCGACGTGCTGGCCCAGCACGCCCAGGGCGCCAGCGCCGCCAGCGTGGTCTCGCAGCTGCAGGCCCTGATGGACGGTGCCTCGCCCGACGACCGCAGGGCGCTGCGCAAGCTGCTGTTCCAGCCGGCCGCCACCGCCCCCGAGAAGGATGCCGACACCGCCCTGGCACCGGGCTGGCGCGAGGGCAAGTACCCGTACCGGAACCTGCTCTCCCGCCGCCGCTACGAGCAGCAGAAATACCGGCTGCAGGTGGAGCTGCTGAAGCTGCAGGCCTGGGTGAAGGACACCGGCGCGCGCGTGGTGATCCTGTTCGAGGGCCGCGACGCGGCCGGCAAGGGCGGCACCATCAAGCGCCTGATGGAGCACCTGAACCCACGCGGCGCCCGCGTGGTGGCGCTGGAGAAGCCCAGCGAGGTGGAGCGTGGCCAGTGGTACTTCCAGCGCTACATCGAGCACCTGCCCACCCGCGGCGAGATCGTGCTGTTCGACCGCAGCTGGTACAACCGCGCCGGCGTCGAGCGGGTGATGGGTTTCTGCAGCGAGGCCGAGTACGACGAGTTCATGCGCCAGACGCCGGAGTTCGAGCGCCACCTGGTGCGCAGCGGTGTGCACCTGTTCAAGTTCTGGTTCTCGGTCAGCCGCGCCGAGCAGCGCCGCCGCTTCAAGGAGCGCAAGCTGCACCCGCTCAAGCAGTGGAAGCTCAGCCCCATCGACCTGGCCAGCCTGGACAAGTGGGACGACTACACCCGCGCCAAGGAAGCCATGTTCCTGCACTGCGACACCAGCGACGCGCCCTGGACGGTGATCAAGAGCGATTGCAAGAAGCGCGCACGCCTGAACGCCATGCGCTACCTGCTGCACCGCCTGCCCTATGCCCGCAAGGACGCGGCCGGACTGGGCGCGGTCGACCCGCTGATCGTGGGCCGGCCCTCGCTGGTGCCCGGCGTGGGTGACGACCAACTCGCCGGCGGCGGCAGCGCCTGAGGCCGCTGCGCACCCCCGCAGTTGCGGGGGTGCACATTCCATGCCTTAAGTCACACCCCGCGTGCCGACGCAGTTGGGCCGCCATGCTTAGAATGCGCCTCTGTTTCGAGGAGCGTTGCAAGGCCACCCCCCGGCCCCAGGCTCGAAACCACGTCCAGTGCAACGTCGCTCACCCCCAGTTCTTGCCGCGGGTGCGTGTTTTGATCTCCCCCCTCCATCGCCATCCGCAGCAAGCTGTTCGGGCCACCTGTTTCCGGAGCAACCACCCATGAACGCCGTCTTGAAGCCGATCCACAACGACCAGTACGCCATCGCCGACATCTCCCTTGCCGCCTGGGGCCGCAAGGAGCTGAACATCGCCGAGCACGAGATGCCCGCGCTGATGGCCATCCGGCGTGAGTACGCCGAGAGCAAGCCGCTGAAGGGCGCCCGCATCACCGGCAGCCTGCACATGACCATCCAGACCGCGGTGCTGGTGGAGACCCTGCAGGCCCTGGGCGCCGAAGTGCGCTGGGCCAGCTGCAACATCTTCAGCACGCAAGACCACGCCGCCGCGGCGCTGGTGGAGCGTGGCACGCCTGTGTTCGCCTACAAGGGCGAGACCCTGAAGGACTACTGGGACTACACCCACCGCATCTTCGAGTTCGGCGCCAAGGGTGCCAAGGGCGAAGGCCCGAACATGATCCTGGACGACGGTGGTGATGCCACCCTGCTGATGCACCTGGGCAAGCGCGCCGAGAAGGATGCCAGCCTGATCGCCAACCCCGGCAGCGAAGAAGAGCGTGAGCTGTTCGCCGCCATCAAGGCCAAGCTGGCACAAGACGGCACCTGGTACAGCCGCAAGAGCGCCGAGATCATCGGCGTGACCGAGGAAACCACCACCGGTGTGCACCGCCTCAACGAGATGAGCGCCAAGGGCACGCTGATGTTCCGGGCCATCAACGTCAACGACTCGGTCACCAAGAGCAAGTTCGACAACCTCTACGGTTGCCGCGAAAGCCTGGTCGACGCCATCAAGCGCGCCACCGACGTGATGATCGCCGGCAAGATCGCCGTCGTGGCCGGCTACGGCGACGTGGGCAAGGGCAGCGCCCAGGCCCTGCGTGCCCTGAGCGCCCAGGTGTGGGTGACCGAGATCGACCCCATCAACGCCCTGCAGGCGGCGATGGAAGGCTACCGCGTGGTCACCATGGACTACGCCGCCGACAAGGCCGACATCTTCGTCACCGCCACCGGCAACAAGAACGTGGTGACCCGGGCCCACATGACGGCGATGAAGAACAACGCCATCGTCTGCAACATCGGCCACTTCGACAACGAGATCGACATCGCGTCGATCGAAGACCTGCAGTGGGAAGAGATCAAGCCCCAGGTCGACCATGTGATCTTCCCCGACGGCAAGCGCATCATCATGCTGGCCAAGGGCCGGCTGGTGAACCTGGGCTGCGGCACCGGACACCCCAGCTACGTGATGTCGTCGAGCTTCGCCAACCAGACCATCGCCCAGATCGAGCTGTACGCGCACTCCGACGCCTATGACGTGGGCAAGGTCTATGTGCTGCCCAAGCACCTGGACGAGAAGGTGGCCCGCCTGCAGCTGGTGACGCTGAACGCCCAGCTCAGCGAGCTGACCGACGAGCAGGCCGCCTACATCGGCGTGCCCAAGCAGGGCCCGTTCAAGCTCGACACTTACCGGTATTGACCCCCCCCGAAGCGCCTGCGGCGCTCCCCCCCAGGGGGGCGGCAGCCAGCGGCCCGGCGAAGCCGGTTCCGCGGCTGCTGTTTGATCTGCAGCGCCCTGGTGGCGCTGTTTTTTTGCCTGCGCTGTACGGTGTGGTTGACGCTCCGCCAGTGCATTGACTGGAGGTGCCATGGCCCAGTTCCCGATCAGCATCGAGTTCTTCCCGCCCAACACGCCCGTGGGCAGCGAGAAGCTCAAGACCGTGGTGCAGGACCTGAGCGTCCTGCACCCCGAATTCTTCAGCGTGACCTATGGCGCCGGCGGCGCCACGCGTGACAAGACCCTGGCCACGGTGAAGGCCATCGCCGCGCTGGGCCACGAGGCCGCACCCCACCTCAGCTGCGTGGGCAGCACACGCGAGGGCATCGCCGAGATCCTGGCCACCTACCGCGCCCAGGGCATCCGGCGCATCGTGGCGCTGCGGGGCGACCTGCCCAGCGGCACCGCGGTGGCGGGCGAGTTCCGCTATGCCAGCGAGCTGGTGCGCTTCATCCGCGAGACGCAGGGCCCCGACTGGCACATCGAGGTGGCGGCCTACCCGGAATACCACCCCGAGCAACGCTATGCCGCCAAGGACCTGCAGCACTTCGCCGACAAGGTGGCGGCGGGTGCCGATTCGGCCATCACCCAGTTCTTCTTCAACCCCGATGCCTACTTCCACTTCGTGGACGAGGCGCGCAGGCGGGGCGTGGCCGTGCCCATCGTGCCGGGCATCATGCCCATCCACAACTTCGCGCGCATCGTGCAGTTCGCCCAGCGCGACGGCATCGAGATCCCGCGCTGGGTGATGCTGAAGATGGAGGGCTACCTGGACGACGTGGCATCGATACGCGCCTTCGGCATCGACGTGGTGGCCCAGCTGTGCCAGCGCCTGATCGACGGCGGTGCACCCGCCATCCACTTCTACGCGCTGAACCAGAGCGCGCTGACGCTGGAGATCTGCAGCCGGCTGCGGCGCTGACCGGGCGGGCCCTGCGGCGGGCTTGCGCCCGCGCAAGCCCGTGGCGGCGCAGCTGGATCACAGTGCAGGCGTTCGGGCCACCCCAGGAGACGCCGCATGACCGCCCCGCACCACCCCGCACCGTCCACGCTGTGCCGCTGGGCGCTGGCTGCCGCACTGGCCCTCCCCACCGCACCGGCGCTGGCCACCGTCATCGTCAGCGGCGCGGTCGACCCCTTCCTGGTCCAGGATGGGAACACCATCGAGCCCGACACCTGGTGGATCGGCCAGCAGGCCCCGGGCAGTGTGCAGATGCTGGACGGCGGCACGCTCTGGGTCAGCCAGATCGTGCTGGGCAATGGCCCGGCCGGTGACGGGCGCCTGCTGGTCGACGGCCGGTCCATCCGGTCCCCCGTCGACCCACCCACCTGGCTGCGCCTGCGTGCACCACGCAGCGGCATGCAGCTGGTGGTGGGGCAGACCGGCCGCGGCGAGGTGCAGGTCTCCGATGGCGCCTTCCTCGACGCCCACACTCCGGCCACCGACGGGTGCCTGACGGGCAACTGCGGCGCAGTGCTGGGCCTGGGCGCCGGCGCCAGCGGCCTGCTGCGCGTCACCGACAGCGGCTCCGAGGCGCTGTTCTTCGGCCCGGTGCAACTGGCCCGGCCGACCGTGACACCCACGGTGGGCACGCCCGGCGGTGTCAGCCAGGGCCGGGTGGAGGTGCTGGCCGGTGGCCTGGTGCGCAGCGCCAGCCTGCAGATGGGCAGCGCGCCGGCCGGCGTCGTGCTGGATGGCACCGAGCGCGCCGTGGCCCAGGTGCTGGTCGACGGGCCCGGTTCACGCTGGCTGCTGGGCCAGCCATTCCCCGGCTACGTCACCGGCACCGATCCGTTGGGGCCTGCGCTGCGGCTGGCCGTGGGGCAGGGCCCGGGCAGCACGGCGGCGCTGGTGCTGCGCGGCGGCGGGCAGATGCTGGTGCAAGGGGACGGTGCGCCGTCGCAGGCCCTGCTGGCGCAGGTCGGCAGCGATGGCGGCCTGGGCCAGGTGCGGGTGTCGGGTGTGGACACCCGGCTGGTGCTGGCGGCCGGCGACGGCCCGGCCATGGTGCTGGGCAGCGGGCGCGGCCTGGGGGAACTGCGCGTCGACGACGGCGGCCAGGTGCTGCTGCTGGACCTGCTGGAGGGGCTGGACCCGGGCCGGCGCGCCGGCAGCGTGCAGCTGGCCGCTGCGCCCGGCGACAGCGCGCTGCTGTCGCTGCAGTCGGGCGGCCTGCTGGCGGCGCAGCAGCTGGCCGTGGGCCCGGGCGGCTTGCTGGACAACAGCGGCCGGGTGCTGGCCGCGGTGCACAACCAGGGCCTGGTGCAAGGCCACGGCGTGGTCGATGGCAGCCTGCACAACACCGGCACCGTCAACCCGGGGGACCAGGCACAGCCGGCCGGCAGCCTGGCCGTGCTGGGCAGCTTCAGCCAGGGCGCCGGCGGCCGCCTGGTGCTGGACGTGCTGGCCGATGGCAGCGGCGGCTTCTTCACCGACCAACTGCTGCTGGGCGACCCTGCGGCGCTGGCGCTGGCCGGCTCCAGCCTGCACTTCCACTTCGTCGGCGCGGCCGACCCGCTGGCCTTCCAGCAGCAGCAGCTGTTCCGGCTGGGCCAGTTCCTGCGCAGCAGCACAGGTGGCCCCGCGCTGCTGGAGCCGGGCCTGTTCGACGGTGTGGCCTTCAGCGCCGAGGCCGATGCCCATGCCATCAGCGGCTTCCGCTTCAGCGCCGTGGACGGCGCCAGCTTCAGTGCCACACCGGTGCCGGAACCCGCCGCGGCCGGCCTGCTGTTGGCCGGGCTGGCCGGCCTGGCCGTGCTGCGCGGCCTGGCCCGGCGCCGGCGTGGCCACTGACCCCGGCTCGGCCGCTGCTCAACCGCGGCCGGCCGCCTCGCCGCGCAGCCAGGCCGCCAGCGCAAGCACGTCCGGCCGCTGCGCCGCCCCCGGCGCCAGCAGCAGGAAGTAGGCGCGTGCGGTGTCGGTGGCTTCGCCGAACGGCACCACCAGCTGGCGCTTCTTCAGCAGGCCGTCGATCAGGGGCCGCCTGCCCAGGGCCACCCCATGGCCCGCCACCGCCGCGGCGATGGCCTCGTTGTAGCTGTTGAAGGTCAGCCGGGAGTGCGGCTGCAGCTGCGGCTGGCCCAGCTGGCGCAGCCAGGGCTCCCACTCCAGCGGCATGCTGCTGCCACCGGCGTCGGACACCTGCAGCAGGGTGTGGTGCACCAGGTCGGCCGGGGTGGCCAGCGGGTGCGCCTTGCGCCGCAGCAAGGCCGGGCTGCACACCGGCACCAGCACCTCGCCGAACAGCCGCTCGCCCTCGGCCTGGGCCAGCGGCATGTAGCGCACCGCCAGGTCGAAGCCGTCGCGCTGCAGCACCCGCCGCTCGAAGCTGGCATCCAGCCGCACGTCCACGCCCGGATGATCCCGCGTGAAGCCGGCCAGCCGCGGGATCAGCCACAGCGCCGCGAAGCTGGGCGTGGTGGTCAGCGCCAGTGGCCCGGGCAGCTGCGGCGCCCGGACGGCGGCCACCGCCTCGCCCAGCTGGGCCAGCGCGGCCTGGGTGGCCAGCAGCAGGCGCTGGCCGGCGGCGGTGAGCTCCAGCGCGCGGTGGCGGCGCTCGAACAGAGGTGTGCCCAGGGCCGCCTCCAGCGCCTGGATCTGCCGGCTCATGGCCGATTGGGTGATGAAGCGCTCGGCCGCCGCGCTGGTGATGGACCCACGCCGCGCCACCGCCTCGAACGCGACCAGCAGATCCAGGGGTGGCAGGTGGAGCTTGTTTGACATGCGCCAGCGGAATACCAGGGATGCAAATTCAACGTTTGTCAGGCGTGGTCTGCATGGGAAGAATTCAGTCACAGCAGCGGTGAAGGCATGGCGTCCCATGCAACCACTGCATGAAGGAGTCTGCCATGCATCTCGACATCCACCAAGCCCTGGTGCCCCTGCTCAGCCCGGTGCCGCTGCGCCTGCAGCGGGCGCGCGGCACCCGCGTGCGCAGCCTGGCCGGCACGCTGTGGGTCACCATCGACGGCGAGCAGGACGACCATGTGCTGGCGCGGGGTGAATCGCTGGTCATCGACAGCGACGCCCCGGTGCTGGTCAGCCCGCTCAGTGGCACGGCCACCGTGGGCCTGTGCGACCAGCCGCAGCCGGCGGAGCGCCCGCTGGCCCGGCTGCTGCACGCGCTGTGGCCCGTCCGCCCGGGGCTGGCCGCGCTGCCGGCGGCCGCCTGATCAGGCCAGCTCGCTGCGGCGCGGCAGGTCGGCGCCGCGGCGGCTGCAGGTGATGGCCGCCGCCCGGCTGGCAAAGCCCAGGGCCTCGGCCAGTGCGGCGTTGTCGATGGCCGCAAGCGCCGCCGGCGTGAGCCGGCCGGTCTCTGCAGCCCAGGTCAGCAGCGCGGCCTGGAAGGTGTCGCCGGCACCCACGGTGTCGGTCACCACCACCTTCACCGGCGGCGCCACCACGCTGCCGCGCGCGGTGAAACCCACCGCGCCCTCGCCACCACGTGTCACCACCACCAGCGGCGTGCCGGCGGCCAGTGCGTCGGCGGCACACTGCTCGATGGCGCGGCCGGGGTACAGCAGGCCCAGGTCCTCGTCGCTCACCTTCAGCAGGTGGGTGCGCGGCAGCATCCACTGCAGCGTGGCGCGCCACAGGTCCAGGTCCGGCTCGACATTGCTGCGGATGTTGGGGTCGTAGCTGATCACGCTGCGGCGGTGCTCGCGCTCCACCAGCGCCCGCTGGGTGGCTGCCACCGGCTGCACCACCATCGCATAGCTGCCGAAGTGGAAGCAGTTGGCCTCGGCCGGGATGGCATCCAGGTGCTCGGTGCGCAACAGGCGGTCGGCGCAGCCGTGGCCGTAGAAGGCATACGAGGGCACACCCTGGGCGTTCAGGCCGATCAGGCTGAGCGTGGTGGGCGCGTCCAGCCGGGCCACGGCGCGGGGGTCGATGCCCTCGTCGGCCAGGGCCTGCAGCAGCCGTTCACCCGCAAAGCCGGTGCCGATGCCACCGCAGAAGCCCACCCCCTGCCCCAGCCGCGCCAGGCCCATCGCCACGTTGAACGGGCTGCCGCCGATGCGGCCGTCGAAGACTATGCCGGTGGGGGTGTTGCCGGTGGCGAACACGTCGAACAGGGCTTCTCCGCAGACGATGAACATGTTGGAGCTCCTCGGGTTTTCCATTAATCAATCAACTTGATTTATTTAAACACGCTGCGCAGAATGGCGCCATCCGTTGAATCCCCAACGGCAGCGGCCCCGCCGAGTGGCCCACCACCACCCCAGGAGACTGATCCATGCGCACCCCCTTCATCGCTTCTGTTCTGGCCCTGGCTGCCGGCGCCGCGTTCGCCCAGGCCCAGCCGGTGATCGGCCTGATCACCAAGACCGACACCAACCCCTTCTTCGTGAAGATGAAGGAAGGCGCCGAGGCGGCCGCCAAGGCCAAGGGCGCCAAGCTGCTGAGCGGCGCGGGCAAGACCGACGGCGACAACGCCGGCCAGATCGCCCACATGGAGAACATGATCGCCGCCGGCGCCAAGACCATCCTGATCACGCCCAGCGACAGCAAGGCCATCGTGCCGGCGCTGAAGAAGGCGCGTGACAAGGGCGTGATGATCATTGCGCTGGACAGCCCCACCGACCCGGTGGAGGCCACCGACGCGCTGTTCGCCACCGACAACTACAAGGCCGGCGAGCTGATCGGCGCTTATGCCAAGGCCGCCCTGGCCGGCAAGCCGGCCAGGATCGTGACGCTGGACCTGTTCCCCGGCCACCCGGTGGGCGCGCAGCGCCACAACGGCTTCCTCAAGGGCTTCGGCCTGGCCGCCCCCGACGCCAAGAGCAACGAGCTGGGCAAGGCCGCCGAGGTGGTGTGCATGGCCGACAGCTTCGGCGACCGCGCCAAGGGCCAGACGGCGATGGAGAACTGCCTGCAGAAGGCCGGCGAGGTGAACGTGGTCTACACCATCAACGAGCCCGCCGCGGCCGGTGCCTACAACGCGCTGAAGAAGGCCGGCAAGGACAAGGGCGTGATCATCGTCAGCGTGGACGGCGGCTGCGCCGGCATCGCCGACGTGGGCAAGGGCGTGATCGCCGCCACCAGCCAGCAGTACCCGCTGAAGATGGCCGCCATGGGCGTGGAAGCCGGTGTGGAGTACGCCAAGACCGGCAAGAAGGTGGCCGGCTACACCGACACCGGCGTCACGCTGATCGCCACCAAGGCGATGGCGGGGGTGGACAGCAAGGACCTGAAGACCGGCACCGACCTGTGCTGGGGGAAGAAATAAGCCCACCCCCGTAGCGGCTGACGCCGCTCCCCCTCAAGGGGGCGGCCCCAGCGGCCCGGCGAAGCCGGTTCCGCGGCGCCCGTTTGGCGGCTGCGCCTTCGCGCGCCGTCCCTGTCATCCAACTGAGGCTGTGACATGAAGCTACCTCCCATCGGCCAGCTCGGGCCGTTCATCGCGCTGTTGATCGCCTGCGTGTTCTTCGCCACGCAGAGCGAGAACTTCCTCACCGGCGCCAACCTCAGCCTCATCCTGCAGCAGGTGATGGTGGTGGGCGTGATCGCCATCGGCCAGACGCTGATCGTGCTGACCGCCGGCATCGACCTGTCCTGCGGCATGGTGATGGCCCTGGGCAGCATCGTGATGACCAAGCTGGCGGTGGAGATGGGCCTGCCCGCGCCGCTGGCCATCCTGTGCGGCGTGGGGGTCACAGCCCTGTTCGGCCTGGTCAACGGCCTGCTGGTGACGCGGGTGAAACTGCCGCCGTTCATCGTCACCCTGGGCACGCTGAACATCGCGTTTGCCATCACCCAGCTGTATTCCAACGCGCAGACGGTGACCGACGTGCCGCCGATGATGACCTGGCTGGGCAACACCTTCAACATCGCCGGCACCGAGATCGGCTTCGGCACGGTGCTGATGATCCTGCTCTACCTGGGCGTTTGGTTCTGGCTGCGCGAGACCGCCGCCGGCCGCCATGTCTACATGGTGGGCAACAACCCCGAGGCCACGCGCCTGGTGGGCATCCCCACCGACCGCGTGCTGCTGGGCGTGTACGTGCTGGCCGGCGTGTTCTACGGCATCGCCTCGCTGCTGAGCGTGGCCCGCACCGGCGTGGGTGACCCGAATGCCGGCCAGACCGAGAACCTGGACGCCATCACCGCCGTGGTGCTGGGCGGCACCAGCCTGTTCGGCGGCCGCGGCGTGATCCTGGGCACCCTGGTGGGCGCGGTGGTCGTCGGCGTGCTGCGCAACGGCCTCACGCTGATGGGCGTGGCCTCGGTCTACCAGGTGCTGATCACCGGCATCCTCGTCATCGCCGCGGTCGCGGTCGATCAACTGTCCCGCAAGGGCGCACGCTGAACACGGCAGGAGCACATCCATGAGCGAACACAAACTCGTGCTGCAAGGCAAGGGCCTGGTCAAGCGCTACGGCCAGGTCACCGCGCTCGACGGCGCCGACTTCGAGCTGCGCGCCGGCGAGATCCTGGCGGTGATCGGCGACAACGGCGCCGGCAAGAGCAGCCTGATCAAGGCGCTGTCGGGCGCCACCATCCCCGACGAAGGCGAGATCCTGCTCGACGGCAAGCCCATCAAGTTCAACAGCCCGATGGACGCCCGCCATGCCGGCATCGAATGCTGCTACCAGGACCTGGCCGTGGCGCCGGCCATGACCATCACCGAGAACCTGTTCATGGGCCGCGAGATGCGCCGCCCCGGCTTCCTGGGCAATGTGCTGCGCATGATGGACAAGAAACTGATGCTCGAGACCGCCGTCGCCCGCATGGCCGATCTGAAGGTGGGCATCCGCTCGATGACGCAGGCGGTGGAGACGCTCTCCGGCGGCCAGCGCCAGTGTGTGGCGGTGGCGCGCGCCGCGGCCTTTGCCGAGCATGTGGTGATCCTGGACGAGCCCACCGCCGCCCTGGGCGTGAAGGAGGGCAACATGGTGCTGGAGCTGATCCGCAGGGTGCGCGACAAGGGCCTGCCGGTGATCCTGATCAGCCACAACATGCCGCATGTGTTCGAGATCGCCGACCGCATCCACGTGGCCCGGCTGGGCAAGCGCGCCGCCGTGCTGAACCCCAAGACCATCAGCATGAGCGACACCGTGGCGGTGATGACCGGGGCCATGCCGCCGGACAAGATCCCCGCCGAGTGCCTGGCGTGAGGAGGGCAGCATGCTCAAAGGCATCGACCCCCTGCTGACACCCGAGCTGCTGCTGGTGCTGGCACAGATGGGCCATGGCGACGAGCTCGTGATCGCCGACGCCAACTTCACCGCCGCCAGCTTGGGCGCGGGCAAGCCGGTGATCCCGCTGGCCGGCGTGGGCGTGCAGCGCGCCTGCGAGGCGGTGCTGAGCCTGCTGCCGCTGGACACCATGGTCGACCAGCCGCTGGCCTGCATGCAGGTGGGCGGCACGCCGGACGGCTACCGCAGTGCGCAGCAACGCACGCTGGTGGCAGCGCTGCACGCCGCCGGCCACGCCGCGCCCGGACAATGGCTGGCCATGGAACGCTTCGCCTTCTACGACCGTGTCAAAGCGGCCTTCGCCATCGTGCACACCGGCGAGCTGCAGCCCTGGGCCAATGTGATCCTCAAGAAGGGTGTGCTGGGTGAACCGCTCCAGCCCTGAATCCACGCCTGCCGGTGCCGACCGCCTGAAGCCGCGTGGCTCCAGCCAGGGCGGGCTGCGCCAGTACAACGAGCGGGTGGTGCTGCAGGCCATCCGCCTGCACGGCGCCCTGCCCGGCGCCGAGATCGCGCGGGTCACCCACCTCACCGCGCAGACGGTGAGCCTGATCACCAAGCGTCTGGAGGCCGACGGCCTGCTGCTGCGCGGCGTGCCCCAGCGTGGCAAGGTGGGCCAGCCCTCGGTGCCGCTGCGGCTGAACCCGGCGGGCGCGCTGGCCATCGGCATCAAGGTGGGCCGGCGCAGCCTGGACGTGCTGCTGGTCGACTTTGCCGGCGCGGTGCGCCAGCGCTGGACGCTGGCCTATGCCTACCCCGAGCCCGGTGCCCTGCTGGCCGAGATCGGCGCGCGCCTGGCCGAGATCCAGCGCCTGCTCAGCCCGGCCGAATATGCGCGGGTGCAGGGCGTGGGCATCGCCGCGCCCTTCAGCTTGGGCGGCTGGCAGACCCTGCTGGACATGCCGGCCGCGGTGGCCGCGCGCTGGCCGGACACCAACCTGCGCACCGCCGTGGCCGCCCTCACCGACCTGCCGGTCACGCTGATCAAGGACACCGCCGCCGCCTGCGTGGCCGAGCTGGTGGCCGGGCGCGGGCGCAGCGTGCAGAGCTTTCTCTACATCTTCGTCGACACCTTCATCGGCGGCGGCCTGGTGCTGGACAGCCACCTGCGTGCCGGCCTGCACGGCAATGCCGGCGCCATCGGCTCGCTGCCGCTGGCCCTGGCCGACCGGGCGGGCGCCGCCGGTGCACCACCCCAGCTGCTGAGCGTGGCGTCGCTGGCCAACCTGGAACTGCTCTACCAGCAGCATGGCCTGGACACCACCGCCGCGGCCGACGAGCGGGCACTGCAGGCGCCCTGGCTGGCCCACACCCAGGCCTGGCTGCAGGATGCCGCCGCGGCCGTGGCCCTGGCCGTCAACGGTGCGGCCTGCCTGCTCGACCTGGAAAGCGTGATCGTCGACGGTTCCTTCAGCCGCAGCCTGCAGGCCGCCCTGGTGGCCGCGCTGCAGCAGGCCATGGACCGCTACAGCTGGGAAGGCGTGACCCGCCCCGCCCTGTTGCCCGGCACCATCGGCTCCGATGCCCGCGCCCTGGGCGGCGCCCTGCTTCCGCTGCACGCCAACTTCTCGCCCGACCGCGACCTGTTCCTGAAGATCGTGGCCGAGTAGGCCGCCCCCCGAAGCAGGGGACGCGGCGCACGCAGGCCCGGGATGGGCAAGCGGCGGCCGTGGCGCCACACTCGGCTGCTCCACCACCCGCCATCCCCAGGCACGCCATGCACCCACGCCTGCGCCGACACCAAACCGGCTTCACCCTGGTTGAACAGCTGGCGGTGGTGGCGCTGGTGGGCACGGTGTCGGCCACGGCGTTGCCGGGCCTGGTGGCGCTGGACAGGCAGGCGCGCGACACCGCCCTGGCCAGCTTGGCTGCCAGCGCCGGTGCGGCCATGGTGCTGAACCAGGCGGGCTGCATGGTGACCGACCAGCAGGCGGCGCCCGGCAAGTGCCAGGCGGTGCGCGACTGTGCCGACGTGGCCGGCCTGCTGATGGCGCCCCTGCCCGCCGGCTACCAGGTGCAGGCCCAGCCGCTGTCGGCCCAGGGTGGGCACTGCAGCCTGCTGCGGCTGCAGGACGGCAGCAGCGCCGGCTTCCACGGCGCGGCTGCCGGCGGCTGAGCCGCCCGTCACCGCATCAATCGGCCATCAGGTCCTGCAGGCTGGGGCCGCGGCCCACGTCGGGCGCCACCGGCGCCGACCAGGTCACGCCCTCTTCAGCCGCCCAGCGCGCCAGGCTGCCGTCGGCCAGGGTGCGGGTGATCACCGCATCCAGCGCCGGGCGCAGCGTGCTGTCGCTGGCCAGGGTGACGAAGCCCAGGTTCACGCCGATGGGCCGGCGCCAGCCGGCCGCCGCCAGGGCCGCACCGGGGTGCTGCACCAGCCAGCCGTCGAACAGCGCCAGCGGCAGCAGCACGGCGTCGAAGCGGCGCGCCTGGCCCGCGGCCGGCGGGGCCAGCAGTTCGTCCAGCGGCTGCTCCTTCTGGCCCAGCGACACCAGGCGGTTGCGCAGCGCCCCCTGCTTCCAGCCCATGGCCACCACCCCGCCCAGCGTGCCGGAAACCACGCCGATGCGGCGCTCGCCCACGTCGGTGAGCCGGTCCAGCGGCGGGGCGCCGGCGGGCTGCACCACCCCCAGCGCGGCGCTGAGGTAGGCGCGGCTGGGCGCCAGCGCCTGCAGCGGAATGAAGGGGCGCTCCCGCTTGCGCTTGGCGCCGGGGAAGTCAGGCGTGCGCGCCTTGTCGCCGGCGGCCGGGCTGAAGTCGCGGCTCAGCAGCGGAAAGCCGCTGGCGGCCTCGCACACACCAGCCGACAGCAGGGCGGCCACCTCGCGCGCCAGCGAGCTTTCCTTCTCGTACGAGGTCTCGAAGGGCACCACCTTCAGCGGCCGGCCCAGGGCATCGGCCGCAGCCTGGGCGATGCGCAGATCCAGGCCACGCGCCTGCCCGGTCACCAGGTGCGAGAGCGGCGGGTTGTCGGCCGACACACACACGGTCAAGGGGGTGGGTTGGGCCAGCGCACTGCCGCACAGCAGCGCCAGCGCCATGGCAAGCCCGGCGCGCACCTCAGTTCTCCTTGCCACCGCGGCTGCCGATGTAGGCCCACAGCGCATCGATCTGCGCCGGGGTCAGCGCCTCCTTGAACGAGGGCATGTTGCCCTTGCCGTTGGCCACGCTGTGCAGAAAGCGGTCCGGCTGGTCGACCGGGAACTTGCGCAGGTCATACACCGTGGTGCCGGCGTTGACCATGTTGCGGCCATGGCACTGGGCGCAGGTGCGGTGGAACTGCTCGCGCCCGGCCTCGATCTGCGCCGGCTCGAACTTGCCCGCCGTGGCCTGCGCCAGCCCTGCCATGGGCAGGGCCAGCAGCAAGGCGGCGGCGCGGGCCAGGCGGCCCGCGTTTGCACGGTGCCGCAAGCTCATTTCAGCGCAAAGGTCCAGACGCTGCCGCCCGCCGGCGTGGCGGCCATGCGCTCGTCACCCAGCACGGCCCACACCCCGCCGGCACCGGCGACGATGCTCACGTACTGCTTGCCCTTGTGCTCCCAGGTGACGGGCAGGCCGATGATGCCGGTGCCCACGTTGAACTCGTAGAGCTTCTTGCCGTTGTTGGCATCCACGGCGATGAACTCGCCGGTGGCCGCACCGGTGAACACCAGGCCACCGGCGGTGGACAAGGTGCCCGCCATGCTGGGCTGGCCCGGCCAGGCCATCTGCCACTTGCTCTTGCCGGTCATCGGGTCGATGGCGCTGAGGTAGCCGTGGGTCTGGCCCTTGGTGAAGTTCACGCCGCGCAGGTTGACGCCCACATACCACTCGCCACGCTTGTAGTCCTGCTTGGCGATCTGGTAGGGCCAGCTCATGTTCAGCGTGTTGGCATAGGCCAGGCCGGTGGCCGGGTTCCAGGACATCGGCGTCCAGTTCTTGCCACCCAGCACCGACGGCCAGACTTCCACGTCCTCGCCGGCGCGGGCGCGGCGGGTCACGTCGCTCTCCACCGGGCGGCCGGTGGCCATGTCGACCTTCTCCGCCCAGTTCACCTTCACGTAGGGATTGGCGGCCAGCAGCTTGCCGTTGGCGCGGTCCAGCACGTAGAAGAAGCCGTTGCGGTTGGCTTGCGCCAGCACCTTGCGCGGCTTGCCGTCGATCTTGATCTCGACCAGCATGCCCACTTCGGTGGCGTCGTAGTCATACGGGTCGTTGGGGCTGAACTGGTAGTGCCAGACCAGCTCGCCGGTCTTGGGGCGGATGGCCACCACCGAGCACACATAGAGGTTGTCGCCCAGGCGCACCTGCGGGTTCCAGGGGCCGGCGTTGCCGGTGCCCCAGTACACCAGGTCCAGCTCCGGGTCGTAGGCGCCGGTCAGCCAGGTGGGGGCGCCGCCCTTGCTGTGGGTGTCGCCAGGCCAGGTGTCGCCACCCTTCTGGCCCGGTGCGGCGGTGGTGTAGAACTTCCACAGGTGCTTGCCGGTGGCCGGGTCCCAGCCGTCGATGAAGCCACGCGTGCCGTACTCACCCCCGGCGATGCCGGTGATCACCACGCCGCCGGCGATCAGCGGGGCGCTGGTCATGGCGTGGCCGTCCTGGTAGTCGGCGGCCTTCATTTTCCACAGCGTCTTGCCGGTCTTGGCGTCCATGGCCATGACATGGGCGTCCAGCGTCACGCGGTAGAGCTTGCCTTCGTAGATGGCCGCACCGCGGTTCAGGATGCCGCAGCAGGCGTACTTGAACACGTCCTGCGGCAGCTCGATCTCCTGCTTCCACAGCTGCTTGCCGGTGAGCGGATCCAGCGCCACGGTGCTGTTGAAGGTGGTGACGTACATCACCCCCTCGTGGATGATGGGCTGGCTCTCCTGGCCCTGAGGGTTGTTCAGGCTGTAGCTCCACGCCGGCTGCAGCTTGGACGCGTTCTTGGTGTTGATCTGCTTGAGCGCGCTGTAGCGCTGGTTGTTGTAGCCCATGCCGTAGGTGAGCACGTCGCCGGGGGTGGTGGCGTCGGCCTTCAGGGCAGCGTCGGACTGCGCCAGCACCGGGGGTGCAGCCAGGGATGCCAGGGCCGCAGCGGCGGCCAGCCATCGGGTGAAGTTCATGGGCGTTGTCTCCTCGTGGTGGATGGTCCGCGCGGGTGGTGTGCACCCATGCGGCCGGCGGGAATGTGTCCCGACCATGTATCTTGGGTGTTTGGCGGGTCGCTGTCCATGCGGCCCGGGTTGTCCCGCCCCGGGTTGCCCCTAGTGCGCCGGGGCCTGTGCGCCTGCCTACAGTGCATGTGGTGCACCAAGCCTGCCGGGCCGGTGTGCCGGTGTTGCAGCGTGCAACACCACCGGGCCCGCCCCGGACGCCCGAAACCAGCCGTGATCCCCCGACATGACCAGCACCCACGAACTCCAGGCCCGGCTGCAGACCGTGCGCGGCCACTACCGCGTCAACCCCTGGATCCAGCCGCGTGACGACGAGGCCCCGCTGTTGCGCAGCTGGCAGCGCTGCCGAGACGCCGGCATGCGCGAGGGCGAGCGGGTCAGCTTCGAGCTGGTATCGCGTGCCCTGCTGGCCACGCTGGACGACGAGCATGGCGACCTGGTGCGTGCCGCACGCCCCGAGACCGAGCGCCTGGCCCAGGCCCTGCGTGGCACCGGCAGTGCGGTGCTGCTGTTCAACAGCCGCGGCGTGGTGATCGACCGCCTGTGCCACGAGGCCGCCACGCCGGCCACCCTGCTGCAGGCCACCCGCAAGGGCGTGAACCTGTGCGAGCGCTGCGTGGGCACCAGCGCCCCGGCCATCAGCCTGGCCGAGGGCCTGCCCTACCTGGTGGGGCGCGACGCGCACTTCTTCGACAACGTGCGGCCCTTCTTCTGCGTGGCCGCGCCCATCGACGCCCCCGACGGCAGCCGCCTGGGCGCACTGGACATCACCAGCTACGACAGCGTGCCCGGCTTCGACGTGTTCTCGCTGGTGATGGACGCCGCCGCCGCCATCGAGAACAGCCTGTTCCTGCCCGGGCCCGACCGGCTGGTGGTGCATTTCCACCCCCGTGCCGAGCTGCTGGGCACGCCGATGCAGGGCCTGCTGCAGGTGGATGCCCAGGGCTGCGTGACCGGCGCCAACCGCATGGCCGCTCGCCTGCTGTGCATGGCACGCGGCAGCCTGGTGGGCCAGGCCTTCGGCGCGCTGTTCGACCGCCGGCTGCAAGGCCTGTTTGCCCAGCCGGCACGCCAGCGTGCCGACCTGGTGGAGATGCAGACCCATGTGGGCCTGCAGGTGATGGCCCGGTTCGAAGGCGAGGCCGCACCGGCCGCACCGCGCCTGCTGTTCGGCGGCCAGGCCCTGCAGCCGGCCGGCGGCGACCATGCGCTGGACATGCCCGCCAGCCTGCGCAGCCTGGAATGCCAGGCCATCGCACGCACCCTGGCCGCGCTGGGTGGCAATGTGTCGGCCACGGCCAAGGCCCTGGGCATCAGCCGCAACACCATCTACCGCCGCCGCCAGGGCCTGGCCGACACGGCGCAGTGAGCACCTGCCGCACCGACGGGTAGATCCTGGTTTGAGCAACCGCACCACCCCCCAGGCCGCCGCCCAGGACCGGCAGCTGCGCCCGCTGCTGCAGGATTGCCGCCACCTGCTGTCCGAGCGCGGCGAGGCCAACGGCCCGGGCATCGCCGCGGCCATCGTGCAGCAGCTCGACGCCCTGGCCGACGAGCTGCGCACCCGCTTCTTCGACCACCTGGCGCGTGATTTTTCACCCGACCCGCAGCAGGTGCTGGCCGCGGCCCTGGCCTATGCCAGGGCGCCGGCGCACAGCGCCCACCTGATCGCGCTGACGCAGGCTGCCGAGCCACCGCGCCAGGAGCTGTTCCGGCGCCTGAACCGCGCGCCGGGCGGCACGGCCGCGATCGTGCGGCTGCGCCGGTCGCTGCTGGAGCGCCTGCCCCGCCACCCGGCCCTGGCGGGCGTGGAGCACGACATGCTGCACCTGCTGGGCAGTTGGTTCAACCCCGGCTTCCTGCAGATGCGCAAGGTGGACTGGAACTCGCCGGCCCAGCTGCTGGAGCAGATCATCCACCACGAGGCGGTGCACGAGGTGGACGGCTGGGACGACCTGCGCCGCCGCCTGCAGCCCGACCGCCGCTGCTTTGCCTTCTTCCACCCGCAGCTGCCCGATGAGCCGCTGATCTTCGTGGAGGTGGCCCTGCTGCCCGAGATGGCCGGCGCCATCGCCCCGCTGATCGACAAGCGCAGCAGCCCGCTGCCACCCGAGCAGTTCAAGGTGGCGGTGTTCTATTCCATCAGCAACTGCCAGCCCGGCCTGCGCGGGGTGTCGATGGGCAACTTCCTGATCAAGCGGGTGGCCGAGCAGCTCAAGCGTGAGCTGCCCCAGCTGCGCAGCTTCTGCACCCTGTCGCCCATCCCCGGGCTGATGGCCTGGCTGCAGCGCCTGTGCAACCTGCCCCCGGATGCCACCCAGGCGGATGGCCCGCTGGCCGGCCTGCCGGCGGCGGCCACCGAGCGTGCGGTGCAGGCCCTGGCCCTGCTGCGCGGGGCCGCGGGCGCCGACCTGCAGGCACTGATCCAGGCCGGCAGCCTGGCCGCCCTGCCGGCCGACGCCCACCACGCGCTGTGGCGCCTGGCCGCGCTGTACCTGGTGCACCGCAGCCCGCAGGCCGGTGGTGACCCGGTGGCGCGTTTCCACCTCGACAACGGTGCCCGGCTGGAGCGGTTGAATGCCCAGGCCAACCTGGCGCCCAAGGGCCTGAAGCAGGCGGCCGGGCTGATGGTGAACTACCTCTACGACCTGTCACGCATCGAGCACTGCCACGACAAGTTCGTGCAGGGCCGGGTGGTACATTCCCGCGCCCTGTCGGCCCTGCTCTGACGGCACCATCCCTGGAACAGCGGGCCCCGGTGCCCGCCACAACCGACTGGAGACAGCCATGAACACCTCTTCCACACGCCGCGGCGTGCTGGCCGGCGCGGCCGCCGCCCTGGCCCTGGCCGCCCCCTGGCACGCCGCCCTGGCCCAGGCCTGGCCCAGCAAGCCGGTGAACATCGTCGTGCCCTTCCCGGCCGGTGGTGGCACCGACGCCTTCGCCCGGCCGCTGTTCGCGGCGATGACCAAGAACACCGGCAGGCAGTTCGTCATCGACAACAAGGGGGGCGCCGGTGGCAACCTGGGTGCGGGCCTGGCCGCACGCGCGGCGCCCGATGGCTACACCTTCTTCATGGGCGCGGTGCACCACGCCATCGCCCCGGCCATGTACCCCAAGCTCGACTACGGCATCGAGACCGACTTCGTGCCGGTGGGCCTGATCAGCAGCGTGCCCCAGGTGATCGTGGTCAACCCGCAGCGTGTGCCGGCCACCGATCTCAAGGGCCTGCTGGACTACCTGCGCAAGAACCCGGCCAAGCTGAACTACGGCTCGGCCGGCAACGGCACCTCCCACCACCTGGCCGGCGAGCTGTTCAAGCTGCAGACCAGGACCTTCATCACCCACATCCCCTACCGTGGCGCCGGCCCGGCGCTGCAGGACCTGATCGCCGGCCAGGTGGACATGATGTTCGACGGCCTGGGCTCGTCGGCCAACCACATCAAGGGCGGCCGCATCAAGGCCCTGGCCGTGGCCTCGCCCCAGCGTGCACCCGGCTTCCCCGATGTGCCCACCAGCACCGAGGGGGGTGTGCCCACCTACCAGGTGGCCACCTGGTACGGCCTGTGGGCGCCCAAGGGCACACCGCAGGCCGCCGTGGACGCCATGGCCGCCGAGATGAAGAAGGCGCTGAACAGCGACGAGCTGAAAGCCGCCTGGGCCAACCTGGGCGCCAACCCGCCCAACCTGTGGGGGCCGGACTTCGGCCGCTTCGTCAACACCGAGATCAAGCGCTGGGCCGAGGTGGTGAAGGGTTCTGGCGCAAAGATGGATTGACCAGCATCCCCAACGCCATGCCAAACGCCAACCTCTTCAGCGCCCTGCGCGCCGCCTTCCCGGCCGACCTGACGGCCACCGCCATCGAGGTGGCCGACGGCCCCACGGCCGGTGCGCGCTACACCTGGGCCGACCTGGAGCGTGGCACGGCCATGCTGGCCAACCTGCTGCAGGGCCTGGGCCTGCCGGCCGGCAGCCGGGTGGCGGTGCAGACCGAGAAGAGCGTGGAAGCGCTGATGCTCTACCTGGCCGTGCTGCGGGCAGGTTATGTCTTCCTGCCGCTGAACACCGCCTACCAGGCGGCCGAGATCGGCTACTTCATCGGCAATGCCGAGCCGGCGGTGGTGGTGTGCGCGCCCAGGAACTTCGCCTGGGTCAGCCGCATCGCCTTCAGCGCCGGCACCGGCCATGTGTTCACCCTGGGCGAGGCGCGCGACGGCACGCTGCTGGAGCGCGCCGCCGCCCAGAGCGACCAGCACACGCCGGCCGTGCGCGCCGCCGACGACCTGGCGGCCATCCTCTACACCAGCGGCACCACCGGGCGCAGCAAGGGCGCGATGCTGAGCCACGGCAACCTGCTGTGCAATGCGCTGACGCTGAAGGCCTACTGGGACTGGCAGCCGCACGACGTGCTGATCCACGCCCTGCCCATCTTCCATGTGCACGGCCTGTTCGTGGCCATGCACGGCGCCCTGCTCAACGGCAGCAGGATGGTGTGGTTCGGCAAGTTCGACCCCAAGGCGACGATTGCACGCATGGCCGGCGCCACGGTGATGATGGGGGTGCCCACGCTCTACGTGCGCATGCTGGCCGAGCCCACGCTCACCCGCGAGGCGGTGCAGTCCATGCGCCTGTTCATCAGCGGCTCGGCGCCGCTGCTGGTTGAAACCTTCGACAGCTGGACCGCGCGCACCGGCCATGTGCTGCTGGAGCGCTACGGCATGAGCGAGACGGTGATGCTCACCAGCAACCCCTGCCGCGCGGCCGATGGCCCGCGCCGGCGTGGCACCGTGGGCCCGGCCCTGCCGGGTGTGCAGCTGCGGGTGGTGGACGATGCCGGTGCACCCTGCGCGGCCGGCGCCATCGGCCACATCCAGGTCCGGGGACCGAACGTGTTTGCCGGCTACTGGCGCATGCCCGAGAAGACGGCCGAGGAGTTCACCAGCGATGGCTGGTTCAAGACCGGCGACGTGGGCCTGGTGGCGACCGACGGCTACGTCAGCATCGTCGGCCGCAGCAAGGACCTGATCATCAGCGGCGGCTACAACATCTACCCGGCCGAGATCGAGGGCTTCCTGAACGACATGCCCGGCGTGGCCGAATCGGCCGTGATCGGCGTGCCACATCCCGATTTCGGCGAAGGCGTGGTGGCGGTGGTGGTGGCCCAGCCCGGTGCCACGCTGGACCCGGTGGGGATGATCGCCAGGCTCAAGGCCAGCATCGCCAACTTCAAGGTGCCCAAGCACCTGTTCGTGGTGGCGGACCTGCCGCGCAACGCCATGGGCAAGGTGCAGAAGAACCTGCTGCGCGAGCAGCATCGGGCGCTGTTCACCTGAACCGGCGCGCCGGCGCTCTCGAGAAGCAGCGCCTTTCGCGGGACCTGTGGGCCGCCTTCCATCACCGTCGCGGCCAGGCCGAGGCCGTGGAGTCGTTCAGGGCCTGGCGCGCGAACACGCGTCCCGGATCACCGCCTGCAAGAAAGCACCGCCGCGCACAGCGGACCGCTTCGCCGTGTGTTCGCGCGCCAAGTCTCGAACGGCTCCACGGCCTCGGCCTTGCGCACGCGGTCGCCGCATGCAGACGCCCGGCCGTGGGCGGATGCTGATTTTTCTACGCAGCCGCCCGGCGCCGCCCAGTGGCCTGGCATGCGCTCAACACATCAGCCCTGCGCCTTGGCGAACCGGGCATCGCGCCAGGCAATCGCCTCGCGCATGCCGCGCGCACGGGCGATGTCCATGAAGGCACGCTTATCGGGCGAGCCATGGCTCTCGATGCCGTGGTCGATGTCCAGCGCCATGCGCAGCGCGGTGGGCATGCCCTGGATGTCGTAGGTGCGGTTCAGCGCCTTCTTGGTCTGCGCCACCAGGTTGGGGTCCATCAGCGCGATGCCGCGCGCGGTGCGCAGCGCCTCGGCCAGGTGGGTGCCGGCAGCCACCACCCGGCTCACCAGGCCCATGGCCAGCGCCTCGCGCGCGGGGATGCGGTCGTCGGCCGACAGGATGATGCGCTTGGCCTGCTTGGGGCTGGTCATCCAGGGCAGCAGCAGGGTGACGATGCCGGCGCCGAACTTCAGCTCCGGTTCGCCGAACGTGGCGTCCTCGTCGGCGATGGTGATGTCGCAGGCCATGGCCAGCTCAAACGCCCCCGCCAGGCAGGCGCCATGCACCGCGGCGATGGTGGGCTTGGGGCTGTTCCAGAAGCGCATCGTGGTGTCGAAGTCCAGGTCGAGGATGGCGCGCCACACCGCGTCGCCCTCGGGCCGCTGCTCCATCTGCGCCTTCAGGTCGAAGCCGGACGAAAACGCCCGGCCGCCACCGCTGACCACGATCACCCGCACCTGGTCATCGGCCTCGGCCTGGTCCATGGCCGCGTTGATCTCCTGCAAGGCGCCCTTGTGCAGGGCATTCAACCGCTCGGGCCGGTTCAGGGTGAGCTGGGCCACCTGGTCGGCCACGCTGTAGGTGATGGATTCGAAGGTCATCGGGTCTCCGGGGTGCGGGCATTCAGGGCGGCAGCGGCCGGGTCTGGCCGGCCTCGATCAAGGCGGCCAGCGCGCCGCGGTCGGCCTTGCCGGTGCGGCCCAGCGGCAGGGCATCGGCCAGGTGCCAGGCATCGGGGTGCTTGAACTTCTCCAGCCGGCTGGCCAGGTGCTGGCGCAGTGCCGCGGTGGACAGCTGGCTGCCACGGCGTGGCACCAGCAGCACGTGGATGCACTCGCCCAGCAGGGCGTCGGCCAGGCCCACGGCCATGGCCGCGGCCACGTCGGGGTGGGCGCTCAGGGCCTGCTCCACCTCCACTGGCGTGAGCTTGTGGCCACCACGGCTGATCACCTCCTTCTGCCGGCCCATCAGCTCCACCAGGCCGTCGGCATGCTGGCGCGCCAGGTCACCGGTGCGGAACCAGCCGTCCTGGTGGGCGGCGGCCGTGCGCTGCGGGTCGTCCAGGTAGCCGGCCATCAGAAAGGGGCTGCGCAGCTGCAGCTCGCCCACCGCGCCAGGCCCCAGCGGCTGGCCCTGCTCGCCGGCGATGCGGTGCTGCACCTGGGGTGATGGCCGGCCGATGCAGCCGGGGCGCTGGGCATAGTCGGCCGGGAAGGCGAAAAAATCGCAGGTGGAGGTTTCGGTCAGGCCGTAGATGTCGACCAGACGGCTGCCGGCGAACTGCCGGCGCAGGGTCTCGGCCAGCGACAGGCCCAGCAGCTCGCCGCCGATCAGGATCTGCCGCAGATCACCCTGCGCCGCCACCCGGGCGATGGCCGGTGCCAGCGCAGGGTCGGCCAGCGCCAGCCGCATCATGGTGGGCACCAGGCCCACCTGGGTGATGCGCTCGCTGGCCAGGGCGTGCACCAGGGCAGCGGCGTCGAAGCGGGCGGCCATCACCAGCGTGCCGCCCTGCAGCAGCGTGAGCAGGGCCACCCACAGGCCGAAGCCGAAGCTGAGGTTCAGCACCAGCAGCGTGCGGTCGGTGGGCTGGAACTGCAGCAGGCGCTGGATCTGGCCCAGCTTGCCCAGGAAGGCGGCATGGTGCAGCACCACGCCCTTGGGCACGCCGGTGGAGCCCGAGGTGAAGATGATGAAGGCCGCACCAGCCAGCAGCGGGCGCGGCGGCGGTGGCGCGGTGGCCCAGTGCTGCAGCCCCGCCGGCAGATCCAGCCCCAGGCGGGCGCCGGTGCGCTGCTGCAGGCCGGCCAGCAGCGCCGCCGGCGTGCTGCGGTGCACGGCCACCACCACGCCGCCGGCCAGCCACACGCCCAGCAGCGCAGCGATGTCGTCGGCCTGGTTGGACACCATCACCAGCACCGGCTCGTCGGCCAGCAGGCCCGCGCCACGCAGCTGCGCGGCCACGGCCTCGGCCCGGTCCGCCAGCGCGGCATGGCGCAGCACACCGTCCGGCCCCTGCAAGGCCGGTGCATCGCCAAAACGCCTGCAGGCCAGCACCAGCGCCTGGCCCAAGCTCTGCTCCATGGGTTCTCCTGCGTGCCCGGCTGGCGCTGCGCACCACCCGGGTCGACGCATCTTCAACCGCGGTGCACCCCGGCGCCATTGTCGAAAACGCCCGGCTGCGGCTTGCACCGCTGCAGCTTGGCACGGCGAGAATCCGAACACCCTCCAACCCACCGCACAAGGCCCGACATGACCAAGGAATTCGACATCGTGGTGCACGGCGCCACCGGTTTCACCGGCCGCCTGGTGATCGAATACCTGCTCAGCCGGCCGGCCACCGGCCTGCGCTGGGCCATGGGCGGGCGCAGCCTGGACAAGCTGGCCGCCGTGCGCGACGCCGTGGGCGCCCCGGCCGACACCGCGCTGGTGCTGACCGACAGTGCCGACCCCGCCAGCCTGGCCGCGCTGATGGCCCGCACCCGCCTGGTGCTGACCACCGTGGGCCCCTACCAGCTCTACGGCAGCGAACTGGTCGCCGCCTGCGCCGCCCATGGTGTGGACTATGTGGATCTGTGCGGCGAACCCGCCTGGATGCGCCAGATGATCGACGCCCACCAGGCCACGGCCCAGGCCAGCGGCGCACGCATCGTGTTCTCCTGCGGCTTCGACTCCATCCCCTTCGACCTGGGCGTGCTGATGCTGCAGGATGAGATGGTCCAGCGCTTCGGCGCACCGGCGGCACGTGTGCGCGGCCGGGTGCGCAAGATGAAGGGCACCTTCTCCGGCGGCACGGCCGCCAGCCTCAAGGCCACCATGGTGGCGGCCGCCGACCCCACGGTGCTGGGCCTGCTGCGCAACCCGTTTGCGCTGACCCCCGGCTTCGACGGCCCACGCCAGCCGGCGGGCAACAAGCCCATGGTCGACGAGGTGCTGGGGGTCTGGGTGGCGCCCTTCGTGATGGCCGCGATCAACACCCGCAACGTGCACCGCAGCAACTTCCTGCTGCAGCATGCCTGGGGCAGGGACTTCGTCTACGACGAGATGCTGGTCACCGGCCCGGGTGACAAGGGCCAGGCCCTGGCCGAGGCGGTGGCGGCCGACAAGAGCCTGGCCAGCGACAGCGGCCCGAAGCCGGGCGAAGGCCCCTCACGTGCCGAGCGCGAGGCCGGCTTCTACGATGTGCTGTTCATCGGCACGGGCGACAGCGGCCAGGCCGCGGGCCAAACCCTGCAGGTGAGCGTGCGCGGCGACCGCGACCCCGGTTACGGCAGCACCTCGAAGATGATCAGCGAATCTGCCATCTGCCTGCTGCAGGATGCCCAGGCCACGCCGGGCGGCATCTGGACCCCGGCCTCGGCACTGGGCCAGCCGCTGATCCGGCGCCTGCAGGCTTTTGCCGGCCTGACGTTCACCGTCGAGGGCGGCTGAGCCGGCCCAGCCCCCGCTGCAGCCCGCCAGGGCCTCAGCTGGCCACCACGGCCAGCACCTGGCCTTCGGTCACCGCATCGCCCTCGGCCACCAGCAGCTCGTGCAGGGTGCCTGCGGCGGGCGTATCCACCGGGATCTCCATCTTCATCGATTCGATGATGAGGATGGTCTCGCCGTCGACCAGGGTGGCGCCGGCCTGGCGCTCCACCTTCCAGACGGTGCCGGTCACTTGGGATTCGATGCGGTTGATGGCCATGCGTGGGCTTCCGGGGAGATGCTGCCGAGGGGGATCGGGGCACGCCGCGGCGCGGCCTGCCCGAGCCTGCACAGTACGCCTTGCGGGGCGATTCCCGCTCAGGGAAAGCACTGAAGAATTGTTAACAAATGACAGTGCACAGCGGCGGGGCATGTTCCTAGAATGAATCGAACACCCCGCTGCCAGCCTCCATGCACCCCGCCTTCACCCATTTGCCGGAACGCTCTGCCAAACCGTTAGGTGCGCGCGCCGTCAAGGCCGGCAAGGCGGTCAAGGTGAGCACTGCCACCACCGGCGAGCAAGTGGCCAAGCAGCTGGGGCAGGACATCCTGCAGGGCCGCTACGCCCCTGGCCAGCGGGTGGGCGAGCAGGCGGTGGCCGAGATGTTCTCGCTCAGCCGCGGCCCGGTGCGCGATGCGCTGCGCATCCTGGAGCGCCAGGGCCTGGTCGAGATCCGCCCGCGCCGTGGCGCCTATGTGGTGGAGCTGGCGCTGAACGACGTGGCCGACATCTTCAACGTGCGCTGCGCCCTGCTGAGCCTGGCGGTGCGCTACCTGGCGCGCAACCCCGACAAGTCGGCGCTGGCCGAGGTCGACCCGCGCCTGGAGCAGCTGCGCAAGCTGGCGGCCCAGAAGAAGCCCTCGCTGCTGGACTTTGCCCAGGCCACCGGCCGTGTGGCCATGGGCCTGCTGTCGGCCTGCGCCAGCGCCAAGGTGATCCAGACCACCTACCGCGACCTGCCGCACGACGCGCTGTGGCGCATGCTGTGGGTCACGCCGCAGCCACCCGACTACGTGCGCCCGGAGCGCCGCATCGACACCTTCCACGACTATGCGCAGCTGCTGGCCGCCATCAAGGCCGGTGAGCCGGACCAGGCCGAGACCCTGATGCGCAAGATCATGAAGGACACCCGCGACGAGGTGCTGGGCTACATGGCCCAATCGCACTCCGACACGGTCGATGTCTTCCGCCAGCAGGTGTACTGACCATGCTGGAGGTGCGCGACCTGTCGATCAGCTTCCGCACCGCCGGCGGCGGCCGGGTGGCCGTCACGCGCAAGCTCAACTTCAGCATCGCCCCGGGTGAACGCCTGGGCGTGGTGGGCGAGAGCGGCTGCGGCAAGACGGTGACCGGCCTGTCGGTGCTGCGCCTGCTGCCGGCCAGCCACACCTTCATCGACGGCCAGATCCTGTTCGAGGGCCAGGACCTGGCCCATCTGCCGGAAGACCGCATGCGCGCCATCCGCGGCCGCGACATCGCGATGATCTTCCAGGAGCCCATGACGGCGCTGGACCCGGTGTTCAGCGTGGGCGAGCAGATCGCCGAGGCCTACCGCACCCACTTTCCGGTCAGCCGCGCCGAAGCGCGGGAGCGTGCCGTGGACGCCCTGGCGCGTGTGGGCATCCCGCTGCCGGCACGCCGGGTGGACGAGTACCCGCACCAGTTCTCGGGCGGCATGCGCCAGCGGGTGATGATCGCCATGGCCCTGATCTGCGAACCCAAGCTGCTGATCGCCGACGAGCCCACCACCGCGCTGGACGTGACGGTGCAGGCCCAGATCACCGACCTGCTGCGTGAACTGAGCGAGCGTGCCGGCACCGCCCTGATGTTCATCACCCATGACCTGGGCGTGGTGGCCGAGGTCTGCAACCGCATGGTCACCATGTATGCCGGCGAGATCGTCGAAGACGCGCCGGTGGACGAGGCCCTGATGCAGCCGCGCCATCCCTACACCTCGGGCCTGCTGCGCTCGCTGCCGCGGCTCACGCCGCACCGCGGCGTGCTGCCCTCCATCCGCGGGCGTGTGCCCTCGCCCAGCGAGATGCCGCCGGGCTGCCGCTTCCGCGCCCGCTGCGACCATGCGCTGCCGGCCTGCGCCGGCGAGCAGGTGGCGGCCGAGGTGTCGCCGGGCCACAGTGCACGCTGCATGCGTGCGGCGGAGCTGCAGCTGCCGGGGGTGGTGGCATGACTGCTGTTGCCAAGCCGCTGATCAGTGTCAAGGACCTGTGCATCCGCTTCACCACGCAGGACGGCGCGGCCACGGTGAAGGCGGTGGACGGCATCAGCTTCGACGTGCTGCCCGGCGAGACCTTCGGCATCATCGGTGAATCGGGCTCGGGCAAGACCACGCTGGGCCGGGCCCTGGTGGGGCTGCTGCCGCCCACCGAGGGCAGCATCCTGCACGACGGCGTGGACCCGCGCACCCTGGGCGCCGGCGCACTGCGGGTGCACCGGCGCGATTACCAGATCGTCTTCCAGGACCCGCATGCCGCGCTGAACCCGCGCCAGACCGTGCTGGCCAGCGTCTGCGAGCCGCTGGAGATCGCCGGTGGCCACAGCCGTGCGGAACGTGAACGCCGCGCCATGGAGGCCCTGGCGCGCGTGGGCATCGCGCCCGAGTACGCCCAGCGTTATCCGCACATGCTGTCGGGCGGTCAGAAGCAGCGCATCAACATCGCGCGGGCGCTCACCGTGCGGCCCAAGCTGATCGTCTGCGACGAGGTGGTAGCGGCGCTGGACGTGTCCATCCGCGGTGACGTGCTGAACCTGTTTGCCGACCTGCAGCGTGAATTCGGCCTGACCTATGTGTTCATCACCCACGATCTGTCGGTGGTGTCGCATGTCAGCGACCGCATCGCCGTCACCTACCTGGGCCGGCTGATGGAGCTGGGCCCCACGCTGGACGTGGGCGAGCGCCCGCTGCACCCCTACACCGAGGCCCTGATGTCGGCCGACCCGGTGCCGCTGCCGTCGCATCTGCGCAGCCAGCGCCGCATCGTGCTGGAAGGCGAGATCCCCAGCCCCATCGACCCCCCGTCGGGCTGCCGCTTCCGCACCCGCTGCCCCAGCGTGCAGCCGCGCTGCGCGGCGGAGCTGCCCGCCTGGCGCGAACTGCGGCCGGCGCACTGGGTGGCCTGCCACTTCAGCACCGCCGATGGCCCGCCGCCGCGCAACCCACAGCCACCAACCCCCGCCCCGATCCCATGAGGCTGCGCCAGACAGCCCTGCAGCAACACCACCACCACCCCAGGAGACAGCCATGACCGACGCACACGACCAGCGCCACACCCCCCAAGCCGGCAGCGGGCTGACGCGGCGCGACCTGATGGCCCTGGCCGGCGCCATGGGCCTGGGTGGCCAGGCACTGGCCCAGGGTGCTGCCCCGCAGCGCGGCGGTGTGTTGAAGGTCTCGGCCAATGCCAACCCCAGCAGCCTGGACCCGGCCACCGGTGGCGCCGGTTCCGACCACACCTTCCTGTGGACCATCTTCGACACCCTGGTGGAATGGGACTACGAGACGCTGAAGCCCAAGCCCGGCCTGGCGGCCTTCAACTTCCCCGACCCGCGCACCATGGTGCTGGACATCAAGCCGGGCATCAGCTTCCACGACGGCAGCCCGCTGGACGCCGCGGCGGTGAAGTTCAACCTCGACCGCGGCCGCACCGACGCCCGCTCCAACATCAAGGCCGACCTGCAGAACGTGGCCGAGGCCGTGGTCACCGGCCCGCTGCAGGTGACGGTGAAGCTGGCCCGCCCCGACACCGCCCTGCCGGCCATCCTGAGCGACCGCGCCGGCATGATGGTCTCGCCCAAGGCGGTGCAGGCCCTGGGCCAGGAACACGACCGCAAGCCGGTGGGCGCCGGCCCGTGGAAGTTCGTCAGCTGGTCGGCCAACGAGAAGGTGGTGGTCACCCGGGCCGACAAGTACTGGCGGCAGGACCGCGGCTTCGTCGACGGCATCGAGTTCTCCATCATCCCCGAGCTGGCCACCGGCCTGCGTGCGGTGGTGGCCGGGCAGAACGACTTCGCCTACCAGGTGCCGCCGCGGCTGATGCCGCTGATCGACAAGGCCAAGAACCTGCAGAAGGTGACCGGCCCCACGCTGTACTGCCTGCAGCTGTATTTCAACGTGGCCAAGAAGGGGCTGGACAACCTGAAGGTGCGCCAGGCCATCAACTTCGCACTCGACCGCCCGTCATTCGTCAAGGCCTCGCTGGCCGGCGTGGGGGAGCCCGGCTACATGAACCTGCCCAAGAGCCACTGGGCCTTCGACCCCACGCTGGTGGGCCTGTACCCGCACAACATCGACAAGGCCAAGGCCCTGCTGGCCGAGGCGGGCTTTCCCAACGGCATCGAGCTGACCGTGGGCAGCTACACCGACCAGGACTCGGTGCGCCGCAGCGAGATCGTGGGCGAGCAGCTGCGCAAGGCCGGCATCCGGCTGAAGTTCATCACCGGCACCATCCCCGAGATCAGCGGCCAGTTCTTCGGCAACGAGAAGAAGTTCGACATGCTGCTCTCGGCCTGGACCGGCCGGCCCGACCCCAGCATGACCTACAGCCTGATGTACAGCAAGGATGCCTACTTCAATGCCGGCCGGGTGGACCATGGCCAGAAGCTCACCGACCTGCTGGCCGAAAGCCGCGTGGCCGAGCGCATCGAGGGCCGCAAACTGATCTTCTGGCAGCTGCAGCGCATCGTGATGGAGCAGGCCCTGGTGGCGCCGCTGGCCTTCCAGTACGAGCTGGTGGCGGCTTCGCAGAAGGCCAAGGGCTACAAGCCCAACCTGCTCGGCAAGCCCAAGTACGAGTTCGTGTCCGTGCAGGGTTGAGGTCGCCATGCTCGCCTCTGCCCGCCTGCGGGTGATCCGCCGGCGCCTGCTGCAGGCGCTGCCGGTGCTGGTGCTGGCCACCTTCGTGGTGTTCGGCCTGCTCAAGCTGATGCCGGGCGACATCGCCATCACCCTGGCGGGCGAAAACGCCACCGAGGAGCGCATCCACGAGATCCGCGAACTCTATGGCCTGAACCGGCCGTTCCTGGTGCAGTACGGCAGCTGGCTGGCGAATGCGGTGCAGGGTGATCTGTCCAGATCCCTGGCCAATGGCGAGGCGGTGGCCACCTCCATCGCGCGGGCCTTTCCCAACACCCTGCTGATCGTGGTGCTGGCGATGACGGTGGCGCTGGGCCTGGGTGTGCCCCTGGGCATGCTGGCCGCCAGCCGGCCCGACGGGCTGCGTGACCGCATCGTCACCTCCATCGCCTCGTTGGGCATTGCCGTGCCCAACTTCTGGCTGGCCATGCTGCTGGTGGCCTGGCTGGCGCTGCACTTCGGCTGGTTCCCGGCCACCGGCGCCGTGCCATTGAAGGACGACCCCGGCCGCGCCCTGCACCACGCCATCCTGCCGGCGCTGGCGCTGGCGGCCGGTGGTGTGGCCGAGGTGTCGCGCCAGCTGCGCAGCTCGCTGGTGGAGATCCTGTCGTCGCCCCCGGTGCGCACGCTGCGGGCCAAGGGGCTCAGTGCCAACGTCATCCTGTGGAAACACGGGCTGAAGAACGCCGGTGTCAACCTGCTGACCGTGGCCACCCTGCTGTTCAACCGCATGCTGGCCGCCACGGTGGTGGTGGAGGCGGTGTTCGCCATCCCCGGCATGGGCAACCTGATCGTCAACGCCGCGCTCACCCGCGACCTGCCGGTGGTGCAGGGCGTGGTGTTCGTGATGGTGCTGGTGGTGATCAGCATCAACCTGGCGGCCGACCTGCTCTACACCGTGCTCGACCCACGCATCCAATGATGACCAGCCGCCTGTTCTCACGCCTGCTGGCCTGGCTGCGCCGGGACCTGCGGGCCAGCATCAGCCTGGCCTTTCTGCTGGCCCTGGGCCTGCTGGCCCTGTTTGCACCGCTGATCGCGCCCTATCCGGTCACGGCGCAGGACGTGGACAACACCCTGGCCAGCCCGTCGGCCGCCCATCTGCTGGGCACCGACGACCTGGGCCGCGACGTGTTCAGCCGCATGGTGCACGGTGGCGCGGCCACGCTCTACGCCAGTGGCCTGGCGGTGGGCATCGCCGTGCTGCTGGGCCTGCCGGTGGGCCTGCTGGCGGGTTACCTGGGTGGCTGGGTGGACGATGGCATCAGCCGCTTCATCGACGCCCTGCTGTCCTTCCCGTCCATCGTGCTGGCGATCGCCGTCACCGGCGCGCTGGGCATCGGCCTCACCAACGGCATGATCGCCGTGGGCATCGTCTTCAGCCCGCAGCTGGCGCGTCTGGTGCGGGCCCGCGCCCTGGTGGTGCGGCAAGAGCTGTACGTGGACGCCTCACGCTGCTTCGGTGCCAGCACGGCGCGCATCCTGTGGCGCCATGTGCTGCCCAACACCGTGCAGCCGGTGATCGTGCAGGTCACCCTGCTGCTGGCCGCCGCCCTGCTGGCCGAGGCCAGCCTGAGCTTCCTGGGCCTGGGCATCCAGCCACCCAGCCCCAGCTGGGGCTCGATGCTGGCGCGCGCCTACCAGAACATGGAACTGGCACCCGAGCAGATGTATGCCCCCGGCCTGGCCATCCTGTGCACCGCCCTGGCCTTCAACACCCTGGGTGAATCGCTGCGGATCGCGCTGGACCCGACCACAAAACGCTGAACCATGACCACCGCCCAAGACGAAGCCGCCTACCTCGCCCAGCTGCACGGCCTGTGGCAGAAGGCCTGGCCGACAGACGCCAACACGGCGCCGCACTACCCGCATGGCGAGATCCCACTCACCGAGTACCTGCGCGCCTGGGCCCGGCTCACGCCCACCAAGCCGGCGGTGGTGCACTACGGTTACACGCTGACCTATGCCGAACTCGACGCAGCCAGCGACCGCTTTGCCGCCCTGCTCGCGGCCCATGGCATCCACCCGGGCGACCGGGTGGCCGTGTTCCTGCCCAACCTGCCGCAGTACCACATCGTCTTCTTCGGCATCCTGAAGGCCGGCGCGGTGCATGTGCCGGTGAGCCCGATGTCACGCGCCTTCGAGCTGGCGCATGAGCTGAACGACACCCAGGCCCTGCTGCTGGTGGCGCTGGACGAATTGATGCCGGTGGTGCGCGAGGTGCGGGCGCAGTCGGCCCTGCGCCATGTCTTCGTCACCGGCTTTGCCGACCTGATGCCCGCCAGGCCCACGCTGCCGGTGCATGAGAGCCTGCTGGGCCCGCGCATCGCCTGTGATGACGCCACCGAGCTGATGCCCGCGCTGGCCGCCACCACCACGCCGGCCCCCGCCCACCGGCCCGGCCTGGACGACATCGCCGCGCTCAACTACACCGGTGGCACCACCGGCCTGCCCAAGGGCTGCATCCACACCCAGCGCGACATGCTCTACACCGCCGCCTCGAACTTCGGCATTGCACTGGAGCGGGCCGACGACACGGTGTTCCTCAGCTTCTTTCCGCAGTTCTGGATCGCCGGCGAGAACCTGGGCATCATCTTCCCGGTGTTCTGCGGCGCCACCCTGGTGCTGCTGACACGTTGGGACCCGGTGGCGGTGATGGCGGCGGTGCAGCAGTACAAGGTGACCTGCATGGCCATGCCGGTGGATGGCGCGGTGGAGCTGATGGACCGGCCGGATTTCGGCCAGTACGACCTGAGCAGCCTGCGCCAGGTGCGGGTGGTGTCCTTCGTCAAGAAGCTCAACCTCGACTACCGCCGCCGCTGGCAGCGGCTCACCGGCGGCATCCTGGCCGAGGCCGCCTGGGGCATGACCGAGACCCACACCAGCGACACCTTCACCACCGGCTTTCAGACCGACGACTACGACCTGCATGCCCAGCCGGTGTTCGTGGGCCTGCCGGTGCCGGGCACCGAGTTCAAGATCTGCGATTTCGAGACCGGCGCGCTCAAGGCCCTGGGCGAGGACGGCGAGATCCGCGTGCGCACCCCGTCCCTGCTCAAGGGCTACTGGAACCGGCCCGAGGCCACGGCCGAGGCCATCGTCGACGGCTGGCTGCGCACCGGCGACATCGGCCTGATCGATGCGCAAGGCTTCCTGCACTTCCTGGGCCGGCGCAAGGAGATGCTCAAGGTCAAGGGCATGAGCGTGTTCCCGCCCGAGATCGAGGCCGTGCTGGGCCAGCACCCGGCGGTGCTGGGCTCGGGCGTGATCGGCCGCGCTGACGCCCAGCGGGGCGAGGTGCCGGTGGCCTTCGTGCAGCTGCAGCCCGACGCCGATGCCGCCACCGCGGTGCAAAGCCTCACCGACTGGTGCGCCAGCCGCATGGCCAGCTACAAGCTGCCCGAGATCCGCCTGGTCAGCAGCCTGCCGATGACGGCCACCGGCAAGGTGAAGAAGCAGGACCTGGCCACGCTGCTCTAGGCCTGGCTTCGACCCCCCACAACAAGGACGACAACGATGACCTGGACCCCCGAACTCGACGAACTGGCCAAGCGCACCGCCATGGCCCACCAGATGGGCGGGGCCGACAAGGTCAAGCGCCAGCATGATGGGGGCCGGCTCACGGTGCGCGAGCGCATCACCAAGCTGCTCGATGACAACAGCTTCCACGAGGTGGGCGCACTGTCGGGCATCGGCGAGTACAACGCCGACGGCTCGGTGAAGGACGTGATGCCGGCCAACTGCGTGTTCGGCCGCGGCAGGATCAACGGCCAGGCGGTGGTGGTGGTGGGCGACGACTTCACCGTGCGCGGCGGCTCGGCCGATGCCTCCATCGCCGCCAAGCCGCTGATGGCCGAAGACATGGCCTGCGATTTCCGCCTGCCCATCGTGCGCATCATCGAAGGCTCGGGCGGCGGCGGCTCGGTCAAGACCATTGAGACCAAGGGCGCCAGCAACCTGCCGGGTGGCATCAGCGAAAGCTCACGCGGTTTTCTGCGCATGACGTCGAACCTGGCCGAGGTGCCGGTGGTGGGCATGGGCCTGGGCTCGGTGGCCGGCCTGGGTGCGGCGCGGCTGGCGGCCAGCCACTTCTCGGTGATGACACGCAACTCGGCGATGTTCGTGGCCGGCCCGCCGCTGGTGGCACGCCTGGGCCAGACCCTCAGCAAGCAGGACCTGGGCGGCGCCGACATCCAGACCCGCAGCGGCGCCATCGACAACATGGCCGAGACCGAGGAAGAGGCGTTTGAGCAGGTGCGGCGCTTCCTGTCCTACCTGCCACCCTCGGTGCACGGCGTGCCACCGGTGCTGCCCAGCACCGACGACCCCGACCGCGCCGATGAATCGCTGATGAAGGCCGTGCCACGCAGCCGGCGCAGCGTCTACAAGATGCGGCCCATCATCAACAGCGTGGTCGACCAGGGCAGCTTCTTCGAGATGGGCGCCAACTTCGGCCGCAGCATCATCGCCGGCCTGGCCCGCATCGACGGCCACCCGGTGCTGCTGCTGGCCAGCGACCCCTACCACTACGGTGGCAGCTGGGGCGCCGAGACCTGCCAGAAGGTGATCCGCTACGTGGACATGGCCGAGACCTTCCACCTGCCGGTGGTCTACCTGATGGACTGCCCGGGCTTCATGATCGGCCTGGAGGCCGAGCGCAGCGCCACCATCCGCATGGGTGTGCGCGCCATGGCGGCCATGAGCCAGACCAGCGTGCCCTGGTGCACGGTGATCGTGCGCAATGCCTTCGGCGTGGCCGGTGCCGCGCACAAGCCCTTCAACCGCCTGTCGCTGCGTTATGCCTGGTTGTCGGCCTACTGGGGCAGCCTGCCGCTGGAAGGCGGCATCGAGGCCGCCTACCGCGCCGACATCGAGGCCGCCGAAGACCCCAAGGCCGAGCTGCTGAGGATCGAGGCGCGGCTGAACGCCCTGCGCTCGCCTTTCCGCAGCGCCGAGAAATTCTGGGTCGAGGAGATCATCGACCCACGCCAGACGCGCAAGCTGCTGGTGGACTTCGTGCACCTGGCCGAGCCGCTGCGCACGCCGGGCAAGGCCAGCTTTTCAATGCGCCCCTGAACGGAGAACCAGCCATGAGCCAGACCGAAGTCCTCTACGAAGTCTCCCAGCGCATCGCCACCATCACGCTGAACCGGCCCGACCGGCTGAACGCCTACACCGCCAGCCTGGGGGATCAGCTGCGCACGGCCATGCGCCGCGCCAGCGACGATGCGGGTGTGCGCGCCATCATCCTCACCGGCGCCGGGCGTGGCTTCTGTGCCGGCGCCGACATGGACAACTTGAGCGCCGGCACAGCCAGCGGCGGCGCCACGCTGGCGGCCGAGAACCCCAAGGCCGTGCCCGCCCCGTTCGACCCCGCCAGCAGCCCCGACTACCAGACCACGCACTCCTACTTTCCGGCCGTGCCCAAGCCCATCATCGCGGCCATCAACGGCGCCTGCGCCGGCCTGGGCCTGGTGTATGCGCTGTACTGCGACCAGCGCTTTGCCGCGGCCGGCGCCAAGTTCACCACCGCCTTTGCACGCCGTGGCCTGATCGCCGAGCATGGCATCAGCCACACCCTGCCGCGCCTGGTGGGCCTGGCCAAGGCGCTGGATCTGCTGGTCTCGGCCCGCAAGTTCGACGCCGACGAGGCGCTGCGCCTGGGTGTGGTCGACCGGGTGCTGCCACCGGACCAATTGATGGCCGCCACACGCGCCTATGCGCTGGACCTGGCCGACAACGTGTCGCCGCGCTCGATGGCGGTGATCAAGCGCCAGCTCTGGGCGGTGGACCAGCAATCCATGCGCGAGGCCATCGAGATCGGCAACCGCGAGATGCTGGCCAGCTTCCCCAGTGAAGACTTCAAGGAAGGTGTGGCGCACTTCGTCGAGAAGCGCCCCGCCAACTTCAGCGGCCGCTGAGCGCGCCCCACCACCAGGAGCACCAGGATGCAGAGCGACACCCCCTTGCCGCTGGCCGGCATCCAGGTGCTGGAAGTGGGCGGCGGTGCCGCCGCCGCCTACTGCGGCCGCCTGCTGGCCGATGCCGGCGCCACTGTGCGCTGCACCGCCGTGGACGACAGCCGCCGCCTGGCCGGCGTGCTGCGCGCCGACACGGCGGCCGAGCTGGCCTATGCCAGCTGGCTGGCGGCCGGCAAGCTGCTGCTGCCGGCCACGGCCGACCTGGCCACGCTCAGCCGCCAGGCCGATCTGGTGATCGTGGGTGAAGATTCGGGCGCCGATGCCGGCCTCACCCAACCCCGGGTGGCCAGCGTGGACATCAGCTGGTTCGGCCACCAGGGCGCGCTGCACCACTGGCGGGGCAGCGACCTGATCGTGCAGGCGCTGACCGGCATGCCGCAGATGGCCGGCACGGTGGACGGCCCGCCACTCGCCGCCGGTGACCGGCAGGCCACCCTGCTGGCCGGCATCACCGCCTACATCGCCGCCTGTGCGGCCATGGTCGGCCATGGCGGCCATGGCGGCCATGGCGGCAGCCCGGGCCAGCCCGCCAGCGCGCCGCGCCGCCTGTCCTTGAGCGTGCTCGAGGCCAACCTGGTGATGGCCGAGATGCACATGCATTTCTTCGAGCGTGACGGCCTGGCCATGAAGCGCTGCGGCCTCAACCGCTTTGCACCCAACAGCCCGGTGGGCATCTACCCCTGCAAGACCGGCTGGGTGGGCATCACCGTGGCCACGCCCGACCAGTGGCGTGGCCTGTGCGTGGCACTCGACCTGCAGGACCAGGCCCGGGATGAAGGCCTGGCCACACGGGAGCTGCGCTTTGCCCGGCTGGACGAGGTGGAGGCCGTGCTGTGCCAGGCCCTGGCCCGGCACACGGCCGACGAATGGGCCGCCATCGGCCGCCAGCACCGTGTGCCCATCGTGGTGGTGCCCGATGCCGAGGGCATCCTGGCGCATCCCATCTTCCAGCACCGGCAATCGCTGGCCAGGCTGCCGCATGGCAGCCAGGTGCTGCAGGTGCCACGCACGCCCTTCGGCCTGACGGCCACGCCGGTGCGCAGCATGCTGGCGCCGCCCCTGCCCGGCTCTGCCGGCGTGGCTGACACCGCCTCCCCGGCCACCGGCCCGGCACCAGACACACCGCCGTTGCAGGGCATCACCCTGGTGGATTTCTCCATGGGCTGGGCCGGCCCGCTGGCCGCACGCCTGCTGGCCGACCTGGGTGCCGAGGTGCTGAAGATCGAGGCCGGGCGCTACCCCGACTGGTGGCGCGGCATGAACTGGACCCCCGAGTTCATCAACGGCAAAGACTACGAACGCGCCACGATCTTTTGCGGCATGAACCGCGGCAAGCAGGGCGTGAGCCTGGACCTGACCACCCCCACCGGGCGCGACCTGGCCCTGCGCCTGGTGGCCAGGGCCGACGCGGTGGTGGAGAACCAGGCGGCGGGTGTGATGGCCAAGTTCGGCCTCGACCACCCGGCGCTGGCCCAGGCCCGGCCCGGCCTGGTGATGGCCTCGATGTCGGCCTTCGGCACCGGCAATGCCTGGTCGGACACGCGCGCCTACGGCAGCACGCTGGAGCAGGGCTCGGGCCTGCCCAGCTTCACCGGCCAGGCCGGCACGGCACCCACCATGACCCACCTGGCCCATGGTGACCCGGTGGGCGGCCTCTACGGCTGCGCCGCCGTGCTCACCGGCCTGGTGCACCGCCAGCGGGGTGGCAGCGGCCAGTACATCAACCTCAGCATGGTCGAGGCCATGCTGCAGCTGGCCACGCCCGGCCTGCTGGCCCACCAGGTGGACCCGGGCGCACCGCTGCGGCGTGGCAACCGGCGCGACAGCCTGGCGCCGCATGGCTTCTACCCCTGCGCCGGCACGGACCAGTGGGTGGCGCTGGCCATCGACAGCGGCGCGGCCTTCACCACGCTGTGCCAGCTGCTGGGCCGCGCCGACTGGGCGGCCGACCCTGCGCTGCAGACCCTGGCCGGCCGCCAGGCGGTGGAAGACAGCATCGATGCCGCCATCAGCAGCTGGAGCCGCCAGCACAGCCCCGACGAGGCGGCCACCCAGCTGCAGGCGGCGGGCGTGCTGGCTGCCGGCCTGCTGCATGCCGAGCACCTGGGTGCCCAGCCGCATCTGGCGGCGGCCGGTTTCTACATCGACCTGGTGCGCGAGGTCTCGGGCCCGCAGCGCCAATGTGGCCTGGCCATCCTGCAGAACGGCGCCCGCCTGGGTGCCCGCAGCCCGGCGCCGCTGCTGGGCGAGCACAGCTGGCCGGTGCTGCAGCGCCACGCCGGGCTGACGGCCGCGCAGTTCGACGCCCTGGTGGCTGAGGGGGTGGTCAGCCTGGTGCCCAAGCCGGCGCGCAACCTGGTGGGGGCCGCCACCCAGGCTTGAGGCCCCGGCCATGTCCATCCGCCCGCTGCGCCACGACGACCTGCCCCCCCTGCTGGCGCTGTACGCCCATCTGCACACGGCCGACGCACCACCACCGTCCGAGGCGGTGGCGCAGCAGGTCTGGCAGGAGATGCTGGCCAATCCGCGCATCTGCTGCTTCGGCGGCTTCGCCAGCGGCACGCTGGTGGCCAGCTGCACCATCACCACCATCCCCAACCTCACCCGCGCCTGCCGGCCTTACGCGGTGATCGAAAACGTGGTCAGCCACGCCGGCCACCGCCAGCAGGGCTGGGGCCGGCGGCTGCTGCAGGCCGCGCTGGACCTGGCCTGGGCCCAGGGCTGCTACAAGGTGATGCTGCTGACCGGGCGTGCCGACGACGCCGTGTTCCGCTTCTACGAGGGTGCCGGCTTCAGCCGCCACGGCAAGCAGGCCTTCATCGCACGGCCGCCAGGCTGAGCGTCGGCACAATCAGGCGATGCCACACATCGCAATCCTCACCTTCGACGGCTTCAACGAACTGGATTCGCTGATCGCCCTGGGCGTGCTGAACCGGGTCAAGGCACCGGGCTGGCGGGTCACGCTGTGCTGCCCCACGCCCACCGTCACCTCGATGAACGGCGTGGTGCTGCAGGCCCAATCCAGCCTGGCCGAGGCGGCCACGGCCGACGCGGTGATCGTGGGCAGCGGCATGCTGACCCGCGAGGTGGTGGCCGATGCCGCCACCATGGCGGCGCTGCAGCTGGACCCGGCGCGCCAGCTGATCGGTGCGCAATGCTCGGGCACCCTGGTGCTGGCCAAGCTGGGCCTGCTGGGCGCCGTGCCGGCCTGCACCGATCTCACCACCAAGCCCTGGGTGCTGGAGGCCGGTGTGCAGGTGCTGGACCAGCCCTTTGTTGCCGCCGGCAATGTGGCCACGGCCGGTGGCTGCCTGGCCTCGCCCTATCTGGCGGCCTGGGTCATTGCCCGGCTGCAAGGTGTGGAGGCCGCGCGCGCCGCGCTGCACTATGTGGCGCCGGTGGGCGAGAAGGACGACTACGTGGCCCGCGCGCTGCGCAACATCACGCCCTACCTGCCGGCGGCCTGAAGCGCGGGGCAGCGCGGGCTCACCACGGATTCAGCGCTTGCGGTCCACGAAGGCCTGCATGTAGCGCTGCGGCTCGCCGGTGCTGAAGGCGCGGCCGAACTCGGCCACGCTGTGGCTGATGGACTCCTCCACCGGCTGGCGCTCCCAGTCGCGCAACATGCGTTTCTGCTGGCGCAGCACCTGGGTGCCCAGGCCGGCCAGCTGCTGCGCCAGGCTGTGGGTTGCGGCGCCCAGGGCCTCGGGCGCATGCACCTGGTGCAGCAGGTCCAGGCGCTGCGCCTCGGTGGCGTCGATGGTCTCGCCGGTCAGCAGCAGCCAGGTGGCCGCGGCCGGCCCCACACGCCGTGGCAGCAGCGCCGCATGGATCACCGAGGGGATGCCCACCTTCACCTCGGGCATGCCGTACTTGGAATCGCTGCTGCCCAGGCGCAGGTCACAGGCCAGGGCCGCCTCCAGCCCACCGCCCAGGCACCAGCCGCTGATCTGCGCGATCACCGGCACCGGGAACAGGCGCAGGGCCTCGCACAGGTTCTTCAGCCGGGTGATGAAGACCGGTGCGGTGTCGGCTGTCAGCAGCGCCATCTCGTGGATGTCGGCACCGCCGATGAAGGCACGTTCATCACGCCCGCGCAGCACCAGCACGCGCAGGCGCGGCTCGTCGGCCAGCTGCTGCAGGCAGGCGGTGAGCGTGCTGATCTCGGGCGTGCCGACGATGTTGAGCGACTTGCGGCCGTGGATGGCCAGCGTGGCGATGCCCTGGTCGTCGAGGTGCAGGCTGTGTGCATCGGTCATGGTGCCGCTCACTCTTTGTAATAGACGATCTGGTGCGTGCTGCACAACAGCATGCCCTGGTCATTCCACAGCAGGCCGGTCTGGTCGAAGAAGCCGTTGCGGAAGGCCTGGGCCCGCGCCTCGGCCAGCAGGTATCCGGTGCCGCAGGCGGCCAGCTGGGCGCTGTCGGCATGGAAGTACACCGTCATCGACACCGTGCCCACCGGCACCCGCGCGGCACGCTTGAGCCACACCCGCGGGAAGAACACGTCGGCCATGGCGGTGAGCGAGGCAAAGTCCACCGGGCGCGGCGGGTCGTCGCGCAGCCACCAGCGGCTGAGGCTGTCGGCCGCGTGTTGCCCCTCCCACACCTGGGGAATGTCGCCCTGGATGGTGCGCACCTCGTAGCGCGCCAGCCAGGCCACCACATCGCCGGGCCGCACGGCGCGCCGCAGGCTGTCGGGCGCGGGGGCGTCGGGCATGGCGGCGTCGCTGGCGCTCCAGGTGGGGCGGCGCGCGGCGGTCACCACGGTGGCGGTGGTGCTCACCTGCTCGGCGCCGCTGGCATCGGTCTGCACCAGCTCCACCCACCAGTGCTGGGTGCTGCGGTTGGTGCGCGCCGGCCGCGCCCGGGCGGTGAACGGGCCTTGGCCCACCGGCCCGGCATAGTTGACGGTGAGCGAGATCGGCTCGCCCAGCAGCTGCGGGTGCTGCAGCACGGCGTTCAGCACGATGGCGGCGGTGATGCCGCCGAACGGGCCGATCATGTTCCAGTAGGCGGGGCTGGTGTGGCCGCTGAAGTCGTCACCGCCCTGGTGCTGCAGGGCGATGGCGGTGTCGAAGAGGTGTGCAGACATGGCGCGCAGTGTGCCGGCGGGCCCGGGCACAGGCTGTCCTGCGTGGGACGGCGCCATCAGTCGCCGGCCAGGCCCAGCGTCCAGGCCTCGGCATCGCCCAGCAGCGCACCCGCCGCGAACAGCGCCTGCCAGTCGGCACTGCCCAGGCGCGCCTGCAGCCGCTGCGCCAGGGTGTCGGCACAGCGGCGGATGAAGGTGCCGGGCGCAAACTCGCTGCCGGTGCGCCCCGGCGCGTCGAAGCAGCCCAGCAGCCGCGCCGCATCCGCATCGCGGCCTTCATGCGCGGCCAGCCAGGCCAGCGACAGCCAGGCCATGCCGGCACGGCCGGCGCTGGCCAGGATGGGGCCGGCCTCGGCCAGCGCCTGGCGGGTGCCGGCCAGGTCGCCGCGCTGCGCCAGCATCATGGTCCACATCGCCAGCCGGTTGGCGTTCTGGCGCAGGCGCCCGGCCGTGCGCATCTCGGCCAGCAGCGCCCGCCCCACGGCCAGCGCCTGGTCGGGCCGGCCGTCGTCGTGCTCGGCCAGCATCAGGCCGGCCGCGGCCGACCAGGCCTCCCACACCGCGCCCTGGGCCCGGCAGCGCACCAGCTCCTGGCGGTTGAAGTCCAGGTAGGCCTGGTGGTCGCCCTGCAGCCGGGCCTCGTAGGCCGTGGCACTGCGTGCAAAGCGGCGCAGCAGGTCGCTCCAGCCGGGCTGCACCAGGGCATTCATGCGGTTGATCACCGCACGGCGGTCGCGCACCGGTGCAGCCCGTGCCAGCAAGGTGTGCTGCAGGTACAGCGCATAGCAGCAGCGCACCGCATCGCCGGCCTGCGTGAAGGCTGCCACCGCCCGCTCGGCGGCCGCCAGGCCTTCGGCCGCGGGCAGCACCATGGCGATGCCGGCCAGGTGGGCCAGCGCCAGGTCCACCCCGGCCAGGCCGGGTGGTGGTGCGCCGGTGGCAAAGCGCGCCGCCAGCAGCCGGCACCAGCGCAGGCCTTCGCCGGCCTGGCCGGCGCGGTGCCACAGCAGGGCGGCATGGCCGGCCAAGGCCAGCAGTTCACTGGCGATGGCCTCGTCGTGCTGCGCATCCCACTGCTGGCAGGCCCAGGCCAGCGCCGCCCGCAGGTTGTCGATCTCCACGCCATGCTGCTGCACCCACTGCAGCGCCGGGTCGCCCAGGGCGCGGGCGTCGGCGGCCTGCCAGTACCGGCACTGGGCCTGCAGGTGGCGGCGCTGCAGGGCCGGCAGCTCACCGGCCTCGCGCAGGCGCGCATGGGCATAGGCCTGCAGGCTTTGCAGCAAGCCGAAGCGGGGTGCCGGTGCGCCCGGCGCCGGGCCGACCAGCATGGACTTGTCGACCAGGGCGTCCAGCGCGTCGAGCACCGCCCAGCCGTCCAGCGTGGCGTCGGCACACACTGCCTGGGCCGCCTCCAGCGTGAAGCCGCCCTGGAACACCGCCAGGCGCCGGAACACCTGCTGCTGCTGCGGCGACAGCAGCGCATGGCTCCAGTCCAGCGCGGCGCGCAGGTTGCGCTGCTGCGGCTCGGCGGCCGGGCCGCCCTGGCCCAGCAGGCTGAGGCGGCTGTCCGGCGCGGCCGGCTGGCCCAGCTGCGCCAGCAGGCCGTGCACGCCCAGCACCGGCACCCGCGCCGCCGCCAGCTCCAGCGCCAGCGGCAGGCCGTCGAGGGCGCGGCACAGCCGGGCCACCGGCTGCTGCAGCGCGGCGTCCAGCACGAAGCCGGGCAGGCGTGCCGCCACCCGGGCGACGAACAGCTGCACCGCGCCCAGGGCCTGCAGCCGCACCAGCTGCGCCTCGTCCGCCACATCGGGCACGGCCAGCGGCGGCAGGCGCAGCACCTGCTCGCCCGGCACCTGCAGCGGCGCGCGGCTGGTCACCAGCAGCGCCAGCTGCGGCAGCTGGCCATGCAGGTGCAGCAGCAGCGGCGCCAGGTCGGGCAGCAGGTGCTCGGCGTTGTCGATCAGCAGCAGCAGGCGCAGGCCACGCAGCGCGGCTGCCAGGGCGGCGTCGCTGGCGGCGGCGGCTGGCGCCAGCTGCAGGGTGCTGGCGATGGTGGCGCGCAGCAGCACGGCGTCGGTGGTGGCCGCGGCCAGCGGCGCCAGCGGCAGCCACCAGGCGCCGTCGGCAAAGTGCTGCTGCCGGGCCGCGGCCACGGCCAGCGCCAGGCTGGTCTTGCCCACGCCGGCCGGGCCGGTGACGGTGACCAGGCGCTGCTGCGCCAGCAGCTGGGTCAGCAGTGCGGCCTCGGCGGCACGCGCCAGCAGGGGCTGGCGCTGCGGCGGCAGGTTGCCGCTGGCTGGCAGGGGGATGGCGGGCGCTGCAGGTGCGGCCGCCACCGGCAGCGGCTGCACCACGCCCACAAAACGGTAACCCCGCCGCTGCACGGTCTGGATCCAGCATGGCGCGCGGGCGGTGTCGCCCAGCGCCGCGCGCAGCTCGCTGATCACCGTCTTGACCGCCCCCTCGCTGACGAAGCGCCGCCCCCAGACGGCGTCGAGCAGGCCGTCCTTGGGCACCAGCACGCCCGGCCGCTGGGCCAGGTGCACCAGCACCGCAAACGGGCGTGGTGGCAAGGCCACCACCTGGCCTGCGCGCAGCAGGCGGGCATTGGCCGCATCGAGCACGAAATCGCCAAAGCACAGCGGTGCGGCGGTGGGGTCCGGCGGCGTGGCCATGCGCCGATTCTGCGCGCCAGGGCCACGGCACCAACACCAGGCGCTGACCACAAACCAACCGTTTCCTGACGACTTGCCGTAGGGCCTTGCCCACACTGCCGGCCATGGTGTCCCACCCCATCCGGCGGCACCCACCCCACCAGGAGACAGCCCATGCACCCGCCCCATGCCCGCCCGCAACCCCAGCCCCTGCCACCGGCCACACGCTGGCTGGCCGGTCTGGCCCTGGCCGCCGCCCTGGCGCCCGCCGCGCCGGCCGCCACCGCCACCTACAACGTGTCGCAGCTGGTGCTGGGCACGCAGGAGCCGCTGCCCGAGGGCACGGCGCGCACCTGGCCCTGCGGCAGCGCCTGCCGCTACCTCAGCGTGACGGGCGTGCAGATGGCCAACGGCTATGGCAGCTGGCCCGGCGCCTATGCCCAGGCGGGCTGGCCGGCCTTCTACAGCAACATCGCGCCGCTCTATGCCAGCCTGGACGATGCGCTGGCCCTGCCCGCGCCGCCGGCGGGCACGGCCTACAGCAGCCAGCCCGGCGGCCCGGGCAGCCTGCACCAGCGCGCCCAGGTGGCCTTCTCGCCCCTGGGCACCGACCCCGCCAGCAGCCGCCAGATGGCGGTGCAGACCTTCCGCAGCGGCCGCGGCGCCAGTGCGCTGAGTTACGCGGTGCAGATCCACACCCCGGCCGACGGCGCACGCCGCACCTACCTGAAGTTCCAGGTGCCGACCCGGCTGCGCAGCTGGCAGCACGCCTCCTCCATCGGCGGGCCCAGCGGCAACCAGCCCTTCACCACCTGGCCTGAACGCCTGCAGGCCCGCAGCACGGTGGATGTCTATGTCGACGGGCTGCCGGTGTGGCAGGCGCAATCGCTGCGGCTGCGGCCGCAGCGCTACAACAGCAGCAACCCCGACAGCCTGTTGATCGACTGGGGCGAGGCCCTGGACGGCGGCATGGCCACGCTGTTCCTGGGCACGCTGCCGGCCGGCAGCCTGCGCACCGTGGTGCTGGTGCTGCGCAACGACCTGCGGGTGGACGCCCCCACCTGCCACACCGTCAACAACGCGCTGGGCCTGGACGAGCGCCGCTGCGACAGCGAACTCGAAGCCCTGAGCCTGCCCTCGCGCAGCGAGGCGCCGTTCTACATCCACACCCCCGACATCACGGTCTTCACCCGCTGAACGGCCACGCAGGAGACAGCCCATGCAAGCCCACCACCAACCTCCCCTTGCCCACCGCAGCGGCGGCCTGCTGGCCCTGCTGCTGGCGCTGGCGCCCGCCGCCTGGAGCGGCCCCGCCACCGGCAACCTGGCCAGCAGCAGCGTGCGCGTGCTCACACCCCAGGAGCGGGCCATCGCCGACAGCCTGGCGCCGGTGCCCCTGGTCGACATGAACCTGCGCACCGCCGCCACGGTGCGGGTGTCGGCGCATGACCGGGGCGCGCCCAAGCAGGCGGTGCAGCGCAGCAACCTGGGCGTGAACGCCGCGGTGTACGCCGGCTTCCCGACCGCCAATGCGCCGCTGCTGCCGCTGCCGCCGGGCGCCCGCCAGCCACCGGCGCTGGACTTCCAGACCATGGGCGATTCGGTCGAGGCCTGGGCCACGATGACCGCCGCCGGCATCCCGCACCTGCGGCTGCGGGGCTACGGCGAGTTCCAGGCCGATGCCACCGCGGCCTGGACCAGCCGCTTCACCCTGGGCGGCAGCACCTCCAAGGAGGTGGTGCTGCGCTTCGTGGTGCCGCCCACCGTGGTGGGTGGCAACACCGAGCAGGACGGCCCGGCCTGGTGGCGTGCCCGCATGCGCACCGACGTGCTGGTCAACGGCTTCCCGGCCTGGTCGACCGAAGCGCTGCGCCTGCGCGCGGACTACCAGACCACCGGCGCCATGGGCGGCGCCGTGAACCAGCCGCTGGAGGTGCTGCAGACCTTCGGTGCGCCGCTGGCCTTTCCCACCGACGACGAGGATGCCCCGGCCGCGCCCGGCCAGCCGTCCAACGACAGCAATGCCGGCAATGTGGACACGCCCTCGGCGCCCCAGGTGGTGTCGCTGAGCCTGGGCCGCTTCAACCCGGGCCAGGCCATCGAGCTGATGCTGGTGGTGCGCGGCACCGCCTTCACCCGGCCCAGCCCCGGCGCCAGCAGCGACCACCGCTGCCGCCCGAATGCCGCCACCGGCGGGTTCTTCTGCTCACGCGCCTCGATGGCGGTGCACGGCCAGCAGGGCGAGGCGCCCCGCATCACCTTGCTGCCCTGAACCGGCCCGCCTTGTTCCCACCACCACCCCAGGAGATGCACCATGAACCCCGGCACCATCAGCCTCGTGCGCCACAGCTGGCAGCAGGCGCGCGGCCTCGGCCCCCAGGTCGGCGCGCTGTTCTACCAGCAGCTGTTTGCCGCCGACCCCACGCTGCGCCCGCTGTTCCGCGGCGACATGGACCAGCAATCGACCCGGCTGCTGCAGATGATCGGCGCGGCGGTGGACCGCCTCGACGACCTGGACACGCTGCAGCCGGTGCTGCTGCACCTGGGCCAGCGCCATGCCGGGTACGGGGTGCAGCCCGGCCACTACCCCACGGTGGGCGTGGCCCTGCTGGCCACGCTGCAGCAGGGGCTGGGCGCCGCTTGCACACCCGCGGTGCAGGCGGCCTGGGCCGAGGTCTACGGCGTGCTGTCGGGCGTGATGCTGGCCGGCGCGGCGCTGCCGGCCGATGCCTGAGCCTCAATCCCAGGCACTGCCCAGCCGCAGCAGGGCGGGCGCGCCTTCGGGCCGCGGCGGCAGGCCGCAGCCGGGGTCGGCCGGCACCGGCTGCGCATCGGCCACGCGGTCGAACAGCGCCGCCACCGCCGGCGGGATGAACCGGCTCAGGCCGCCGTACAGGTGCCGGTCGCCATGCCGGTGCTGCTGGCTGACATGGAAGCGCAGCGGCACCATCAGCGTGAGCTGGTGCCTGGCGCGTGTCATCGCCACGTACAGCAGGCGGCGCTCCTCGGCCACGGCTGCCGCGCTGCCGGTGGCCACGTCGGCCGGCAGGCAGCCGTCGATGACGTTGAGCACCGTCACCGCATCCCATTCCTGGCCCTTGGCGGCGTGGATGGTCGACAGGACCAGGTAGTCCTCGTCCTGGTGCGGCACGCCCGATTCATCGCTGGTGGCCTCGGGCGGGTCCAGCGTCAGCTCGGTGAGAAAGCGCTCGCGCGAGGGCTGCAGCGCGGCCAGGCGCTGCAGCTGGTCCAGGTCGAGCTGGCGCACGGCCGCGCTGTCACCATGCAGGCGCTGCAGATGCGGCGCATACCAGGCCTGCACGGCCTCCAGCTCGGCCGGCCAGGGCGAGGCGCCCGACTGCAGGCGCAACACCAGGGCCGCCAGCGCCGGCCAATCGGCCCGGGCCGCAGGCGGCGGGTTGAAGTCGGCCAGGGCCTGCCGTGGGTCGGCCGCCGCGGCCAGGCTGTCCACCAGCCGGCGCGCGCCGCGTGGGCCCAGGCCCGGCACCAGCAGGGCCACCCGCCAGGCGGCCAGGGTGCAGCGGGGGTTCTGGCCCCAGCGCAGCACGGCCAGCCAGTCCTTGGTGTGGGCCGCCTCCAGGAATTTCAGCCCGCCGAACTTGACGAAGGGGATCTGCCGGCGCGCCAGCTCCAGCTCCAGTGCCGCGCTGTGGCTGCCGGTGCGGAACAGCACGGCCTGCTGCTTCAGCAGCACACCCTCCTCGCGCCGGGCCAGCACGCCGTCGGCCACGCGCCGGGCCTGGGCCAGTTCGTCGGCCACCGTCAGCAGCTGCGGGCGCGGGCCGGCCGTGCGGCTGGTCCACAAGGCCTTGGCATGGGCCTCGGCCGCCAGGTTGATCACCGCATTGCTGGCGTCCAGGATGGGCTGGCTGCTGCGGTAGTTGCGCTCCAGCCGCACGGTGTGGCTGTGCGGGCCGAACTGCTGGCCGAAGCCCAGGATGTTGCCCACCTCGGCGGCGCGGAAGCGGTAGATGCTCTGGGCGTCGTCGCCCACCACCGTGAGCCCGCGCCCGCCGGGCTTGATGCGCTGCAGGATGGCGGCCTGCAGGCGGTTGGTGTCCTGGTATTCGTCGACCAGCACCGCGTCGAAGCGTGCGCCCAGCTGCGCGGCGATGGCGCTGTCGTCCAGCATCTGGTGCCAGGCCAGCAGCAGGTCGTCGTAGTCCAGCACCTGCTGGGCGGCCTTGGCCGCGGCATAGGCGCGGAACAGCGCCTTCAGCTCGGCCTGCCAGGCGCTGCACCAGGCGAAATCCTCGGCCAGCACATCGGCCAGCGGCGCCTGGCGGTTGAGGGTGCGGCTGCAGATCGCCAGGCAGGTGTCGGCCAGGGGAAAGCGCGCACGGCTGGCCGCCAGGCCCAGGGCCTGGCGCTGCAGGGCCATCAGGTCCTGGGCGTCGCCGCGGTCGATGATGCTGAACTGTTCGGGCAGGCCGATGCGGGCGGCGTAGGCCCGCAACAGGCGCGCACCGATGGTGTGGAAGGTGCCGGCCCAGGCCAGCACCGGCGCGGGCTGGGTGGCACGCAGGCCCAGCGCCTGGTGCAGGCGCAGGCCGGCGCGCTGGGCCATCTGCTGCGCCGCACGGCGCGAAAAACTGAGCAGCAACAGCCGCTGCGGATCCACCCCGGCCAGCACCAGGGCCGCCACCCGCGCCGCCAGTGTGGCCGTCTTGCCGGTGCCGGCGCCGGCCAGCACCAGCAGCGGGGCATCACCATGCTGCACGGCGGCCAGTTGCTGGGGGTTGAGATCGGCCAGCCAGGGCGGTGGGGTGGTGGCGGGGGAACTGGACGGCGGGGTGGCCAGGGCGGCCATGTCAAGCCCTCAAAAGGTGGCAACAGGGGTGATCCGGGGCGCTGCCCGGCGGGCCGAGAATACTGTATAAACCTTCAGCTCACGCGCTGCTTGCGGCGCATCAAGCCCCGGCCAGCCCACTGCCCCACACTGGCGGGCCTGCCCGCAGGCCAAGACCTGAAAGCCACCCCGATGAGCGATTCCATCCCCACCCGCGCACGTGCCCGTGCCGCCGCATCCACCCCGGCGGCCGCCGCCCCCAGCCGCGCCAACCTGCCGCCGCAGGCCATCAGCGCCGAGGTGCTGGCCGAGAAATACGCCAAGGGCGACGAGGCCACGCTCGACGACGTGCGCCGGCGTGTGGCCCGGGCCCTGGCCGAGGCCGAGGCGCCCGAGCAGCGCGCCGGCTGGGAGGCGAAATTCCTGGACGCGCAGCGGCGTGGCTTCGTGCCGGCCGGGCGCATCAACTCGGCGGCCGGCACGCCGCTGGCGGCCACGCTGATCAACTGCTTCGTGCAGCCGGTGGGCGATTCCATCTCCCAGCCCGAAGAGGGTTTTGCCGGCATCTACACCGCGCTGACCGAGGCCGCCGAGACCATGCGCCGCGGCGGCGGTGTGGGCTACGATTTTTCGCGCATCCGCCCGGCCGGCGCCTGGGTGGCGCCCACGCAGAGCAGCGCCTCGGGCCCTGTGAGCTACATGCGGGTGTTCGACCGCAGCTGCGAGACGGTGGAATCGGCCGGCAGCCGGCGTGGTGCGCAGATGGCGGTGCTGCGCTGCGACCACCCCGACGTGGAGGCCTTCATCCGCGCCAAGGACAGCGGCGACCTGCGCAACTTCAACATCTCGGTGGGCATCACCGATGCCTTCATGCAGGCGGTGCAGGACGATGCCGAGTTCGACCTGGTGCACAAGGCCACACCCAGCCCCACGCTGAAGGCGGCGGGCGCACGCCGGCGTGCCGACGGCCTGTGGGTCTACCGCAGCCAGCGCGCCCGCACGCTGTGGGACATGATCATGCGCAGCACCTACGACCATGCCGAGCCGGGCGTGCTGTTCCTGGACCGCATCAACCACGACAACAACCTGGGCTACTGCGAGACGATTGCGGCGACCAACCCGTGTGTGACGGCCGATGCCTGGGTGATGACCAGCGACGGTGCGCGCCAGGTGCAGACGCTGATCGGCCAGCCTTTTGTGGCCATGGTCGATGGCAAGCCCTACCGCACAGAGTCAGCGGGCTTCTTCGCCACCGGCAGCAAGCCGGTGTTCAAGCTGTCCACCCGGGAAGGGCACACGCTGCGGCTGACGGCTGACCACCCGGTGCGCCGCGTCACACGCAAGACACGCTACCTGGTTGAAAGCAGCTGGGTGCCGGCGGGTGATCTGCAGCCCGGGGATGAACTCATGCTGCATGACCACCGCGCCATGCAGGGCTGGGAGGGTGCACACACCGAGGCCGAGGGCTACCTGATCGGCCTGCTGATCGGCGATGGCACGCTGAAGGCCGACAAGGCGGTGCTCTCGGCCTGGGCGCCTGAACTGCGTGCCGTGGGCGGCGCGCCGCATGCCGTGGCACACAGCGCCAGCGGCATCATGCAGGCGGCCGAGACGGCCGCCATGGGCATGCGGCACCGGGCCGATTTCCGCGGTTGGCAGCGGGCCGTGGAGGGCCGGGGAGAGTTCCGTCTGGCCTCGGCCGCGCTGCGGCAGCTGGCACTGGGGCTGGGCATGGCGCCAGGTCACAAGACCATCACACCAGCGATCGAGGCTGGGTCTTCCGACTTTTGCCGCGGCGCCTTGCGTGGCCTGTTCGACGCCGATGGGTCGGTGCAAGGCAACCAGGACAAGGGGGTCAGTGTGCGGCTGACCCAGGTGGATCTGGGCGTCTTGCAAGCGGCGCAGCGCATGCTGCTGCGCCTGGGTGTGGTGGCCACCCTCTACCGCAACCGGCGGCCGGCCGGTGTCGCGCTGCTGCCCAATGGCCGTGGTGGCGTGCGTGACTATCCGCAACAGGCCGTGCATGAGCTGGTGATCACGGGCGACAACCTCGCGGTGTTTGCCGATCGCATCGGCTTTGAAGATCAGGCCAAGGCCAGCCGCCTGGAGGAACTGCTGGCCGGCTACCACCGGCAACTGAACCGTGAGCGCTTCACCGCCACGGTTGAATCACTGTGCGCCGATGGCACCGAGCCGGTGTTCGACGTGACGGTTGAAGACATCCACGCCTTCGACGCCAATGGCCTGGTGGTGCACAACTGCGCCGAGCAGCCACTTCCTCCCTACGGCTGCTGCTGCCTGGGCAGCGTGGACCTCACCCACTTCGTGCAGCGGCCCTTCGAGCCCGATGCCGATTTCGACGATGCCGGTTTTGCGCAGGTGTGTGCGGTGGCCACGCGCATGCTGGACAACGTGCTCGATGTCACCGTCTGGCCGCTGCCCCAGCAGCAGGCCGAGGCGCGTGCCAAGCGGCGGGTGGGCCTGGGTTTCACCGGCCTGGGGGATGCGCTGGTGATGCTGGGCCAGCGCTACGACACGCCCGCCGCCCGCGCCATGGCGGCCCGCATCTCGGCCACCATGCGCGATGCCGCCTACGGCGCCAGCGCCGACCTGGCCGCCGAGCGTGGTGCCTTCCCGCTGTTCAATGCCGACCTCTACCTGTCGCGTGGCGCCTTCGCTTCACGCCTGCCACCCGCACTGAAGGACAAGATCCGCGCCCAGGGCCTGCGCAACAGCCATCTGCTGTCCATCGCCCCCACCGGCACCATCAGCCTGGCCTTTGCCGACAACGCCAGCAACGGCATCGAGCCGGCCTTCAGCTGGAGCTACACCCGCAAGAAGCGTGAACCCGACAACAGCTTCAAGCACTACGCGGTGGAAGACCACGCCTGGCGGCTGTACCGCCACCTGAAAGGCGCCGATGCGCCGCTCACCGCCGCCTTCGTCACCGCGCTGGAGATGAGCGCCGAGGCCCACGCGGCCATGGTGGCCGCCGTCGCCCCGTACATCGACACGTCCATCAGCAAGACGGTGAACGTGCCGGCCGACTATCCGTATGAAGACTTCCAGGGCCTGTACCTGCAGGCCTGGCAATCGGGGCTGAAGGGCCTGGCCACCTACCGGCCCAACAGCGTGCTGGGCTCGGTGCTGAGCGTGGACGCACCACCCGCGCAAGCAACGGCATCTGCGCCGCAGCCCGCGCCGCTGCAGCCGGTGGACATCGCCCATCCCGGCGCCAACCAGCGCCTGCGCCTGGACCGCCTGCCCGCCCCGGTGCTGGCCAGCCTGCGCTGGCCCAGCCGGCCCGACCTGCCCGGCGGCAACCCGGCCTGGAGCTACCTGATCCAGCACCCGCATGGCGACTTCTCGCTGTTCGTGGGCGAGCTGCCGGCCGAAGCCGGCCCCGGCCTGGGCCTGTTTGCGCAGAACCTGCCGTTCGAGGTCTGGGTCAACGGCGCCGAGCAGCCACGTGGCATCGGCGCCCTGGCCAAGACCTTGTCGATGGACATGCGGGCGAATGACGCCGCCTGGCTGCGCCTGAAGCTCGACGCCCTGGCCACGGTGGCCGAGGAGCGCGCCTTCGAGATGCCCTTCCCGCCCGCCGGCGAGAAGCGCTTGTTCCCCGGCGTGGTGGCCGCCACCGCCGCCGTGATCCGCTGGCGCTGCGAGCAGCTGGGCGCGCTGCAGGAAGGTGGGCCCACGCCGGTGCTGGACGCCATGTTCAGCAAGGACGAGCCCCGCACCGGCACCGCCGGCACCCTGGCCTGGGCGGTGGACGTGGACAACCACGCCACCGGCGAGAGCTTCACCGTCACGCTGAAGGAGGTGGCCCTGCCAGGGCCTGACGGTGGCACGGTGAACCGCCCCTGCGCCATCGGCTTCTCGGGCAACTACCCGCGGGCCTTGGACGGCCTGGCCCGCCTGCTGAGCCTGGACATGCGGGTGATGGACCCGGCCTGGATCGGCATGAAGCTGCGCAAGCTGCTGAACGTGGGCGAGCCGCTGGGCCATTTCATGGCGCCTGTTCCCGGTGAGCGCCGCCAGCAGACCTGGCCCAGCACCGTGGCCTACATCGCCCGCCTGGTGATCCACCGCTATGCCATGCTGGGTGTGCTTGATGAACAAGGTGTGCCGGTGCAGGCCATGGGCATCCTGGCCGCGCCGCAGGCCAGGCCGGCGGCCGCGGCCGAGGGCAGCGCCATCGCCGCCCCGGTGAACCTGGCCACCATGGCCGGCAAGGCCTGCCCCGAATGCGGCAACCACACCCTGATCCACAAGGACGGCTGCGAGTTCTGCACCGCCTGTGGTTATGTGGGCCAGTGTGGCTGACGGGCGTGACGTGACCTGACCTGACATGGCGGCCCAGCGCGGCCAGGCCGCCACTGCTCAGGGTGGCAACAGGGCCTGCCGGGCAGCGGCCAGCACCACCCGGCCCAGGCCATCGAGCAGGGCCGAGGCCGCACGCGCATGCTGCCAGTACAGCGGCACGTCCAGCGTGGCGCCGGGCAGCAGTTCCACCAGGCTGCCATCGGCCAGGTGGCCGGCGATCAAGGCCTGGGGCTGCAGGCCCCAGCCCATGCCGGCCAGGCCGGCGGTGACAAAGGCCTGGGGTGATGGCAGGGTGTGGCGCGGCAGGTCCACATGGCGGTGGCACAGGCGCCGCACCCAGCGGGCCTGCAGATCGTCCTTGGTGCTGAACACCAGGCTGGGCGCCAGCGCCAGGCTGCCGGCCCCCACGCCGGCCGCGAAGTGGCGCGCCACGAAGGCCGGGCTGGCCGCTGCGGTGTAGCGCATGGCACCCAGGGGCAGGCTGTTGCAGCCGGCCGCCGGGCGTGCACTGCCGGTCACGGCGGCCAGCACCGTGCCGCTGGCCAGCCAGGCGGCGGTGTGGTCCTGGTCGTCCACCGCCAGATCCACCAGCACCGGCGCGTCTGCCGCAAAACCGGCCAGGGCCGGCGCAAACCAGGTGGCCAGGCTGTCGGCATTCACCGCGACGGGCAGGGCCACCCGGGCCGCGCCCTGCGGCGCCAGCGCCGGCAGCACACCGTGCAACTCCTGTTCCAGCAGGCGCACCCGGTCCACATGCTGGCACAGGCGGCGGCCGGCCTCGGTGGCGCGGCAGGGCTGGGCGCGCACCACCAGGGCACAGCCCGCCCGCTCCTCCAGCAGGCGGATGCGCTGCGACACGGCCGACGGGGTCACATGCAGCGCCAGCGCCGCACGCTCGAAGCTGCCCTCCCGGAGGACAGCCGCCAGGGCGGAGAGTGCCGCATAGTCCAGCATGGATTCAGTTTTGCTAACTTGGCTGTAGAAGACTTAGTTTGTCTTCATCCTCGGCGGCTGGCAAGCTGGCGCCCCATGCCATCGCCCATCCTCACCACGGCCTTCCCGGCGTTCAGCCAGGGCCTGGCCCTGAGCCTGGGCCTGATCGTGGCCATCGGCGCGCAGAACGCCTTCGTGCTGCGCCAAGGCCTGCGCCGTGAGCATGTGGGCAGCGTGGTGCTGTTCTGCGCGCTGGCCGATGCCGTGCTGATCGCCGCGGGTGTGCTGGGCATGGCCCAGGCGCTGGGCCGGCATCCCGGCCTGGCGGATGCGCTGGCCCTGGTCGGCGCGGCCTTCCTCGCGGCCTATGGCTGGCGCGCGCTGCGCCGGGCGCGGCAGCCGCAGCCACTGCACGCCGCGCCCGGCGGTGCGGGCCTGGGGCGCGGCGCCGCGCTGGCCCAGGCCGCCGCCTTCACCCTGCTCAACCCGCATGTCTACCTCGACACGGTGCTGCTGGTGGGCAGCATCGGCGCCCAGCAACCGGCGGCGCTGCGTGGCTGGTTCATCGCCGGGGCCAGCAGCGCCAGCCTGCTCTGGTTCGGCATGCTGGGCGTGGGTGCACGCTGGCTGGCACCCTGGTTCGCCCGGCCCCGGGCCTGGCAGCTGCTGGACGGCCTGATCGGCCTGACCATGTGGCTGCTGGCAGCGCTGCTGCTGCGGCATGTGCTGGCCGGGCACTGAGCCCGCTTCCCGTGTACCTGCATCCACAACACCGGCTCGACGACCCCGCGGCCCTGCAGGCATTGCTGGCCACCCACCCGCTGGGTGCCTGGGTCTGCCAGGGCGACGACGGCCTGGTCGCCAACCACCTGCCCTTCGTGCTGGTCCCCAGCCGCGGGCCGTTGGGCAGCCTGGTCGGGCATGTGGCCCGGGCCAATGGCGTGTGGCGCGCGCTGCGGCCGGGCCGGCCGTCGGTGGTGGTGTTCCAGGGGCCGCAGGCCTACATCACACCGGCCTGGTACCCCGGCAAGGCCGCGCACGGCCGGGTGGTGCCCACCTGGAACTATGTGGTGGCCCATGCCCATGGCGTGGCACGCGCCGTGCACGACCGCAGCTGGTTGCTGGACATGCTGCAGCGGCTGACCGCTGCGCAGGAGGCGGGCCGCCCCGCACCCTGGCGCGTGGACGACGCGCCGCCCGCCTTCATCGACCAGATGCTGGGCGCCATCGTCGGCATCGAGATCCCCATCGACCGGCTGGAGGGCAAGTGCAAGGCCAGCCAGGACGAGGCCCTGGCCGACCGGCTGGGCACGGTGCGTGGCCTGCACGCGCAGCAGACCGACGCGGCCCGGGCCATGGCCGACCAGGTGCAGCAGGCCATCGCCGCCGAGGGCCGCCCCCTGCCCTGATGCAGGGGGCGAGGGCCTGCTGGTGCCAGGCCGTGCGCAGCCGGGGCGGATGCGCCAACAATCCGGCCCATGACCACCCTGGATGCGCAGCGCATGGACACCACGCAGGACGAGACCACGCTGGAAGCCGGCTGGGTGCGCTGGCGCCATGATTTCCACCAGTTCCCGGAGACCGGGTTCCACGAGCAGCGCACCGCCGCGCGTGTGGCGCAACTGCTGCAGTTGCTGGGGCTGCAGGTGCACAGCGGCATCGGCGGCACCGGCCTGGTGGCCAGCCTGACAGTGGGCAGCGGCCGTGGTGTGATCGGCCTGCGTGCCGACATGGACGCCCTGGCCATGGCCGAACACGCACCCGGCCGCGCCCATGCCTCGGCCAACCCGGGCTGCATGCATGCCTGCGGCCACGACGGCCACATGGCCATGCTGCTGGGCGCAGCACAGCTGCTGAGCCGGCGGCGTGACTTCGATGGCACCGTCCGCTTCATCTTTCAGCCCGCCGAGGAGCATGGCCGCGGTGCCGCCGCGATGCTGGCCGACGGCCTGCTCGAACGCTTTCCCATGGACGAGATCTACGGCGCCCACAACATCCCAGGCCTGCCCGCCGGACACATCGCCACCCGGGTGGGCGGCATCATGGCCAGCGAAGACAACTTCGAGATCCGCATCACCGGCCGTGGTGGCCATGCGGCGCGGCCGCAGATGGCCATCGACCCGCTGGTCATCGGCGCCGAGATCGTGCTGGCGCTGCAGACCATCGTGGCCCGCTCGGTCGACCCGCAGCAGGCGGCGGTGCTGTCCTGCACCGAGTTCATCACCGACGGCATCCGCAACGCCATCCCGAGCGAGGTGCTGATCAAGGGCGACACCCGAAGTTATGCGCCCGAGGTCCAGGCGCTGCTGGAGACCCGCATGCGCAGGCTGTGCGAGGGCATCTGCCAGGCCCATGGTGCCCGCTGCGAGGTCCGCTACACGCATGAGTTCGCGCCCACGGTGAACTGGCCGCAGTGCGTGCCGGTGGCGGTGCAGGCAGCGCAGGCGGTGGTGGGCGCCGAGCGGGTGGATGCGCAGGCGCCACCGATGATGATCTCGGAGGACTTCGGCCGCTTCCTGCAGACCATCCCCGGCGCCTTCGTCTTCATCGGCAACGGCGCGGGCGACGAGGCCGGCGCCGTGCCCCTGCACAACGCGGGTTATGACTTCAACGACCGGATCCTGCCGGTGGGCGCACGCTGGTTTGCCGAGCTGGTGCGCACCCGCTTGCCGCAGCAGGCCTGACATGTTCTTCGCCAACCCTCAGGCCGCCCGCCGGCCGTACGACAGCGCCCTGCGGGCGGTGCTGAACCTGGCCGCCGGCCGCGCCGCACGGGCGCGCCTGGCCGCCTGGCCGTTGCTGTCGCCCCGGGCCACGCCGGCCTGGCAGCTGCCCGGCCTGGCGGCGGCACTGGGCATCGCCGGCCTCACGGTGAAGGACGAATCCACCCGCGCCGGCCTGGGCAGCTTCAAGGCCCTGGGCGCGCCCAACGCGCTGGTGGCACTGGTGCAGCGCCGCCGGCCCGACGCAGGCTGGACGGCGGCCGACCTGTTCGCCGGCCGGCATGCGGCGGCGCTGCAGGGCTTGGTCGCCATCAGCGCCACCGACGGCAACCACGGCCGCGCGCTGGCCGCCGCCGCGCAGAGCCTGGGCTGCCGCTGCGTGATCGTGCTGCATGCCCAGGTCAGCGCCGAGCGCGAAGCCGCCATCGCCGCCTTCGGCGCCGAGATCCGGCGCATTGCCGGCAACTACGACGATTCGGTGGCCGAGGCGGCGCGCCTGGCCGCCGCCCATGGCTGGGAGGTGGTGTCGGACACGTCTTATGCAGGCTATGAGGAGGTGCCACGCGACGTGATGCAGGGCTACGGTGTGCTGGCCGACGAACTGCTGGACAACGCCCCCGACCCCAGCGCCTGCCCCTGGACCCATGTGCTGCTGCAAGGCGGCGTGGGTGGGCTGGCGGCGGGCATCGTCAGCCACTTGTGGGAGCGCTACGGCGCCGCAAGGCCCTGCTGCATCGTGGTCGAGCCCACGCAGGCGGATTGTTTGCTGCAGAGTGCCCTGCAAGGCCGGCTGGCGCAGGCCAGCGGCACGGTGGACTCGGTGATGGCCGGCCTGGCCTGTGGCGAGGTGTCGCCGCTGGCCTGGCGCTTTCTGCAGCCCGCGGTGGATGCCTTCATGACCGTGGCCGACGCGCAGGCCGAAGACGCGATGCGCCTGCTGGCCGACGGCCGCCATGGCGACATGCCCATCGTCGCCGGCGAGTCGGGTGTGGCCGGCCTGGCCGGGCTGCAGCTGCTGGCGGCGCAGGCCGACTGGCGCGCCGCCATCGGCCTGGATGGCCAGGCCCGTGTGCTGCTGATCAACACCGAGGGCGCCACCGCGCCGGGCGTGTACGCCGGCATCGTCGGCCGCCCCGCCGAAGCGGTGCTGGCGGCCCAGCGGGCCTGGCTGGATGGCGGCTGCATCCCCCGGGCCGGGCTGATGCAGCGCATCGACGCCCATGCCGCCATCGGTGCCACCGAGGGTGGTGGCATCTGCCGCATTGCGCTCACCGATGCCGACCGCCAGGGCCGCGACCAGCTGGTGGCCTGGATGCGGCAGCTGGGCATGGCGGTGCAGGTGGACCAGATCGGCAACATCATCGGCACCCGCCCCGGCCGGCGCGCCGACCTGGCGCCGGTGATGACCGGCTCGCACATCGACAGCGTGGCCACCGGCGGCCGCTACGACGGCAACTACGGCGTGCTGGCCGGGCTGGAGCTGGTGCGCTGGCTCGACCAGCGTGGCATCACCACCGAACGGCCCATCGCCGTGGCCGCCTTCACCAACGAGGAGGGTGTGCGCTTCCAGCCCGACATGATGGGCTCGCTGGTGGCAGCCGGCGGCCTGCCGCTGCAGCAGGCGCTGGACAGCCGCGACAGCGACGGCCTGCGCCTGGGCGACGAGCTGCGGCGCATCGGCTATGCCGGTGACCTGCCCTGCGGCGCCAGCGTGCCGCATGCCTTCGTCGAGCTGCACATCGAGCAGGGACCGGTGCTGGAGGCCGAGGGCCTGCAGATCGGCGCGGTGGCCGATCTGCAGGGCATCTCCTGGCAGGAATTCAGCATCAGCGGCCAGTCCAACCATGCCGGCACCACGCCCATGCACCTGCGCCGCGACGCCGGCCATGCCGCCGCGGCCATCACGGTGTTCGTGCGGTCGCTGGCGCTGCGCCACGGGGGTGCCCAGGTGGCCACCGTGGGCCTGACCACGCTGCAGCCCAACCTGGTCAACGTGATCCCGGCCCATGCCCGGCTGACGGTGGACCTGCGCAACACCGACGACCGCCTGCTGCAGCGTGCCGAGCAGGAACTGGCCACCTATGTGCAGGCGCTGGCGGCGGAACAGGGCGTGCAGATCAGCAGCCGCCGGCTGGCACGCTCGGCGCCGGTGCAGTTCGACCAGCGCCTGGTGCGTTTGATCGAGGCCAGCGCTGCCGCGCGTGGGGTGCGCAGCCGGCGCATGACATCGGGTGCCGGCCACGACGCGCAGATGATGGCCCGGGTCTGCCCGGCGGCCATGGTGTTCGTGCCCAGCATCGGCGGCATCAGCCACAACCCGCGGGAAAACACCTGTGCTGCCGACCTGGTGCAGGGGGCGAATGTGCTGCTGGACCTGGTGCAAACCCTTGCTGGAGAGACCTAGTTCGCCCCCGGTCAGGGGGCGGCATGGCAGCCTGAACGCCGCCTGACAAAACCCGCCACCAGATGCCGCTATGCTCTCGCCCGTTCCAGGCCTGCCGCCGGCATGTTGGCGCAACGATCCGGTTGGAAAACTCCCCCCACATGAGCAACCCCTACATCCTCGAAACCCGGGCTCTGACCAAGGAGTTCAAGGGCTTCGTGGCCGTCAGCAAGGTCGACCTGCAGGTCAGGCGCGGCAGTATCCATGCGCTGATCGGCCCCAACGGCGCGGGCAAGACCACCTGCTTCAACCTGCTGACCAAGTTCCTGATCCCCACCTCGGGCCAGATCCTGTTCGACGGCCACGACATCACCAACGAGACCTCGGCCCACATCGCCCGGCGCGGCGTGATCCGCTCGTTCCAGATCTCCTCGGTGTTCCCCCACCTCACGGTGCTGGAGAACGTGCGCGTGGCGCTGCAGCGCACGCTGAACAACAGCTTCCAGTTCTGGCGCAGCGAGAAGGTGCTGGACCAGCTCAATGGCCAGGCCATGGACCTGCTGCGCGAGGTGGACCTGGAGAAGTACGCCGCCCTCACCGCGGTGGAGCTGAGCTACGGCCGCAAGCGTGCGCTGGAGATCGCCACCACCCTGGCCATGAACCCCACGCTGATGCTGCTGGACGAGCCCACCCAGGGCATGGGCCTGGAAGACGTGGACCGCATCCGCCAGCTGATCAAGAAGGTGGCCGCCAACCGCACCGTGCTGATGGTGGAACACAACATGAGCGTGGTGGCCAGCATCGCCGACACCATCACCGTGCTGCAGCGTGGCGCCACGCTGGCCGAGGGCAGCTACGAGCAGGTGTCGAAGAACCCGGCCGTGATCGAGGCCTACATGGGCAGCGCCAACGTCGAACTGAAAGGCGCGCACTGATGGCTGCGAAACGCTTCCTCGAAGTCAAGGGCCTGCATGGCTGGTATGGCGAATCGCATGTGCTGCACGGCGTGGATTTCCACGTCGACGAGGGCGAGGTCGTCACCCTGCTGGGCCGCAACGGGGCCGGGCGCACCAGCACGCTGCGCGCCATCATGGGCCTGATCGGCAGCCGCAAGGGCTCGATCCAGGTGCGTGGCCAGGAGACCATCGGCATGGCCACCCACCGCATTGCGCGCATGGGCATCGGCTACTGCCCGGAAGAGCGGGGCATCTTCTCCAGCCTGTCGGCCGAAGAGAACCTGATGCTGCCGCCGCAGCTGGCCGAGGGTGGCATGTCGATCGACCAGATCTATGCCATGTTCCCCAACCTCAAGGAACGCGCCAGCAGCCAGGGCACACGCCTGTCGGGTGGTGAGCAGCAGATGCTGGCGGTGGCGCGCATCCTGCGCACCGGCGCGCGCCTGCTGCTGCTCGACGAGATCTCCGAGGGCCTGGCCCCGGTGATCGTGCAGAAGCTCGCCGAGATGGTGCTGGCGCTGCGCAAGCAGGGCTACACCATCGTGATGGTGGAGCAGAACTTCCGCTTTGCCGCCCCACTGGCCGACCGCTTCCTGGTGATGGAGCACGGCCAGGTGATCCAGCAGTTCAGCCAGGCCGAGCTGCCGGCGCGCCTGGACAGCCTGCATGAATACCTGGGTGTGTGAGCACCCCTTCCCCCGCTCTTTGCCCCGCTTGAAACACCCCTGCCCCACGGAGACTGCCATGAAGCTGAAGACCATCACCACCGCCTGCGCGCTGGCCACCGCCGCGCTGTTCGGCGCCGCCACCACCGCCCAGGCCCAGATCTCGGGCGACACCATCAAGATCGGCATCATCACCGACATGTCGGGCCTGTATTCCGACATCGACGGCCAGGGTGGTGTCGAGGCGATGAAGATGGCCGTGGCCGAACTGGGCGGCGCCATCAACGGCAAGAAGATCGAGGTGCTCTACGCCGACCACCAGAACAAGGCCGACGTGGCCGCCGCCAAGGCGCGTGAGTGGTTCGACACCCAGGGTGTGGACATGCTGGTGGGCGGCACCACTTCGTCCACCGGCCTGGCCATGTCGGCCATCGCCCGCGAGAAGAAGAAGGTCTTCCTGGCGGTGGGCCCGGCCACCTCGGCGCTGACCAACGAGCAGTGCAGCCCCTACACCGTGCACTGGGCCTACGACACCGTGGCCCTGGCCAAGGGCACGGGCGGTGCGGTGGTCAAGGGCGGCGGCAAGACCTGGTTCTTCCTGACGGCCGACTACGCCTTCGGCACCGCGCTGCAGAACGACACCAGCGCCGTGGTCAAGGCCAATGGCGGCACGGTGGTGGGCTCGGTGCGCCACCCGCTGTCGGCCAGCGATTTCTCCAGCTTCCTGCTGCAGGCGCAGAGCAGCAAGGCCCAGATCCTGGGCATGGCCAATGCGGGTGGTGACACCGTCAACACCATCAAGGCGGCCAACGAGTTCGGCATCACCAAGACCATGAAGCTGGCCGGCCTGCTGATGTTCATCAACGACATCCACGCCCTGGGCCTGAAGACCACGCAGGGCATGTACCTGACCGACAGCTGGTACTGGAACCGCGACGCCGAGACCCGCGCCTGGAGCCGCAAGTTCTTCGACAAGATGAAGCGCATGCCCAGCTCCATCCAGGCGGCCGACTACTCGGTGGCGCTGAACTACCTGCTGGCGGTGAAGGCCACCGGCAGCGACGACGCCGACAAGGTGCTGGCCCACATGCGCAAGACCAAGGTGAATGACGTCTTCGCCAAGGGCGGCTACATCCGCGAGGACGGCCGCATGGTGCATGACATGTACCTGATGCAGGTGAAGGCACCGGACAAGTCGGTCGAGCCCTGGGACTACTACAACGTGGCCCAGGTGATCAAGGGTGAAGACGCCTTCACGACGAAGGCGGAATCCAAGTGCGCTCTGTGGAAATAACCCACCCCCGAAGCGCCTTCGGCGCTCCCCCTCAAGGGGGCGCCCCCAGCGGCCCGGCGAAGCCGGTTCCGCGGCGGCCGCTTGGTGAGGGCTGCGACCTACTCGGGTAAATGATGGAAATATTTGGCATCCCCCTGCAGGCCTTCCTGGGCCAGCTGCTGCTGGGCCTGGTCAACGGCTCGTTCTATGCCATGCTCAGCCTGGGCCTGGCGGTGATCTTCGGCCTGCTGGGCATCGTCAACTTTGCCCATGGCGCGCTGTACATGATCGGCGCCTACGTGGCCTTCGGGCTCACCGAGAAGCTGGGCATCGGCTTCTGGGGGGCGCTGGTGATCGCGCCCCTGGTGGTGGGCGCGCTGGGGGTGCTGATCGAGCGCACCCTGCTCAAGCACCTGTACAACATCGACCCGATCTACGGCCTGCTGCTGACCTTCGGCCTGGCGCTGATCGCAGAGGGCATCTTCCGCGACCAGTTCGGCGTGTCGGGCCAGCAGTACGCCGTGCCCGATGTGCTGCAGGGCGCCACCAACCTGGGCTTCATGGTGCTGCCCAACTACCGCGGCTTCGTGATCTTCGCCTCGCTGGCGATCTGCATCGCCACCTGGTACCTGATCGAGCGCACCCGCCTGGGCTCCTACCTGCGCGCGGGCACCGAGAACCCCAAGCTGGTGCAGGCCTTCGGTGTCAACGTGCCGCTGATGGTGATGCTGACCTATGGCGCCGGGGCCGGCCTGGCCGCCATGGCCGGCGTGCTGGCGGCGCCGGTGATCCAGCTCACGCCGCTGATGGGCAGCAACCTGATCATCGTGGTGTTTGCGGTGGTGGTGATCGGCGGCATGGGCTCGATCATGGGCTCCATCCTCACCGGCCTGGTGCTGGGCCTGGTCGAAGGCCTGACCAAGGTGTTCTACCCCGAGGCGTCGAGCATCGTGGTGTTCGTGATCATGGCGATCGTGCTGATGATCCGGCCTGCAGGTCTGTTTGGGAAAGAGCACTGAGATGAGCACCACGAGCGACAACCGCAGCCAGACCTGGGCCCGCTGGGCGTGGGCGGCCGTGCTGGCCGTGCTGCTGGCCGCCCCCTTCATCGGGCTGTACCCCGTCTTCATGATGAAGGCGCTGTGCTTCGCCATCTTCGCGGTGGCCTTCAACCTGCTGCTGGGCTTCACCGGCCTGCTGTCCTTCGGCCATGCGGCCTACCTGGGCGCTGCGGCCTATTTCACCGGCTGGCTGGTCAAGGAAGCCGGCTTCTCGCCCGAACTGGGTGTGCTGGTGGGCACCCTGGGCGCCGGGCTGATCGGCCTGGTGGTGGGGCTGATCGCCATCCGCCGCCAGGGCATCTACTTCGCGATGATCACGCTGGCCATGGCCCAGATGGTGTTCTTCGTCTGGCTGCAGGCGCCGTTCACCGGCGGTGAAGACGGCCTGCAGGGCGTGGCGCGTGGCACGCTGTTCGGCGTGCTGCCGCTGCTGAGCGACGTGACCATGTACTACGTGGTGCTGGCCATCTTCGTGGCCGTGTTCCTGGGCGTGATCCGCATCGTGCATTCGCCCTACGGCCAGGTGCTCAAGGCCATCCGCGAGAACGAGCCCCGCGCCATCTCCCTGGGCTACGACGTCGACAAGTACAAGCTGCTGGCCTTTGTGCTGTCGACCACCATCGCCGGCCTGGCGGGCTCGCTCAAGACCCTGGTGCTGGGCTTTGCCACGCTCAGTGATGCGCACTGGTCGCTGTCGGGCGAGGTGGTGCTGATGACCCTGCTGGGCGGCATGGGCACCTTTGCCGGCCCGGTGATCGGCGCCTTCACCATCATCGGCCTGCAGAACTACCTGGCCGACCGGGTGGGCTCCTGGGTGACGGTGATCATCGGCGCGATCTTCGTGCTGTGCGTGATCGGCTTCCGCCGCGGCTTCGTGGGCGAACTGCTGGCCTGGCAGAAGCGGCGCCAGAGCGCCGAGTGAGACCAGGCCGGCGCCCTGTGGCGCCGGCCTGAGGTCCGAAGCTTGCTTGGCAGCATGGCACCCGGCGCCTCGACCGGGTGCTGTGCTGCCAGGAGCTTCCGATGGCCAAGATCCCGCCCGGCGTGGGCCCGCGTTTCCCGCAGGTGGTGGTGCTGTTCGGCGCCACCGGTGACTTGGCACGGCGCAAGCTGCTGCCTGGCCTGTACCACCTGGCCACCGCCGGCTTCATCCCGCAATGCCGGGTGATCGGCGTCTCGCTGGACGACATCGACCTGGCGGGTTTCCGCCAGGTCGCCCGCAGCGCACTCGACCAGTTCTTCGCCCGCCAGATCACCGACGCGGACTGGGACGCCTTTGCCCAGAACCTGGACTATGTGCCGCTGTCGGCCGGCGCCGCCGCGCTGAAAGCCGCGGTGCACGCCGCCGAGGCCAGCTTCGGCGCCGAGTGCCGGCGCCTGCACTACCTGAGCGTGCCGCCCAGCGCGGCCTTGTCGGCGGTGCGCCTGCTGGGCGAGGCCGGCCTGGTGGAGCGGGCCCGCATCGTGATGGAAAAGCCCTTCGGCACCGACCTGGCCAGCGCGGTGCACCTGAACCGCCAGCTGCACGCAGTGTTCAGCGAAGACCAGATCTTCCGCATCGACCATTTCCTGGGCAAGGAGCCGGCGCAGAACATCCTGGCCTTCCGCTTCGCCAACGGCCTGTTCGAGCCGATCTGGAACCGCAACTTCATCGACCATGTGCAGATCGACGTGCCCGAAACCCTGGGCCTGGGCCAGCGCAGCGCCTTCTACGAGCAGACCGGCGCCTACCGCGACATGGTGGTGACCCACTTGTTCCAGATCCTGGCCTTCATGGCCATGGAGCCGCCCACCGCGCTGGAGCCGCAGCCCATCAGCGAGGAGAAGAACAAGGTCTTCCGCAGCATGCTGCCGGTGGCACCGGCCGACGTGGTGCGTGGCCAGTACAACGGCTACCGGCAGGAGCCGGGTGTGGACCCGGAGAGCGAGACCGAGACCTTCATCGCGCTGAAGTGCTTCATCGACAACTGGCGCTGGGCCGGTGTGCCCTTCTTCCTGCGCACCGGCAAGCAGATGGCCGAGGGCCAGCGCATCATCAGCATCGCCTTCCGCGAGCCGCCCAAGAGCATGTTCCCACCCGGCTCGGGCGTGGGCGCCCAGGGGCCCGACCACCTCACCTTCGACCTGGCCGACGCCAGCAAGATGAGCCTGAGCTTCTACGGCAAGCGCCCCGGCCCCGGCATGCGGCTGGACAAGCTGAGCCTGCAGTTCGCGATGCACGACACCGGCCTGATCGGCGACGTGCTGGAGGCCTACGAGCGCCTGATCCTGGACGCGATGCGGGGCGACCACACCTTGTTCAACACCGCCGAGGGCATCGAGCGGCTGTGGCAAGTGTCGACCGCGCTGCTGGAGAACCCGCCGCCGGTGCGCCTGTACCCGGCCGGCAGCTGGGGGCCGAAGAGCATCCACCAGCTGATCGCGCCCCATGCCTGGCGCCTGCCCTTCGAGCGCGCCTGGCGCGACCCCAACGCCAGCGGCGGATGAGCTGGCCCACCCCCGAAGCGCCTGCGGCGCTTCCCCCTCAAGGGGGCCAACCCGGCGGCCCGGCGCAGCCGGTTCCGCGGCTTGCGCTGGGTTCGGACGGTGATCTTCAATGGAGGAGAATCGGCCATGACAGCCCCCACCCTCATCGTCACCCAGAGCTTCACCGACGCTGAAGCCGCCCTGGCCCACGCGGCCACCATCTACAGCAGCGGCATCAACCACCTGCGGCAGAGCCTGCAGGATTTCGTGGCAGGCAGCAATGCGCCGGGCCGCATCCGCGCCTGCTACCCCTTCGTGCGGGTGCGCACCGACACCGTGGCCCGTGCCGATTCCCGCCTGAGCTATGGCTTCGTGGCCGGCCCGGGCGTCTACGAGACCACGCTGACCCGGCCCGACCTGTTCGCCAACTACTACCGCGAGCAGTTCGACCTGCTGCTGCGCAACCATGGCGGGCCGATCGAGGTGGGCATGAGCAAGCAGCCCATCCCCATCCACTTCAGCTTCGCCCTGCACGACCATGTGGAAGGCACGATGAGCCCAGGGCGCCGCCAGCTGATGCGCGACGTGTTCGACCTGCCCGACCTGGCGGCCATGGACGACGGCATCGCCAACGGCACGCACGAGGTGGGCCCGCGTGAAGCGCAGCCGCTGGCGCTGTTCACCGCGCCGCGGGTGGACTACTCGCTGCACCGGCTGCGCCACTACACCGGCACCTCGCCCGAGCACTTCCAGAACTTCGTGCTCTTCACCAACTACCAGTTCTACATCGACGAGTTCGTGCGCCTGGGCCACGAGATGATGGCCAAGCCGCTGGGCCAGGGCGGCCTGCTGGGCAACTGGCCCAAGCATGCGGCCGAGAGCGACGACTACATCGCCTTCGTCGAGCCGGGCAACGTGGTCACCCGCCGTGCCGGCACGGCAGCCCACCCCGACGACGCCTTCGGGGCCCCGCTGCCCCGCCTGCCGCAGATGCCGGCCTACCACCTGGTGCGCGCCGACGGCTCGGGCATCACCATGGTCAACATCGGCGTGGGGCCGGCCAACGCCAAGAACATCAGCGACCACATCGCCGTGCTGCGCCCGCATGCCTGGCTGATGCTGGGCCACTGCGCCGGCCTGCGCAACACGCAGGAGCTGGGCGACTACGTGCTGGCCCACGGCTATGTGCGTGAAGACCATGTGCTGGACGAGGAACTGCCGCTGTGGGTGCCGATCCCGGCCCTGGCCGAGGTGCAGCAGGCGCTGGAACGTGCGGTGGCCGACGTCACCCGGCTGGAGGGCTTCGAGCTGAAGAAGATCCTGCGCACCGGCACCGTGGCCAGCACCGACAACCGCAACTGGGAGCTGCTGCCGCACCCGGGCCCGGAGCGGCGCTTCAGCCAGAGCCGCGCGGTGGCGCTGGACATGGAGAGCGCCACCATCGCCGCCAACGGCTTCCGCTTCCGCGTGCCCTACGGCACCCTGCTGTGCGTCAGCGACAAGCCGCTGCACGGCGAGATCAAGCTGCCCGGCATGGCCAACGCCTTCTACCGCGAGCGGGTGGACCAGCACCTGCGCATCGGCATGCGCGCGATTGAACTGTTGCGCCGCCAGCGGCTCGACCAGTTGCACAGCCGCAAGCTGCGCAGCTTTGCCGAAGTGGCCTTCCAATAGCCCCTGCGGGTGCAGCAGCACCCGCCCTGCCCCTGACACCCATTCCCGCGCCATGACACTGGACGTGCAGTCGCTGCTGATCGTGATGATGATCAACATGATCGCGCTGTCGATCGCCATTCCCACCATCATGGGCTGGCATGTCAGCCAGGCCGCACGCTGGGCGCAAGGTGCCCTGGTGGCGCAGACCCTGGGCTGGACCTGCCTGGTGCTGTCGCCGCAGTGGCGCGAACCCCTGCTGTCGGTGGTGGCCATGGTCGGCCTGTCGTTGGGCCTGGCCATGCTGTGGCAGTCCATGCAGGGCTGGCTGGGCAAGCGCCCGGGTGGTGCCCTGGTGTGGGCCCTGGCCCTGGCCATGCCGCTGGGCTATGCCATCGGCTTCCAGCACTATGCGTTCCGGGTCGGCTGGTCCAATGCCGGCCTGGCGCTGCAGATGGCCACCATCAGCGTGGCCGTGCTGTGGCCGGCACCCCAGGCCAGCTGGCGCTGGCGCCTGATCATGGCCACCAGCCTGGGCGCGGTGGCCCTGGTCACCGGCTGGCGGGGTGTGCTGGGTGCGCTCTACACCGAGCTCTACCCCACGCTGCGCACGCCGCACCCGGTCAACCTGGCGGCCATCCTGCTGAGCAACCTCACCGTGGTGCTGAATGCCGTGGGCGTGCTGGTGGCCTGGCGGGAGGAGGCCGAGCGTGCGCTGCACACCCAGGCCCGCACCGACAGCCTGACCGGCCTGCTCAACCGCCGCGCGCTGCAGCAGGCCGCCGACGCCCTGATCGCCCAGGCCCGCCGCCATGGGGATGCGCTGTGCCTGCTGCTGATCGACCTGGACCGCTTCAAGGCCATCAACGACCAGCACGGCCATGCCGCCGGCGACCGCGCGCTGTGCCTGGTGGCCGAGGCGCTGCAGAGCACGCTGCGCCCGGGTGACCTGGCCGGCCGCTGGGGCGGCGAGGAGTTCTGCGTGCTGCTGGCCCGCAGCGGCGCTGGCGCCGGCATGGCCTTCGATGCCCGGCTGCGGGCAGCGCTGGCTGCCAAGCTGGGCCCGGCGCTGGGCTTCAACCTGGACTTCAGCACCGGGCTGAGCATCCTGGTCGACAGCGACGACGAAGCCGCCGACGAGCTGGAGCAGCTGCTGCAGCGTGCCGATGCAGCGCTCTACCAGGCCAAGGACGCCGGCCGCGGCCGGCTGGTGGTGCAGCCAGCCGACCCCGCCGACCACCACGGTACCGGCAGCGCCGGGCCGCTGGTGCGGCCCCGTTGAGCGGGTGCGCGCCACTGAGCGGCGCGGTGTCCGGTCGAGGGTGTCCGGGTCAGCGCCCGCGGCAGCCGGCGTAGGCGTCCAGGCCGGCCTGGTAGACGCTGGTCTGCACCTCCAGCAGGCCCAGCACCGAATGGAACAGGTTGTCGTGCGAGACCGCGGCATCCGACCGGCCCTGCAGGCAGGCCGGATCCAGCCGCTGCTGCTGCGCGAAGCCGGCGCTCAGCCAGGTGATCCAGGGCACACGCTTCTGCAGGTCGGGCGCCAGGGCATAGGGCAGGCCGTGCAGGTAGAGGTTGTTCTCGCCCAGGGATTCACCGTGGTCCGACACATAGACCAGGGCCGTCTGGTGGCTGGCCTGGCGCTGCTGCAGCCAGGCGATGGCCTGGGCCAGGAAGTGGTCGGTGTAGGCGATGGTGTTGTCGTAGGCATTGCGCAGCTGTTCCGGGCTGCAGTCCTGCAGCGCATTGCTGCTGCACTCGGGCAGGAAGCGCTTGAAGGCCGGTGGCACCCGCTTGAAGTAGGCCGGGCCATGGCTGCCCATCTGGTGCATCACCAGCAGCACACCCCTGGCACGCCGTTCGGCCGGCAAGGCGGCGATGCGTGCATCCAGGCCGTCCAGCATGACCGGGTCCCAGCATTCGCCGTCGGCGCACAGCGTGGGGTGTTTCAGCGCACTGGTCTCCACCGTGGGCACGCGGGCACACACGCCCTTGCAGCCCGCCTGGTTGTCCAGCCACAGCACGGCCAGGCCGGCGCGCTGGGCCACGTCCAGCAGGTTCTCGTGGTTGGCATCGCGGCTGCTGAAGCCCTCGCGCCCCAGGTGCGAGAACATGCAGGGCACCGAGGCCGCGGTGTTGGTGCCGCAGCTCCAGGCGTTGCGCCAGCTGATCACCGGCTGGGTGCGGGCCAGCGCCGCCAGTTCGGGGTTGGTGGGGCGGTCATAGCCATTGAGCGAGAAGTTGGCCGCTCGCGCCGTCTCGCCCAGCACCAGCAGCAGCAGCGGCGGCTTGCCGGCGGCATGGCCGGGGCCCAGGCGGGCATCGGTGCCCAGCGGCAGCAGCACCCGCTCATCCCGGCGCAGCGGTTCGCTGGCCAGCAGGCCCAGGGCATACACCGCACTCAGCGGGTTCAACAGGTAGCGCAGCTGCTTGTGGTTGCGCATGGTCGATGACAGCGTCTGGAAGCTGGCCAGCACCGCCACCACCACCAGCGCCAGGCCCAGCAGCGTGGCCAGGACATTGCGCCCCAGCTGGCGCGGCCAGCGGGCATGCTGCACCGGCGTGCGCCACACCAGCCAGGCGGGCAGCACACCGCCCAGCAGCAGGGCGGCGGCCAGGCGCGGGCTGAACAGATCCACCGCCTCGCGGGGGTTGGTCTGCAGCACATTCACCAGCATGGTGGCATCGATGACGACGCGGTAGGCCAGCATGAAGTGCGCACCGGCTGCCGCCGCCAGCAGCAGCACGATGGCCAGCGGCTTGAGCGTGAAGCGCCAGGCCAGCAGGCCTTGCAGCGCCACCAGGGCACCGAACACCACTGCCGCCAGCGCCAGCGCCAGGCCCCAGCCCTGGGCGCTGCGCAGCAGGCCCAGGTCGGCCAGCGCCTGCCACAGCGGCCAGTTGCCCAGGGTGGCCATGGCCGCGCTGGTGGCCAGCACCAGGCGCAGCGGGCCCGGCCCGCCTGCCGTCGGGTGCGCCGTCACAGGCCGGCCACCGTGGGCTGGGGGGTGCGGTCCAGGCGCCGGCACAGGCTGTCCAGCGCCCAGGCCAGGCACCAGCACAGCCAGCCGCTCCACAGCGTGTGGCTCATGAAATGCGCACCGCGCCACTGCTGCGACACGCCCAGCACCAGCCCGGCCACCACCGCCACCAGCAACCAGCGCCGCGCCAGCGCCGGCGCCAGCGGCCGGAAGACGAAGTAGCCGCCGAGGAAGGCAAAGCCGGCGCTGGCATGGCCGGCCGGGAAACAGCCACCGCGCCCACCCGGCGGCGTGGCCCACCACAGCCAGTGCGACACCGGCTGGGCCACACCGCCGTAGGCCGACAGGCTCCAGGGGCAGGCCGCCGGGTTGGCCGCCTTCAGCACGGCCACCAGCAGCACCGACAGCAGCACGCCCGCGGCCAGCTGCAGCCGGCGCGGCAGGCTCAGCCGGCGCAGCGCCGCTTGGGGCCACCACACGCCCAGGCACAGGGCCAGCGCGGCGGCCCAGGCCACCAGGCGGCCGACGCCGTGCACCACGTCGTCCAGCAGCCAGTGGTGGCGCCAGGGAAAGCCGCTGGCACCACCGGCCATGTCGGCCAGCCAGCGGTCGCCGCCGGCGGCCTCCCAGGCCAGGATCAGCAGGGCCAGGCCCAGCGTCGACAAGACCCGGGTGCGCAGCAGCGGGTGGTGGATCCGGCCCGGCAAGGGCAGGGGCCGGGCAAGAGACAGAGGCGGCACGGAGATGGGCATCGCCACGGCGGGCAGACGCAAGGGCAGCATGGAAACCAGGAGCATGTGGGCAGGCGCTTAAGCGCACATTAAGCCGCGCAGCATGCCTGCCGCGGCGGCCCGCACAATCCGGGTTGATGACAATCTCCTGCGTGCTGTCGTTTGGCATTCCCCGAAGAAGCGCCCCGTGGCTGCAGCCGGCCGGGCGCCCCTGAGATGCGCGTGCTGGTGCTGGAAGACGACCGGCGCATTGCCGAGGGCCTGGTGGCCCACCTGGGCCGGCAGGGCCATGCGGTGGACACCGCCGCCACGCTGGCTGCGGGCTGGGCCGCACTGTGCGCCGAGCCCTTCGACCTGCTGCTGCTGGACCTGGGCCTGCCCGACGGCGACGGCGCCAGCCTGCTGGCGCGCCTGCGCGCCGCGCCGGCCGGCGCCCTGCCCGACGCCCACACCCCTGTGCTGGTGATGACCGCGCGCGACCAGGTGGCCGCGCGCATCGGTGCGCTGGACCAGGGCGCGGACGACTACGTCACCAAGCCCTTCGACCCCGACGAGCTGGCGGCGCGCATGCGAGCCCTGCGCCGCCGCGCCGCCGGCCGCAGCCAGGCGCTGCTGCAGCATGGGGATCTGCAACTGGACCCGGCCGCGCGCAGCGTGCGGCAGGCCGGCCAGCCGGTGCTGCTGTCGGGGCGCGAATTCCAGGTGCTGCTGCTGTTGCTGGAAGCCAGCCCGCGGGTGCTGTCGCGCACCCAGATCGAGGCCGCCCTCTACAACTGGGACGGTGCGCTGGAAAGCAATGCCATCGAGGTGCATGTGCACCACCTGCGCAAAAAGCTGGGCGAGAGCCTGATCCGCACGCTGCGCGGTGTGGGTTACTGCATCCCGGCGCCAGCCGGGCCGCCCTGATGCGCCAGCCCAGGACGCTGTTCGGCAATCTGCTGGCCTGGAGCCTGGGCGCCCTGGCCCTGCTGTGGCTGAGCTTCATCGTGGCCGGTTACCAGAGCGGCCGGCACGAGACCGACGAGCTGGTCGATGGCCACCTGGCCAGCGTGGCCGCCGTCGTGGCCCGCCTGGGCGACCAGGGGCCGTGGCCGGCGGCGGCAGCGCCCACGCGCACGGCCGCCACCGGGGTGCCGCTGCAGCACGCCTACCAGCAGGCCATCAGCCTGGTGGTGTGGGATGCCGACGGCCGGGTGCTGGCGCACCAGGGCAGCGCGCCGCTGCCGCCCTTTGCCCGGGACGAAGGCTTTGCCACGCTGCAGCTGGGCGAGCCGGCCCAGGCCTGGCGCAGCTTTGCGCGCTGGACCGCCGGCACGCCGGACCGCCGCGTGATGGTGCTGGTCAACGAGGCCGAGCGCACCGAGCTGGGCTGGGACATCGCCAGCCAGGTGGCCACCCCCGGCCTGTGGCTGCTGCCGGCCCTGGCGCTGGGCCTGGGCCTGGCCCTGCGGCGCGGGCTGCGGCCGCTGCAGGACCTGAGCGACGACGTGCAGGCGCTGCAGGTGGACCAGGGCCAGGGCCTGCACAGCCCGCACCCGGAAGCCGAGTTCCGCACCATGGTGGCGGCCATCAACACCCTGGTGCAGCGCTACCACGCGGCCCTGGACCGTGAGCGCGCCCTGGCCAGCGAACTGGCGCACGAGCTGCGCACCCCGCTGTCTGCCCTGGTGCTGCAGGCGCGCGCCCTGCGTGAAGCCGCGCCCGCCGATGCCGCGACCGGCAGCGCCGCACAGACCGCCGCAAACGCTGCCGAACATACCGCCGCACTGGCCCACCTGGAGCAGGACGCGCTGCGTGCCGGCCAGGTGCTGACCGAGCTGCTGGCCCTGGCCCGCGCCAGCCGCGCGGCCCTGGCCGACGCCGCCCAGCCGGTGGACCTGGCCGCGCTGGCGCAGCAGGTGCTGGCCGAGCGCGCCGAGGTGGCGCTGGCCGGTGGCCATGACCTGGCCCTGGTGGCGCCGGCGCCGTTCAGCCTGCCCGGCCATGCCCTGCTGCTGGGCCTGGCCCTGGGCAACCTGGTGGACAACGCGCTGGCGCATTCCAGCGGCCCCACCCTGGTGGAGCTGCGGCTGGACGCCGCTGCCGGCCTGGTGCAGGTGTGCAACGGGCCGCTGCCGGGGGCGGCACCCGGTGCAGCCGGTGCCAGCGCGGCCCTGGGCCTGGGCCTGGGCCTGGGCCACCAGGTGGTGGCCAAGGTGGCGGCCATGCACGGCGCCAGCTTTGCCGAGCAGCCGGCACCCGCCGGCTTCAGCCGCTGTTATGCGCTGCAGTTCCCGCGCGCTGCCGATGGCGGCAGCCTGCTGCCCCTGCCGGGCGAGCGCTGAGCCGCCCTCAGGCGCCCAGCGCCTTGAACAGCGCCACGCGGTTGTTCAGCTCGCCCTGGCGCGCCTGCAGCACCGCCTGCTCGGCCGCGAACAGGCTGCGCTGGGCCTCCAGCAGCTCCAGCGTGCTGGCCGCGCCCTGCTCGGCCTTCAGCGTGGTCAGGCGCGCGGTCTCGCGGGCGGCGCTGCGCTGGGCCTCCAGGGCCTCGCGCTGGGCACGCCAGGTGGCACCACCGGCCAGCGCGTCGGCGGTCTCGCGGAAGGCCGACTGGATGGCCCGCTCGTACTGGGCCTGGGCCGCCACGCGGCTGGCCTGGGCGCCATCGAGGTTGGCCTGGCGACGGCCGCCGTCGAAGATGGTGAGCGCCAGGCCGGCGGCGATGCTGTAGGCGAAGTTGCCCCCCTGGAACAGGCCCGAGAGCTGGGGCGAGGCCTGGCCCGCCTGGCCGGTGAGGGTGATGCTGGGCAGGAAGGCGGCCCGCGCCGCGGCGATGTTGGCATCGGCCGCGCGCAGGGCCGACTCGGCCTGCATCACATCGGGCCGGCGCAGCAGCACTGCCGACGACAGGCCGGCCGGCACCTCGCTCAGCCAGGCCTCGTCGGCCAGGCGGGCGTCGGCGGGCTGGGTGGACTGGGCAGAGGCCGGCTCCAGTGGCCGGCCCACCAACAGGGCCAGGGCATTGCCGTCCTGGGCCTGCTGGCGCACCAGCTGGGCCACGGTGGCCCGCGCCTGCGCCACCAGCGCCACCTGGGCCTGCAGCTCCAGCTGGCTGGCAGCGCCGGCGGCTTCCCGCAGCTGCACCAGCTTGAGCGTCTGCTCGCGGCTGGCCAGGGTCTGGCGTGCCAGCAGCAGCAGCTCGTCGTCGGCCTGCAGTGCCAGGCCACCCTGCAGCACCGCGGCCACCACGCTCAGCTCGGCGGCGCGCTGGGCCTGGGCGGTGGACAGGTACTGCGCAAACGCCGCCTCGCTGAGCTGGGCCAGGCGGCCGAACAGATCGATCTCCCAGCTGGCCAGCTGCACGCCGGCCGTCAGGCTGTTGGCCTGCTCACCCTGGCTGTTGGGCGCGCGGCTGGCGTTGAGCCCGGCACCCACGGTGGGCAGGCGGCTGGCATCGGTGGCGCTGAACTGGGCCCGGGCGCGCTGCACATTGGCCGCGGCCACACGCAGATCGCGGTTGTGGGCCAGGGCCTGGGTGACCCATTCACGCAGGCGCGGCGACTGCACCACCTGGCTCCACAGCAGGGCCGGGGTGTCGTCGCTGCTGCCGGCTGCCGCCGGCAGCCGGGCCGGCACGTCGGCCTGCTGCAGGGCCTGGGCGGGCGGCGCGCCTGTCCAGTCGGGCGCCGTGGCGCAGCCGGCCAGCACCAGCGCGGCAGCCAGGGGGGTCATCACAGCGCGGCTCATGCCGGGTCTCCAGGGGTGTGGGGCACATGCGGCGGAACATGCGAGGGCACATGCGGCGGTGGCTTGGGCGCCGAGATCGAGGTGGCATGCGGCGCGCCACCCGAGTGCGGGAACAGCCTGCGCACCACCACGAAGAACACCGGCACCAGGAACACCGCGAGCACGGTGGCGGTGATCATGCCGCCCATCACGCCGGTGCCGATGGCACGCTGGCTGTTGGCGCCGGCACCGCTGGCCAGGGCCAGCGGCAGCACGCCCAGGATGAAGGCCAGCGAGGTCATCACGATGGGCCGGAAGCGCAGGTGGCAGGCAGTGAGCGTGGCCTCGATCAGGCCCATGCCCTCGGCCTGCAGGTCCTTCGCGAACTCGATGATCAGGATGGCGTTCTTGGCCGACAGGCCGATCACCGTGATCAGGCCGACCTTGAAGTACACGTCGTTGGGCATGTCGCGCAGCGACACACCGGCCAGCGCACCCAGCACGCCCAGCGGCACCACCAGCAGCACGGCCACCGGGATGGCCCAGCTCTCGTACAGCGCCGCCAGGCAGAGGAACACCGCCAGCATCGAGAAGGTGAGCAGGATGGTGGCCTGCGAGCCGGAGAGCTTCTCCTCGCGCGACTGGCCGGTCCACTCGAAGCCGAAGCCCGCGGGCAGCTGCTTGGCCAGGCGCTCCATCTCGTCCATGGCCTCGCCGGTGCTGCGCCCGGGCGCCACGTCGCCGGCCAGGCGCATCGCCGGGTAGCCGTTGTAGCGCGTGGTCTGCATCGGACCGTTGATCCAGCGCGTGCTGGCGAAGCTGGCCAGCGGCACCAGCTGGCCACGGCTGTTGAGCACCTGCAGCTTGAGCAGGTCCTCGGGCACCATGCGCGCCGGTGCGTCGGCCTGCACCACCACCCGCTGCAGCCGGCCGCTGCTGGCGAAGTCGTTGATGTAGGCCGAGCCCAGGGCCGTGCTCAGCACCGCATTGATGCTCTCGAAGCCCACGCCCTGGGCATAGGCCCGCTCGCGGTCGATGTCCAGCTGCAGCTGGGGTGCGTCTTCCAGGCCGTCAGGCCGCACACCGGAGAGCACCTTGCTCTGGCCGGCCATGCCCAGCAGCTGGTTGCGCGCGGCCAGCAAGGCCTCGTGGCCCAGGCCACCGCGGTCCTGCAGGCGGAAGTTGAAGCCGGTGGCCGTGCCCAGCTCGGGGATGGGCGGCGGGCTCAGCGGGAAGACGAAGGCATCGCGGATGCCCATCATCGCGCCGAAGGCCCGGCCAGCCAGTGCCTGCGCGCTGTTGCCGGGGCCCTGGCGCTCGCTCCAATCCTTCAGCGGCACGAACACCAGGCCGGAGTTCTGGCCCTGGCCCGAGAAGCTGAAGCCGATCACCGCCACCACCTGGTCGACCTCGGGCTGCTTCATGAAGAAGCCCTCGACCTGCTGCATCACCGCGGTGGTGCGTTCCACCGTGGCGCCGGGCGGCAGCTGCACGTTGACGATCAGGTAGCCCTGGTCTTCATTCGGCAGGAAGGACGAGGGCAGGCGCACATAGGTCCAGCCCACCACGGCCACGATGACGCCGAACACCAGCATCCAGCGCCCGGCCTTGGGCAGCATGCGCGACACCTGGCCTTCGTAGCCCTTGGCGGTGCGCTTGAACACCCGGTTGAACCAGCCGAAGAAACCGCGCCGCTCGGCATGGCTGGAGATCGGCTTCAGGAAGGTGGCGCACAGCGCCGGGGTCAGCGTCAGCGCCAGGAAGGCAGAGAACAGGATGGCCGACACCATGGACAGCGAGAACTGCCGGTAGATGCTGCCCACCGCCCCGCCGAAAAACGCCATCGGCACGAACACGCTGACCAGCACCACGGTGATGCCGATCACCGCGCCGGTGATCTGGCCCATGGCCTTGCGGGTGGCGTCGCGTGGGCTCAGGCCCTCCTCGGCCATCAGGCGCTCCACGTTCTCCACCACCACGATGGCATCGTCGACCAGGATGCCGATGGCCAGCACCATGCCGAACAGGGTGAGCACGTTGATGCTGTAGCCCATGGCCAGCAGCATGCCGAAGGTGCCCAGCAGGGCCACCGGCACCACGATGGTGGGGATCAGCGTGTAGCGCAGGTTCTGCAGGAAGACCAGCATCACCACGAACACCAGGGCCACGGCCTCGGCCAGGGTGACGATCACCTGCTCGATGCTGATGCGCACGAACTTGCTGCTGTCGTAGGGCACCTTGTAGTCCATGCCCGCCGGGAAAAAGGCCTTCAGCTCGGCCATGCGGGCCTTCACCGCGTCGGCCGTGGCCAGGGCATTGCCGGTGGGCGAGAGCTGCACGCCGATGCCGGCGCTGGGCTGGCCGTTCAGGCGCGAGAAGCTGCCATAACCCTGGGCGCCCAGCTCGATGCGGGCGACATCGCGCAGGCGCACGCTGCTGCCGTCGGCATTGGCGCGCAGCACGATGGCGCCGAACTGCTCGGCATTGGCCAGCTGGCCGTTGACCACCACGGTGGCGCTCATGGGCTGGCCGGGCACACCCGGCTGCTCACCCAGGGTGCCGGCCGAGACTTGCGCGTTCTGCGCCCGCACCGCGTTGTTGACGTCGGCCGGCTGCAGGCCGAAGGCCACCAGCTTGGCGGGGTCCAGCCAGATGCGCATGGCGCGCTCGGTGCCGAACAGCTGGGCCTGGCCGACGCCGGCGATGCGCTGCAGCTCGGGCTGGATGTAGCGCGCGGCGTAGTCACCCAGGCTCACCGGATCGTCGGCCGGGTTGCTGCTGGTGAGCGAGACGAACAGCAGGAAGTTGGAGCGCGACTTGTCGATGCGCACACCCTGCTGCACCACCGCCGACGGCAGGCGCGGTGTGGCGCGCGAGATGCGGTTCTGCACCTCGATCTGCGCCAGGTCGATGTTGGAGCCGGGCTCGAAGGTGGCGGTGATGGCACCGCTGCCGTTGGCCTGGGCCACCGACTCCATGTAGATCATGCCGGGCGCGCCATTGAGCTCCTGCTCGATGACCGACAGCACGCTGTCTTCCAGCACCTTGGCCGAGGCGCCGGGGTAGGCGGCCTGGATGACGATGGCCGGTGGCGCCACGGTGGGGTATTGCGCCACCGGCAGCTTGGTGATGGCCACCCCGCCCAGCCCCGCGATGAACAGCGCGATGACCCAGGCAAAGATCGGCCGGTCGATGAAAAAACCCGAGAGCATGTGCTGTGCTCCCGGTCAGCGGCTGGCGGCGGATGCGGCGGCAGGTGCCGCTGCGGACGCGGCAGGTGCAGGTGCTGCCGATGCGCCGGCGGCTGCCGGCGCCCCCGGCTTGCCCGGCGGCGACCAGGGCACGGGGTTCACCGGCGCGCCCGGCGCCATCATCATCTTCTGCACCCCGTCCACGATCACCCGGTCGCCGGCGGCCAGGCCGCCGGTGACCACCCAGTCGCTGCCCTGGCTGGCGGCCACGGTGATGGCGCGTGGTGCGGGCTTGTTGTCGGCGCCCACCACCAGCACGCTGTCGCCACCCGGCCCGCGGGTGACGGCCTGCTGCGGCAGCTTGATGGCCTGGGCGCTGGAGGCCTGCACCAGGCGCACCTTGACGAACAGGCCCGGCAGCAGCGTGCCCTGGGGGTTGGGCAGCTCGGCGCGCAGGCTCACCTGGCCGGTGGCGGCATCCACCGCGGAGTCGGTGAACAGCAGCTTGCCGGGCAGCGCATAGGCGCTGCCATCGTCCAGCACCACCCGCACCTCGGCGGCACCGCTGCCGGAGGCGCGCTGCAGCTTGCCGCTCTCCAGCGCCTTGCGCAGGCGCAGCACCTCGGCCGCGCTCTGGGTGAAGTTGACGTAGAGCGTGCTGGTCTGCTGGATCAGCGCCAGCTGGGTGGCGTCGCCCTGGCCCACCAGCGCGCCTTCGGTCACCAGGGCGCGGCCGATGCGACCGGCGATGGGGGCCTTGACAGCGGCGTAGTCCAGGTTGATGCGCGCGGTCTGCAGCGCTGCACGCGCGGTGGCGGCATCGGCCTGGGCGGCCTTCAGCGTGGTCTGGGTCTGCAGGAACTCCTGGGCGCTGATGGCCTTGGCCTCGGCCAGCGGCTGGTTGCGCTGCAACTGGGCCTGGGCCTGGGCCACGGCCGCATCGGCACGCGCCACAGCGGCCTCGGCGCTGGCCAGGCTGGCGCGGTAGGCCGCGTCGTCGAGCTGGAACAGCGGCTGGCCGGCCTTGACCTCGCTGCCCTCGGTGAACAGCCGCCGCGCCACGATGCCCGGCACCCGCGCCCGCACCTGGGCCGTGCGCCAGGCTTCCAGCCGGCCGGGCAGCTCGGTGACCAGGGGCACGTCGGTCGGCTGCACCGTCACCACGCCCACGGTGACCGGTGGCATGCCACCACCACCACCGCCGCCGCCACCGCCCTTGGACGCGTCGCTCTTGGGGCTGCAGGCGGCCAGGGCCGCCAGCAGCGGCAGCCAGAGGAGCGCACTGGCGCGCAGGGAATGTGGGGGCATGGGCATGGCGTGGTGCATGGGTGATGCGTGGTGGACCGGGGTCTGGACGCGCTGTTGGCGCGTCAGGGCATACGGGTGTGGGGGAATCTTGGCACAGGGCTGCTGAAGGCTTGTTGACAGCGCGGGCGCAGCTCAGGCGCCGGATGCAGGCAAGGCCGGTGCCAGCGCCGCGCGGCGCTGCTGCTCATGCGCCACCATGGCCAGGCCCTGGCGCAGCAGGCAATCGGCCCAGCGCTCGGCGGCATCCGGGGCCTGGTTGAGCTGGGGCGCCACCGCGTCGGTCACGTCGCGGCCCAGGTGCAGGTGCACACCCAGGGCCGACAGGCAGATCACCAGGCGGTGCAGGTCGTCGTCGGGCTGCTCCAGGCCCAGGTGGCGGCAGAGCCGGGCCACCATGGCCTGGTGCATCGGGCGGATGGCCTCGTTGATCTTCTGGTCCCACAGGCCGGTGGGCTCGATCATTTCGCGCATGCGCAGCTTCACGCATTGCAGGCCGTCCTCGCCTTCGCTCAGCGGCTTGAGGAAATGGGCGTAGTAGGCGCGCAGCGCGTCCTCCAGCGTCAGCGGCGCCGCGGCCAGGGCGGTGATGTCGTCGTCGATGTCGGCCAGCGGCTCGAAGAACACCGCCCGGTACAGCCCGGCCTTGTCGCCGAAGTAGTAGCTGATGGCGGCCACGTTGACACCGGCGGCCAGGGCCAGCTCGCGCGTGGTGGTGGTGGCAAAGCCCTGCTGCGCAAACAGCCTCAGGCCTGCCCGCAGCAGGCGGGCGCGGGCGGGGTCGGGCTCGCTGCTGGCGCTGGGGGACCGGGGGGGTGGGGGCACCATGGCGGGCAGTCTAAGCGAATCAATCAAACGTTTGATTAACCCCATATCACCGCGGGTTTCTACCCGGCTCGCGCCGGCACATCCGCCGCCAACCCGCCGCCAACCCGCTGCCACCGCCTGGATCCGGCCGCTTGCGCCGCCCCGGCAAGCGGCATAGGCTCACCCGCACACCCGGCATTCCCACCGCGCCCGCCCTGCGCCAGGCCTGCACCGCGAGCGCCCCAACCGCCCGACAGGGCCAGGAGACGCGCCATGCCCAGCCTACAACCCCAGCCAGGCGCCAACGGCGCCGCGGCGGCCGACACCGCGGTGCAGGTCGCCGACATCCGCACACTGGCCCTGGTGGGCCCGTCGGGTGCCGGCAAGACCAGCCTGGCAGAAGCCCTGCTCGCCGCCAGCGGCGCCATCGGCAGCGCCGGCAGCGTGGAACGCGGCAGCACCGTGGGCGACCACGACCCGCTGGCCCGGCGCCTGCAGCATTCCCTGCAATCGGCCGTGCTGCACTGCCATTGGCGCGGCAGCCGCATCCACCTGATCGACACCCCGGGGGCGCCGGATTTCATCGGCCACAGCCTGCCCGCGCTGGAGGCGGTGGACACGGCGGTGGTCGTCATCAACGCCAACACCGGCGTCGAGCCCATGGCCCTGCGCATGATGCAGCACGCAGCCGAACGTGGGCTGGACCGGGTGGTGGTGGTCAACCGCATCGACGCACCGGGTGTGGACCTGGCCGCGGTGCTGGCCCAGATCCAGGCCGCCTTCGGCCGTGAATGCCTGCCGCTGAACCTGCCCCAGACCACGGCCAGCGGCGGGCCGGTGCAGGTGGTCGATGCCTTTTTCAACCGCGCCGGCGAGAGCGACTTCGGCCCGGTGGAGGCCGCCCACCGCGCCCTGGTGGAGCAGGTGGTGGAGGTGGACGGCGCCTTCGTCGACCGCTACCTGGAAGACGGCGACGTGGACGCCAGCGAGTTGCACGCCCCGCTGGAGCAGGCGCTGCGCGAGGGCCACCTGATCCCGGTGTGCTTCGTCTCGGCCCGCACAGGCGCCGGCGTGCAGGCCCTGCTCGACGTCATCCACCAGCTGCTGCCACACCCGGGTGAGGGCAACCCGCCGGCCTTTCTGCGCGGCGAGGGCGCCGACGCCCAGCCCATGCAGGCCAGCCCCGACCCGGCCCTGCACGTGCTGGCCCATGTGTTCAAGGTGACGGTGGACCCCTACATCGGCAAGCTGGGCGTGCTGCGGGTGCACCAGGGCAGCATCACGCCCGGCGCCATGCTCTATGTGGGCGATGGCCGCAAGCCCTTCCGCGTGGCCCATCTCTACCGGCTGCAGGGCAAGGCCCACACCGAGGTGGCGCTGGCCCTGCCGGGCGACATCTGCGCCATCGCCAAGGTGGACGAGCTGCACTTCGACGCCGTGCTGCACGACGCCGCCGAGGACGACCACATCCACCTGGCGCCGCTGCCCCTGCCCGAGCCGGTGCACGGCCTGGCGCTGAGCCCGAAGCGCCGCGGCGACGAGCAGCGCCTGTGGGACACCCTGGCCAAGCTGGTGGACGAGGACGTGTGCCTGAAGGTGTCGCACCTGGCCGGCACCAACGAGACCGTGGTCTACGGCCTGGGTGATCTGCACCTGCGTCTGCTGCTGGAGCGGCTGCGCGAGCTGCACCGCTTCGAGGTCGACACCCGCCCACCGCGCATCGCCTACCGCGAGACCGCGACCACCGTGGCCGAGGGCCACCACCGCCACAAGAAGCAGACGGGCGGCGCCGGCCAGTTCGGCGAGGTGCTGCTGCGGGTGGAGCCGCTGGCGCGGGGGGCGGGCTTCGTGTTCGTGGACGCGGTCAAGGGCGGCACCATCCCCGGCGTCTACATCCCGGCGGTGGAAAAGGGCGTGCGCGAGGCCATGGCCGCCGGCGCCATCTCGGGCCACCCGGTGGTGGACGTGCGCGTCACCGTGCTCGACGGCAAGCACCACAGCGTGGACAGCAAGGAGATCGCCTTCGTCACCGCCGGGCGCAAGGCCTTCCTGGCGGCCATGCGCGAGGCCCGCGCCATCGTGCTGGAACCCATCGTCGACCTGCAGATCAGCGCGCCGGCGGCGGCCATGGGCGACATCACCGGCGACTTGTCGGCCCGGCGCGGCATGGTCTCGGGCACCCAGACCGGGGCGCTGGGCGATGTGGTGATCAACGGCCAGGCGCCGCTGGCCGAGCTGGCCGGCTACCAGACCCGGCTCAACGCCATGACCAGCGGCGAAGGCCGCTACACGCTGGCGCTGTCGCACCACGCCGCCGTGCCGCCCAACCTGCAGCAGCAGCTGGTGGCCGGCTGGCAGGCGCACGACGAGGACTGACAAGCCGTGAACGAAACGCCTGCGATGAACGCTGATGGAAGCGGT